>NZ_CP075379.1:0-600000 GCF_023035875.1 Borrelia puertoricensis
ATATTTAGTTTTTATTAGTATAAGAAATAAGAAAAATTAGATATCAAATCATTCATTATACAAAGCTAACCAAACAAATAAAATCGAAATAAACTTTCTAACCTATTCCATAATTCTTGTATCTCTTCTTTTAATCCTTTTTCCTCCAATTCTTCTCCCTATATATTTTTTAAAGATCTAAGCAAAACCTCAATGGTTGCCTCAATCTTTCTGGCATAATCATCAGCAGCCCTACAGTCTTCCTCAGCTTTTTGTTTAACTTCTCCTGCTTTTTTCCAAGCGTCAATAGCAACATCCAATTTTTTTTCAGCATCAAAAATTCTATTATCCTTATTATCTTCAACGGATACAGAATTCTTAATTTGAGCAAGTTCAGAAATAGCTTGATCCAAAGCCTTATCAGCTCTATTATACTCTTCAATAGATTTAGTCCAAATATCATAAAATTTACCAACCATATCTCCAGCCGCAAAGGACATTTTATAAAGATTTGACAGAGTCTTTTCATTATATCCACACCACCATTGCAATTTTTTAAATTCATTATCAAAATTTTCCAAAGAAGGTATATTAAAACCAATTTCATCTTTTTTCTCATTTTGAACTTCAAAAATTATATCCTCTTGACCTACATTAACATTTTCTTCCTTAATTTCATCAAGTTCAAAATCTTGCTCCAAAACCTTATTACCATCTCTATTGAAGGGAACGCTACCAATATTATCCTCAACAATACCATCATTACTAATCTTACTGATAATATTTCTTAAACTTTCACCATGATTACAACTTGTAATAAATAAAACTAAAAACACTATTGATAATAAACTTACCTTGCGTCCCATAATATACATTTCATTTAATTGATGTATAAGGATCATAATATGTCATTATATTGCAACTTTATAAAATAAAGCATAATTTCAACAAAAATTTAAGAATTACATATTCAATACGGTTACCTTATTACAAGGTAACCGTAAGTAAACATATTAAAACTATACTCAAATTTTATTTTACATTTTATAATCAATACTTCTTAGTAAAAGCAAGTTCAAACGACAAACCAGCATTTTCGTTGAAATTTACTTCAAATTGGGGCTTAAATCCTCCCAAAGATATACCCAATTTTTCTCGAAGTTTCCTATTATAACTAGACGCATATGTAAAGGGACTTATTATCTCAACAATTCGTGTTATAAATAAAGTAATTCCACCTAAAGACACCAAAGATAATGCAAACGTTGGTGTTTCAATACCTTTATATTGAGAAAGAGAATATATACCACCACTAATCAAACCTACACCCAACATATCAAATCCTAAAATCAGTAATCCACCAGTAAAATTTCCTTGCATGAATGAACCTGTACCAAAACCCACAAAAAAATTCAATAAAAAAGGCACTAAAGTATTTTGTTTATGAAGTTCATAAATCAACAACTTGTTATCCATATTACCTTCAGTAGCTACAGTATCAGAAGCAATCTCATCATAACTTTGGGCAAAACTAACAACAATACAAACAAAAAATAACATTAAAATTAATACTTGTTTCATAAACACCACCTTACCTTCCCAAAAAATGCTCAACATTTTCATAATATCCATATTATAACATATAAAAACTTAATCATTCTCTTACCATGCTACCCATTTTGTTATAAATGTCTTATAACAAAAACTTTATTCATTAAATGATTTATTGCTTACTACTTCTATCCCATTCTTTCTATTTATTCTTCCTCTTTTTCATCATATTCTTTTCTTCTATTCTTTTCATTTCTTCTTCCTATTCTAGTTTTTCTCCTCTATAGAATATCTCTTGCAACAAATCACCAATCTCTTTTCCTCTTTTTTCAACCTCTATAACTGCATCATTACCATTTTTACTATTGATCAGTCTATTAAATACCTTGTAAAATCTTTCTGCTGTCATTTCTTCTTTCGACAAATTATAATTTGTCAGAACAAGAAGAATATGCGATACAGAACCTATCAAGATACTATATTCTCTTACTTTCTGCGTAAGATTTATAACTTCTTCCGTAGTCGAATATTTGTCAAAAATAAGGCGATTTCTCGGCTCCGCAAATTTACCACTTAAGGGAAATAAAGTAGAACATGACATTCTGCCTAACATATTCAATAAATCTCTAATAGCAGGCCGATATCGATTATATAGCCTCAACCTCTCTGATGCATCCATACTACGATAAGCGGACTCAGAAACACTACGAGGGGGATACATTGTATATATTGCAAATGCTACAGCATAAATAAGCGCAGGATGATACCTCATAGAAGCATAAATAATTTCTTCATTGAAACTATATCCCCATTCTCTTACGTCAAATATATTATCAAAGACCAAAAACGGAAAACCTTTTCCTGCATGATTAACAGGTTCATAACGTTTAATATCATGTCTAAATGTATAAAGCTCTTCTCTTGCTTCATAAAATTGTTTTAAAGCTTCCTCTTTCGTTGTTGCTTCTTGTTTTTCTAGATCCTCTAAAAATAAATCGAAATCTATCGGCTCAACAATTATATCATTTTGTTCACCTGAAGGAGGAGGAACATCAGGAGGAGGAGGAACATCAGGAGGAGGAGGAACATCAGGAGGAGGAGGAACATCAGGAGGAGTAACGACACCACTAGGAGGATGGACCATTTTATTTGACCTAGCTCCAAATAATTTTTGAGCTAAACTTCCTTCTTCTCTTATTTTTGCATTGTAACCACAACTTATCACAAACACAACAAAAAACATTATACTTACTCTTACCATTAAAATTCTCCTTTTTTATATTCATTATAACTTCTATATTAAATCTATTAGAACTTTTAACTATTATTATTCAGCATATCATCAACATTAAGTACCAATCTTTGTTTCTCTCTTATAACCAAACCTCTATTCATTAAATCCGATAGATAATTCCTTATTCTATAATACGATAAATTCGTATCTCTCTTAATGTCCCTCAAAGACTTTATGGTACGATTATCATATTCTAAATTAGATGCAATAAATTCAAGTGATTCATCAACACTTTTAGACGGTTTTTTATTCCCTCCTACACTCTGAATGCGACTACCTTGTACCTTTTTAACCTTACTTCTTGTAGATAATGGAACAGAGTGTAATAACTTTTGTTTGTAAAACTTATGATAAGCATTCTGTATTATACAAAATACCATTGCTAAAAATATATCTAGACATACAGACAATAATAGTAATGAATAAACAAAAATTATATTAAGATAATCATCACTAGCAATAACAACAGACGTCCCATTCAAAACATTAGCCGCTTTAATGCGATTATTATTTATAGCTGTTATTTCAATCAAATTACTAAGTTTAAAACGCAAATCCCTTAAAGATTGTAAATGCTCATCCCTTTGATTAAACAAAATCTTATTCTCTTTGGTTGCATTCTCAATTTCTCTCATGTAATAATTATAGGACTTGTAACAAAATCTGTAAGTTCATGGATGAGTTTTGAGAGTTTTTTTAGCTTGATGTTTGAAGATACTATTAGGTATACTTAGGTATACTGTTGTAAGTATTAAAAAAAGTCAAGGAGAAAAGGAAGAAGGGATTCGTAAGCTACTCTCTAGTAAAGAGAGAATAATTGAAGGTGAAATATCTAGTATTGATATTAAGATAAAGAATAATAATGATCGTATAGAATTTGCCAAGAATAAACATTTGAGCTTAGATTATACATATAAAACTATGAAGCAAGATTAATACAAATAATTGCTACTCTCTCTAAGAACGCAAACACTGAAGCCCTAGACACACCTTCAACCACACGCTTCCTTAGTAAACATAAGAAAAGCAATAAATAATGTCTATTGTAATAGAATATGTTACTATAATCATAGTACTACAAATAAAGACAAATATTAAATAAAATATACTAATGAACAGAAAAATATGCTAAAAGGGTATACATTAAATATGACAAATCTAAGAGATGCTATTAATGAAATGATACTTTCTCATTCAGGATTTAGAAAGATATTTGCAAAATCAAAAAATGAAAATTCAATAGAATATGAAATAAATGATGACGACAAAATATTGGTTGCTCTTATAACCTTTACAATATCAAATTATTTTAAAGATAAACCAAGAAAATACATCAATGTTGGATTAGATTCAAGAGCAACAGGAAATATAATCTCAGAGATAATAATTAAAACCTTAATTTTAAATAATAACAGTGTAAATTTTTTTGGAATACTCCCAATACCAGAAATCTTAGCCTATACAAAAGAAAATCAAAATTCAAAAGGATTTATATACATTTCTGCCAGTCATAATCCTACAGGATATAATGGCATTAAAATTGGATTAAATGATGGAGGAGTGCTAAATTCAAATGAAACAAATAAAATAATACGTCAGATCAGATCCAACATTGAAAATGAAACTTTAATAAACAATCTAATAACAGGCTTACAAAAGTTTAATACCAATGCTATGCAATTAAAAACATATGAAGCAATTATCACTTCACAGGCTAGACATAAAACACAATCTTATAACTCATATAAGTCATTAATGCAACAAATAATATATTCAGATACACATAATCAAAAAAACATTGACATACTAAAAAAGACTATAAAAAAAGAACCTATAGGAATCATAGGAGAGATGAATGGTAGTTCTCGCATTAATTCAATTGATAGGGAAATGATTGAATCTTTGGGAATAAAATTGGAATTTCATAACACAGAAATTGGTATCTTTAAACATGGAATGACTCCTGAAGGGACATCTTTAAACATGTGCAAACAAATATTAGAACAAAAATTTAAGAATGACAATTCTTTCAAATTAGGATATGTCCCTGATTGTGATGGAGACAGAGGCAATTTGGTCGCAATTTTAAAAAAAGAACAAGCGAGTATCATTACACCACAAAAAATATTTGCACTCTCAGTACTCTCAGAGCTTAGCTATCTTTACCATACGGGAATTAAAGACAATTTAGCTGTCGTAGTTAATGATGCAACCTCACTAAACATTGAAAAAATAGCCTCGTTATTTAACACAAAAGTTTATAGAGTGGAAGTTGGTGAAGCTAACTTAACAGAAATGGCTGACCTTTTACGAAATAAAGGATTAATAGTAAAAATTTTGGGAGAAGGATCAAATGGGGGAAATATTACATACCCTTCAAAAGTAAGAGACCCACTAACAACTCTCTTTAGCATCATAAAATTGCTTAAAATCAAAAATCTTTACAAAATATGGTGTTCAATATCTAATAATTCATATAATGAACACTATACTCTTGAGGACATATTAAAGACAATCAATTTTTATAGCAATGTAGAAGTATCATCAGAAAAAGCCATGCTTAAAATAAAAGCAAAAAATCAAGAAATACTAAAAACCAACTATGAAAAATTATTAGAAAAAGAATTCAACAATAATACCGTATTACAAAAACTACCAATACATAATTATGAAATTATAAATTATGAGGGTATTAAACAAACTCTATCTAGAACAGGTGACTCATCAGGAGGGCTTAAAGTTTTATTTAAAAATAATAAACATGAAATAATTGCTAGTTTATGGTTCCGTGGCTCAAAAACGGAACCAATATTTAGAGTATTAAGTGAGGTCATATCTGAACATAATGATTTACTATATCCTCTCTTAGATTTTCATACAGATTTAATACACTCGGCTAACTCTTTAACCTAATTAACATACAGAAATTATGACACAAAATTCAAACAAATTGATTTCTTATGGTTAATTACGCGGTACAACTTACATACTTGGATTATTTTTTAAAATTTTCTCTACATTTCTTCTAACCCCATCCCACGTCTTTGATATACCCATCAAATTTTTAGCATTTTTTATAACTTCTACTGCAACTTTTCTAGTTTTACTTGTCCCTTCAAATATTATTTCATCAATATAACCCTTTTTAGCTTTAAAAAATTTTCTTCTCTCTCTAATTGGTATTAAAAATTGATTTAAAACCTCAAAAAGCCTCTCTTTAACTTCAACATCTCCAATTGTACCCTTCCTATACCTAGTTTTAAACTCATAAAGCTCATCAATATTACTATTAAAAAGATCATGATAAATAAAAACAGGATTACCATCAACTTCTCCTGGTATATCTGCTCTCACTCTTTTTGGATCTGTAAACATAGACATAACTTTCTTACGCAATAATTCCTCATCATCACTTAAAAATATCGCATTACCAAAACTTTTACTCATCTTAACCTTGCCATAAATTCCCACAAGAGCCTGAGAATCTGTAAAGACAGCTTCAGGGATTGGAAAAAAATCTCCATAAAGATAATTAAATTTCCTAGCAAGTTCTCTTGTAAGTTCAATATGAGCCTCATTATCACGTCCAACTGGAACTAAATTAGCCTTTGTCATCAAAATATCCGCACTCATAAGAACAGGATAACCCAAAAGTCCATAAGGAATCTCAGATAGTCCAGCAGCAATACTCATGTCCTTGATACTAGGAATCCTTTGCAAACGATTAACCATTACAATCATTGATAGTACTAAATTTAACTCTAAAAGCTCAGGTATAGCTGATTGCAAATAGATATTAACTTTTTCAGGATTAATCCCACACGCCAAATAATCCAAAACCATTTCTCTAACATTAACAGATATTTCATTAATGCTTTTTAAATCTGGTTTTGTAGTAAGAGTATGCAAATCCGCTATAATAATATAAGTCTCATATTCCTCCTGATACTTTAATCTATTAACAATAGACCCAACATAATGCCCTAAATGAAGAGAGCCTGTAGGTCTATCCCCTGTAAGCATAACTTTTCTCTGCAAACCTAACTCTCCTTATTATTATCAACACTTAAGATCTTTGAACCACTTAAAAACACAGAAAAAGGTTTTAAACACACTATATTATCTACTATTACTTTTATAATCACTGTAAAAGGATAGGCTATTAAAAGTCCCACAATACCCCAAAGCCATCCCCAAAAGAAAAGAAAACAAAGCAGTAAAAAAGGAGAAAGATCAAGCCTATGTCCTTGCATCTTAGGCTCAAGAATATTCCCAATCAACATTTGAACAAATGTATTATATATAAATATATAAAAAACCAAATTTAAATTAGGATAAAACTGTACTAAAGCAGCTATCACAATAAAAAAAACCGCCAAAATTGAACCTATACTTGGAATAAAATTAAAAACAAATGTAAGAACCCCCCATACACGAGGAAAATCTTGTCCAAACAACTTTAAACCTATAAACACTAAAAACCCTGTAAGACAACTAACAAAGAGCTTTATTCCCAGATACTTACTAATCTGATTATTTATTGTACTTAAAGCCTCAATAAATATACTCGAAACAGATTGTTTAAAAGCATTTTTAACCTTGATATCAAAAATGTGTATTTCTGATAGTAAAAAATATAACAATAAAAATAATACAACCAAACTACTTGCAAATCCAATAATCTCATTAGATATCCGAGTTAAAAAAGGATAAATATATTTAGAAAAATCTATATTGCTAATAATATCACTATCTAACTTATATTTTTCAAGAATATCTACCATAATAAAAATTAACTGCTTCTGATAATAAGGTAATTGATCAATTAATACAGTAACACTATAATAAACAAAACTAAAAACCAAATAAGAAAATGAAAAAGAACAAAAAAAATTACAAAAACTATTAAAACTCTTGGGATCTTTAGTTTTTTAAGAAAAGTATAAATGGGATATACCAAAAACCCAAGAACCACCGCAATAGCTAAAGGTTTAAATATTGTTTGTGCTATTTTTAAAATAGCAATTAACATTACAATCAAAGCTACAACATAAAACACAGACTGTAATTTAACAAACTTTAATCTATCAGTTGATTTTAGCTCTAAAGACATCTCATTGCTCCTTCAATATATCTTAATTATTATGAAAAATATTTAAAAACAAAATCAATATTCACTCACGAATATTTGCCAAAATTTAAAATCAATTTATATATTTAAATGAATCTTTTCCATTATCCAATTATATAACTTAGTTCCCTTACTATAATTAGCTTCGGCTAAATCCCCTACTCTTTTCTCTTTAACTAGCCTCTTAGCATTCTCATCATTGCCATGATAAACCGTCAACGTATTTTTATAATGATTTAAGCTGTTATTCAAAATTTCAAAGGCTGGAATATCATTAAAACCATCTGCAATATAAAACATATTTTCAAAAGGAATCTCTCTTCTACCTTTAGGAATCCTCTTATTAATTTTATCATAAGATCCCTTATTTAGCTCGAAAATTACCCGGGTTTTTATTGTATGATCTACGAAATAACATACGCTACTTAAAACAACATTTTCTGAAAATTTATTATCTAAATTCTGATAAAAAGGCATAAGGTATGTGTCTATAAATTCACAAGCCCAAACCTTAGTAACATAAGGAGCAATACTACTTCCCAAAATCATCTGCCTAAAACCACTTGAAACAACATAAATATTTATCACAGTAGCTGACTTCTTTAAACTTCGATTTATTTCATCGATTTCTTTAAACAAAGAAAGAACTCCTTCAAAAAATCTCAATTTTGAGCCCAATTCAAATAATATTTTATTATTTAAACCTTTAAAAATACCTTCCCTGACATATGTTAAAAAATGTGACAAATATATCATTTCATTAGCAATGATATTACAATAATTTTTATTATAAGTAATAGATAAATTTTCAACTTCACTCCAAAATAAACTAGCATCAACATTATACTCATCAAAAAGTACCTGTTGCATATTACCATAAATTAAAGTGTCATCAAAATCAAATATCAAAGCTATAATCTTTTCTTTTCTACCCATAAACAAAAAATAAATTTAAATCAACATTAACTCGTATTATAATATATACTTATATATGGTAAGATAATACCATATATAAGTATATATTGAATAAAAATGATTATGATAGATATAAGTAGTATAAATCAAATAAAAGATATTACATCTAAAGTATTAGATATAAGTTTAATCAGCATTTTAGTTTATTATATCTATAAAAATGTCATTAATTCTTATTCTGTAAATTTACTCAAAGGAATGATCATCATTACATCTATTGGTATCGTATCTTATTATTTCAACTTATACACAATAAATTGGCTATTAAATTACATAGCAAACATATTGCCAATTGCAATGCTTATACTATTTCATCAAGAAATAAAAAAAATAATTATGCAAATTGGAAATTTTAATTTATCTTTTAAACTTGCAAATAACAAAGAAGAAACTACCAAAACTATTGTCGAGATAATAAAAGCAGTTAAACATTTATCAGAAAATAAATCTGGTAGCTTAATCTGCATAGAAAAAAAAATACAATTAGATCAAATAATAAATAAAGGCATAAAATTAGATTCAATTATATCTAATGAAATATTAATATCAATTTTTGATTATGAAACACCTTTACATGATGGAGCAGTAATAATTAGCAATAACAAAATAGTTTATGCTAGTTCTTTTCTACCATTATCTAATGTCGAATCTATCAGCAAAACCTTTGGAACAAGACACAGAGCAGGGCTTGGAATTTCTGAAAATTCAGACGCAATAACAATAATAACATCTGAAGAAACTGGTTCTATTTCACTCACACAAAACGGAAAATTAGAATATAATTTAAGCTTAAATGAAATCAAAAAAAAATTAAATCTTGCATTAATAGAATGAATAATGATTATAACTAAAAAACTTATGAATATAATAAAATTATTATTTGAAGATTGGCAAAATAAAGCTATTTCTATCCTAATAGCTATTATTATGTTCACGACATCTTACTTTAATAGTATAGAATCAATCACAATAGAAAAAAAATTTAATATTTTATTAGAAGATGAAGTTACACTAGGTAAAATACCTGATTTTAATAAATTGTTACTTACAGTCAAAATCAACAAAAAAGACTTAAAATATTTAGATCTTGACCGAATAACCTTATTAGTTGAAGCCAATAACATAAAAGAAGCTGGTGAATATGAACTGCCAATAAAGATCAAAAACTTTAATCCCATACCTATTGTTGAATATAAGCTTTCAAAAAATAAAATTACACTAAACATTGATAAAAAAATCTCAAAATTAGTCAAAGTTGAACCCAAATTTAAATTACTTGAAAAAGAGGATAAAGAGGGTAAAGGGGAATATTTCATTGCCAAATATAATATAGTACCTGAAAAATTAAAAATACATGGTCCTGAAAAAGTAATCAAGACAACAAAGTCAATCAAAACCAAAATAAAAGAACTCGATATAAATACTGTATTTATTTCAGAACACCTAGAAGTAATCTCTCCAAACCCACTAATAACTCTTGACAAAAATCACGTAATAGTCAATATTACACTAGGTAAAAAATATATACATACAACAATAAAAAACCCAAATTTAATTTTCAATAACCTAAAAAATGGACTGGAAATAAAAAACAAAGAAAAAATCCTAGACCCAGAAAATGAGATGTTTATTAAGATAAGAAGCGGACTCTCAGAAAAGATAATTAAAATGCATATAGCTAACAAAAATATTAATCTCAATCTCGATTTAAGTCAAATTGCAACTCCTGGAATTTATAATATTAACACAGATATAATACTTAAAAATAACACTAATGGCATAGAAGTGTATGAATATGAACCTAAAACAATAAAGATTGAAGTAATCCCAACAGAGCAATAAAATGACGAAATCAATAGGATGTGATATAATCAAAGTTACAAGATTTAATAGTTTTTTACAAAATAGAAAAAAATTAGAAAGATTTTTTACACAAAGAGAAATTGAAAATTCAGAAATGAAAGGACAAGGGGCTTTAGAAAGTTTAGCTGGTAAATTTTCAGCAAAGGAATCATTAATTAAAGCGCTAAGCCCACTAATAGATATCAAAATAAAATATTCACTTAAAGACATTGAAATTATAAGCTTACCAAAAGGTAACATAATATTTAAGTTACACAATGATATTAAAACTTTGATTAACCAAATGAACCTAAAATTATACTTGACAATTTCACATGAAAGGGAGTATGCTATTGCGTTTGTAATAGTAGAGAATTAATTTATGAAAAAAATATCATATTTGACAAAATACGAAATTGAATGTCCTTTATGCAAACACAAATTTAGGAAAGAAGAACTATTAACAGGAAGTAGCAGATTAATAGCTGGGGAGTTAAAAGTTGATTTAAAGAGAGAGTATATAAAAAATGAAAAATATGGCAACATTTATCCCAGGATATATTCAATAACAGTATGTCCCAATTGTTATCTGGCTGCATTCCCAAATGAGTTCAATGCAATAGCACTTATTAACAACAGAATAAAACAAATTCTAATCATCCGTACTGATGAACGTAAAGAAATAAACTCAATTTTTGAAGACAACCTAAATTTTAATGAACCAAGAAGACTTCAAGAAGGAGCTGCTAGTTATATCCTTGCTATAATGTGTTATGAACATCTGGATAAAACTCATAATCCAACTTTTAATCAAGCAAAATGTGCAATAAGATCGGCATGGATTTTTGAAGATCTAGACAAAGAATATCCAAATCAAAACTATAACTATTTGCAAAAAATATTTTATCATAAAGCAGCATACCTTTATAAATTAACAATCGAAAAAGAGCAAAACAATTCAGAACCAATTAACGCTGAAATAGTATTTGGTCCTGATACAGATAAAAATTATGGATATGACAGTGTTTTATACCTATCAAGTTTACTAGAATATTTTTATGGTAATAAAGAAGATAAACAATACAGATACAATCAATTAACTGAGATAAAAACTCTACTATCTAAAATAACCGGAATGGGAAAATCATCAAAAGAAAAACCTTCAATACTTTTAAATAAAATAAAAGAAGTTTATTTTAAAATTTCAAAAGAAATAAAAACTTTTAAATAAATGAAAAAAGTACTTGCAGAAATAACATATGACGGTTCATCATATTATGGATTTCAAATCCAACCAAAAAAACCAACAATTCAAGGAGAAATTGAAAAGGTATTAGAGAAAATAAGTAAAACAAAGATTAAAATTCATTCAGCAGGAAGAACAGATAAAGGAGTACATGCAAGAGGACAAATAATATCTTTTTATATAAAAATAAATATTAAGCTTAAAAATCTAAAGACAGCTATAAATTCCCTATTAAAGGATGATATTAGAATAATAAAATTAAAGTATGTAGAAGATAAATTTCAACCTAGATTTGATGCCAAGGGAAGAAAATATAGCTATTATATACTCAACAATGAAAAACACTATCCTTGGGAAGGATATCAGGCTTATTATGTAAAGAAAAAATTAAATATTAATAGACTAAATGAAATGGCTAAAATGCTAATTGGAATACATGATTTTACTACCTTTGCATGCAAAAGAGACCAAACAAACTCAAAATTGAAAGAAATTTATTCTGCTAGATTTAAGAAAAAAAATAAATTTATAATCTTTGAAATAATAGGATCCTCATTTTTATGGAAAATGGTAAGATCAATAGTAGGAGCAATGATCGATATAGAGATAAAAAATGAACCTGTTGATACTTTTAAAAAAATTTTAAACTCAAAAAATAGAAAATTTACAAGAAAAACAGCACCTGCTAAAGCTTTATTTTTAGATAAGGTTTTTTATGAATAAAAGCAAATTGCTTAAAAAATTGATACTTCTCAGAATACTTAAAAACAATATATCGGAAAATATTTATAGCAAACAAGAAGAATTTGAGAAACTCAAAAATCAAATAATTAAAGCTAGAAACATAAAAATTTTAAAACACACAGAACAAAAAGATACAAAAGAAAATAATAGATTAATAAAATCAATAGGATACAAAATAAATAAAAATGACAAAAAAAGTTTATTAATAATATATATAGATAAAAAACATCTAAATCAAAATGCAAAAATAATAGTAAAAAAATGGTGTGAAAGTATTAAAATATTAAATTACAAAATAATAGATAATCCTAACACTTTAACATTAGAGATTAACAACCAACAACCTAAAGCAATTCTTGCATGTGAAGAGGTAGCATTATTCTTAAACCAACACTTAAGAATCCAAATTGTGAGAGGATTTGAATTAAACTTTAAAGGAATTCCAATAGTATTTACATATCTCCCTAAAAACCAATTAACAAATCCAGAACTCAAAAAAGAAATCTGGCAAGACTTAAAAATCATAAAAGGTATAATAAAATATGGATAAAAACTCAGAACACAATTTTTACTATGAAATTGCGTTTAATATTCCCGTAAATAGACTTTTTTTTTATAAGTACAACTTAAAATTAAAAACAGGAATAAGAGTAATAACAAATTTTAATGGAAAAGACACAATTGGAATAATAATTAAAAGATATGCCAAGGAAGAACTTAGGGAAAATTTCACGTTTGAAATAAAAGATATAATAAAAGTCATTGACGAGAATGCAATAATAATAGAACATAACATCAATCTTGCACACTGGATTAGTCAAAAAACATTTTCTGGATTTGGAGAAACTCTATTTTGTGGATTACCTAAAATTTCAACTTCAAATAAAGAAATAAAAAATAATGACAATAAAAATTTAAGCTATAAACTACCCATTCAATTAAATGACGAACAAAATAATATTTATAAAGAAATTATTGAATCAAACATACAAAATACATTTTACTTATTTGGTGTCCCCGGCTCTGGAAAAACAGAAATATTTATTAAACTATGCGAAAGCTATTTGGAACAAAAAAAACAAATAATTTTCTTAATTCCCGAAATTTCTCTGGGCTATCAAATAATTCAAAGAATCAAATCAAATCTAAGTACAAATAAAGTCTATGAATATAACTCAAAAGTATCAAATTCAATGAAAACCTTAATATGGAATAAAGTCAAGAATGGAGAAAATTTAATTATAATTGGTGTTAAGAGCGCATTAATGTTGCCATTTAAGAATTTAGGGTTAATAATAATGGACGAAGAACATGAATACACATATAAATCTGAAAATACTCCAAGATTTCATTCAAGACACATAGGATTTTTTCTACAAAGCACATTTAATGCCAAATTTGTAATGGGAAGTGCAACGCCATCACTTGAAGCATATCTTGCTATGGAAAATAATCAAATAAAAAAAATGGTTTTAAAAAATAAATTTTTTGAAAGAACATTCAAAGAACTTAAAATAATAGACATGAATAAAGAACGCCAAATAATATCTTCAGAATTGCTTTACAGCATACAAAAAAGTTTAATTGATAAAAGACAAGCACTAATATTTATCAATAAAAGAGGATATTCAAAAACACTTGAATGCAAGATCTGTGAATATATAATTTACTGTCCACATTGTTCTTTCAATTTAATTTACCATAAAAGCGAAAATAAGCTCATCTGTCATTACTGTAATTACAAAACAAAAATAATAAACAATTGTCCTAATTGTAACTCACAAGACATCATATACAAAACATATGGGATTCAATTTATTGAAAGAGAATTAAAAAATTTTTTGCCGAATGCAAGAATAGCAAGAACAGACTCTGATCTTAATAAAAAAGAAATTATTCAATCAATAAATGCATTTGAAAATGGACAATTAGATATCTTAATTGGAACACAAATCATTGCAAAAGGTTTTAATTTTAAACAGATCAAAACACTAGGTATCATTAATGCAGATATTGGAATGGGTTTACCTGATTTTAGAAGTAGTGAAAGAATTTTTGCAATAATTTCACAAGTACTAGGCAGAGCTGCAAGATTCCAAAGTGATAACACAATTATTATTCAAACAAAAAATCCGGATTATTATCCTATAAAATACGCATATGAGGGCAAATATGAAGAATTTTATAAAGAAGAAATAAAAATTCGAAAAGAATTAAATTACCCTCCTTTTAAAAAAATTATTAGAATAGTAGTTAAAAGTAAAAAACAAGAAGCTGCTAGACATAAATGTTTAGAATTTTTTGAAATATCTAAAGAATTATTAAATGATAAAATCGAATATATTGGCCCATCAAAAGCACCCATGTCAAAAATATCCAAACACTATAGGTATAACATAATATATTTATCAAAATCATTCAATTTACTTGAAAAGCTAATACGTTACACAAAAGAAAAAATAAAATTAACGAGAGATACGTATATTGAAATAGATTATTACCCAATTTCATTGCTTTAAAAAAAACCTGAACTCTCTTTCCCAAGAGTCCTTAAGAAAGATGAGAGAACATAAAGGGCTTTATCATTATGTCCTCCTTCAGGAATAATAAGGTCAGCATATTCCTTGGTAGGTTCTATAAACCTATAATATCCTGCCCTAGTAGTATTTAAATACTGTTCAATAACGGATTTCAATGTACGCCCTCTCTTAGACATATCTCGTTCAAGTCTCCTAATAAATCTAATATCGTTAGGCGTATCAATATATATCTTTAAATCTATCAAATTGCGCACTCTCTCTTCAACAAAAATCATAATACCTTCAACAATAACAACAGGGGTTGGAACTATTTCAACGGTTTCATCTTTTCTTTTATGATTAATAAAATCATAAAGAGGCATATGAATTAACTTATTTTCTTTTAGTTTCTTTAAGTGCTTATAAAACAAATTGTTATCAAAAGCATCTGGATGATCAAAATTAACATCTAAAAATTCATATTCATAATCACCTACACTTTTATAATAATTATCTTGCGATATAAGAACAAATTCAGGAATAACTTCACTAATTTTATTAACAACTGTAGTTTTCCCACTCCCAGATCCACCTGTTATTCCGATAATCTTAACCATTAACCTCTTCTTTAGAACTAGGCAATTTAGGCATATTTTTTAAAGTTCCTGCAACAAATACATTATTAAAGCCTAATCCTTTTAAAATTTTCTTAGCCTCAATAGATTTGTTAAAACTTTTACCATAAATTATTATTTGAGTTTCAATATTACCTAACTTATCTTTTTTAGCAAACAAATCCTTAAAAGGAATATTGATTGATTTTGCATAATGAGATTTACTATACTCTTTAGGAGATCTAATATCTAATATTTTTGCACCATTTTTAATTTTTTCCAGTAATACCAAATTAGTTCTTTTCATCTTTAAAACAATAAAGAACCAAATATAAAAAAAGAGAAAAACCATCAAGCATATAAGCTTTATATAATTAACAATCATATCTTTTATAAAACAATAATATCAAAAAAAAAGAAATAAATGCAATAAAATTGAATTGTTTTTTAGTAAAATTAATATAAAATTCAAGTAAATCAATGATTTTATACTAAAGAGTAAGTAATAAAAAAATGAAAAAAAAAAGGAATAAATGGACTAGAACAAAACAAAAGATTAAGTTCATTATATTAAAAATACTGAGAAAACAGCTAAAGAATATTCTCAAAGATCCAAAATTAATACTGATTAGCACATTGCAAATAACAACTGGTTCACTTTTAATGGCAATATCCACAAACATTCTATACATACCACACGGACTTTTAAGTGGTGGCATTGCAGGAATTGCACTTATGCTGCATTACCTCTTAAACTTTAATCTAGGACTTACAATCTTCATATTAAACATTCCTTTATTCATTATTGGAATCAAGTTCTTAAATATAACATTTGTAATTCAAAGCTGGATCGCAATGGCTTTATATTCACTCATAGTCAATTATTCACAATTTTTACAATACAAAATGCAAATAAATGATATGATACTTGTATCAATTTTAGCAGGTCTAATATCAGGTCTTGGACTTGGTCTAATCTTTAGAGCAAAGGGATCATCAGGTGGTACAGACATTGTCTCCATGATAATTAAAGAAAAATATTCAATTAGCATTGGAACTACAAATTTCCTCTTTAACCTTGCAATATTACTAATTGCAGCTGTATTTTTCAATATTGAAATTGCCCTTTACACCTTAATTGCTTCATTTGTAACAGCTATAATGACGGATAAGACAAGTACAGGATTTGGTAATCAAAAAGCAATACTTATTATCTCAGATAAAGGAAAAGAAATATCTTATTTGCTTACCAATAAATTAAAAGTAGCAGCTACATTACTTGATGGAAAAGGTGCTTGGGCTGGAAACGATAAAACTATAGTTTTCATAGTAGTTCCTACAATGCGTATGTCCAGAATTAAATATATTTCTCAAAAAGTTGACCCTAACTGCTTTATTACAGTACTCAACACAAATGAAATAACTGGAGGAAAAAAAATTATTGAATCACCAATTATAAATAAATACGATACTACAACTTAAAACTTATCTAAAAACACAATAAAATCATTAACAAGCATACTTAACGTCTCTTTATCATAAAATATCGACAAAAAATCAATGAATCTTTGTGGAAATGCTGAAATAAATTTTTTCAAAGAACATTCTTCAATATTAATTTCAAGTTTGAAAGCATGAAGCATCAAAGACATTTCTTTAAACTCTTTATCCAATCTAGCATAAATACTATCTCCTAATATTGGATGATTTAAATGCTTCATATGAACTCTTAATTGATGAGTACGTCCTGTTTTAGGCTTTAAAGCTACCAAGGAATAATTGCCTATACTAGCCAATACTCTATACTCAGTTAATGCTCTCTTTCCCCTATTATCATGCACGCTAAATCTTTTTCTATCATGTCTATCTCTATCTATAAAAGTCTCAATAATACCAGAATCAATTTTAAAATTTCCTTTAACAACTGCAATATAAACTTTCTTCACAAATCTTTCCTTAAACTGTCCAGATAAGAAATTTAAAGTTTTCAAATTTTTAGCACAAATCATCACACCAGATGTTTCTTTATCTAACCTATGTACAATTCCGGGTCTAATTTTATCCTCCTGAAAACTATCTCTTAAACCCGAGATATGATATAAAAGAAAATTTACAACAGTATTCTCCAAGCTAGATATACCAGGATGACTTAAAATACCTTGGGGTTTATCCACAACAATGACATTTATATCTTCATAAAGAATACTAATAGACAAATTCAAAGGTCTTAAATATTCCCTTAAATTAATTTCTTCATTAAACTCTATTAATATTTTATCATCCACAAAAACGGGTCTTGATAATTTTATCGCAACAAAAACACCATCATGATATCTAAAAGCTTTTACCTCTCTTTTCTTAATTTGACTTCTAGTAAAAAGACATAAATCTTCAGATAAATAAATATCCAGTCTTTGAGAATCTTTCCTTATAATAAACTCTTTTTGAAATTTTTTCATCTAATAACCAAAACAATCAATCAAGGCAATTATTAAAGATATTGCTAAACCAGCTGATGCTGAAATCATAAATTTTTTAAAAGTTTCATCTTTTGAAAGCCCAAAACCACTTGAAAAAGGATATGGAAAATTTTTCCCATCCATATTATTAAAATAATAAGATAAATCAAAACAATACAAACCTATAAATAACGCTATAGGAAAAGTGCCAACACTTATTGCTGAAAATCTAAATAATTTCTTACCCCAATTAAAATTAATAGTTTTTTCTATGTTTAAATCTTTATTTTCTTGAACATCTTTATAAAAAAAATCATCATCAGATTTAAGCCTCACAAAAACTTCACTACTAAAATCAATATTATTTTCGCTGGAGGAAATTTTATCTCGCAGCGAAAATTTATAATAATCCAAAGAATTTGAATAAAGAATAAAAACATTAAAAAGCAAGAGCAAAAATCTAATCATCAATATTTTAATTTTCCAATTCTAATTTCAATGTTAAAGTAATTTCATCAACAAGCTCAGAAATACCAAAATATTGAATAGGTCCTGGGAAAACATATAAATTATTCACAGCCCATTCTTCACGATTTTTCACAAACTCATTAAAAGGTGCTCCTTTCAAATCAACAAGGGCCTTCTTAATAACTGGTTTAGCAACACCATATCTCTCTTCCATATTCATCATCATTGTTAAAGGTACTCCACCTGCAAGCCATTCAGTAGCATTTTTATTTAAGTTTTTAATACTAGACATATAACCTGTTAAGCCATTTAAAACAAGGATTGCAGCATTATATCCCAAACTATAACAATAATCACTATCAAAATTGGAAGGAGCAACACTTCTACCCTCATAGCCAAAAAAATGATTAATAGGAACAAATTTACCACTATATTCACCTATCTTTCTCAACTCTTCTAATCTAACATTAACCATTTCCATAAATAGTTTCTCAGTAGGAACTCTTGACACATTAAAGTTACCATGGGGATCTCTCTCTAAAACAGAATTTACAAGTTCAACTTGAATAAATAAAGGCAAAGATACATATACTTCCCTCATATAACCACTAAGCTTAGAGATAAAAATTTTTCGTACATCCTCAACATCTAATCCCTTAAACTCACTTTCATTACTGTCAAATATGCTGCACAACTCAATCATCAAAGATTTAATTTCGGGAATGAATTCAATAACACCTTCAGGTACTATAATAACTCCAAAATCATATCCTTTCAAAGAACGTTTGACTACAACAGAAGTTATGTCTCTTACAAGCGCCGATAAAGTTTTCTTCTTTGCTAAAATTTCTTCAGATATAATGCAGATATTAGGACGTGTCTTTAATGCACACTCAAGAGCAACATGAGATGCACTTCTTCCCATAAGCTTCACAAAATGCCAATATTTCCTAGTTGACATAGCATCACGACATAAATTGCCTATCATTTCAGAATAAGTCTTAGTAGCAGAATCAAATCCAAACGAAATCTGAATATGTGCATTTCTCAAATCAGCATCAATTGTTTTTGGAATACCAATAACTTGAATATCATGACGTTTTTTCTTAAAAAACTCTGCCAATAAAGCCGCATTGGTATTTGAATCATCTCCACCAATAACAATAAGAGCATTAAGATTATTTTTAAGAACAACTGACAAAGCCTGTTTATATTGAGTATCGGTCTCTATTTTAGTTCGACCAGAAGATACAATATCAAACCCCCCTGTATTTCTATAAGAATCTATTAAATCTTGTGTAATCTCAATTTTTTTATCCTCTAATAAACCTGAAGGTCCACCTTTGAACCCAAAAATTTTTGAATTCGGATTAGATTTTTTTATCGCATCAAAAATGCCAGCAACAACATTATGCCCTCCAGGAGCAGGTCCACCAGAGAGAATCACTCCTACATTTAAAACCCTTGTAAAATCCACATTTGAAGAACCTTGGATAAAATTTACAACTGGAAACCCATAAGTATTTTTAAAAATTTCTCTTAAAGCATCTCTATCCTCAAGGGCTTCTGTTTTTTCACCAAAAACCACACTAATATTTTGAAAATCATTTTTCAAAATTTTCGGCAGTTTTGGAATATATTTATATCTTTCTTTTTGAAAAACTGACATCATATACCTTCTCCTTTCAAGATGTATCTAATTATTATTAAATAAATAGTAAAATAATTAACCATGAATATCTACATATGATTTAAAAATAAAGTAGCATCACCATAAGAGAAAAATTTATAATTCATTTTTACAGCTTCCCTATAAGCATTAAATACAAAATTTTTACCACCAAATGAAGAGACTAACATTAAAAGAGTTGATTCTGGTGTATGAAAATTTGTAAAAAGCATATCAACAAACTTAAATTCATATCCCTTACCTGGGTAAACAAAAAGATTAGTCTTTTGTTCACCTCTCACAAAACCTCTTTGCTTATCATAAGCAGATTCCAATGCTCTAAGAGTAGTAGTTCCAATAGCCAAAATCTTCTTACCTAAAATCTTTGCCTCCTCAAGTCTAAGCGCTACAGAATTTTTTATTGAAAAACTTTCAAAATGCATTCTATGTTCCTCTATTGTCTTAGTTCTTACAGGAAGAAAAGTACCAAGCCCAACATGAAGTGTAATAAAATCGTATTCAATATTATTTTCATCCAATTTAGAAAAAAGTTCCTCACTAAAATGTAACCCTGCTGTAGCTGATGCTGATGAACCAATATATTTTGAATAAATCGTTCGATAACGCTCCTCATCCTTTCTATCATAGTTTCTCTTAATATAAGGTGGTAAAGGAATAAGTCCATGCTGTTCAAAATAAGACTCATTCACACACTTATTAAATTTAATTATAAATTCATTACCTGTTTTTGAAATTATTTGAGCCAATAAACTCTGAGGAAACATATAGACTTTGCCAATATTCTGTTTTTTAGCCTTAGAAATTAAAGACGTAAACTTATTCCCTGACAATCTATCTAGAATTAAAAACTCAATACTACCTCCATGCTCCGTTTTGGCATATATTCTCGATTTCCTAACCCTTGAATCATTAAAAACCAAAAAAGTATTGCTATTAATATACTTAAAAATATCGTTTATTGAATCATTATGATAAATCTTCTGATTGCCAGGATCCAGCACCATTAATCTTGATAAGCCTCTTTTCTCACTCGGATACTGTGCTATTAAATTACATGGTAGATCAAAATAAAATTCTTTAGTATCCATTTTCTCCATTATTTAAGTCATCATGATTATTTTTATTCAAATTTAGATGAAAATATGCAAAATCAGTAGCCTTGCGTCCTCTGCTAGTCCTCTCAATCAGACCCTTTAAAATAAGATAGGGTTCGTAAAAATCCTCAAGAGAATCTGCTGTCTCGCCAACAGAAATTGCTAAAGTTTCAACACCAACAGGTCCACCTTTAAATTTCAGTATTAAACTCCTTAAAATATTTCTATCTTGTTCATCAAGTCCTTTATGATCAATTTTTAACATTTCAAGTCCAGAACTCACAATACTCTCTGTAATCAAATCATAACCACCAACTTGTGCAAAATCTCTCATCCGTCTTAAAAGCCTATTTGCTATACGAGGCGTTCCTCTTGAACTTTTTGCAAGAAGCCAGGCAGCTTTATTTTCCAATTCAATATTTAAAATAATCGAATTTCTCTGTATTATTTTCACAAGTTCATCTTCATTATAAAGATCAAATCTAAATAAAATTCCAAATCTCGCATAAAGCGGTGACGCCACTTTCCCCGGCTTTGTAGTAGCACCAATTAAAGTAAACTTAGGAATTGGCATCCTTACAGTCCTTGCAGCAGGACCTTGTCCAATTATCCAGTCTATCTTATAATCTTCCATTGCAACATAAAGCATCTCTTCTATTACGGGTTTAAGCCTATGTATCTCATCAATAAATAAAATACTCTTATCATCAAGCGTCGTTAAAATACCAACAATATCTTTTGGCTTATCAAGAACTGGAGCTGAAGTCATCTTAATTGTAGTATTCATTTCAAAAGCAATAATACTAGCCAGAGTAGTTTTCCCAAGCCCTGGAGGACCACTTAAAAAAACATGATCAAGCGCTTCATTTCTATCTCTAGATGCCTTTATAAAAATATTCAAATTTTCTTTAATATGAGATTGTTTCACAAAATCTTTAAGGGATTTTGGCCTAAGTTCACTCTCATTTCTATCATACAAAAAATTCTTGTCAGAACTTAAAACCCTAGCTCCCCCTCCAAAATCCATCTAATCACCCTCTCTTTAATAAACAATCACCTATAAGCCTCTAATCTAACCTGAAAGCTTTCTTAAAATTTCTCTAAACAAAAATTGTTCTTGATCAACTTCTCTCAACATTAAAAATTCATCAATAAGCATAATTTCCTTCATAGCAGCTGAAACCAATTTTCTATCAAAACCCATATTAACAATTGATTGCTCAAGCTCCTTAAATTTCAATACACCTGAACTTGCCTCATTATTAACTTTGATAAGTTTTCCCCTAAGTTTTAAAAAGATTTTACCCGCCATTTTATTTCCAATACCCTTGACATTAGAAATAAGCTTAACATCCTCCCTTTCAACTGCATCTCTAAATTCATTATATTTTATTCCAGATAATATCCTTAAAGCCGCTTTTGGACCTATTCCATCAACACTAATAAGTTTTTCAAAAACTTCTCTTTCTGATACATTTAAAAAACCAAAAAGTCTAATTTCATCCTCTCTAAGATGAAGATAAGTTAATATTTCAACATCTTCTAGCAACCCTAATTCTGCATTACAAAAAGAACTAACTAAAATTTCAAACTCAAAAGGAAGTGCTACAATGACAATACTAGACTCTCGTTTCTCTATAATTTTACCACAAATTTTATTGATCATAGACTTAAACTATAATACATAAAAACTCAAGCATACCTTATTTATATCCAAATTATTATTATATATTTCATTTCTTTTATTAAATTTCACAAAATATGATAATTACCATGACAAATTGCAAGCGCTAATGCATCACTACTATGATCACTAGTAAAAATAAAATCGGATTTCATTCCAAGTAAAATACGAATGACATATTTTACTTGTACTTTTGCAATTCTACCAAACCCAGAAATTGAATTCTTGACCTGTATTGGAGTATACTCATAAAAATCTAAATTTTTCAAAGCAAAAGTTAAAATAATAGCTCCTCGTGCTTCAGACACACTCATAGCTGTTTTTTTATTCTTAGCAAAATAAATATTTTCAATGCTTGCAACATCAGGTTTAAAATTATCAATAATAAGAATAATTTCATCAGAAATTAATTTTAACCTATCTTTCAAAGACATCAAAGGATGAGTTATGACAGTTCCATCTTGAACATACATGTACTTACTATCTTTCCTATCTAAAATTCCCCATTCAACATTTGCAAGCCCAGGATCGATACCTAATATTCTCATAATTAACTTTCAGAAAAAATTCAATGATAAACTAATCAATCTCATCAACAATTTCTAAATTATGCACAACTTCTTGAACATCATCAAAATCTTCTAATTTTTCAATAATAGCAAGAACTCTATCCATATGTTCTTTATTTAAAGAAAGCTTGTTTTCAGGAATAAGAACAATTTCTGCTATATCTTCCTCAAACTTAGTTCTCAAAATAGATGAAATAGCTTCAAAATTTTCAGCACTTGTTATTACTTCTATCTGAGGCCCTTCACTATAAATATCTTCTGCACCAGCTTCTAATGCAAGCTCCATTATTTCATTTTCAGAATATTTATCTAAACCATAAGAAATTAATCCTTTTTTATGAAACATATAAGATACAGAACCTGGAGCACCAAGAGAACCACCGCTCTTTGAGAGAACACTCCGTACCTCACTTGCCGTTCTATTTTTATTATCAGTTAAGCACTTAATTATTAAAGCTACACCATAGGGCGCATAAGCCTCATAAGTAAGTTCAAAATATTCAGCACCTGTATGATCCCCAATGCCCTTCTTTATTGCCTTTTCAATATTATCCTTAGGCATATTAGCAACTCTGGCTTTATTAACAGCAAGTCGTAATCTAGAATTAGATTCAATATCACCTCCTCCCATCTTAACAGCAATGCTTATTTCACGAATTAGTTTAGTAAAAATCTTATTTCTCTTAGCATCAAGAGAACCTTTTTTTCTCTTTATAGTTGACCACTTACTATGACCAGACATTCAAACCTCCACCAACTTTTCTAACTTTTCTAAAATAGAAAACTTATTATGCCTAATTAGATGGGCCTTAATTGTATTAAACATCAACATAAGAACCGTAACAGGGCCGATTCCACCTACTACAGGAGTAATAAACTTAGCTTTTTCTTTAACTGATTCAAAATCAACATCTCCTATAAGAACATTATTACCATCAATCTCTACTCTAGAAATACCAATATCAATAATATAAGGATGTCCATCAATCATACTAGCATTTATTAATTTAGGTTTTCCAACAGCAGAAATAATAATATCTGATTGTCTTACATAAATATCTAAATTAGTACTTTTACTATGACAAGTAATTACAGTAGCATCATAGGGCTTAGAAGAAAGCAAAATAGAAATAGGTCTCCCAACAAGAGAACTTCTTCCAATCACAACAACAGTCTTACCAGAAATTTCTATTCCCTTATCAAATAAAACTTTTAAAACAGCAAAAGCTGTACAAGGAATAAATCCTTTCCTATCACCCGAAATTAACTTGCCCAAGTTAATAGCAGAAAGTCCATCTACATCCTTAGTACTCATTATACTGTCTAAAACCATATTTACATCTATTTCACTAGCAAGGGGCAATTGAACAATAATTCCATCAGTATATTCATTTATATTTTCAGTCTCGATCAATGTCAAAATATTATCTTGTCCCGAATTACCAGCTAACTTAATAACATGAAAATTAATACCAATTTCTCTAGATACTCTTTCCTTAACAGCAACATAAAGTTTACTTGTAGGGTTATCATTTGCCAAAATCACTTTTAAAGAAACTTTATTCACTAAATCATGATGAATTAAAAAATCTTTAAGTAATAAATAATATTGATTTGCAAAAAATTTACCATCAAAAACATTGCTCAACTCAGTTCCCTCACCAATTTAGATCAAAACATTATATATTATACTATACTTGTATTGTAAGTATAAATAAAAATAGATTCACACAAAAATTAATTGTAATAAAACATATTTTTCAATATAATAACTTTTAAATAAAGAGTTTTTGAAATATGGAGAATAATGAAAAAGAATTTTTTAGTTGGTCTCATCTTACTATTCTTATTGCATGCAAATGTGAACAAAATTGAAGCATATTCAATTGATAGAAACGGAAATTCTATTATAGAAGTAGATTTAAGCTTAGGAATTCCCCTTTTTTACCATAGTTTATCAAAAGTCTTTTCTTCAAATCTGTACCCAGGAGGAATTGGGGCACTTAAATATAAATATCACATCCTAAGCAGCTTAGCTATAGGGTTTGAGATTAGATACATGTTCAATTTTGATATCAATCATTCATTTAACCTATTAAATCCTGATTCGGGCATAGGTAAGACATTTAGTACAGTGCCTATCACATTCTTAATAGCCTATGTTTTTGACATAGGTGAAATGTTTCAGATACCCATATTTTCAAATATAGGATTTTCTTTAAGCTCCTACGGAGATAAAAGTGATAATATCTCAAATTTAAGGACTTTTGATGCAATGCCTATAATGTCTATTGGCTCTGGAATCTTATGGAATTTCAACTACCAATGGGCTTTAGGAATTACAACTGCATGGTGGACAATGTTTGAATTTGGAAATATGGCTAAAACCGGACATTTTTTAATAATATCACTCTCGGTAATAGTGAATATCAATAAATTGTAGGTAAATATGGATAAAAAAAGTTACAAAAAATTCATGATAATAATGTTAATAATGTTAGTTTTATCATGTTCAAGTGAATCTATATTTTCTCAGCTCAGCAAGTTACAAAAAATAAATAGTAATAATAACATTTTAGACACTTCAAGTCCAAGTGGCATCTCATTAGTCAATGATACCCTTTATATTTCAGCCATGCATTTATTTAAAAAATCAAATGGAAATGTTGAAAGAGTAAATTTTAGCAATTCTTATGAATTTGTAATTGACCTTGTAAATATATCAGGCAAAACATATTTACTAGTTCAAAATAAAAATGGGCAACTAGAACTCTACTTTCTTGAAAGCAATAATTGGAAACTTCTATTTCAAAAGAATCTAATCCCAATTAAATTCTTAAAATCCATAGGAACAAGTGGTATTACTTCTGCTTTCATCCTAGCATTAGGAGAAAATGGAAATCAAACTATTCTAAATATAAATGGAAATAATGAAACTCCCAACAACACAACTAACAATGATAAATTTTATCAAATTTCAAATGACCAGAAGTTCATTACAGGAAAATTTGCAAAAATCTGGAAACTAAACGGTGACGGAGTTATAAATGTTAAATCAACAAATGAAATAATGGCAATAATAGAAACAAGTATCCGTGGCACCAAAGAAACTTTGGTGTTTACTGGAAAAGATCATGATACATCAGATCACAAATTCCAAATATACTCAAGCACAAATAATTATCAAGATCCAATATTCAATCGAAATGGCATAGGAGAATTTATTGCATACTTTGCAAGAGAAGTTGATGGAATAATACTTATCGGCAGTAATAATGGATTTGTAGAACTTGTAAGGGATAAAAACACATTTGATCTGCAACCACCTTCACAATCTGTATTACCAGGTTCTTATAATGGTTCACAACTAAGTAAAACAAGACTTAATGATATTATACCCACATCAAATAAAACAATTTACATACTAACCCAAGGAAAAGGATTATGGAAAATTGAAAATAAAAAGCTAATTAAAGAATAAACGATGAAAATTCATTGCAAAATTTGAATACCGAACTTTATTAGTTTCTTCATGAAAATATTTTTTAACTTTAATACCTAAATTAATATTTAATTTAGATCTAAAATGCAAATAATTTATATTATTTGTATCAAAAATTTGTCCCTCATCATTCATAACTTTAATTTGCAAATTCAATAAGTTTTTAACAAATAATATGTCCCTGGTAACCACCATACTATTCTTATCAATTAATTCTAAAATCAAAGAATCAACATCACTTACAATTTTAACAGAAGTATTTTTTGACATCTCTAAATTTAAATGCCTGTTTGCAACCAAAATAAGCCTCACATTTCTATGGGAAACAAAATTTTGTAAAAATTTTATTATTTGTAAATTACAAGAATCAGCATCAACAAAAATTTTATTTAACAATTTTATAATCCATTATCCTTAATACTAAGAAAGACAAAATATGAGATTGTTTAACAGGCCCAAATACTCTAGAATCATTTAAAATTTTCAAATTCTCATTTAAGAGAAAAAATTCATTTTTCTTTAAAGCAAAACACTTAATTACTTCATTAAAGTTAAAAAAATCATTTAATCTATAACCACTCATAAAATTACCATTCAAATAATAAGAATTATCATCTATCCTATGAACCAAGATATCAAAACCTTTAACATAAACTAGATCTCCCTGAGTAGCAACTATTTTTGCAATTTTATAACTTCTTGTATTAAAAATCTTGTTTAAAAAAAATAAATCCCTAAAAAAATTTAAAACAAAATTTCTCCTTAAATTTGAATCTTCATAAAGCACAATATCATTCACTTTAAAAGGAACAAAAAAAGATCGCATATATTTTGAAATAAAAACCAAACTATCATTTTTTGTTATTAAAGGCAACATTTCATCACCTTGAAAAATAAAAATTTGTAAGACAAATTTTGTAAAAAAATAATTTAATACCAAAAACAACAGAATAATCTTAATAAATTTTTGTCTTCTCTTTTTTCTTAAAAGTTTTTGTTCAAAAGTTAAATATGCTGCCATATTTAAATCAAACCTATTCTAGAAAAAGGGAAATACATGAAAAAAGCTCTACCAAGAATTTTACTTTTATTTATAACACCAAAAAATCTACCATCATAAGAATTATCTCTATTATCCCCAATAGGCAATACATATCCATAAGGCACATATATTCCATAATCCCTTATTATTGCCTTTTCCATATAATAATCAACATATGGCATGAAAGCTACCAAATAACGATATTCCAATCTTTCAATTTCAAATCTATCAACTTCCCTAACATTAAAAAATGAAAAATCAGATATATTCTCTAAATCAACACTCAATTGATTTAATGCAATAAACATAGCAAGATTATCATAAACCTTATAGTCCGCATCTTCTATAAGCTTCTTAATACCAAAATTATATCCTAATGAAGCTTTATAAGAATTTTCTTCTATAAAATTTTCTTCGCCTTCCTTCTTAACAAAAACTGTCCCATTTCGAAATCTTACAAGCTTACCATCCGCAAATAACGCTCTTTTAACAAAGAATCTAACACTAGGATTTCCATTTTCATCTCTATCAAGATCAACAAAACTAAAAGACAACATGTAAAGTAATCTATGCAAAATATCAAAAAACAGCCCTTTTGATTCATATTCTACATTTTCAAAAATCACAATCTCTGCTTCATTTGGCTCTTTTATTCCATTTATTTTACATACTCCTGGCAAAAGTTCAGGTCCATAAGAAAATTTATCTACAAATAATAAATCTCCAATTTGAAGAGTATTTTCCATTGATCCTGATGGAATTCTATATGCTTGTAAAAAATATTGATTTATTCCCAAAACAAAAATCGAAGCACCCAAAAGTTCAAGTAAAAAATTAAGCATAAAGCCTCGTCTTTTAGCTTTAAGTTTATAAAAATACTTACTTTTTTTCCTATAAGTTAAATATTTTTCAATAATCTCCACTAAAAAGCTGGCAAACTTATTTAATTTTTCTAAATACATACACTTATCCTCAAAAATAAATTATACATAAAATAAATAATTATCACTATCTTCATAATCACAAAGCTTTATTAAAAAGAACAAAATATGAAAGAAAACATAAATATATTTGTTTATATTTTCTTTAACTAACATAAATAAAAATACATGTAATATTGAATTTCTTTTCATACTTTTTTATAATCGTTATATATGCTCAAAGAGAATGATGGTCTTGATATTAATGAAGAATTACTTACAGTAAAGTTAAAGCCAATATTAGGAATAACCCCAAAAATTTACGTTTTATTTACAATAATTATCCTACCTTTAATATTAGTATTTAGTTTAATCATAAATACCAAATTAAACAATCCTGGAGCATACTTAAAGATAAAAACCAATGTCAATAATGCATATGTTTACTTAGACGAAAAATACATTGGAAGAACCCCACTAAAAAAATACATAAATGCTACTAAAGGAACCTTAAAAATTCAAAGACTTGGATTTGATACTTATGAAAAGAAAATTGATATACAAAATAAATTTTTCACAAGCTATCAATTCAACATTGATTTAAAACTAAAAAATCCTGATAAGATCATTGCACAAAGACAAAAAGAACTCTCAGTTATGACAAAAATTAAAAACAATAACGACAATATACAATTAATCCCCGTATTCTCATTAATTGTAAACGACTTACAGAACAGCCCAGAACATATAAAGAAATTCTTTAAAACATCCATTCCACATATACATTCAAATACAATGTTTAAAGACTTTCTCATAGCATACAAAAATATTTATTCAATAAACAATAATAACAGCAAAGAAATATGGCAATCTCTTCAACAAAACTTTAATTTGGAAAATAGGTCAATAATTTGGTTTTTTAAAAATTTAGATAAAGAACAACAAAAACAAATATCCAACGAAACATGGTTTCAAACACTAATAGAAAAAATAAAAAATGAAAATAAAGTATTAAACTTTGAAACTAAAAATATAAATTTACATCTAAAGAATTTTAAAAAGATAGCTCCACAAAATATTGAAAGTATCCAAAATTACAAATTATATTCACAAAATCTCACACTTAAGACTACATATAAATTAAAAGAATTTTTAATCCAAAACAGAAATGTAACTAAAACCGAATATCAAAAATTTTTAAATGAAAATCCAAAATGGACACTAAATAATAAAGATAATTTAATAAAAGAAGAACTTGTAGACGAAAGTTACCTTAAAACCTTTAAACAAATGCCTTCAAATGAAGATATTACTCACATATCTTATTATGCAGCAATAGAATATACTAAATGGTATTCTTCAAATTTACCTAAAGGATTTAAAGCAAGACTTCCTATATCTCAAGAATGGGAAGTATATCAAAAAGAAGTACCAAAATCTATAGAAAGTTTAAATATGAATGAAATATCTAAAAAAGTTGGTTTTTGGAATTTAATGCAAAATCCAAACATTAATAACTCCATATTATTTCAAGACGAAAACGATATATACTATGCGAATTCAAACTTTAACTCACTAATCACTGAGATTAGAACATACAATTATAATAACAACTCAACACTTCAACCTTCAACTCAGGCTTCATTCCTAAAACATTGGTGTTCACCAAACATTGGATTTAGACTAGTTATTGAAAAGGAATAGGTGTGAGTATATTACTGCTTGAAAACAAAAAAGCAAGATTCAATTACTTCATTGAAGATAAAATAAACTGTGGAATCATCTTAAAAGGAACTGAGGTTAAATCCATTAAATTAAAAAAATTTTCATTTAATGACAGCTTTGCTAGCATTAAAAAAGATGAAGTATGGCTTGAAAATTTACATATAGCAAAATATAAAGAAGGTAATCTCTTCAATCATGAAGAGATAAGACACAGAAAACTTCTTTTAACAAAAAAAGAAATACAAAAACTAAAAAAATTTAAAGAAAAAGAAGGATACACATTAGTCCCTATCTCAATTTATCTGAATAATTCATTAATAAAAGTAGAACTTGGGGTATGTAAAGGAAAAAAATTATTTGATAAACGAGAAGTGTTAAAACAAAAAAGCATAAAAAAAGATTTGAACCGTGAGATCAAACAATACAGATGAATCAAATACAATTTATAAACCATGTAATAAATAATATTAAAGCACAAATAAAAATCACTTACTTAAAAAACAACACAATAACAAAACATTATAAATTAGAAAAATGAAACATATTCTTGATAGGTAATGAAAAACAAATATTACCAAAATTCTCATAAAATGAGTAATCATAATTAATATACTACAATTACTCAATTTTTATTTTGATTTTTATAATCAATACCTCTTAGTGAAAGAGACTTCAAACATTAACCTAGCATCTTCATTAAAATTCATATCAACTTCTGGTTGCAATCCTCCCAATGTTATTCCCAAATTCTCTTGAAGTTTTCTATTATAACTAGAAGCATATGTAAAAGGAAGTATAGCTTCAATAATTCGTGTTAAAATTAGAGTAGCTCCCCCTGCCGCCGCTAAAGATAAAGCAAGTACTGTTGGTTTTTCCTTCTTTTTATAATGAGATTCAATTATAGAATATGTACCATAACTCAACAAACCAATACTTAAAGCATCAAAGCCTAAACTCAGCAAACCACCAGTAATATCTCCTTGTACTAAAGATCCTACCCCAAAACCTACAAAGACATTCAATAAAAAAGGCATTACAGGATCTTTTTTATAAGTTTCATAAAGTAACATCTTTTCCACACTGCCATTACTACTCACAAGTTCATCATGATTTTGAGCAAAACTAACAAAAGCACAAAAGAAAACCAACATTAAAATCAATATTTTTTTCATAAAATACCTCCCAAATATAAACTGCTCAATCTTTGCAGTATATATCGTATCATATACTTCATTACATACTTATTACATTTTTTATTATATACTTATTAATCAAATTATTCAATCTTTAATTTTGATACGAATCATTTAAACTTAACCTTCTTAATAACACCGCTTGAAATTCTCTTACCCATAGAAATACGTGATTTAATTATAAAATCATCAATGCTAATAATTTTAACAATATCTTTACTAGTAGAAAATTCTACAAATTCTGGATTTAAAGCAAAATCTATAAATTCATCTCCATCATTTAAAAAATCATAAACCTTGTCTGTGATAAACTTATCTATCTTAAACCTCTTAACATAATAAAAATTATTAGGTTTATTTAGATAAATTATAGAAAATACTTGATCTTTAGAATTATTGATATCATACACTAAAATATTCACATTATTCTTATCAATGAATGTTTTATCTTCAATATTTTTCAAAACATAAGAATTTTTCTTAAATATCAATATTTTATCATAATAGCTAGCATTACCAATAAATTCACCATCAATAAGACTAGTTCCAACAAAACCTGCCTTTAAGTTCAAATAAACCTTCATATTCTTAGTAGCTATTTCTTTAACATTTTTTGACTTAATAAGGGATATTTCCGTTTTTCTACGATAAACTTTAGAATATTTTGCAAGCAGAGTATCAATAAAATTTATTGAAAAACCTCTAATTGATTTAATATTACTCTCTACACTTTTTAATTCTTTATTTAAAGTTCGAATATGTTTGTTATTTTTATCAATATCAAACATACTGATTTTCCTAATAGGAATTTTAAGTAAATTTTCAATATCATCTAAAACAATCTCTCTATACAAAAAACTATCTTTATATTTTAAAATTTCACTTAAAACAATATTAACAATATCAGATTCTTTAGAAATAGTCTCAAGAATTTTATAAATCTTCTTTTCAATAAAAATTTGTTCTAGGGTCTTAGAAAATATTTTTTCAAGTATTTTATTTCTCTCCAATTCAAGTTCCATCTTTAAAACCTTTTGCAAATGCTCAGCATGAAACTTGATAATATCTGTAACAGTATAGATAACAGGATATCTATCACTCAGTAAAAGCAAATTAACAGAAATAGAAACTTGACAATTTGTATAATGATACAATTTTTCAATAACTTCACTCGCATAAACTCCTCTTGGGAGGGTTAATTCAATCTCAACATTTTCGGTAGTAAAATCATTAATACTTGAGACTTTAATATAATTTTTCCGAATAGCTCTCTCAATTGAAGCTATCAAACTCTCAGTAGTCTCTCCAAATGGCAATTCCTTTATTAAAATGGCCTTATTATCATCTGTAGGTTCAATCCTTGCACGAACCAAAACTTTTCCATTTCCATCAGCATACTCATTAACATCGACTATTCCACCAGTTGGAAAATCAGGATAAAGCTCATAAGACTCCCCAAGCAACTCACTTTTAACAGCACTTAAAATCTCATTAAAATTATGAGGAAGAATTTTAGCAGCCATGCCAACAGCTATCCCTTCACTTCCCTGCACAAGTATTACAGGAATTTTAGCAGGAAAAATTAAAGGCTCATCATTGCGACCATCATAAGAAGGTTCATAAGAGGTTATTTCCTTGCTATAAAGCACTTCAAATGCTAGAGGGGTTAATCGACATTCAATGTAACGCGATGCAGAAGCAGGATCTCCTGTTAAAAGATTACCAAAATTTCCTTGCTTTTCAATAAATAAATCCTTATTTGCCATATTAACAAGCGCTTCATAAATTGAAGTATCACCATGGGGATGATATTTCATTGTATTTCCAACAACATTCGCAACTTTATGAAAATTGCCATCATTCATCTCAAAAAGAGAATGTATGATTCGTCTTTGCACAGGCTTAAATCCATCAATAACACTAGCAATTGCACGATCTTTAATGACATAAGATGAATACTGTAAAAAATTATCCTTAAGTAATGTTTTAATATCCATTAAATTAAATTCTCCATAATAAAGTTTCGCCTCTCAGGAGTATTTGGTCCCATATAAAACCCTAAGTGCTCTCTTATTTCCTTAATATTGACAAGATCTACTTTTGTAAGTCTAATACTAGAAACATCAATAAAACTCCTAAACTCACTTGGAGAAATTTCTCCAAGTCCTTTAAATCTTGTAACTTCAGGATTCTTAAGTTCACGAATAGCTTTTTGCTTCTCTTCTTCAAAATAACAGTAAATAGTGGAACTTTTATTTCTTACTCTAAAGAGTGGTGTCTCTAAAATATACATATGTCCATTCAAAACTAAATCTTCAAAATAAGTCAAAAAAAATGTTATAAGCAAATTTCTAATATGAAAACCATCAAAATCTGCATCTGTAGCAATAACTATTTTATTATATCTCAAATTTTCAATTGATTCTTCAATACCAAGAGCCACCATCATATTATACAGTTCTTCATTTTTATATATCTCAGATTTATTTTTTTCAAACATGTTTTGTGGCTTCCCACGAAGAGAAAATATAGCCTGCGTATATACATCTCTACAAGACACCATTGACCCTGTTGCAGAATCTCCTTCTGTTAAGAAGATCATAGTCGAATCAGAATGCATACTCTTTTCATTAAAATGAAATTTACAATCTTTAAGTTTAGGAATTTTAAAAGATATTTTCTTTGCTCTCTCTTTTGCCTCTTTGCGTACACTACTTAATTCTTTTCTAAGACGCTCATTATCAACAACTTTATTTTCAATTGCCTTTGCAAGGGTCTTATCCTTATAAAGGATTTCCAAAATTATCCTTTGTACTTCTTTAGCAACACTGCTTCTAGTTTCAATATTACCAAGCTTATTTTTAGTCTGACTTTCAAATATTGGGTCTTTTATCTTAACTGAAAGTGTAGCTATAAGACCTTCTCTAATATCAGTAGATGAATATGTTTTTTTTAGAAAATCATTAATGGCTCTAGCAAAACCTTCTCTAAATCCTGTCTGATGGGTACCTCCATCACTAGTATATTGTCCATTCACAAATGAAAAATATGTCTCACCATAATTATTTGTATGAGAGAAGGCAAATTCTAAAGTCTTACTGGAATAATAAACAAAATCATAAAGTAAATCTTCACCCTTAATCTCAGCATTTATAAAATCGAGAAGTCCATTATCAGATTGAAAAATTTGACCATTATAATTAATTTTTAAACCTTTATTTAAACAAGCATAATGAAAGAATCTTCTTCGTAAAAAATCTTCACTATATTTATATTTACCAAAAATCTCTGTATCAGCTAAAAATTCAATATAAGTGCCATTTTGCTCATTCGATTTTCCTTCTGTAGTATTAATTAAATTACCTTTTGAAAAAATTGCCTCAAAGAAATTTCCGTCTCTGATTGACCTTACTAAAAACTTTGAGCTTAAAGCATTAACCGCTTTAGTTCCAACTCCATTAAGTCCCACAGAAAATTGAAAAACATCATCATTATACTTAGCACCAGTATTAATAACAGAAACACTCTCTACAACTTTTCCAAGAGGAATTCCACGACCATAATCTCTTACACTAATTATATTATTTTCTTTTTTTATCAAAATTTCTTTGCCATGGCCCATAATAAATTCATCAATTGAATTATCAATAATCTCTTTAACTAAAATGTAAATACCATCATCAATATTAGAACCATCTCCCAATCTCCCAATATACATTCCAGACCGCAACCTAATATGCTCAAGGGAAGACAAGGTAACAATCTTACTCTCATCATAACTATTTGTCTTCATTTAAATTCCTATCAACATTATATTGAATTTTCATATTTTCTAATTTTTTAATTATCTTATCTCTAACAATAATATGAAGCCTCGCCTTATCATCATCTGTCAAATTAGAAACATCTATTAAAGAATGAACATGTACATATATGGATAAACCTGAATTCAATATCAAATTTTTAACAAAAACCTTATGTGTATTAAACAAAGTCACAGGAATAATTGGAGAATTTGTTCTTAAAGCCAGATTAACAGAACCTCTTTTAAAATCTCTTGTCCTACCACCTCGATTTCTAGTCCCCTCAGGAAAAATTCCAATAGCTCCACCTTCTTGAATAACTTTCGCTGCTTTCCTTTGAGCAATAGCAGAAGATTTTAGACTATTCCTATTTATAAAAATAGATCCCATAGAAATTAATAGAAAATTAATTAACGGTATTTTTAAAAGGGATTTCTTAGCAACTATCACAAAAGGTTTCATAAAGACATAAATTAAAAAAAGTGGATCCATTGAAGCAATATGATTTGCCATAATTACTACACCATCCTCAGGTAAAGAATAATCATCATCCTTTGTAACAATAACTTTAATTCCAGAAAACCACAAACTGATCTTAATAGCAAATCTAACTAATATAAAACTAAACTTTATAAAATAATTTTCAAACCTAAAAATCTTAAAAATTAAAAATACTGGAAATAAAACAGTAAAAACCAAAACAAAGAAAAAAAAATTAATATAAGTAACAATACTCCTTAATATCTTCATAAAATTTAACCTAATTTTTCTATCCTTTCAAGTTTCAATTTTTGCCCCTTAACCAGACTTACTTCATCTTTTAAAATTTTAATAGGATTAAGGAGAATTGTAGAAAATTTTTGTTTCTGAACTATTCTCTCGCTATACTCAATAATAAAGGCTTCACTTATCTTATTTTCATCCATACTAATTTCATACTCAAGTACTAAATTACTATCTAAACTAAAAACATTAAAAATTCCATAATAAATGTTATCTCCAACAATATAAGTAAGATTAGGATAAGAAAAATCATAAATGATATCCTTCCACACATAATTACCACTTGGAATAAACAAAGAATTCTTATCATCCTCAACTAAAACAGAATCATTAAATCGCTTAAAAACACCTGAAAATCCATATTTATCATAAGCATCTGTTCCAGTATCAATTTTTATCTCAATATTATCAATGTCAATAATTTTAATCCAAAAATTATATACTATTAAATCTGAAAAAATAGATTTGGTACTGATATTAAGAGTATTATAAGCAGGTCTTGAGATATACTCAATATGTGCAATTTCTTGAGAATTGTTTTTAAAAATACTAATTTCATTAAGATGCCTATTAAATGATAAAAATAAAGCATCCTCAAAATTTGACTTCCTTAAACGCTGATGTGCATTACTATCATACCAAACGCCATATAAAAATTTATAAACTTCTTCTTTGGGTAAATTTTTTAAAGTTTTATATACATCATTATCTATCCGCCTGACTTTTTCACTAGCAGATAAAGGATAATATTTACCTTGCAATTGAGAATACTCATACTTTTCTATTTTACTTACTATCATATCCTCACCCTGCTTCTCATACCTTTCCAAAGAAATAGAATAACTCTCCCTTGATTTTTTATCATCATAAGCTGAGGATCTATCATACTTATTTATAATAATACTTCCATTCACCTTATCAAAAAATATAGGTCTATACGAAGCGACATCATTAGCAACCGCTCTTTGAAAGACATACAACACAGAATCTTCATCTAAAAAACCTTGGATTACTATATCAAAATTATAATCACCAGTAATATCTTCAAGATAAATATTGTAAGAACTTTTAGAATCAATATTTACTTGGGTTTTAAAAAGAACGACTGCTTCATGATTCTTTGGATCAAAACCAATAATAAATAAATAAGTTTTAAGATCTGCAAAATTCTGTGCTAAAACCACCTGTTCAAAATAAACATCCAAATTTAAATTTTCCTGATGAACTGACAAAATTTTGTAACCCTTAAGGTCAATCAAAGAACCAAAAAAATCTTCTCCAGTATCTCCACTTAAATCTGTATCAGAATAACTTATTTCACTAATTTTTTTCATCTCTTTATTAAAAATAATAAAATCCTTGCTGCCTTCAACACAAGAGAATAAAGTTACAAAAAGAAATATAATCCATTTTTTAAAACACATATCACATGATTTTCATCTATACCAACAACAACTTAAATGTCTAAACATACTAATTGCTGGCCTTTAAACTAAAATCCTGTAAAGAAAAGAATGCTTCATTAAAATTTTCCTTAAAATTATTTTTATTCAAAATATAATCCAACACCAACTTATTATTTGCCTGATAAAGGACATCAATAATACGATCTTCTTTAATTAAATTATCAGAATTATTAACACTTGAACTAAAAGAAAATAAATAAACTCGCTGATCTGCTAAAAAGGGCTTAGACCACTGACCTTCTTTCAAATCAAAGATGACATCATAAAAATCTTTACTATTACTGAAAACTGACAGTTCCCTTAACGTACTAGGATAAATATTCATATTATATGCAAGATTAACAACATCCTCTTTCAATACCAAATTATGTTTTTTAAAAACTTGTTGCGGTCCATCAAAATTAACTTCAGTCAAAATATCATTAAGCTTTTTTTCAAGAAAAGTCTCAATAACACTAGGTTCATAAGTTTCTATATAGTTTCTAACAGAACTAATATCATGCTCTGAATTTTTATCAAAATCACCAATATTGCTCAATGCTTTGTATATATCATATCCATTTCCATTTTTAGATTTAATAGGGCTAGTAAATTCATTCATCTTCAAAGCAAAAATTGCAGCAAGATCTTCCTTTTTCTCAAGGACAAGATCAAAATCAAAATAATACTTCTTAGAAGATGCAATACCTTTAAAATTAGTAACGTCTTCGGAATAAAATTTAGCAACTTCTTCAAAAGGCATACCTTTAGATAATTTCTCATAAGCACCACCAGCATCGCTTAAATTTTTAAAACGAATAGAAACAATATCTAAACTCTTAAATAATTTCTGATTCTGATCAGCATAAGAGATCACCTCATCTTTTGGAAAGTCCTGGTATGAGAGTGAAACATATACAATATTGCGTCTAATCTCATTCATATTTTTAATAGAATTTAGAAGAGAATCTGGCAATATGAAGCTGCTGCTTAACAAAACCTGTATGTTTGTAGAGAGCAAATTGTCTACTGCTTCATTATGAATTTTAAACTTCTGATAATCAGAAACTTTATTGTATCTCTTGGAACTAAAATTACCACTAGAGTCTAAGTACACAGGAGAATTCATTAAATTCTTATTCAAAATATTTTTTGAAACATAGAAACTATTAGTCTTTGCTAAATCAATAAAGGCAATATCTTCAATATATTTCATAAAAGCCATGTTCCAAATAAAATACTCTATATCAAGACTATTATTTTTTTTCAATTTAGAATAAAAATTTGAGTAAGATTTAACATATTGAGCAAATTTATTGTCTTTTTCATAATAAACTGGTTGTCCCTTATAAGATCCAAACTTTAAACTAGATGAATCAGTAGTATCAAATAAACCTGGCATTAAGGGTGCAATAATAAACCCAAATACAATTAAGATAAGTGCTAAAAGCCCCCATATTCCAACTTTTCTATCATTAAAATCAACTTTGGATATAACTTCTTTTGCTTGATTTACTCTCTTACTCATAAACATAACCTTTGTAATTTAAATAAAATAACATTTTAGATATTAAAATAGCATAATTAACATATTATTTCAATTAAAATATTTATATCAAAAAGCATTTTTGGTATCATAAATATACGTAAATGCTTTTGAGAATTTAAGAGATCCTACAACTTAATGATGAAAAATATTATAGAAGACAATGCCATATGAATAATGAATTTAATATCAAAATAAATCAAGAAGAGTTTAATAGGCTTACCAAAATAATTTATAATAATTTTGGTATTAATCTGAACGACAAAAAAAAATTGTTAATTGAAAGTCGATTATCATCAACAATTAGAACAAAAAATTTGAGCAACTTTACAGAATACATTAATTACTTAGAAAAACAAAATAATCAAATATCTTTAATAGAACTAGTGGATAAAATATCAACAAACCACACTTATTTTTTTAGAGAACCTAACCATTTTGAATTTCTTGAGAAAAAATTGTTACCCAAAATGCTTAAGCAAATGGCTCAATCAAGAGAAGAAGAAATTAGAATATGGTCAGCTGGATGCTCAAGTGGAGAAGAAGCATACACAATTGCAATGATATTAAATGAATACATAAACAACAACAAAATTCACTGCAAAGCAAAAATACTAGCAACAGATATTTCCATTACTGTTCTTAATGAAGCTAAAATGGGAATTTATTCTGAAGATCGGGTAAAGACACTCCCCAATCATCTAAAAAGCAAATATTTAAATAAGCTTACAAATGACAAATTTGAAGTCAAAGACATACTAAAAAAAATGATTCAATTTAAAAAATTGAATCTAATGAATGAAATTTTTCCATTCAAAAAAAAATTTAATTTAATCTTTTGTAGAAATGTAATGATTTATTTTGATGAAAAAACTAGAAATAAACTCGCTGAAAAATTCACTCAACATTTAAAAGATGACTCTTATTTGCTAATTGGTCATTCAGAAGCAATTAGAGACAGTAAAAATTTAAAGTACATCATGCCAGCAACATATAAAAAATCAACTGAATAAAACAAGTGAAAATTGTTTATTCATAACTTAAATCATATTTCTTTAAGTCAGATTTACTTTTTCTCCCACTTTAACAAAATAAAGTAACTCACCTATCGTTGCAACATGATCCCCTACCCTTTCTAAAAAACTATTTAAAAATAATATATTTAAAAGATAATCTAAATTCTCTGGATTATTTTTCATCGCATCAATTACAATTGTTTTTTGCTTTGAAAATAATTTATCTATAATGTTATCATACTTTACTATTTTAAGTATTTTAACAAAATCTCCATCAAAATACGCATCAAAAATATTCGCAAGCATATCTTTTGCTGTGTCTGCCATCTCCCTTAAAGGCTTTTGATAAATATCAACCGAAGAAAAATCAACTACATTAGATTCTAAAAGAAGTACAACCTTTACAATTTTAGTAGAATGATCCGCAATACGCTCAAGAGAACTAATTATTTTAATAATTGCCAAAATCTCTCTAAGTTCAGTAGCAACAGGATGTTCAGTAGCAATTATTCGTCCACATAAATCCTCAATATCATATTGATAATCATCTATCATTTTCTCATCCTCATTGATAATTTTTTTAGCCAAATTTTTGTCTCTAGATTCCAAAGCTATTAACGAGTTTTCTATGATTTTAAGAACACACTCCTTCATATCCCAAAGATAATCTTTAATAACTTCAAGTTGTTTAGTAAGCCTACGTCTAATCATACCAAATTCTCCTAAAAAAACCGTTTTAAAAATAAAAATCTCAATTTAGAAAGCTCATAATAATTGCTAAAAGGATAGCTATCAATAACTCTCTTATAATAACTAAGAGACTTTATAAAATCTTTATACTTGCTCTCAGTCTCATATAGTTTGCCCAACAAATAGTTATATCTATCTGGAAACCTTGAATTTAAATACTTTGGATAGTATAGCAAACTTAAATTCAAAAAAAATTCATATTCGCCATTCATTAACAAAAACTCAAGAACATCAAGATAAATATTCTCACTAAAATCAATATTATTTTCCACTAAGAATCTAACATCTCTTAATACATTTTCCACATTACTTAATTTAATTCCAAGATCAATCAGATTTAAAAAAATCTTATTAAAGTATACATCTCTTAAACTCAAGTAATTTAAGTAAGAATTCAGATAATCTCCACTCTTATAATAAAGCTCGGCTTTTAATAAAGTATATTCATTATCATCAAAATCGTATTTATTAAGTAATGCAATTGACCCTTTATAGTCATTAATGTAAGATAAATTTAAAGCTCTCTTCATAATGTCTCTCAAGTTTAAATTATTATTACTCTTATCAGTTTTAATAACCTTATCTAAATTTAAATTATCTTCGGGATTCATTCCATTCAACTTGGAAGATTCTTCCCCCTTAGCAATTTTCAAAATTACATTTTTAGTAAACTCCCTAGAATCCTTCACATTTTGATATTTAAAAGTCAACATAATAATTCCAACATTCTTTGAAGTTTGAAAAGTAAACATAGCTCCATTTTGATAAGATTCTGCTAAAAGCCTAATGAAGGCATTATTTTTAACATTTTTAATATAAATCCAAGTAGCATCTTTAAAAAAAAAATTAAATTTTGAATTAGTACTCACCAAAAATTCTTGCTTCTCACTACTAAAATCAAGCTCATAAGTACTATATCGATTTTCAAAAGCAAAAGAAGGTATAACATTAATAATAAAAAATAAAAAATTACAATAAATAAAACATTCTCTACTCACTTATAATTTTCCAAAATTTTATCAACTAATGATTCATTTTCTTTCTCTAAATCAATATTAAACAAATTATCCGACTTTACCCAAAGACTCTTAAGAAGTTCTTCACTAATTGACTGATGAGGCATTACACTATCTCCTAACTTACCATCAGGAAGATTAGGCTTAGGAAAGAAAAAATCATCCATATTTAGACTAGAATTTAAATCAAAATAAAAATCTTCTATATTAAGTAATTTTAATTTTTGATTTAAATGTTCTTCTGTATTACTTCGAGTCTTTTCAATCATTTTATATGAATAAAAATAAGTAAGCAAAGAAATAATAATCGATAAAAATATCAAAATTAAAAAATATTTTTGAAAACGAAATTTTTTCTCTCTCATAATAAATTCCCTAATTAATATACTTAATAAAATTATATATTAAATATTACACTTTCTCCATTATCACTAGTAACACCGATTAAATTTTTACTTCCTTGAGCAACATACATATTATGAGTTATTATAAACAATTGAACTCTCTGACCAAGTTCCTTAAAAAGTACTGATAGCTTATTACTATTTTCAAAATCAAGAGAAGCATCTATTTCATCAAGAACACAAAATGAAGCAGGGGAATAATAATACAAAGCAAATAAAAATGCTATGCTAATTAAAGAATGTTCACCCCCAGAAAGCATTTTATTTCCCTTTGCTAATTTATCCTTAAAGTCTATTTTGATTTCTATCTCACCTGAATCCTTACCATAAAAAAGACTCCCATTGCCCTTAAACATTCGATGAAAAAAATAAATAAAATGATTATTAATTTCATTAAAAGCATCATTAAATCTTTTATCAATTTCCCTTTTTATTTTTTTTCTCAGCTTATTTAAAGATTCCTTAGTCGAATTTAAATCATCTATTTGTAAATTTATTCTCTCAACCTTTTCTTTTATCTCATTATATTCTCTCTCAACATTAAAAAAAATATAATTATTATGTTCAATCATATTAATTTCTTTTTGTAAAGCATCTATTTTGGCCATATCTTCTGTAAATTCAAATTTTTCTAAATTATTATTAACAAGATTAAAATCTTTTATCTCATCTGCAATATCTAAACTAGAATTAAATAAAATGTCATATTCTGCCTGTTTTTTCATATATTCATAATAAGACGAATTTTTAAAAGCATCTAATAAATTTAAAGAATTAATCTCATTACTAGGAACTAATTCACTACCCTTAGCTTCACTTAAAAATTTATCCAAATTAACATTAATATCACTTCTCTCCAAACTTAATTCATCTAATTTTAAGTTCAAATTATTAAGTCTTTCTCTAAGTTCATCCCTAGTTTCAAATAAAAATCTTAAATTACTATCTATCAACTTAATCTCATCTTCATTCTTAAGCCTAGAAAGCTCTGTATACTCAATTTCTCCTAATATCTCGTTTAATTTTGCCGTTTTATTCGACACAAGCCCCTCAATAGTAGTGATTTCCTTTGCAAGACTAGTCTTTGAATTATTTTTTGAAAGCAAAAATTTCCTTAAATCAACATTTTGCTCAAAGATAGGTTCAATTTTTTCCTTTAATAAATTTAAAAGCTTATCTTCTTTGACTATATACTTAAGTAAATTTTCCCTAATCTCTTTAATATATTTTATACTTAAAGTATCCTCAAAGGATTTTAAAGCATTCAAAATGTTTTTCTTTAGCAGTTCAAATTCTTCTATGTTACTCTCCTTAGAAATTGATAAAACTAAATCAACAAGTTCAAAAAAACTCCTAGTATACCTATTTATTTCATCAGTAACAGCAAAAAAATCTTTCTTCTTAGATTGAAGTGAATTATTTAAATTCATTAATTCTTCATTTATGCCAACCTTTACCGATTCAATTTGCACTTTATTGCTCATAAAAATATCTGTTAAGTTCATTTTTCCTTTTCTGTCATGTTCTAATTTTTGAATCTTGATCTCTATTTCAAGCAATTTGGATTTTAAAGTTTCAATTTCTTTCTTTATTACCTCAATGTTCTTAATAACATTTTTTTCTCTAAAAGAATAAAATTCTAACTTTTCCTTAACACTTTCAATAGAAAAGCTATTTAAAGATAAAATTTTATCTATATCCTTAATATCCAGTTTGTTCTTAAGTTCATTTAACTCAAAATTAATATTAAAGAGTTTTTTTAATCTTAAATTCTTCTCCAATATCTCTAAATCTGTCTTTAATTTTTGATACTTACCCTTAAGAAAAAAATCATTTTTGATCTTTTCATATTTTTCATTCAACTCATCTCTTAAAGTCCAAAGAGAATTCAAATTCTCTTTGGACTTTTCCAACTTCTTATATGCCTGTTCTTCTTCAACTCTAAGTATATCTATTCCACTCGCCTCTTCTATTAAAGATTTCAAATTAATATTTCCACTGGAAGAAATTTTCTCAATTCTACCTTGATTAATAAACATATAAGGTGAATTCTTTAGCCTTAACTTATTGATAAGACTTTCATAACTTTTAAGATTTAAAGTATCATTATTCAAAAAATATTCACTTGTACCATCTTTATAAAGCCTTCTTCTAATGTAAAACCTATCTCTAAAATCACTCACAGATAAATCTTCATTATTAAAAAAAAGAGTTACTTCAGCAAAATTAGATTCTCCAGACTTAGCAGCAGAAATCAAATCTGTTATATATTTAACTCTTAAAACACTTAAATTATCTTCCCCTATACAAAAACGAATTGCATCTAACAAATTACTTTTTCCACAACCATTAGGCCCAACAATAAAATTTAAACTACTATTTAATTTCAATTCCTGCATCTTAACAAAAGATTTAAAACCTAAAAGTCCTATTTTTTCTAAAAACAAAGCCACTCCCAATTAAATTATAAATAAAATTAATTTACTAAGAATAATTTCATATTATAATCAATAGTGATGATTTGTGGAATTGATGAAGTTGGACGAGGCTGTATCTTTGGACCTGTTTTAAGTGCAGCTGTTATTTTTAAAGGAAATCCCAAATTTTTAAATGAACTAGATGATTCAAAAAAACTTAATAAAGCAAAAAGAGAATACTTATCATCATTAATACTCGAAAATTCATATTATGCATTTGCAGAAGTACCTAATAAAATTATTGATAAAATCAATATTCATCATGCTTCGCTCCTTGCAATGCAAATTGCATATGAAAAATTAAATATAGACTGTGATTTAGTACTTGTAGACGGAAAATTTACTCCAAAAATAAAAGCTAAAAAAATCCAAGCAATTATTAAAGGAGATTCCATAATTAATGAGATAAAAGCAGCATCAATCATTGCAAAAGTACAAAGAGACAAATTGATGGATGAATACGATAGAATTTATCCTTTGTATGCACTTAAAAAAAACAAAGGATATCCAACAAAAGAACATAAAGATGCAATAAAAAAATATGGAATTTTAAGGCTTCACAGAAGAAGCTTTCAACTCATTTAAATAAAATTTTAGTTATTATCATCTCTAAATTTGTCTGAAAAACGATAATTCCTGTCAAAACTAAGATTGCCGTTTTTACTCCTTTCTTTGTGTCGATCAAAATCATTATGATATTCCCCTCTTGTAACCGAATTCTTAGAAATTTTTTTCTTAACCACAGAAATAGCTCTTAATAAATTTGACTCAAATTCTTCAATATTTTCTTCATAAACAAAAACTGAATGTCTCTCAAAATCTCCATTAACATTTCTCTTACTCTCTACAATATTCAAAAAATAATCGCCCTTTCTATTTTCTTTGACATTAAAAAAATAAGTTCTATCAGAATTTGTAAATAACTTATCAGAATATACTTCCCCTCTCTCGCCCATTAAGTCCTCCACACAAAAAGTCTTTATATTATATCAACCCACACAAAAGTTAAGATAATTGTACTTACTAAACAAAAAAAATACTAGCCAAAATTAATAATAAAATCAATTGACATAAAGTACAATTTTTTTATAAAATCAACTCTGTTCTTTATGCGTCCTTCGTATAATGGTTAATTACCTTAGCCTTCCAAGCTAATGATGTCGGTTCAATTCCGATAGGACGCTTTTCAAATAATACCTTAAATAAGTGTGTATCCTAATGCATGACAATATTGGAGATGGCGGGAATTGAACCCGCGTCCTAAAAATAATATCATAAATATCTACAAGCTTAGCTAGTGTTTAAAAAAAGTAACAAGGTTTGGGAAAACTAGCAAACCGCCAAATTACTCCCAAGTTTAAAAGTCCCTAAAAATCAACTTGAAATATTTTTAAGCAAGCCTTGATGTCTTAAAAGAGTATAAGCTGAACCTCAAAGCAAAATCCAACAGAACTCTCTGCTAATTTAAGCAGCCATTACAAGATTTGAACTTGTAAAGTCATTATTTTTTGCATTTATTAAAGAAGTTTTAAGAGATTCCCTCTGCTTGCAATTTATGCTACTAAAGTTTTTAGTCAAATCCAAAACATCCCCTGATCATAATTTAAAGAAAAAGTATAACATAAATGCACCTAAAAAGGCAAAACAATACAATTTGCAAAACAACATCTAAAAGCTTATAATGGTCCTAATATATTTAAACAATATTATTAATAAAAAATAAAATAATCAATGATGAAAGGAGTCCTTTTGAATAATGAAATTTTATGGTTCATTATGCTAATCTGTATTTATTCAGTTCTAATTATTATATACAAACTTTTTGGAAAAAAGGGATTGTTCGCATGGGTAACATCATCTGTCATTATCGCAAATATTCAAGTTTTAAAGCAAATCTCAATATTTGGATTTAATGCTACACTTGGTAATATTATTTATGCTTCATCATATGTTGCAACAGATATTTTATCAGAATTTTATGGTCGAAAAACTTCAAAAAAAGCAGTTTATATTGGATTTATAAGCTTCATAGCTTTTGCATTCATGACAAATATTCAACTTTATTTTTCAACAAGTAGTTCCGATATATATTTAAAAAACCTAGAAAGCATTTTTTCTTCAATTCCAATTCTATTAACTGCATCAATTATCGCATATATCATATCTCAACTAAATGACATATACCTATACCAATTTATTAAAGATAAATTCCCAAAATTCTTATTTATAAGAAGCAACGGCTCAACATTAGTAAGCGAGCTAATAGATACAATAATCTTTATAAGTATTGTAACATATTTTAATATATTTCCAAAAGAAGCTTATTTAGATATAGTAATCTCCACATATTTCATTAAAGGATTTGCAGGCATACTAGGAACTCCTTTCATTTACATTGCAAAAAGTGTATATCAAAACAAAAAAAATTCAATATAACAGCAATATCCCTCTAACTATTGCCTACCAATCTATGCTATAATTAATGATATGATGGACATGATTTTATGGACAACCTTACTAGCATTTGTATACCTACAATTAATATTATTATACTATCTATTCGGAAAATCGGGTCTTTTTTGCTTTAACAGCATTATGACAATACTTTCAAATCTCATTATACTTAAAAAAATATTTATATTCGAACAGCAAATAAGCCTAGCAGGAATAATATTCCTCTCAATTCTCTGCTCATTAAACCTGATTACAGAAAAATACAATGATAAATTAGCAATAGAGTCAATAACATTAAACATGTTTATACATATAACTTTTGTAACAATGATTTATTTTACATTATATTTTCAACAAAATGAATTTGATACTTCTAATATACATTTAAAAGTATTGTTTAACAATGCTTCCTATACTGCAATAATTTTCACTGGAACATACATTATATTTTTATGTAATTATATTAACATAAAAATATACTCTACATTACAAAATAACAACATAAGCAATAAACTTATAAATCATAATTTGTCAAGATTATGTTCCTCATGTATAGCTTATATATTAGCTAACATCTCAATGCATGTGATAGCACAATTATATCCTGGCAATAATATCAATATGGTAGAAAGCTCATGGATTTTTACTATCACAATCATGATAATTGATACTTTTATCTATTATTTCTTAAATACTTTGAAAGTTAGAAAAGCTTAAGTTTTTCAATAGTTTGATACTTTTTTACAATTTTTCTATAATAATCAAGTTTTAAAACCAATTTTTCATCTTCATTCAACAAATATTCAATAGAACTTTTTCTTAAACGACTAATCAATGAATAAAAGACTATTGAAACGGCTACAGAAAGATTATAACTTTGAGTAAACCCATACATTGGAATTTTTAAATGCAAATCAGCATTTTCTAAAACTGTATTACTAAGTCCTGTTAATTCTGTTCCAAAAAATATTGCCATTTTAGAATCAATTGGAAAATCCTCAAGAAATATAGCTTTATTATCTAACGATGTAGCTACTATTTTATATCCATTATCCTTAAGATTATCAAATGCAGATCTAACACATTTATATTTAATTATATCTATCCATTTTGAAGCTCCAAGAACAATACCTGGATTTAAAGTATATTTATTACTGGTCTCAATAATATGAATATTACTAAGTCCCAGAATTTCAATCGTACGCATCGTCGCACTTGCATTTTGAGGCTGAAAAATATCTTCAAGTACAAGTGTCAAATAATTTGTGCGATTAATTAACACTTCATCTATTCTCTCTCGCCTTCTTTGCGTGATAAATTCAGACAAAATTTCTATTCTCTTCAAGATATCATTACTCACAAAATACAATTTTATATAAAAAAATAATAAAATCCAATTCAAATGTTAAAAAACAATTTATTTTTTATATAATTATAAGAGTGGAAGTAAAGATAGAAGAATCTTGGAAAGAAATGTTAAAAGGTGAATTTTGTAAAAGCTATTTCAAAAGGCTTGTGAATTTCATAAAAAACGAATATAAAACTAAAAAGGACAAAATATTTCCACCACCAAAATTAATATTTAATGCATTTGATTCTTTGCCATTCAAAGATATAAAAATAGTCATACTTGGACAAGATCCGTATCATGGAAAAGGACAAGCTAATGGTTTAGCCTTTTCTGTTAATTCAGATATCAAAATACCCCCATCACTACAAAATATTTTTAAAGAAATAGAGAGAAGTTTAAAAATTAAAACTATTCCAAATGGAGATCTAACACGATGGGCAACACAAGGCGTATTTTTACTAAATTCAATATTAACAGTAGAAGAAGGATGTCCATCATCTCACAAGGACATTGGCTGGGAAATTTTTACAAACGAAGTAATAAAAATTATTTCAAACAATCTAAATAATATTGTGTTTATGTTATGGGGTAATTTTGCAAGAGGAAAAAAAGAATTAATAGACGCATCAAAACATTTAATTCTTGAAACAAGTCACCCATCCCCTTACTCTGCACATAACGGTTTTTTAGGCTCAAATCATTTTAGTCAAACTTTAAAATATCTAAAAGAACACAATAAAATTGCAATAGACTTTCAATAGACTAACTTGCCTAATATTTAATTTCAATAGCCTATCAGACAAGTCATCCTAAACATTATTTTTCTTTCTTTAAAGTATCTTCATTAACAAGATCATCATTTTGATTTGTATCATCATTCCAAAACGTTGAACTTTTTTCATTTGCCTTAACATCCTTTAACAAACTGTTATCAACTCTTTTGGTATTAATAAAAGACAATGCTATCACAAAAATAAAGAAAAGCATAATAAAAAATGCTGTAATCCTTATCGCAATATTTGAAGATTTTGCTCCAAAAATAGAAGAACTACCACCTCCAAACACGCCTCCAATACTATCACCTTGTTCATCTTGAAATAAGACTAACAAAACAATCATAAATGAAGTAATAATAAAAAAGACAAAGATTAAAAATCTAAATAACTCCAAAATACCCCCCTCTATTTAGCCACCTTATTAACTATATTCAAAAATGAATCGGCCTTTAAAGATGCACCTCCAATCAATGCTCCATCAATGTCACTCTCACCCATAAGGCCTTCTACATTATCAATATTAACAGAACCACCATACTGAATAATAATGTTATTTGCCGCTGAAGCTGAATACAATGATTCAATCTCATGCCTAATTGCTCTGTGAACTTCTTGTGCCTCTTCTTTTGTTGCTGTCTTTCCAGTTCCAATTGCCCATACAGGCTCATAAGCTAAAATTATTCGTTTAAGATCAGATTCAGACACAGAAATTAATCCTTTTCTAATCTGATTTAAAACCACATCTAAAGTTTTATTATTCTCTCTCTCCTCAAGAGTTTCCCCAATACAAAAAATTAAATACTTAAATGGATGTTTAAGTCCTGCAAGAACTTTTTTATTTACTACTTCATCAGTATCCCCAAGATAAGTTCTACATTCAGAGTGCCCAAGTATTACGTAATCGACCCCAAATTCCAAAAGCATAGAAGGTGAAATTTCACTTGTTCTTGCTCCACTATCCTCATAAGACATATTTTGTGCACCAAGAAGAACATTACTTCCCCTCGTAACTTCACAAACCTTACAAAGAGATGTAAATGCGGGTGTTATCATAACCACAACATCATCCTTAATATTTTTAACTCCGTCTACAATTTGTTTAGCAACACCTGCGGCTTCCATACTTGTATAATGCATTTTCCAGTTTCCCGCTAAAAATATCTTTCTCATTTTACTTCTCCAACACTTTTATACCTGGTAAAATTTTTCCCTCAAGATATTCAAGAGAAGCACCACCCCCTGTTGAAACATGGGTTATCTTTTCAGATAAATTAAATTTATTCACAGCAGCCACTGAATCTCCTCCACCAACAACCGTAATTCCAGAACAATTTGCAACATATTCTGCAACCTTTGCTGTACCTTTAGAAAAAGCATTAAATTCAAAGACCCCAAGAGGCCCATTCCAAATCACAGTCTTCGCACTAACAAGAACTTCTCCAATTTTTCTCAAAGTTTTCTCACCAATATCCATACCAATCTTATCATTAGGGATATCAACAGAATCAACATACTCAGGAATAGAATCTTCCATAAATTCACTTGCAACAATATGATCAAGTGGTAAAATAACTTTCACATCTAATTCTTTTGCCTTTTTCAAAAAAGATGAAGCCACATCAATATATTCACTCTCCAAAAGAGACTTTCCAATAGAATACCCTTCTACCTTTAAAAAGGTATATGCCATTCCACCACCAATTACCATTACATTCGATTTTGGCAAAAGAGACTCTAGTACTGCAATTTTTGAAGAAATTTTTGAACCACCAATTATTGCAACAAATGGACTCTCAGGATTTCTTAAAATTTTGCCCAAAAATTCATCTTCTTTTTCCATTAAAAATCCACCAACAGCTGGTAAATAAGCTGCAAGGCCTGATGTAGAAGCATGTGCTCTATGAGCAGTGCCAAAAGCATCATTTACAAAAATATCACCATTTTGAGATAATTTCTTTACAAAAGCATCACAATTGTCTTCTTCTTCCTTATAAAATCTTAAATTCTCAAGTAAAACAATATCTCCATTTTTCATACAAGAAACAGTAGTTGCTACTTCATCACCAATGCAATCAGGTATCATCTTAACATCTTGTCCTAATAGTTCTGACAACCTTTTAGCAACAGGCATAAGAGAATATTTAAGATTTTTCTCTCCCTTTGGCCTACCCAAATGACTCATAAGAACAACTCTGGCTCCCTGAGACTTAAGATACTCTATTGTAGGTAATGCAGCCTTAATTCTAGTATCATCAGTAATGTTCCCTTCTTTTAAGGGAACATTAAAATCACATCTTACTAAAGCACGCTTGCCTGAAAAATCACAATCCTTTATTGTTTTTATTGACATTTATAACTACCTCAAGACCATTTTTTTCTTATTTCATTAACTTTTGTGCAAGATCAACTACTCTTGTAGAATACCCAAATTCATTATCATACCATGAGAGTACCTTTACAAAACCATTTAATAACACCATTGTTTCAAGACCATCTATTATTGAAGAATGAGAATTTCCCTTAATATCTGAAGATACTATTGGATCTTCTGTATATCCTAAAATACCACCAAGTTCTCTAGACTCTGATGCTTTCTTAAGCACAGAATTGATCTCTTCTTTTGTAACATCTTTTTTCTTAAGTTGCACTGTAAAGTCAACAATAGAACCTGTTGGAACAGGAACTCTCATAGAAGTACCATTAAGTTTACCCTTAAGTTCAGGTAAAACAAGTCCAACAGCCTTAGCAGCACCTGTTGAAGTAGGAATAATTGAAAGAGCCGCAGCTCGTGCTCGTCTAAGATCAGCATGTGGCAAATCAAGGATTTTTTGATCATTTGTATAAGCATGAACAGTAGTCATAAGACCTTGTTCAATCCCAAAAGTCTCATGCAAAACTTTTGCAAGAGGTGCAAGACAGTTTGTTGTACATGAAGCATTAGAAACAGCTCTCAAATCAGAAGTAATCTCATGATCATTTACACCAAGTACAATTGTCTTAATCTCATCCTTAGCAGGTACTGTTAAAATTACTTTTTTAGCACCGGCATGCTCAACATGATCAAGATACCCACCTCTATCAGTTGTTGCTGTTGAAAACACACCTGTTGATTCAATTACAACATCAACTCCAAGCCTACCCCAAGGAAGATTTTTTGGATCGCGTTCAGCAATAATCTTTATTTCTTTTCCATCTACTACAATTGATCCATCCCTTACCTCTACTTTTTTATTATATATTCCAAAAGTTGAATCATATTTCAAAAGATGAGCAAGTGTCTTAGAATCTGTTAAGTCATTTATTGCAACAACTTCAATTCCTCTCTCAAAAGCAATTTTAAAAATATTTCTACCTATACGCCCAAAGCCATTAATAGCTAGCTTCATACAACTCCTCCATCATTTTGTATTATCTACTAGAATTATTAAATAATAAATTAATTAACCACAAGTGTCAAACTATTTTTTTATAAAAACTGTATATCCTTCCTGAATATAATCTCTTAAAAGAGTAGGTGCTTTTAAAATTCCTCTGGAAATGTAATCACCAATCTCTTCAATAGAAATTTCACCTAAAATATCTGACTTACTATAGTTAATAAAACTAGAACTATCACTATTATACTTTAAAGCCCCTTCTTTAAGAACTAAAAAAACATCTCCTTTTTTCACATCATTCACATGTCCAAGATTAATGAGAACATCATCTCTCTTAATCTGAAGGATCTCTCCCTTTTTAGGTAAATAATTATTAAAATCTCTAGAAAAAGAACTTAAAATATCACTTAAATAAAGAACTCCTCCCGAATTATAATCAAAAGTCTTAACTTTAACACCCGTCTTACCTGAAAAAATATCTACTCTTAAATTAGCCGAATTTTTAAAAATATCTACATCAAGATCGAACATCAAAAACAAATCAAGATTATTATCCCTTGCATAAGAAAATTCTTCAGAAAAACTACTTACCAAATAATCTTTATCTTTATTATAATCGAATCTATAATTAACTACTTCTATATTTAAATTACGATCAAGTATTCTCTCAGCATATTTTAAAATTAAATCATTTGCACCAAAAATTTTGTTCTCATTTTGAGTAAAAATACCTACCCTATAAACTGTTTGATTATTATAAAGCCTATTTAAATCACCAATAGTCTTATAACCATACTTAAAAAACAAAGAACTTCTAATATCAAATGTAACTACATCATAAAAATCTAAAATTTTAGTATCTGTAACCTTTCTATGCTCTATTAAATAATAGAGTTCCTCATAAGCCATCACATCTAATTTCATAAATTTATAAATTTTAGCAAGCAAAAACCTAGCACTATCATTATCAGGATAAATATCAATAGCATTCCTTACATTAAATACTGCTCTATCTAAATTTAAATTTTTAAAAGCCTTAAATCCCTCATTTTCATATCTTTTAGAAATTCCTATATTAGTACCATTATTTTTTTGAAATGAACTCCTAAAATTAGATACAAAAAAACTTTCTTCAAGAGCTATATCGTAAAATTCTAAGTCCTTTTTCATACTTTTAGCTCTCTCAAAGTTTAAAACAGCTTTATCAACTATTTCAAGTTTCAAATAAGAATAACCAAGCAAATAATAAAGTTCATCAGAATTTTGATCAACAAGTATTGCCTTTTGAAGAAAATCGGTTGCATCTTCATATTTAGACTGATATAAATAAACAAGGGCAAGTAAACGGTAAGCATCAACAAGTCCAAAATCTCTATAAGTAGTTCTTACTAACATTAAGTAATTTTGAGCATATTTCTCAGCAACTCCTAAACTATTAGTCTTAATAGAAAATTCTGCCACCCTTTTATGAAAATCTGGCAAAGAAGTAAAATTACCCCTTACTTTGTTTATTAAATGCTGTGCCTTATCATTCATGTTCAATTTTTCATAAATGCTCATAAGACGCTCAAAGGCATTATAATTTGTCTGATTATATTCAAGAATAGATAGATAATAATTAGCAGCTGCAACAAGTAATCCTTCTTCCTCAAAAATTGAAGCAAGTCCCACTAAAGCATCAATATTATTTTTTTGCTTTGCTAAAACTTCCGAATAAAATTTCTTAGCCTGTGCTGTTCCATTATTTTTAAGCAATATATTCGCATAAAGAATCTTATATTCAGTATCACCATTTGACATTTTATAGGCTTTCTCTATAAAAAACTGAGCCTGATTATATATCTTCAATAGATAATAAATTTCTGCAATAAACTTATATGCCTCATAATAATTAGGATTAATCTTTACAGCCTCAAGAAGTTCGTCAATAGCATCATAATACTTTTGCATAAGATAATATGTTTGCGCATTTTGATAATATTTGATTGCGGTTGTAGTATTACCTATTAAACTCCCAAAATTTAAATTAAAAATTAAAAGCATTATCAAAAATCTCTTCAAATTCATAAACCTTCCTTCTGGGAAATTTTTATTACTTTAATGTTTCTTTGATGCATATTTTTAATGGTAAATGTTAAATTATTATATTTTATTTTTTCATTTTTCAAAGGAATCCTTCCGAATAGATCATAAACAAATCCCCCAAGAGTATCAAAGTCCCCATCTGGAAGACTTAATCCAAGTTTTTCATTTAAATCTTCAATCAAAACTCTAGCAGTACAAAGATAACTCCCATCATCAAGAGGTACTATTTCATCAAGCTCATTATCAAACTCATCTTGAATATCTCCTACAATCTCCTCAAGAATATCTTCAAGAGTGACAAGACCTGCAACTCCCCCATATTCATCAACTACAATAGCAATATGAATATGATTTTCCTGGAACTCTTTTAAAAGTGAATCAATCTTCTTACTCTCAGGAACAAACATAACCTTTCGCATAATATCTCTTAGATCTATTTCATAAAAATCTCTCTTCCACATATGCAAAAGTATATCTTTCGTATGAATTATCCCAATAATATCATCTATTGTTTCTCTATAAACGGGAAATCTTGAATGATTGCTAGATGTCACAACTTTCAAAATTTCATCTTTACTCCCAAAATAATCAACAAAAACCACACTTATTCTTGGAATCATAATTTCTTTAACAATTGTTTCCTTTAGAGAATTAAAATTCTTAAGCAAAGATGTTTCAAATTTCGACTTTTCCTCAACATTTTTATAATCAGCATCTCTTATTTTTTTATTTTTAAAACTCAAAAACTTGAACATCAAAATACCCTTCTGGTTTCTCTTAAAACTTTCTCCTGAATAATTAACATCTCTTCATTTTGGAAGTCATTTGTTTTGTGAGTATATCCTATTAAATGTAAAATACCATGTATAGTATTCCTTTGAAGTTCATCGTACAGTTCAACATTAAACTCCAAAGAACTAAACTCTAAATATTCAAGAGATATTATAAGATCACCTTGTATTTTATGATCTATTTGTCCACTCTCTTCAAGATAATTAAAAGAGAGAACATCAGTGGGCTCAGATTTTTGTCTAAATTGACTATTTAACTTTTGAATGTACTCATTATTACACAAGATAACAGAAAATTCATATTCTTTAATACAAAGAAAACCTAGAACAGATAAAATAAAATTATAATAAGCATCCCAATGTTTAAACTCAACACCTTCTGCCCATAAGTTTAACTCTTCTTTTATCAATTCACTATATCCTAAAATAATTATAACTTAAAAAAATATTATATAAACAGACAAGATTTTAATTTTTTATTAAAATTCTTTACACATGCTAAACTTTAAATAAATCTTTAATTGCATCTTCAAAAGAATCTTTTTGAATAAAACCAACAGAAACCCTTGGCTTTTCTCCAACAGGAACAAAAATAATAGTAGGAAGACTTTGAACACCAAGTGCCATAGAAATTTCCTGTTCTTTATCAGTATTGACTTTATAAAAATCAATTCTATCTCCATATTCTTTTGAAAGTTCATCATAAATCGGAGCAAGCATTTTACATGGGCCACACCAATCAGCATAAAAATCAATTATTGCAGGTTTTTTTCCCTTAAAATCCCACTCTTTATTATTTTTATAATCAAAAACCTTATCAATAAATTCCTGCTTAGTTAAACTAATTGCCATATTTTCTCCTAAATCAATCGATTTTTCATTATAACATAAATACAACATATACAATATAATTAATAAAGGATTACATATAGAAATGAACTTAATATTAATAAACCCAGATGAACTTAAAAACGGATTGATACTCAATGATTCAAGAGTAAAACACATAAATGAGATATTAAAACTTAAAAACAATGAAACATTTAAGTTTGGTATTATTGGGGAAAAATACATTTACTCATGCGTATATCAAAAAGATGTAAAACTTTTTTTTAGAGAAAATCGTAAAATAGCAAAGTCAAACAAACTAAAAAAGTTAAAAGTAATAATTGGTTTAGTGCGACCAATTGCAGCAAAAAGAATAATTACACATCTTGGAAGCATCGGAATATCTGAACTGATTTTTTTTAATGCTTTACTTAGCGAAAAATCTTATTTATGTTCCAAACTCTTTAAAGAAAGGGAATATGAAAAATATCTAATAGAAGGTGCCATGCAAGGTGGAATCACCTACATACCAAAAGTCAAAATTTTTAATAATCTAAGAGAAGTTTTAAAGAACACAGAATATGAGGGAGATAATACCACAAAAATACTACTTGAAAGAGAAAGCAAAAACAAATTAGTTGACTTAAATATACAAACAAAGAATACAGCTGTTATTATTGGACCAGAGAGAGGATTTATAACAAAAGAAATAAACTTAATCAAAGAATATAATTTTAATGCCTATAATATCTCATCAAATATTTTAAGAACAGAAACGGCCACAATTGTAGCATCCGCTATTATCACATCAAAAATGAATATTAAATAATATTTTTTAACATCTTAAATATGTATCAAACAAATAAGCATATTACCAAACATTTCACTTTTAAATTCACTTTAAAAGTGAAAAGAATACAAATAAAACAAATAAACTCAGTTTACTACTGTTTGATTCACAAGTTTATCATAAATATAAAGTTCAATTATCGAACCTTTTAATGCCTCATAAGGCAATTTAATAAGTCCGCCCTTAGATCTAAAAGAATAAAGCAAAGAACTACTTCCACTAGAATCCTTGATCTTAACCATTATATCCACACTAGATGAGTACATATCCAATTTATAAGTCAAAAACCCAAAAACACTTGTATCATTTCTCCTTGGTTCATTAATAGTAATTGTTAATTTATCTAAATTTTCAATTTTACTACCGGGAGATAAAGATTGAAAAATAACACTTCCAAAATCATTGCCACTTGACAAATTCACATCAAAAGCAATCTCATCATTTAAAAGAGAAATAATCGCATCTTTATAATAAAGACCAATATAATTTTTTGCATATTTAACAGGGGAGCCTCCTTGCCCCTTGCTTACTAAAAATTGAAGATCAACTAAGCTTGAAATCTTAGTACCTGGAGATGGTTCCTGACGAATTATTGTCCCCTTTGGAAGAGTACTCTCAATTTCAATGGGTTTTAACAAATGATAAAGCATCCTGTTATTATTAATTGAATTGGCTTTTAAATTAATAAGCACATCATCAATATTTTTTCCAATAAAACTATCAACTTTATTGATCACAGCTCCTTTACTAATAAAGATCTTAACCTTACTATCAAGTCTTAAAACAGTACCTTTCTTAGGATTTTGATCTATTACCTTTCCCTTATCAAGAGAAGTTGATGAAAATTTAAGTTCAACATAAGGAATAAGTTCTTTATTTTGAAGCTCAGTAATTGCATCTTCAAGATAAAGTTCACTAAGATTCGGAACAACAACAATATCACTACTTTTTAAAAAAATAAAAAATATTGCACACGAAATAATTAAAGAACCAAAAATAGTAAGTATTAAACCCTTAGCTACATGTTTGGGCAATGTGAGAACTTTCCTATCGAAATTTTCATTATATTCACACAAATCATTACTACTACTTAAATTTTTATCATCTAAAAAATTTTTATTATGTGGTGGTCTATTATCACTCAATGCTATATCATCTCCTTATAGCCTCATATTTAAGATTTAAGAAAAATTTCACCTATCAAATCCCTATTTCCATTATAAAAAGACTTATAATCTACAACCTTCCTCCCAGATCTTTGAAGCTCTAATAACAATAAAATTCCATCTCCTGTCTTCACCAAAATACCTTTACTAGGATCAAATGAAACAATTTTTCCTATTGTCTGATCACTATAATCAGTAGTCTTTATAAAGTCAGCTCTATGAAAAATAATTTCATCTTTATCAAGCTTAGCTCTTGCAAGTGGCCAAGGATTGCAAGCATTGATCTTATTCTTAATCTCAAAGGCACTCAAATTAAAATCAAGCATTCTATGTTGCTTATTTAAAAAAGAACAATATGTTGCCTGGCTTGAATCTTGAACAATGCCAATATGTCCTTTATTCAGTTTACTTAAAGCTTCCAAAACAAGATTAAAGCTATTTAAAGAAACATATTTAAAAACATCATCACTTGTATTAAAGCTCTTTATTTCAAACTGACTCTGTGCTAAAATGTTGCCACTATCCATCTCCAAAGCCATTTTTTGAATAGTAATCCCTCCAATAGCATCACCATTTAAAATAGCGGTTTGAATGGGGGAAGGTCCTCTATATTTTGGTAAAAGAGAAGGATGAATATTAACACAACCCATTGGGAAAATATCTAAAAATTCTTGCCTAAATATCTTTCCATAAGAAAAAACTAACATAAGATCAGGTTTTAATTTCTTAACCATTCCTATTACATCAGAATTAAGTACAACGGGATCTAAAACAGTAATATTCCTATTAATGGCCTCAACTTTAATGTCATTAACTTTTAAAAAAAGACCACGACCACTAGGCTTATCAGGAGCAGTTAACACACCAACTACATTATAATGATCTGAGACTTTCTTTAAAACCTCTAAAGCAATACTGTCAGAACTTGCAAAAAAAATCCTCAAGTTTTAATAAACCTCCTTTTTTTCATATAAGGCTCCAACAATTCATTCTTAAGTTTATCCTCATAATAATCAATAAAAAGCACACCTTTTAAATGATCCATTTCATGCTGAACAATTCTGGCTAACAAATCTGAACTTTCAATCTTAAAAAACTCACCATTTTCATCATAAGCTTCAACTACAATAGATTTTGGCCTCAAGAGATCATAATAAACTCCAGGAATACTCAAACAACCTTCTTTATAAAGAACAAGTTCAACAGAAGTTTCTGTTATCAAAGGATTAATAAAAATTAAAGGTTTTGACATTGCATTTTCTCTGATCACAAAAATAGACAAATCAAGACCTACTTGAGGTGCCGCTAGCCCAACACCATTATTAGCATCCATCAAATTTACCATTTTAAAAGCAGTATTTCTAAGCTCATTATCAATATTTAAAACCGCCTTTGTCTTTACTCGCAATAGATCATTAGGATAAAAAAATATTTTCATAAAACCCTCAACTAAAATTTAAACTATAACTTTATTTGTCCAAAAAGCTTCCATTCCTCATTTTCTGCTTCTGAGAAATAAATACTCCCTTTCCTAGACTTAGGAAAAGCATAAAGCTTACCCTCATTTTCATCCTTAAATACTAAAAATTCCTTAAGCTCTATTTTTGAAGGAAGGAGTTTTTTGTCTTGACCATTCATTTTTAATCTCCAATGACCGTCCAATGTTTTATAAAAAAAAACTTTGTCATCAAGAGTATTAATTTCATAGTTATTCTTTTTATAAAGAATATCATCTAATTTAGAAACTCCCAAAGCATAATTTAAAAACTCTTGATTGCTCTGAACAGTATCCCTAATAGAACCAATATACGCGGCCTTAATTTGCTCACTCTGTGAATTAACAAAAAACAAGGTAGGACTTTTTTTTAAATTAATCTTACCAAAAATTTCATTATTCACATCAATAATTAAAAAAACATTATTTTTAGCAATAGCCTTAAGAAGGTTATCATCTTCAAACGACTTTAAAAAATCTCTTATCAAATTACCTTTAATATCTTTTCCAACCAATATTAAAACATTTTTATGTAAATTTCGGGCCTCATTCATAGCATCTTTATAAGAATCATGAAAAATAATATCTGATGACAGCGAAAATAAATGCACAAAACCAAAAACAATAAATATTACAAATAAGCTTACAAATCTCATATCTTATTAGTTAATATCTCTAAAAATTTCAGCTCATCACCACTAAGATATTCTTTCAAACTAGAATATATAAATTCATGATAACTATTAATATAGTCTAATTCATCCTTTGAAAGCATTTCGGTAACTATTAATTCTTTTTCAAAAGGCACAAGAGTTAGATTTTCAAACTCCAAAAAAGTTCCAAATTCATTTGAATAACTTTGCTTCACAAAAACTAAATTTTCAGTTCTAATTCCATATTCAGAATCTCGATAGAGCCCAGGCTCAATTGAAGCAATTTCAGAACCTTTAAAAGAATAAGTAGACAAAGGACTAATAGAAACAGGAAGTTCGTGAACATTAAGAAAAAAGCCTACCCCATGACCTGTTCCATGAGCAAAATTCAATCCTTGCTTTAGCAAAGGAAATCTAGCAATACCATCAAGAGAAGAACCTAAAGTCCCAAATGGAAATTTTAAAGACGCAAGAGCAATAAAAGACTTAAGGACTAAAGTATAATCTTCCATCTCTTTACAAGATGCTTCTCCAATTAAAATAGTTCTTGTAACATCTGTTGTACCAAGTTCAAGGTAAGAACCTCCAGAATCTATTAAAAGCAATCCATTACCATCAAGATTTTTAGCTCCTTTTGTAGGTCGATAATGAGGCAAAGCCGCATTTTCTTTAAATCCAACTATTGAATCAAAACTAGAACTAAAAAATTCATCTCTTGCTGTCCTAAATTCTAACAACATATTTGCAACATCAACCTCATCTAACTTAGAAAGCTCATCTTTGCTTAAACTCTTAAATTTATACAAAAATTTAATCAAACTCACAGCATCAATAATATGAGCCTCTTTCATCTTACTAATCTCATAATCTGATTTTATCGCCTTAAGTTCATTAACAATACTCCCTCCAAGTACTGCATTTGGTTTACCAATAGATTCCAATATTTTAACATTACTCTCAACTGATATAAAAAATTTCCCTTCATGATTAATCTCTGCTAAAAACGAATAAAAATTACCATAATCTTCAATCTCAAAACCTTCGGCCTCAAACCTCTCTCTTAACTCAGAATCAAGTTTATCAATATTAATAAAAAGAACATTCTTATATCTCTCACTTCTAGCAATAAACAAAAAAGCATAAAATAAAGCGGATGATTCAATATCCAAACCTCTTAAATTTAAAAGCCAAGCTATTTCATCCAAAGAGCTTATGATAAAAAAATCAATTGCCTTTTCTTCTAATTTTGCATTAACTCTATCAAGCTTATCCGTTCTTCTATCGATTTTTTGAGCTTCACTCAACTCAAATATCTTATTGCTTTCTAAAACGGGTCTATCCTGCCAAATTTTAGAAACTAAATCTTCATGTAAGATCTCAATATCTGTATGTCTACAATTTTGAACCAAATCATTATAAAATTTTATATTAACATCTTCAGAATAAATTCCAAGCCTTAAGCCCTTAAGATTTGCATTTATGTAACTAAAAATATCAGGATACCCTTTAACTCCAAGTCTCATCAATTTAAACTCAGTTTCTTCAAGTTCACTCAATGCTTGTAAAAAATACCTACCATCTGTAAAAAGCACTGCCTCTGTTTCTGTAACGATTACTGTCCCAGCACTTCCTGTAAATCCTGTAATAAATTCACGAATATTAAATCTAACATGAGAATATTCACTCATATGTGGATCATAACTTGCTATTAAATACGCATCGATTTCACTTTTCATCATCAAATTTCTCAATAAAAATATTTTTGTACTAATTCCCATAAAAGCAAGCTCCTTAGATTTTAAAAAGTAACTTTTATTTAATTATAACAAATAATTCAATTTTAAAAAATTTCTTTATTTGTTATAATTAAATCCAACGGTAAAATCAAAGGACAAAAGTATGAAAGATATTAAGGCTATTATTTCTGATCTTGATGGCACACTTCTACTCTCAAATAGCCAGATAGGAGCTTTTAGTGAGATTGTAATAAAAAAACTAACAAAAGAAAACAAAAAGTTTATTATTGCAACAGGAAGAAGCAAAAATGAAATAATTTCCCTTACAGAACACTTAAACTCACATGTTTCATTTTTTATAACATTAAATGGAGCAAGAGTCTACAACAATCAATGGCAGTTGATAAGTAGTTATGACTTGTCCTCTGAAATTGTAAATGAGATTTTAAATCTCAGAGAGAACAAATACAAAGATATACCCCATTTTTTACAAAAATCTGAAGATATAGATGAAAGGCTTTACGCTGATAACATAACTAAAAATGCTATTAATAATATATTTAAAAAACATGCATTGTTAAGGAAACACAAATATATAGAACATGAACTAAAAGATATAAGTATAAAATATCATGAAGTCAACAGTTTTAAAGAAATTAAAAACTTTAACAATATAGCAAAAATATTATTACTGCATGATGAAGAACCTCAATTAATAAAATACGAAGCAATAATTTTAGAAAAATACAGAAAAGAAATAAATGCTTATTTATCAACACCACACTCACTTGAAATTGTTAATAACAGAGTTTCAAAGGGAAATGCATTAAAAGACGTCCTTAAAAGCATCCATATTAATTTAAATGAAGCAATTGCATTTGGAGATGGGTTTAATGATGTTGACATGTTAGAAAATGTAAACAAAGGATTATTAATGGGTAATGCAAATTATAGACTAAAGAAAATGTTATCATATTTAGAAATAATAGGCACTAATGATAATGAGGCTGTTGCACATTATATTAATGACAACATTTTAGAAGAACCTGTATAGCATAGGACACAATATGAAAACAGATTTAATAAAATATGCAGAGCTCATTATCTTAAAAGGAATTAACTTACAAAAGAATCAATGCGTACTTATTACAGGTTCAATTGAAAATTACGAATTTTTAAAAATTCTAGCACAAAAAGCTTATGAATATGGGGCAAAATACGTAGAACTCAATATTGAAGACACTGACATTTTAAAAACCAGATTAAAATCATCACCAGAAGATCTCTTAGAGTTTATTCCAGATTTCAAGCATAAATTTTTTGAAGAAATGATAAATGAAAAATGGGCAAAGATACGAATTGATAACACAGAAAATTTAGACACATTGAAAGATAATGACAGTAAAAAAATATCAAAATACTTTAAAGCACTAAATATAGCATCAAGAAAAGTTTCAAGTGCAATAATGAATAACGAATTAGCATGGTGCATAATTTGTGCTCCAGGTCCAAAATGGGCTGCAAAAGTTTTAAATAAACCTGAAAATCAAGAAACATTAGAAGAATTTTTTAAAATTCAAAAAAAAATCATGTTACTCGACTCAAAAGATCCAATAAAGGCATGGGAAGACCATGGAAAAAAACTTCATCAAAGATGCGAAATTCTAAATGAACTCAAATTAGAAAAAATAATTTTTAAAAACCAGAAAACAAATTTAGAAATATATCTTCTAGAAAGTTCTATTTGGACAGGAGGAAGTGAAAAAATAAGAGGAACGGATATTGAATTTAATGCAAATATGCCTACTGAAGAGATTTTTACAACCCCTAATTACAAAAGAACAAATGGAATCATGTATGTAACCCGTCCAATAACGGTACTTGGAAACTTAATAACCGGAATATGGCTAGAATTCAGAGATGGAAAAGTAATCAACTTTGGATGTGACAATGAACATTCAAGAAACATATTAAAAAAACATATGGAAACTGACATTCAAGCACAATATATAGGAGAAGTTGCATTAGTAGACTGTAACTCTACAATATATCAAAGTGGTTTAACGTTTTACAATATACTATATGATGAAAATGCAAGTTGCCACATTGCACTGGGCAATGCATATCCCTCTTGTTTAAACAACGGACAAGAACTAAAGACTGATGATGAAAAATTAGATTATGGCTGTAATGTTTCTTTAATTCATACAGACTTTATGATTGGTAGTAATGACATAAACGTCATTGGCATTGACAAATCAAACAAAGAACATACAATAATACAAAATGGACAATTCGTAATATAAAACGGAGTAATCAAATCATGATAAAAGAGTTATTCACAAATGACCTTTTCCTGTCTTGTTTCGTTTCAGGCATTATTGCACAAATGATTAAATATATTATTCAAGCAATGAAGACAAAAAAATTCAAAACAAACCCAAAACACCTTTTAAAAAGCATTTTCTTGGAAACAGGAGGAATGCCCAGTAGCCACTCTTCAACAGTAACAGCTCTTGCCACATCAATATTAATAACAGAAGGAATAAACACTAACTTTATCATTGCTCTGGCTTTTGCTTTAATAACAATAAGAGATTCATTCGGAGTCAGATACATGGCAGGGGTTCAAGCAGAATACCTAAACGCTTTGTCAGAACAATTAAAAATGAAAATCAAAATTGAACCTTTAAAAATCAAAGTGGTTAAGGGACACAAAAAAAAGGAAGTATTTACAGGAATACTTATTGGTATAATTTCCGCATGGGTAATATGCAGCCGAATAATATAGAATAATATAAATAACAAATTATAAAGGAAAAAATGAAATTACCAAAATTTTTACATATACTGTTAATACTATTACTAATCTCTTGCAATATGGCAAAATTTGGAGATTATAAACCAATATACTTCAAAGGAGAAGAAGATTTAAAAACCGCAAATGACTACATAAACTCATTAGGATATAAAACAATATCTGAATACACAACAAAAGTAAATATATTAGACTTCCCCAATTTCAAAGAGATAACAATAGACAAATTAATTCACCTTAATGACTATGATCTTCGCAAAGATCTATTTTTAAAAAAATTATTTAACCTCTTCAATATAGAAAAGAAAAAAATACTTTATGTCGAATCAGCATTCACCAATAGCGATCTTAGAAAATTAAAGCAAGATCAAAAGATTGAAGCAGAAATGCACTCACTTAACTACAAAACTAAAATTAAATATTTTTCAAGCATAACATTCATAACAATTATGATACTTTTATTACTATTAAACATCAAATATGCACCCTTTATAATCCTTTTTCTAATAAGTTCATGTACTATATTCATATTTAGCGATGAAATACTATATTTTTATCCTTTAACTATACTCTCTTACCTATTATTTACATTAATTGATAATTTTAATAAAAATTACAATAAAATATACCCAAGAGATATTAGCTTCACAGTATTAATTAAGAAAATTAAAATTCCAATATTTTTATTTTTATTTATAGTATTTTACTTTATTGTTATCATTAATTTTCTCACAACCAACCTCGAAGCACTTCTGATTGTTTTTGTATCAATATCAACACTTTGTATTTTTTTAATATTCACTTGGATAAAAACTGAAAGCAATCTCAAACACACATTTTTATCCTTAATTGAAATAAAAGAACAAAAACGAGAAACAAAAATACTAAAATTCAAGATCCTCATACATATAATGTTATTCATAGCATCATTAATGCCATTCTTTTATGCACAAAATATACTTAATGATTATAACAACTTAAATTATCTTTACAGTAAAAAATTGAACTATTTTGACTATTTAAACCCCAACAATATTTACTTAATGGTAGGACATAATGAAGAAATTCCAAATATTGTGGGTTATATGTATCACATATTTTACCAAAACGAACTTAAATATAAAATCACATCTCAATATGGCAAAGTAAACACACATGTAAAAGAAGACTACTTTGAAATAGAAAACAACAAAATAACTATCAACCAAAAAACTGTATACAAAGTAGACAAAGGATTTATATCCAAAAACCTTAATAAAGAACTCTCAAAATTATTCTTAGATAATGGAAATCCAATTTTAATATATAAAGAAACACCTGCTAATATTGCAATCAATAAAGATAATTTTACAACTTTGTTCACTCTCTCATTACCGTTTTTCTTATTGCTATTCCTATTTAAAGCAATAAGATTTACAATTCTTTTAAATATGAGTGAAAAAAGCTATAAAAAATATATTAGAGGAAATATTTGATGTCTAACTCAAAAAAACTAAAAATAAAAAAGCAGTATAAAGTAAATATAGATGAAATTCAAATGCCTGAATGTGTTTTAATTCCACTAGAAACAGAAAATGCAAAATCTACAATATACATCATTGAAAATCAAAGAATCACAGAAGGACAAATATTATCAAAAAATAAAAATGCAGAACTATATACATATTCCCCAATATCTGGAACAATCGAAAAAATATATACAGCTAATCTTCCAGGTGAACACCAATTAAAATCAGCATTAATAAGATTTCACGGAAGAATAAAAAACGAACAAGAACTCTCAGTTGAGGAAGAATCAAGAGAAAAAACACTAGAAAAGTTAATTCGACTAGGAATTCCCTGGTTTAATGAACATTCACTGTTTCAATATGTAAGTAAATGCAAAAAAATAGATAAAATGCTTTTCTTAATAAATGGTAAAGATCCATTCACAAATATCTCAGAAATATTAATAAAAGAAAAATTAGATGAAATTATTTATGGTTTTAAAACAATAGACAAAATATTTAAATTCAAAGAAATATTAATAGTACTTAGCAACTATCACTTAAAAAAAGAACTTGCAAACTTAAATATATTTCAAGACAAAAGATTAACTATCAAATTAATTCCCAATACTTCATATCCATATTCAAATCATGAAGTAATCATGCACTTTTTATACAATGAAGAGAGCATAAAAAATAATATAAATCCAAATAAAAACATACTTTTAGCTAATGTCGAAGACCTTTATAATGTATATAGGACACTCAAAACAAACTCCCCGTATAAAGAAAAGTTTATAACCATAAACGGCAACAAAAAAATACAAAGTAAACTAATCAAAGTAAAAATTGGAACATCTATCCAACAAATAATAAATGAAGATATTGATACAAAAAAATATGACATATTTATAAACAATCCTGCAAATAAGATAAAAATAAACAATCTAAATATACCTATAACAAGAGATATATACAGCATTACAATATTAAAAAAAGAATCAATATTGAGTAAAATAAAATTCTTAAAAACACCTAGTTTTTCACCACTATATATGGAAGGAATTATTTTATCAAAGATTAAGGGCAAAAATAACATTTCTAATAAACAATTACAATATCTGCAATATACTGAAACTGAAACAGAAGATGAAATAAACAAAGTAAAAAAAGAAATAAAGGAAAAGATTTTAAATTTAAGCCTCAACAATGAACCAATATACACTGAGAATAACTTAAAAGATATCTATTTAACCATTATCCTAGCCTTAATACCTAGTTTAATATTCTCTTTTACAAACAACATAAAATTTTTAATTGATACTTTAATATTAACAATGATAAGCTTGTGCTCATATATTCCAATAATGCTAAAATCCAAACATAAATATCTCTCATTCTTTATATATACTTCATTAATTATCAATATAATCTTACCTTTAAATTTCCCTATCATATTAAAAATAATGACATTACTTTTTACATTTTTAGTATTTTTTTATTTCTCAAAGCTTTCCAAATTTCTTGTAAACCCCATATTAATATCGTTCATGTTTTTATTACTAAACTTTCCATCAAGTTTTAAGAATACATATTCTAAAAAACTCTCAGAGCAAGAAGATATAATTCCTACCTGGAATAAAATAATGCAGAAAAGTTCAAACACTCAAAATTTAGAAAGCCTAAAAGAATTTAAAAGATACGAAAACAAGCACATTGATATGATTGAAAAATTTATAAATGACAATATATTATCTAATCTAAATATAATGATACCAAGATTTCACGTTGAAAACTTGTTAGGATTACAAAACGAAAAATATTTATCCCCCATTTTGATTTACATTGGTTTCTCATTTATTCTTGAAAAATTTATCATAAATAAATTAATACCACTATCTTTTTATGTAAGTCTGCTACTAATTGCTTATATCCTCAAAAGTCTTGGTCTTTACAGTTATATAAGTTTTGATATGCTAACTCTAATAATATCACCAATTCCAATGATTTTAGTATTTACAATGAGCACAGAATTACAAATAGCCCCCCCTTTTAAATTTGAACAAATACTTTATGGAATTACATTATCTTTAGCATATTTTATAACATTAAGCTATATTCCACTTGAAACTTTAGCAGCTGTAATATCCATTTTTATCCTACAGATAAGTTCAACATTAATAAAAAAATATAGCTTAACATTTCAGATTAAAAAAATATTGCATCATTTAAGCATGAATCAAGCAAAAACAATAAAATATAAAAACGAAAATGGAGAAGAAATTATATAAATTATGAAAAATAGTTTAATAATGTATCTATTAGTAAATAATCTATTACTAATACACTTTATCGGAATTGAAGACATAAAAATCAACAATAACAAGACATTATCAAAAAAGTATTTGGTCGTTATAATAACTTCTTTATTAATTTATTCAAGTCTTTTTTACGTTTATAAATTATTCTCAGAACATAACTTATTATTTATAATACCAATTATATATATAACATTGATCTATATACTAACGATAATACTAAAAACATTAAACAATATCTTAATTGTTTACAACAACAAATCAAAATATTCAAACGACTTTCTGCTATCCAATAGTAGTTTAATTGCAATAACATTCTTTGCATTAGATAAAAGTCATAACTTTTTAGAAGGCATTAAAATAATCATTTTATCTTCATTCAGTATCTTAATAGCTCTTATATTAATAACCCTAACAAAGAAAAGTTTTGAAAAAAAATTAACATCAAAAATATTAGCCAATGAAACAATATATTTTTTTATAATGTTCATTTTATCTTTAATTCCAAATATAATTATGTTAATAAATAATATCGAGGGTTTATAATGAGAGAAAAAATAAATGAACTTTTGGAACAAATTGAAAATGTATGGAGGAAACTTTGACAGCAATAAGATCAAGATAGAACTTAAAGAATATGAAAAACAAATGAATGATGAAAATTTTTGGAATGATAATAAAAAAGCACAAGAGATCCTTAAAAATCAAAATATTTTAAAAGCCAAAATTGAACCTTGGGAAGATTTGATATGTAAACTCAAAGACTTAAGAGAACTCTGCGAAATTGCAGAAAACGAAGAAGATACAGCGCTAATCGATCAAGACATTAATAAACTAAAAGAACAGTATAAGCATCTCCTAACATTATCTTATTTTAAAGAAGATATTGATATCAATAATGCATTCTTGACAATACACTCAGGAGCAGGTGGCACAGAAGCTTGTGATTGGGTTAGCATGTTATATAGAATATACCTAAGATATTCTGAAAGACATGGGTACAAAACAGAAATCATAGACTTACTTGAAGCTGAGGGGGGCATTAAATCTGTTACAATTGAAATAAAAGGAGAATATGCTTACGGATTTTTAAAAAGTGAAGTAGGAATACATCGTCTTGTAAGAATTTCTCCTTTTGACGCTGCAAAAAAGAGACACACATCTTTTGCATCTGTTTTCATTGATCCTGTAATTGATGATAAAATTGAAATAACAATTAAACCAGAAGATATTAGAGTTGATACATATAGAGCCTCAGGAGCAGGAGGGCAACATGTCAATAAAACATCTTCTGCTGTTAGAATTACACACCTTCAAACGGGAATAGTAACTCAATCTCAAACCGATAGAAGCCAACATAGAAATAAAGATCTAGCAATGAGAGTATTAAAATCAAAACTTTATGAACACTACAAAGTACTAGAACAACAAAAAAATAAATCTAAACAAGAGGAGAAAAAAGATATATCTTGGGGCAATCAAATAAGATCTTACATCTTTCAACCCTATACTTTAGTCAAAGATCACAGAACAAAATTTGAAAATCCAAACATCATATCTGTTATGGATGGAAACATTGATAACTTTATAGAAGAATATCTTAAATGGAAAAATCTAAGTTAATTATAACATTATTTTTAATCTTAACATTAAAACTAGCATATCCTCAAAGTAAAATTGAGTATGGTTTTTCTTATATCATCAACACACAAGATGAAAATAAAAATCTTCAAGAAGGCATTGAGCAAACACTAGATAAAATTTATAAGACAATCAATGAACATATTGTAAATAATAATGATAAAGATTTCATCAGACACATTTACATAAATCAAAATATAGTGAATAAAGAACGAGAGATTAGCAAACTAAAAGAAGATATGGACAAAAAAAAGCTACAAAATGCAATAAGTTCCAGAGAAGAAAATAAAATAGCAATCAAGATAAACGAGCTTAAAAAAGACATTGAAAATATTAAAATTAAACAAAAAGAACTTGAAGAGTACCTTATAAATTTAAAAAAAATGAAAACAAAATACATAAAACATAAAGAAAAAATACATCCATCAAATTTAAACACAGAATTTTTAATAAGTCAAGAGCTATTTTTCATCAATTATATACATCTTAAAAAAATAGAAAAATATTATCTAGTTGAAATTAGCAATATCACTCCTCAAGGAGTCAAGGTTAAAAAAGAAATTTTTCACCTATCATCATCCGTTGATGATATTGCAAACAAAATAGCAGAGCTTAGTTTTGAAGAAATATTAGGAAGAGAATTTATTAAAATTAAGATCAATGTCATCAATAATTTAGATGCTAAAATATATATAAACGAACAATTTGTATCAAAAGGAATATATAACAATGATATATGGGATATTTCTAAACTCCCGAACAAAGAAATTATCATTAACATAACAAGCACAACTTACAAACCCCATACAGTAAAGCAAAAGGTAAAAAGCGGAGATACAATTAACTTAAATATCAACTTACAAAAAACAAATTCTAGAAAAATACCAATTACAAGTAATGTAACATCCAAAGTATTTAAAAAAGGAATATTCATAGGAGAAACTCCAATTGAAATTGAAGAACCTGAGGGCATAGAATCTATTTTATTACAAGCTAAAGGATACAAAAACATGTTCAAAATGATCAGCAAAGAAGATAAAGAAATTAATATTGAAATGTTAAAAGACAATAAAAATGAACTTATTATAAAAAGAGATCAATTCTATATAAATCTCGGAATCTTCACATTAAATTTAATAGGTACTGCCTTTGCCATAACAAAATACAATGAATCATCAGAACTTTATAATATCGCTTTAAAGAATATTATTAGACGTAAAATAACACCTCATGATTTATATAACACAAAATCAGAACAAATGATTACAACATTTTTACTTGCTACAGGAATTACACTTTCTGTTGGCAGTTTTATACCGTTAATAATTCATATGGTACAATATATTCAAGAAGCAAGCAGAGGTGAATAAATTATTGTAAAATTATTTAGCAAACAATAAAAAATAGGAGAATGAAAATTTTGGGCATTTTCGACAAGATAAAAAATTTATTTAAGAACAAAGAAAAAACACAAATATTTGAAAATTTAGAAGATATTCTCTTAGAAGCAGATATTAAAAATGATATAGTAATTGAAATAATAGAAAATATAAAAAAACTTAAAGTCAAAGATGAAGAAGAAACACTCTTAAAACTAAAAGATTTTCTTAAAAGTTACATAAACCAACAATCCCTAAACTTAGAGAATAAAAGATTAAACATATTATTGATAATTGGGGTGAATGGAGTTGGCAAGACCTCAAGCATCATAAAGCTTGCAAATAAATTTAAAAATGAAGATAAAAACGTATTAATAGCTGCAGCAGACACATTCAGAGCAGCAGCAATTGAACAAATTAAAATACAGAGCGAAAAAATTGGAATTAAAGTCATATCTCAAAATCAAGGAAGCGACGCAGCAGCAGTAATATTTGACAGCATCTCAAGTGCAAAGACCAAAAATTATGATATATTAATAATTGACACAGCAGGAAGACTTCAAAACAAAGAAAATCTAATCAAAGAACTCCAAAAGATGGATAATGTAATCAAAAAGCAAATGAGCAAAACAAATGCTAACTATAAAAAAATATTAGTAATAGACTCTATCTCTGGAAAGAATATAAATAATCAAACAGAAATATTTAACAAAGCAATAGAAATTGATGGAATAATAGCCACAAAATTTGACTCATCATCTAGAGCAGGTGGAATAATAAATATCTCAAAATTATTTAAGAAACCAATATACTTCTTTACATTTGGGGAACAAGTAGAACATATTAAAGAATTCAACATTGATGACTACTTGAATAAATTATTATGACAAAAAAGATAGTAATATTATTCTTAATATTTATAATACCAAGTACATATGGGCAAAATTACTTTATATCCGACATATTTTTCAATAAATATCAAGAAATATATGAAATCCCACAAACAGGATTCTACATTGAATACACGAAAATTAATGAAATTGAAAAATTTAGTCTCTTTAAAGACCTACAACTAATAAAATACAAAACACAAAAAACAATAAAAGATGATAAAAAAAAATTAACATTCTATAATGAAAAAGATATCAAAACAAAAGAAGAAATTTATGACAATTTGAACAATAAAATAAAAGAAATAAAATATAGTCCTAAAGGAATAATTCTTGAATCTGTCAATTTTTTTTATAAAAACAATGATTTAATTTATAAAGAAATCAAAATTTTAAATCAAAAGCCAAAAACACTATACTACATGAAAGATTCTAGTGGCAAGCTTTTAAAAATAACAGGTTCAGATTTTCAAGTTTGGAATTACGGAATCAATGGGGAGATAAAGTCCACATACTTCGACATAAAAAAGTCCAAAACAAAAGTAATTCAATATGATGATCAAAAAAGAAATTTAGAAAGCATAATATTAGACAATAACAAAATCAAATCTAGAGAAAAAAATCAATATTTAGATGATAATGAAATAATCAATACCGAAGAAAAAGAAGAAGGCAACATAAAAATTATATCAAAATATAAAGGTCCTAACTTAATCAAAAAAGAAATATACAAAAACAATAAAATAACAGAGATCAGTGATTTTGAATATAATGAATCTGGAAACGTTATAGTTGAAAATGTAACTGTAAAAGAAAACAAAAAAGAACATAACACTAAAACAAAATATGAATATAATTCTGATAATAGATTAACGTCAAAAACAATTTATGAGAATAACTTAATATTATTAAAAACTGACTATTTTAATGATCATGAATACGAACAAGAAATATACTACAATGGAAATCCTATCTTTAAAGTAAGATACAAAAATGACGAAATTATTGAAGAAATAAATAAAAATATTAACAGAGATAAAAATGGGATTAAATAAATTCTTATTGAAAAGATTGATTTTAGATGAACAAAATAGTTTATCACTCACAATTGTAATAGTTTTAAGCATAGTGCTTGGACAAATAATTATCATTATCACAATATCAATAATGAATGGTTTTCAAAATGACTTTTTCACAAGCATATCTACTCTAGAGAGTGGTAATTTAAAAATTGAAAGCCAATTAAATGATCAAGGGCTTAATGCTCTCAAAGAGATTAAAGAAATAATTCAAATAAATAAAATCTATGAAACACAAGGCATTGGAATTGAAAACTATTACTATCCAAGTATCTTGAATATCATTGCACTTGACACAAAAGACATCATAGAAGATAAAAATTTTATCCTACTAACAGGCCTTACACAATCTGAACTCCAACTTAACGATGATGAAATCATAATAGGAGATGTACTCTCATATAACTTAGGCCTACTTGAAGGCGACATAATAGGATTAATATTAAGTGATGAAATAAAAAATTTACAAATATTAAAAAACGAAGTAAAATATTTTAAAATAAAAGCCATTTTTAAGAGCAACTATGCCAAAATAAATGAATCCACAATATTTATGAATATTAATTACTTTTACAAAAAACAAATTATAAAAGATTCAGATATTAAATATCAAATAAAAACACAAAATTTATATCCTAGCAAAAGCTTAATAAACAAAATAAAAAATATTAATCCCAACATCCAATTTAAATCATGGAACGAATATAATAAAGAATTCTATAAAGCACTAAAAATAGAAAGGAATACAATGTTAATCATTTTAACAAGCATATTTCTTGTCATTGCCGTTAACACATATTATTTACAAAAAAGAATTATAATCAATAAAAGCAAATCGATTTCAATAATCTTATCCTTAGGGCTTAAATCGCAAAAAATCAGGGAAATTTTCTTAATTCATTCAGTAATAATCTGCATACTCGGAGGAATTATTGGATTAATTGCGGGCATTATAATATCTTCAAATATCAATGAAATTTTAAATGTAATTGATATTTTAATAAACAGCCTGATTAATACTATAAATTATGTATTAAAATTAAAACTAGAAAATATAGAAATCAAAATAGTTAAAAACACAATTACACCTAAAATATTTTTAAGTGATTTAATGTTCACACTATTTTTTGCTTGCTTGTTTACCATATGCTCAAGCCTAAAGGTAACAAAAAAGATCAAATATGTTGATAAAATAAACGGAGCCTCATAAATGAAAAATATTATGTGTATAACGGAAATACATAAAACATACACTAAAAACAAAACAAAAATAAAAGTATTAGAAAATTTAAATTTAAATGTAAAAGATGGGGACTTTATTTCAATTCAAGGCAAAAGCGGATGTGGGAAATCTACACTTTTTAACATCATATCAGGAATTGATAAAATGGATTCAGGCGACATAATTTCATGCGGAATATCTTTAAAGAATGCAAGTGAAAAAACCCTAAGTTTATATAAAAACAAAAAAATAGGTCTTGTATTTCAAAATCACAATTTAATTGATGAGTTTAGTGTATTTGAAAATATTATTTTACCTAAAATAATTGAGGGGAAAGATAACTTAGAAACAATAAATAGAAAAGCTCTACGCTTAATGAAAATATTAGAAATAGATACAAGAGGAGATCACTACCCTTCAGAGCTCTCAGGAGGAGAAGCACAAAGAGCAGCAATTGCAAGGGCTTTAATAAATGAACCAAACATAATCTTATGCGATGAACCTACTGGTAATCTGGATATTAACACCGCAAAAACGGTAGAATCTTTATTAATAAACACAGCTAAAACATTTCACAAAACACTAATTTTAGTCAGTCACAATCCAGAATTTTCAAATAAAGCAGATATAAAATATGAACTTAAAGAAAAAACACTAAAGAGAATATGATGCGTCCAAATATCAAAGAACTCACAAAAATAGCATACATAATATTTATAAATTCAAAAAATAAAAAAGCCTTGATTGGTTCTGGAATATCTTTAAGTTTAGTAATGATTCCTTTAATTATTGTCTACTACATGTCAAACAATATAATGAATTCTACAATAGAAAAATATATTGAAAATGAAGGATTTTCCGTACAAATTGAATATAATGAAATTCAAAAAGATACATATCTTAAGTCTAAATTAGAAAAATTAAAAAAAGAATACCAACATGATGAACTAAAATATTTTTTTGAAAGAAGAACCTACGGAATAATCGGAAATAATAAAAAACAAGGTGTATTAATAAGAGCAATAGAAAACAAATTTATTGATGAAAATAAGCATATAAAATTAATAGACGGCACAAAAAGCTTCAACAAAAATGAAATATTGATATCAAAACAAATTAAAGACAGACTTAATTTAAACATCAACGAATCTATTTATATAGTAGTACCAAATAATAAGCATCAAAAAATATTCCCCAAAGCAAAAAAGTTTAATATATCAGGAATCATTGAAACGGGTTTAAGAGAAGTTGACAAAAACTTAGTTCTCATCTCACTACAAGATTCAAATATCATGTCGGAAGAATTTTCTAAAAGAATAATTGGAATTTCTATCAAACCCAATATCAAAGAAAAAACTGATAATTTAAAGAAAAATATTCAAAAAGAATTTCAAGAATACAAAATAAAAACATTTTATGAGCTTTATTTAAACAAATATACAAACTTAGATATCAGCAAAAAACTTTTAATATTTATTATGGCATTTATTGTAATATTTGCAAGTATTAATATATCCTCATCTCTTTGTATGTTAATACTTGAAAATAAAAAGAAAATTGCAATATTTAAATCAATTGGAATGAATAATTCAAGTCTCAAACTAATATTTATATTAATAGCACTTGTTCTAAGCTCAATATCTTGCATAATAGGAATAATCATTGGAAATTACATAACCATTAATATCGAACATTTAATTAATATAATAGATATGATTATTAATACAATTTTAAAAATATTTGGAACTTATAACACAGAACTTTTAAACTCTGATTATTATATCTCTGAATTTAATATCAAAATAAGCTACAAATTTAGCTTAATTATTCTCTTATCTTACACGCTAATTAGTATTACAACAACGCTTATTCCTCTAAATATTATTTCAAAGTTTAAAGAAAAAGAAATTCTATAAATAAATCAATATTTTATACATAAAAATACTATCTTACAAATACATTCACAATCTTAATAGAGGACAACTCTTCTTTAATATTTGGATAAATCTCCTTTGGGAAAATCGTCTTTAACGAAAAACTTTGCCTAGAGTAAGGCTTAAGAAAAGAATTGGCTTCAGAAATTAACTTTCGTTGCAGCGATCTAATAATCTGACTATCCTTAGAAACATAAGTCATTTCAATTTCCAAACCTTTAATATTATCTTTTGAACCATTGTAAACCTCTATTAAAGAATTAGCCTCATAAATTCCAAAAGATTCATTAAAATAACTCCCAAGATATTTAAAATTTAATATTGAAGAACTTGTTTCTAAATTAACACTAGACAAATTATCAACTTCACTAAAAAATTCAACTAAACGTATATCAAGAACCATTTTTTTAGGATGTCCATTAATCTCTTTGGAAATATTGTATATAAAATCAATTGGTGCATATACACCTTTACTCCATTTATTAGGAAAATCACTTGTTTTTTCAAAAACCTTATTTAAAATAGGCCTTCCTAAATCATCATAAACAGTAACACCATAATAAATCCTTTTAATAGGCTCTTTATCTGAAACAACCCCTGCTCTTAGCTGATAAGCATGTGCATCTCCAAAAACTAACACCTTAGCATCTTCAACTTCAACATGATATAAAACATAAGGACCTGCAGCAAGATTAACAGATTCAACCACTAAATCAGATGCCCTTGTAACTGAAGGTAACCCTTGAAACGTGGTCCTATTAACATCTTTTACTTCATCAAGCTCTTCATAGCCATTAATAAAGGGATGCATTATTGTATATGTAATAAATGCAATAATAGCTATTAATACAAAACTTAACAATAATATTAGCACTCGATGTTTTAATCTCTCAGCTTCATCATACTCTTTTAAGTTAATTCCACTCACTATTCCAAATTCTCGAGCCTGTAAACTTATATGAATCAATTTTTTATTTACATTTTTACCATCTATTCTCTTTACAAGTCTCTTATAAAAATTAAAAAATGAAGCAAAAATAGATTTATTATGAAGAGAATACAAATATATAGTCTCAAGTTCTCTTAAAGAATCACTCAGTTCCCCCATTTCTTCTAATCGCTGAGCTCTATCATATATCTTAGAAAAACGCATTTCAATATTTTCAATATCAGCATCAGAGATATCTGCTCGTTCAATAATATCTTTTATACCGTTTTCTTTTAAAATCTTATTTTTATATTTAGCCAGTTTAGATAAATAAATCTTAATTCTTTCTTCAGAAGTCTTACTCATTATCTTCTAATTCATCAACTTTTTTTAAGAGCCAATAAGCAATATTTTTAGCAGTATCTTTTGTAATAGAAATTCCAACAAAAGAATTTATTAAAATTATCTTCTCTTTAGAACTCTTAAACTCTCCAGAAATCTCTTCCAAAGCACCCTCTTTAGTCTTAGTATAAACAATTTCTTCAGGAATTTCTGTGGATTCAAAGACAAGATCACAAAAAATCTCTCCAGTATTAGTTACACTGCCATAAATATTATTAATAGGTACTAATTTATAATCCTCTGCTTTTTCAAATCTGTAAATTATTTCTTTCATAAAACGAATTATAACATAAACGTATATTTAATATAAAAGCTTAAAATTAAACATAATGATAAAATATAGACATCAGAACACAAACTGACTTAACAAAAAAATATAAGAAATTTTATATGTCAAAATAAAATTTATAAAATAAAAAATAATGGTATAATTTTTAAAATAAAAATTCTTACATAAAAATAAAGAGTACTAAACAAATGGATCTTAACCTTGTAAAAAACACAAATGAAAAAGTCAAAATCCTAAGGAAAGACTTCCCTATTCTAAATAAAACCATTAATGACAAAAAAATCATTTATTTTGACAATGCCGCAACTTCTCAAAAACCACAAAGTGTGATTTCATCTATAGTTGAATACTACACAAATTATAATGCAAATGTGTACAGAAGCGGACATGAACTTGCAATACAATCCAGCTTAAAAGTAGAAAAAATAAGAAAAATTGTTAAAAAATTTATCAATGCAGAGTCTTATAAAAACATAATATTTAATTCTGGCACTACAGATGGAATAAACACAGTAGTAAATTCATTAATCTTTTCAAAACTTTTAAAAAAAAATGACGAAATCATCACAACAATGCTCGAACACAATAGTAATTTGCTTCCTTGGATAAATATTGCCAAATTTTTAAAATTAAAAATTAAACTTGCAAAATTTAATGAAATGGGAATAATTCAACCATCACAAATAAAAAACTTAATTACAGATAAAACAAGAATTATTACTATATCTAGCATAAACAATATATTAGGAACTATACAAGATTTAGAAACAATTGGAAAGCTTGCTAGAGATAATAAAATTATTTTATTCATAGATGCAGCTCAAATGGCGCCTCATATGAATATAGATGTAAAAAAAATAGACTGTGATTTTTTAGTATTCTCAGGACACAAAATGCTTGCTCCAACAGGCATTGGGGTCTTATATATATCAGACAAAATTATAGATAAACTCAACAGTTCCAAATTAGGAGGTAACACCATAGAAAATATTTTCATAAAAAATGGAGAGCTTAACTTTAAAACTCTTGAATCTCCAAATAAATTTGAATCGGGCACACCAAACATTGCAGGAATCATTGGTCTTGGCAAAGCAATAGAATATATTAATAACGTCTCAATGGAATTTATTCAAGAACATGATAGAGCACTGATTGAATATTGTGTTACAAAATTAAAAGAAATTGATGAAGTTGAATTCATTCTCAATAAAGATATCAAACGGAAATCAATAATATCATTTACAGTAAAAAATATTCACTCACATGACATCGAGACATATCTTGATACAATGGGAATTGCAATTAGATCTGGAAAAACTTGCGCTTACCTTGCATTTTTTTCAGAAAATATCAAAAAAGACCATCTACTAAGAATAAGCTTTTATTTATACAATACAAAAGAAGAAATTGATACTTTCATATCCTATTTAAAGAAAACAATAAAAGCATTTTATTAAATTTATCTTTAAAAAAGCTCACAAAAGTTATTAATTAGCTTACATAAAGATTACAATACTCAATAATATCAAAGATAATGTGTATAAAATCTAGTCATTACATAAAACTTAAATTAAATCAATATAAAATTATTATTGATTTAATCAAGCAAACCTCTTAAAATTGAAACATGTTTTCAGAAGAAACAAAAAAAGAACTAATAAGATTCAGCAAAATAAAAAAGTATTATTTTAAAACAGATAAAAATCAAAGTTCAGTATATCACCAATCTAAGTGCGGCGACCAAATAACTTTTAAAACCAATGAAAACAACGAAAAAATTAGATTAAAATACAACGCATATGGATGCATAATTTTTCTCTCAAGTGCTTATACTTTAACTAAGCTATGTGATAACAAACCTAAAAAAGAAATATTAGAAATAATAACAAAAACAATCAATAAAGATTTTGAAAATTTAGAAGAAATTGATAAAAGCCTTAAAAATTTTGAAAATTTCTTATATACAAATAGAAAAGATTGCTTCATGCTACCATACAAAGCTCTAAAAGAGATCTTAAATACCACATATAACTTTTAATTTAAGGAGAATTATATGAAAATATACTCTCACTCATCAATAGGATATGAAGGAGAACTCATTGAAATTGAAGTAGATATTAGAAAAGGAATATCAGGAATTGATATTGTTGGACTAGCTGGAAGTGAAATCAAAGAATCAAGAGAAAGGGTAAAATCCGCTATCAAAAATTCAGAATTTACCTTTCCAAAAGACAGGATATTAATCAATCTAGCACCAGCCGGTATCAAAAAAATCGGTACAGCAATTGATCTTTCAATCGCAACAAGCATTATAGCTATAAAAGAAAATCAAAACAATAACTTAGAAGTTTTAATACTAGGTGAATTACAATTAGACGGACAAATACGAGCAATTAAAGGGGTATTGCCTGCCATTTCACTTGCAAAAAAAAGAGGCATCAAATGTATAATCATACCTTTCGACAATTTAGAAGAATCTCTTTTAATAGAAAATCTAAACATCTGGGGAGTAAAAACTTTAAAAGAAACCCTAGAAATAATAAGTAATCTTAACAATAATATATTTCCAGCAAAACCAACAATTAACTTTAAAACAGAATACAATGAAGAAAAATTTGAATACGATTTTAAAAATATCAAAGGACAACATAGAACCAAAAGAGCACTCGAAATTGCAGTCGCTGGAGGTCATAATATCATGATATTTGGTCCTCCTGGAAGTGGAAAAACTCTCAGCATAAAATGTGTACAGTCAATCTTACCTCCACTTACAAATAAAGAAATCATTGAAACAAATAGAATCTGGTCAGTCTCGGGTAAATTAATAGATACAAAAATCATAAGACAAAGACCATTTAGACAACCACATCAAACTGCAAGTAAAGAAGGAATAATTGGTGGAGGCTCTAATGCACTTCCTGGTGAAGTATCACTTGCTCACAATGGAATTTTATTCTTAGATGAAGCTTTGGAATTCCAAAAATCAATACTACAATCACTCCGCGAACCAATAGAAGATAAAATGATATCAATAGTAAGAGCAAGTTCAAAATCATTCAAATATCCTGCAAATTTTCAGTTAATGATTGCTACAAACCCCTGTCCTTGTGGCAACCTTGGAAAAAATGATACAGAATGTTTTTGTTCACAACAAGAGGTTTCAAACTACTGGAAAAAACTTGGAGCAGCAATGCTTGACAGAATTGATATTAGAGTACCAGTTAAACCAGTAGACAATACAAAATTATTCCAAGAAGATAATGAAAATTCGAGTGAAATAAGACAGAGAATAATAAAGGCAAGGAACATACAAAGTAAAAGATACGCAAATACTGAAAATATTCACAAGAATTCTGATCTTAAACCAGAACATATTGCTATATTTTGTGAATTAGATAAAATACTAAGAGAAGAAATGATTTATATGTTAAATAAACTTAACATATCATCAAGAGCAACTCATTCAATCTTAAAAATAGCAAGAACAATTGCGGATTTAAAAGAAGAAAACCATATCTCCAGAGAATCATTACTAGAAGCAATTGAACATAGAAAACATGGAGAAAGATTACTAGAAGAGTAAAAAAGCCCCAATTGGGGCGAAATTAAAACTCTATTTTATCAATATAACTTTTCAGTTGAGTAGCAGAAATTTTAAATTTTTCAAGTTCTCTATCACTTATCTTAAAATCAAGAACCTCTTTTACACCATCTTTACAAACAACAGAAGGTGCTCCAATATAAATATCCTTAACAAAATTACCATACTGCCCATTAATATATGAAGATATCGGCAAAATAAGGTTTTGGTCACTAATTATTGCATTGACAATTCTTTTAATACCAAGTCCAATAGCATAATAAGTTGCACCTTTAAGTTTAATCACCTCATAAGCAGCATTAACAACATTCTTGTGTATCTCATCAAGTTCTGCATCACTTATTTTTCCTTCAGCAAGATATTCTGATAAAGACTTCATAGCTATTTTAGTCTCATCCCAAGTAGCAAAAGAACTATCTCCATGCTCACCCATAATATATGAATGTATATTTTGAGTATTAACATTAAAACGCTCAGCTAAAAAATATCTAAGTCTTGAAGTATCAAGCGTTGTCCCTGTACCAATAACCTTATGAGTTGGAAAATTGGAATATTTCATTGTCACATAGGTCATAATATCAACAGGATTACTTGCAATTACAAAAATACCACTAAATCCACTTGAAACAACACTTGTTACAATTTCTTTAAAGATTTTAGTATTTTTATCAACCAAGTCAAGTCTTGTCTCACCTGGTTTTTGATTAAGACCTGCTGTAATTACAACAATATCAGCATCAGAACAATCATCATAATTGCCAAATTCTATTTTAATATTTTTTTCTAAGAACATCTGACCATGGTTTAAATCCATGACTTCACCCTTAGCCTTGTCTTGAGCTAAATCAATAATTACAAGCTCATGAACAAGTGAGTTATCTATTGTCAAAGCATAAGCAAAGCTTGAGCCAACACCACCAGCTCCAACAAGAACAACCTTATTACGTTTAAGCATAAACTATCTCCATATAAAATTATTTTATTGGTATAAAATAATTTTATAACAGTTTAAAACAATTTAACAATATTTTATAAAAATGAAATATTTTATAACTTGGTTATAAATAATTGTACCAATCATCAACAATTAATATCGCTGCAATAAAAATTTAACTGTTTAAGCATAAAATTAATTATCATCTGATTTAAGAATAGCAAGAAATGCACTTTGTGGTATCTCAATATTCCCTATCATCTTCAGTCGCTTCTTCCCCTCTTTTTGCTTTTCTAAAAGCTTTCTTTTTCGAGTAATATCACCCCCATAACATTTAGCAGTAACATCTTTCCTAACAGGTGAAATTGTTTCACGCGCAATAATGTTTGAACCAATAGCTCCTTGAATCGCTATTTTAAATTGTTGTCTTGCAATCTCGTTTTTTAATTTTTTACAAATACTTAAAGCCTTTGTTCTAGCACCATCCTTAAAGATTAACTGAGATAATGCATCAACTCTATCACCATTAACTAAAATATCCAACTTAACTAAATCTGTTTCCTCATATCCTAATAGTACATAGTCAAAAGAAGCGTATCCACGACTTACAGATTTAACCTTATCATAAAAATCAAAAAGTATCTCAGCAAGTGGCATCTTATAAATAACTTCAACACGTTTTGTATCAAGATAAATCAAATTTTCTTGCACACCTCTTTTAAGCAAACAAACACTCATAACATTCCCCAAAAATTCAGTGGGAACAATAATATTTGCTCTAATATAAGGCTCAAGAGCAACTTCAATGTTCTCATTTCCAGGAAATTGTTCAGAACCCTCAATAAAATAGGAATTCCCTTTTTTGGGAATAATTTTATAACGCACTGATGGTGATGTTAATATCACATTAAGATCAAATTCACGTTCAATTCTTTCCTGAATTACCTCTAAATGTAAAAGTCCCAAAAATCCACATTTAAATCCATGCCCAAGAGCAGCCGAGGCATCTTTTTCAAAAGTAAGTGACGCATCATTTAATTTAAGTCTATCCATTGCCTTCAAAAGATCATCATACTGATTAGCATCAACTGGATAAATAGAAGAAAACACAACGGGTTTAACTTCCTTAAACCCTTCAAGAGGCGCACTTGCTGGATTATCAACAAGAGTGACAGTGTCTCCTATCTTCACATCTGATATATTCTTTATTCCCGCAATAAAATAACCAACATCACCTGCTTCCAAAAGCTCTTTTCTTTCAAGAATTATTTTAAAAATTCCAATCTCTTCTACCAAATATTCCCTATCTGCATGCATCAGTTTAATTTTGTCGCCAGTTTTGATTTGTCCTTCAAAAATTCTAAAATGCACAATAACACCACGATAAGAATCATAATGTGAATCAAAAATTAAAGCTTTTAATGGACTCTTAACACTCCCTTTGGGAGACGGAACATATTTACAAATAGCCTCAAGCAACTCATCAATTCCTATTCCATTTTTAGCTGATATGGAAACAGCAATATTTGAATCTAATCCTAAATCATGTTCTATTTGCCCTTTTACAAAATCAATATCAGCACTTGGGAGATCTATTTTGTTAATAACAGGAATAACTTCAAGATTATGTTCAAATGCCATATAAAAGTTTGAAACAGTTTGAGCCTCTATTCCCTGACTAGCATCAACAAGTAAAAGTGCTCCTTCACAAGATGAAATTGCTCTTGAAACTTCATAAGAAAAATCAACATGCCCTGGAGTATCTACAAAATTAAGTTCATAAATATTGCCATCACTACACTTATAATCAATAGTAACTGCTTGACTCTTAATTGTAATACCCCGCTCTCTTTCAATATCCATACTATCAAGAATTTGACTTTTAAATTCACGATCTGAAACTATCTTGGCCTTTTGTATAAATCTATCTGCTAAAGTTGATTTACCATGATCAATATGTGCAATAATACAAAAATTTTTTTTATAAGAACTAATTGTCAAACCTCCCCTAAATTAAAATAAAATATTTAGGAATATTATACTAATACACACTTTTATTAAGCAAAAAATTCCTGATATGAATTTTTGATTTTAAAACATAAGGCGAAAATTTAGGAGCAAGATCAACAATCAACTTCCAAGTATCTATAGCTCTTAACGTGTGTTTATGATCATCATAACCATAAGTAGCATAAGCAATGGTATACACTATTTCCCAAAAATCTGTAGACTCAAAACTAGTTTTAACATCAGTATATTCATTTATTTTTTGAACAAAAGATCTTAAATTTTTAAACTCATAAAGCGGCTCATAATAACTAACACAGTCATACATTTTAGTCAAAATACCAATCGCAGCTACAAGTCCATGAGTAATTGCGAGTTCATAAGCACCAATCTTTAAATATACTTTTGATAATGACTGATGGGTATCGATAATATTGTATTTATTAAATCTATAAAGATTAAAAGTAAAATCTAAACCAGAAGTTCCCCTTACCTGTTTTAAATAAGAATGTAAATAAAACGATATATTAAATTTATTACCTGCAGTATTCTCATATTTTTGAACGAAGTAGTGATAATTATAATAATCATCACTACTTGAGAACTTACTCAAAATTTCATTCAAGTAATCAATCATATCAACATAATTATCTTCAATCTCAGCAATCTTTGCCAAAGCAAAAAGTATATTTTTTTCAAAAGATTTATCTAATAAATAATCTTTATCTTCCAAAGCCTTTTGAAGATGTAATTTTTCAAACACAACATTGCCAATCATGCTATAAGCAATGGATAAATAATAATTAGCTTCTGGATATATTCCTTTTCTAAGCAAAGCTTCCTGCAAATAACTAATTGCACTAGTAAGATTAGATTTAATAAATCCTTCCTTAGAATAAATAAATTGTCGTCCCTTTTCAAGTAAAATCCAATACGGAAATTCTTTCACACCTGATGAACTTAAATTGAAGACAAAACTGAAAATAAAAAGGAGCAAAAAAAGCCTTAGCATATCTATAAATATATTAAATTTTCTCACAAATTGCGAGAAAATTTAATGCCTAATCCTTCAAATTTAAACAAATTTAAATATCATCAAGAAGACCATTACAAAAAGGGCAACAGATTCTATGAGACCTAAAACCAAAAGATTTGTCGCAAATCCCTTGCCAGTTTCAGAAAAAGCATCACAAGCACCTGCAGCCGTTCTACCCTGCGCAAAAGCAGAAATAGAAATTGCAAGACCACCACCAAAACCAGCTCCAAATAATAACCAAGGATCTGCCTGTGTCATTATCCCTGCTAAAGTATTCATCAATATATAACCATATATTATTTGTGTCAAAGGTGCTGATACAAAAACAATTAATAAGAAAGGAGCTGGCTTACCTTGCATATAACATCTCTTCCATGCCCCAATAGCAGCACTTCCAGCAGCTCCCATACCCAAAGCTGAACCTATTGCGGCTATTGCTAGAGCCGAATTAACTCCTATTAAACCTATATTCATAATTCCCTCCTTATCTAATCTTTAATTTTTATTTTTCTAAAAGGCCTATAAGAATACCCATTCCATTCTTGCCCCAAATGGTTTGAAAATTCAAGCATATTAAGTCTTACCCCATGAACAACAACAGATAACAAAGATAACGTTATATTTAAAATATGTCCAAAAAGTATCACAATAATGCCACTTATTATAAGACCAATATTAGATGATTTTAATAAAGCTGCTGACATACTATTAAAACTATCAGAAATTGCAAGTCCCGCAAGTCCGACAGCAAAAAGTCTAATATAAGATATTATGTCTGCAAATCCTGCAACAGTAGCTAAAAATTGCTCTATTATGCCTCCAAAGCTCTTTAATACGCACATAAAAAAGTTTGAACCATCTTGTTTCTCAAAAATAAAAACAAGTATAACTCCACAATATATCATATTAAGAACAATGCTATGCATAGGAAACCTACCTTTGTCAAGTATTAAATTGAGAACAAGATAATAAAGCCCAGGCATTATAATAAGCCAACCAATTTGAGCAATTGAATGTATATGTGGTTTTTCCTTCACTTTTTGAATAAAATTCCACATATGAGCTAGTGATATTTGCAAAACACCTATTGTAAAACATATAAACATAATATTTTGAACACCATTTGTACCCGTCAAATACCCAAGTTTTAAAGACTTTAAAATAGGAAATAACTCAAGAATAAAAAGATTACTGCCAAACCAAGTACCAGTCATCGAACCATATATTATTGCTGATGTACTTAGATAAAATATTAAAGCATGAATAGATGTTAAAGGCTTACCTTTTATAAAATTGCCTAAACTAAGAAAAATACCTACTAGTAAGAATATTATTCCATAAGCCGCATCACCAATTATCATTCCAAAAAACATAAAGAAAAATAACATAAAAACACAACTAACATCTCTCTCTTTATAGCCAGGAATTGTATCTAAAACATCAAAAATAGGCTTAGCAAGCTTAGCAATTCCCCTTCTCTTTATATAAGTGGGAACAACATCATCATCCGGCTCTGCAAATTGTACCACAAATTTACCCTTAAGATTTTTAAGATCCTCCCGCTTATCTTCCGGAACGAATCCTGTAATATATACAAAATTATCATACACTACATCCATGTCAGCCATAACTTGCTCAAACTCAACAATTTGATCATACTCTTTTATTTCTTCTCTTAAAACATCCCTATATTTATTTAAAATTGATAATTGAGTTAACTTTTGATCTAAAATTTCATCAACAAATCTTAACTTATTCTCAATAAAATCAAGGTCAAACTCAAACTCATATTCATCAGCTGTATCTATTGTTTGTTTAGAATAATTAATAGTTACAAAATAGGCCATACCTTTATAATTATTAATAAGAGCAACTTTTGTTTCAGAGCATGCCAACAATTTTTTATATTCACCAATCCCAGACTTAAAAAATTGCACGTAAATATTACTTTCTCTCAATTTATTAACTAGTTCAAGAGAAAAATATCCCCAAAAAGATATAATATCTCTCTTATGAAGTAATGACTGCTGCATATCCCTTAAATCTTTAATTTCAGAACCTAAACTAATTATACTCTTTGCAACATCTAAAAAATTCTCATTTGAAGAGCTTAAAAGTTTTACTTCAGAATCATCCCCAAGTAAAGATAAAGCCTGAACCAAAATTCCCCTGTCTTCAATAACTTTCTCTAAAGATTCTGAAATTCTATTGCAAAAATTAATATGAACAACTCCCAGTTCTCTTAAAATTTCGAGTGACTCTCTTTTATATTTCAATAAAGTCAAAATCAAAACTTTGCTCATTTTTACAATCATAAACACATCCCTATCTATTTTTAATCAAGCTAGCTTTAGCCATTTTACCTCTTACAACAGCTGCTGTTTGCTGATCACCAAGATAAATATTAATCTTTTTTATATTAATTTTTGCAGCAGGTATCATCACTTTTTCAAATAAATTTACCCTTTGAGAAGTAGTATTAAGTTCGGATTCCAACAACCTAATCTGCTCATCTAAAACCTCAAGCTCTGCATTTATCTGAACCATACTCTTAATAACCTCTATTCCCCTATCTACCCAATAAGGAGTCAATAAAAGATTATATTTAATATCCTCATATTCAATAAAGTCAAATACAGGAATATTGATGCCTGCAATATTTGCAAAACTCCTTACTACCCTTTTAATTTGAATCCAATCTTGGAAAGTAAATTTTTCACCAAATAAAGAAATCCAAGATTTAATATCCCTCTTAAGCCTGTCTTGCTCAAGCTTGCGAGTTCTTTTAAGAGCCTCAACTTTTCTAATTTCTAAATGAAGTTGTTGTTTCTTAAGCTGAAGAGTAGGCAAATACCTACTAAACATTTTAAGGCTATCTTTTTGTTTTTTAAGCTCATTTTTAGTTAATTTAACTTTAGGCATTGCCCATCCTTTTTTTGAGGCCAATATTTCTCTACAAGTTCTGTTCTAATTCCAGTTTCTTTAGGTTCAAAACAACTAAAGAGAATTTCCCACCCCAAATCCAAGGCCTCTTCCAAAGGAATATTAACAGATAAGTCCATCAACTTACTTTCAAACATACCACTGTACTTAATAAGCTTCTCATCCCACTCTGTCATATTAAATCCCATAGCTTTTTTCTCTATAGATTCCTTTGAAGATGCATAAAGCTTAATCATCGAATCCATAATCGTTCTATGATCATCTCTTGTATTCCCGTTAACCATTTGCTTAAGTCTTGAAAGAGAACCAAAAGGTTCGATTCTACCTCCCTTTAAATAATATTGCCCTTCAGTAATATAACCCGTATTATCAGGAACTGGATGGGTAATATCATCTCCAGGCATTGTAGTAACTGCAAGTATAGTAATTGAACCTGCCCCTTCAAAATCAATAGCTTTTTCATATCTATACGCAAGCTGAGAATACAAATCACCAGGATAACCTCTATTAGATGGAACTTGCTCCATAGTAATAGCAATTTCTTTCATAGCATCTGCAAAATTGGTCATATCAGTCAAAAGTACCAAAACCTTTTTCCCTTGCAAAGCAAATTTTTCGGCAACAGCAAGAGAAATATCAGGCACTGTTAAAGATTCAACAACAGGATCATTAGCTGTATTTACAAAAAAGATTGTCCTACTTAAAGCACCACCCTTTTCAAGAGAATCTTTAAACGTCAAATAATCATCATTCTTAAGTCCCATTCCCCCAAGAATAATTAAATCTACTTCCGCCTGAAGAGCTATTCTTACAAGAAGTTCATTATAAGGTTCACCGGATACAGAAAATATTGGTAATTTTTGAGACTCAACAAGAGTATTAAAAACATCTATCATTGGAATTCCTGTTCTGATCATGTTTCTTGGAACAATACGCTTTGCAGGATTAGCTGATGGCCCGCCAATTTCAATCAAATCATCCTCAAGACTCGGTCCTCCATCTTTTGGATTACCAGCTCCATCAAAGATTCTACCAAGCAAATTCTCAGAAAATGTCACTTGCATTGGATGACCTAAAAACTTAACCTCGTCTGCAGTTGAAATACCTATAGTTCCGTTATAAACCTGAAGAGAAACTTTATCTCTATCCAACTTAATAACTTCTGCTAAAGAACTTGCATCTTTTGACCTCACAATGGCAAGTTCTCCATATTTAACATTTTGTGCCATTACAGTTATTACATTCCCAACAATAGATTCTATCTTGCTATATACTCTCTTCATTTATGCACCTCGAAAATCCAACTTCTTAGAACGTACTAAATCCTTTAAAGTATTTTCTAACCTATTAAACTTTTCTTCTTTAAAGGGAGTAAGATTCATATCCAAAATATTTTGCCTTAATTCATTTACAAAACTTCTTGCTTCCAATTTATTCTCAAATTTAAAATCCGATTGTAAAATATCGTAAAGTATATCAAACATATAATTTTGACGCTCAGAACTTACAGCAGTATCAACACTATCGAACGAATTTTGTTGCAAATAACATGCATCCAAAAGCTCAGATTTCAAATAAAATAAAAAGTCACCAATACTTATACCTTCCTCACCAACAACTTTCATCATCTGATTTATCTCATTCCCTTTTGTCAAAAAAGATCTCGCATATTCTGTCTTTTCAGATTCAACAACCCCTCTATACTTACTCCAAGACTCAAGAGGATTAATGGCTGGAAATTTTCTAGCATCTGACCTCTCTCTTGTAAGACCATGAAAAGCTCCTACAACCTTTAAAGTTGCCTGAGTTACCGGTTCTTCAAAATTACCTCCAGCAGGACTTACAGAACCACCCACAGTTACAGAACCAACACTACCATCATTTAAAACAACAACACCTGCCCTTTCATAAAATGATGCAATTACAGATTCAAGATAAGCAGGAAATGCCTCTTCACCTGGTATTTCCTCAAGACGTCCTGACATCTCTCTCATAGCCTGAGCCCATCTTGAAGTTGAATCTGCCAGTAAAAGTATATCAAGACCCATTTGCCTATAATATTCACCAATAGTAATAGCTGTATACACTGATGCTTCACGAGCAGCAACTGGCATAGAAGAGGTATTACAAATAATACATGTTCTCTCCATTAATGATTTACCTGTCCTTGGATCTATAAGCTCAGGAAATTCTTTAAGGGTTTCTACCACTTCACCTGCCCGCTCACCACAAGCAGCAATAATTACAACATCAACATCAGCATTACGACTTGTAACTTGTTGAAGAACTGTTTTTCCAGCACCAAAAGGCCCAGGAATACAAAATGTACCACCCTTTGCAACCGGGAAGAACGTATCTATTATTCTTGTTTGAGTTACCATAGGCTCACTAGGAATAAGTCTCTCTTTATAACTGGTAATTGGAACTTTAACAGGCCAATGAAATGACATAGTGATGATATGCCTACCCCCAGCATCATTTTCAATAACAGCAATTTTATCATCTACAGTATAATTGCCATCACTAACGATCTCAACAATTTTGTAAGAATCTTTCCTATAAAATGGAATCATAATTTTGTGCTTAATTGTACCTTCAACAACAAATCCAAGATAACTTCCTGCAACAACAATATCTCCAACCTTTGCAGTTGCATTAAAATTCCATTTCTTACCCCTATCAAGTGCACTCAAGTATAAACCTCTCTCCAAAAAAAAACCAAATTGAGCAGCAAGTTCTGACAATGGATTTTGAAGACCATCATACACCTGACTTAAAATACCAGGACCAAGTTCAACCGTTAAAAGCTTATCTGTAAACTCTATATCATCTCCAACGGCAATTCCCTTAGTCATTTCAAACACTTGAGCATCAACTTCACCATCTCTAATACGAATTACCTCAGCTTTTAAACTGCGTCCACCGGTTTTAATAAAAACAATCTCATTCATGGAAACTGTACCAACTATCTCAATAGTAACCAAATTTCCAATAACTCCCACTACTTTTCCTCTAGTTTCCATTCAAATTCCCTTTAAAAATTTTTACTCATTTGCATACTTAATTTTTGACAAATATCATCAAAATTCTTCTCGCCTATCTCTTCTATAAAGAGATTTCTTCTTGAAACTAACATTAACTTTAACAAATAAATTACTAATTTTTCAAAGTTAAAATCATTTCCCACTTCAAGTTCTGTTAGAAACTGCCATTTTAACATATCAAGTCCTAATTCTACCTCAAAAGGATTTTCTTTAAGACAAAGAGGTTTTAAAATTCCTAAATAATAACTAGAAAAATAAGGGGATTCTAAATACACATCCTTTGGAAATCCCAACTTCTCAGCTCTAATAGTTGCCAAAGTATATCTTATCATTTCTTCAAATTCAAGAAATTGATCAATTACCTTCAAATTTACCCTATCGAATTTAGATTCTGACAAACCCTTTAGACAAAGAAAATCTTCCCTGCTTAAAGCAATCTCAATATTATCAAAAAAACCTGATATATTTCCCCCCTTACCAATTTTTAAATCAAGATAAGGTAATGACGACATAACATAGTAATATGGACTTAACATACTACATCTCCTAAATCAACTTTATAACTTCTTTAAACCTTGGATTTAAATATTCAAAAAGAATATCAGCAACAGTGTCTGATGTAAAATCATAATACAAATTTCCATCTCTTTGTTGAATTTTAAAACCTTTACTTATGCCTTCAAAAGGTTTAATCTCAATTGAATCATCAAGTCTATTTCCTATCTTTGCTCTTAAAACAGATAATAAATTAGAAAAATCAGATTCATTAAGCATTATATCTATCTTATCGTTCTTACTCCAAATATCTACAACCTTAATAATAAGGTCCCTCAAAAAATTATCATCATACACTCTAGAAACAGAATCCTTTAAAGCAGTCTTAAAAAGAGATTTAATATTTTTTTCAGTACCAATAATCAAATCCCTAACTGCTTGACGAGATGCCTCAAGAGAATGCCTTTTATACTCATTAGTTTCCGCTTCAGCTTGTATTTTTAAGTCCTTAGCATCACTCTCAGCTTTTAAAACAATAGCCTCAGCATCTCTCTTTGCATTAAGAATAATCTCATTTGCTAATTTTTCAGCTTCCTCAAGTCCATCTTTTTTAATTTTATTTATCAGATCTTTAACTTCAAACTGCACTAGAACTCCTTAATATACAAAAAAATAACTCAAAATACTTAATAAACAAATCTTTCAATAAATAAGTATAACAATAAATTTTTAATCATTAAAAGCCAAATTACTGAAAATTATACATCACTAAAAAAATCTCCTATAATTTTATAAACATTCATATCATGAACTATAGAAAGTTTTTTTCCTGAAAATCTTTCCTTAAGCTTTTCACCAAAAACCTCAATACCCCTTTCTATAACTCTGTTACTAAATTCTACATCGACTATATCAAGAGTTATTATTTCAATAATAACTAAATACCCTCTTCCAAATTTAGAACCATATCCAAGGGTAAAAGAAGTAGTAACACGAAAAAGCCCATCCAAAAGTCCATTAGCTGCCGTCCCTCTAGAGAGCCTACTTGGATGCACTTTATAAGAATTACCAAATTCATCTTCAAGAACACAATCAACATCAAGACAAATCTTAAACAATGCATTCTCAAATTCCTCAAATCTTGATATACCCATTTAAAATTCTACTATTGTTTTTCCAACTCCTCCATCACTTGGATAAGCAAAATAATATTTTTTAACAAATTTCACATCTCTTAAGAATGCATGTATTCCTTCCATAAGAAGACCTTCTCCTTTGCCATGAATAATCTCAAATTTACAAACATTCCTCAGTAACATATTATCTATTTTCCTGTTTAAAAAGTCTATAGCCTCAACCACTCTCATTCCTCTAATATCAACAGTTAGACTCAATTCATCATCTTGACTCTCAAAAGAAAAACTAAAATTTTTATCACGATCATTTTTAGACTTCTTATTATCCAATATTTTCTCTAAATTCGAAGATGCAACCGTAATATTAAAAACACCAGTATTTACAATAAACCCTTTTTTAGTAACACCTATTATTTCCCCCGAAGCACTTGACCCAGAGACTCGGACCTTATCACCCACACTAAATTCAATCTTAGTGGCAATCTCCTGACTAAGCAATCTAATTTTAGCAGTTTTGGTAATTATATTATTTGTAATATTAGATATAAATTCCTTATTTTTAGTAGTACAAACACTGCCCTCTTTTATCTCTCTAACTAAATTTTCTAAAATTTTCCTTGAATTTTTTAAAAATTCTTTCTGCTCATTTATCAATCTCTCTTCCAAATCTATTTCTTTCAAGATAATATTATTCCGAATATTATTAATCTCTATTTCCTTAAGTTCAATAAGCTTAACTTTATCTTTTAATTCCTCTTCAAGTAAATGAATTTCCTGCTCCTTTTTTGTAAGTCTTTCCAATATTTCATTAACTTCCGTTTTATTAGATGAATGAATCTCTTTCGCTCTAAGTACTATATTAGAATCAATAGAAGACTTACTTGCAACACTAAAAGCAAAGCTTTCACCTGGAACAGAAAATATTAAATTATAATTAGGTTCCATTTTGTTTAAATCCATCTGCATAGAAGCATTAACAACAAATTCATGGGTATATGCAAAATATTTAAGAACATTGTAATGAGTCGAGATAATAACACAAGAATTAATATTAATTAAATGCTCAAGAACAGCCACAGCTAATGCTTGTCCTTGTTCAATATCAGTACCTGAACAAAATTCATCAAATATTAACAGACTATCTCTTGTTGCACACTTTAAAATATAAGCAATATTATTCATATGACTTGAAAAAGTTGAGAGTGAATTCGCAATTGATTGATCATCACCAATATCAACTAAAATATTATCAAAAATCTTAAAAGTACTAGACTCATCAACTGGAACAGGAATTCCAAATTGGAACATAGCGCCCAAGAGAGCAACTGTTTTCAAAGTTGCCGTTTTACCACCAGCATTAGGACCTGTAATAACTACAACTTTATTATTTAAAGGACAAAAATTTATAGATTTTGCATGCTGTATTAAAGGATGACGGGCATTGATAATATTAATATTACTATCAAATTTAGGAAATACTCCCTGATTTTTTATTCCATAAATTGCTCTGGCCTTTAGAGAATCATAATATAAAAATTTATTATAAAGGGCTTTTAAAAGAACAATATGTTTGCGAATCTCATCTGAGAGTTCTTGCAGAATTTTTAAAACTATACGCTTTTTTTCAAAACTTAAAAACCCTAATCTATTATTTTCACTAACTATATCATTTGGTTCAATATAAAATGTTTCACCAGATGATGAAATAGATATGATATTACCCTTGATTTTATTTTTAAAACTAGATTTAAGTGCAATAGTATATTTGCCTGATTTATAATAAATAAGCGTAGAGGTTAAATATTGCAAATTTAAGCTTATTATCTGCTTGAGATGTTTTTCAATTTTTTTATCTAAATTTCTAATTTCAAAATCAATCTCATCATAATTTTTGACAACACCCCGTTTTATTTTAAGTTCATCAATATCAATATACTTACATAAAATCTCTAATAAATGCTTTAAACTTGGATCTACAAATAATAATTCTCTCAAAATTTCAACTTCATTTTGAATCTTAAACTCATTTTTATCTAAAAAAAGCATTATTCTTAAAACTTCTCTTAGAAAAAAAATAATATTCTTAATCTCCTCAAGAGAAATTCTTGAGTTCTCTTTAAGAAGTAAAACAATAGAACCACTTATACTCTCAAGACAAGAATTTGGATATTCATCATAAACTTCAATAAGATTTTTGATAAGTTTAACAAAAAAACATACTCGACTAACTTCTTCCTCGGTTTTCAATATTTGTTGCTCACCTAGAAGGTTAACCGTATCTGAAATAGCTACGTAAGAAGCAACTGAAGCTAATATTTGATAAAAATCAATTTTTTCCAAATATTTCTCTTGCATAACTCTTATATCTCTTAAGCTCATTTACAATTTTTAGATAACTATTGTATCTAACTTCTGAAATTTTAAATCCAATTTGATTCATTATAAAACAATTTGGCTCATTTGCATGCAAACAAGAATTAAATCTACAAAAATTATTCAAATCTTTAAATTCTCTAAAATAATATCTAAGCTTAAGGGGTTCTAAGCTTTCAATTCCAAATTCCTTTATTCCAGGAGTATCAATTACCACTCCATTATCAGAATGAAAAGCCATAGCATAAACTGTAGTATGTCTGCCTCGTGCATATTTATAAGATATTTCATTTATAGCCTGCGCTGCATTTAAATCCACCTCATTTATAAGTGAAGATTTTCCAACTCCAGACTGCCCAACAAAAGAAGTTCTCGAACTCTTAATAATTTCCTTTATTTCTTCAATTCCCTGCAAAGTGATAGCAGAAGTTTTAATAACCCTATAACCTAAATTTTCATAAATTTTAATTAGAGTCTCAACTTTAGTGCTTATACCCTCATCAACCTTATTTATCAAAATAATAGGAGTAATCCCTTGTTCCTCAGCAACTACTAATACTCTATCAATAAATGAATTTTTAATCTCAGGAAGACTAGCAGAACTAACAATTAAAACATTATCTATATTTGAAACAATAACTTGCCTAAGAGCAGCCTTTTTATTATAACGCCAAATGACACTTTTTCGTTTAAGTCTCTCTTTAATATATACCTTGCCCTCATCATAAACATCTCCACAAACAAAATCTCCAGGAATTAAAGGACTATATTCTTTATCCTGGATATTTAAAATCTTCCCCTTAATAACTCCTTCATAAATTTTATTGGTATTAACATTAACAATAGAATAAATATTATTCACACCCCAGAGAACTTCAAATCTAAGGTCATTCAATTGATTATTCCTTTAAAATGCAAACCATATTTTTTACAAAAATTCTTATAGAAATACAAATTTTCATCTTGTGTTAAATAAAAATAACGTGTAAAACAATCATCACAACTCTCAATGTTCTTTAATTCTTTAACAAGCTCATTAGTTACAAGTTCACGATTCTCATAAACAGGAATTCCTAAAAAATTTTCAATCATGTCTTTAATGTGCAAATAATGTGTACATCCTAAAAAAACCATATCCCGCCTACTAGCTTTAACCTCTAATTTTAAGAAATTTAAATATTTAAGTGCATCTTCCTTAAATCTATCTCCATATTCTACAAAATTCACAAGATCACTTGCAGGTTTTAAAACTAAATCCCAATGACAATCTTTTTCCCTTTGAATAAATTTACTATTAATGGTAGCATGTGTCGCAATTAAAATAACCCTCTTATATGCAAGCTCTTCTACTAAACCAACTGAAGGCAAAATATATATTACAGGAAAACTAAAATTTAACTTGTCATATACACTAACAGAAGCTGTATTACAAGCAATAACAATTGCAGCAATATTATACATTTGTTCCAATTTCAAAACTAGTTTCAAAATCTCTTTTAAAAGAAAGTCTGAACTCTTCTCACCATAAGGAAAGTTCTTGTTATCTGCAATATAGACATAATTTCTATTAACAAGCCTTTTGCTTATATACTCAAAATAAGAAAGTCCACCAATACCCGAATCAAAAATAACTATAACATTCTTTAAATTGCTCATAAGCCTTACTTAAATTTAAGTATAAAAATTAATTTATTCTCTTTCAATGACAATTGATAATATTTACAACCTAACAAACTTTCAAACTATCATAGTTTAAATTATAATTATTATTAATACCAAATCATAGAAGAGGAAAATATGCATAAGAGCATCAAAGAAATTTTAAATAATCCTATATTAGATAGTATAATCACAGTGAAAGGATGGATTCGCACAAAACGCAGTAATGGTAAAATCTCTTTTGTAGAAATTAATGATGGCTCAAATATTAAAGGAATTCAAGCGATCATTGATGAAGAAAATCATCAATTTGAAAAAAAAGAATTTAAAAAGCTCACAACAGGTGCCAGTGTATCATTAACCGGAATTTTAATCTTAAGCCCAGCAAAAGGACAAACCTATGAAATCAAAACAACAAATTTTAATATAATTGGAGAAGCGGATCAAGAAACATATCTTTTACAAAAGAAAAGGCACACCTTTGAATTTTTAAGAGAAATCCCTCATTTAAGAATTCGTACTAATACATTTGGGGCTGTAGCCAGAATTAGAAATCAAATTTCTTATAAAATTCACGAATATTTTCAAAAAAATGGATTTTTATACATACATACCCCAATTATTACATCAAATGACGGAGAAGGGGCCGGTGAAATATTTCGTGTATCTACCTTAGATTTTAATAACATCACAAACGGAAAAGAAGTTGACTTTACAGACGATTTCTTTGGTAAACAAGCATTCCTTACAGTAACTGGACAACTGCACGGCGAAGCTTATGCAATGGCCTTATCAAAAATATATACATTTGGACCAACCTTCAGAGCAGAAAATTCTAACACAACACGCCATGCCTCAGAATTTTGGATGATTGAACCTGAGATGGCATTCTTTACACTTGAAGACAATATCAATTTAGCAGAAGATTTTCTTAAGTACATTTTAAAAGAAACTTTAAATAATTGTAATCAAGATATGGAATTTTTTGATAATTTCATTGAAAAAGGCTTAATCAAAAAAATTGAAGATGTAATAAACTCTAACTTTGAAGTTATTACATATACCCAAGCAATTAAAAAACTTGAAAATGCAACAAAAACATTTGAAATAAAACCTTACTGGGGAATGGATTTACAAACAGAACATGAAAGGTATTTAACAGAAGAAATCATTAAAAAACCTGCCATAATTATTGATTATCCAAAAGAATTTAAAGCATTTTACATGAAAATGAATGAAGACGATAAAACTGTTAAAGGAATGGATATTTTAGTTCCACGCATAGGAGAAATAATTGGAGGCAGTGAAAGAGAAGATAATTTGGATAAGTTGAATAAAAGAATAAAAGAGCTAAATTTAGAAACAGAAACTCTTAATTGGTACTTAGACTTAAGGAGATTTGGATCAACTCCTCATTCTGGATTTGGACTTGGACTTGAGAGATTAATACAATATATAACAGGAATGGCCAATATTAGAGATGTCATCCCATTTCCAAGGACTCCTAAAACTCTTTATTTCTAACAAAAAACTTTATGAGGAAACAATTGCAAATAAAAATTTTATGTCAACTAACATTAATGTTATCAGCATTGATGTTACATTCAATAGACAAAGAAATCACAGGTAAAAAATCAAATTATCAATACAGTAAAGAAACGCCCAAGATTAACAAATCCAATAAAATAAACTATCCACACAAAAAAGAAGACTATCATCATAACATTATAAGAAAAAAAAATACAAATCTACAAATTGATAAAACCAATAAAAAGCAAGACGCACAAAAAACCATAAACAATATCGTAAAAATAAGAAAATCTAACAAAATATATTATCCCCAAGACAAAAACAACATACAAAAATCCAAATTAAAGAAAAATATATGGTATAACATTAAAGTCCATTCAATTCATACGAAAGATAGATTTAAAAAAATAAAAGCACTAAATAAAATAAATACACAAATAGAAAATAATTTTGCTTTAATTGGTCCAATCTCAGAAGATAATTTAGGAGAAATAACAAAAGCATTACACATCATAGGGTATAATGAACTGGAATATATCAAAGTAGAACAAAACTAAAGTTTGCTAGACAAAAATTTTAAAATATCATTCAGTTCATCATCTAAATTAAAAAAACTTAATTTATACTCATCTTCTGATAAGCCTATTAACTCATGATTACTGTAATGTATCCATGTGTTTAACTCATCTTCACTTGAATATTTATTAACATAATAATCCGGCTTATAATCCAAATACCCACGTTCCTTATAATCATAAACAGCAATCTTAACATTTTGACTATCTATTCCTCTCTTTAGAACTTCTTCTCGCAAATAAATAATTGTACGACCAGTATCAAAAATATCATCAACAAATAAAACATTATCCCCTGCTCTTAAATATTTTGGATCATAAGTCCATCCATCTATCATTATTTTTTTTTGCTTATTCGAAACATCATATGATCTTGCAACAACAGCAGCATAAAGAAGGGGTTTTTCTGGCTTAATAAATTTAAAGAATTCACTAATAATATTACCAAGATAAGCACCTCCTCTTAAAGAAACATACATAATATCAGGAATAAATCCATTTTTATAAATTTTATAAGCAAGCTTAAGACCATTTATTCTTATCTCTTCATAAGAAACAAATTTTTTCATTAATATAACACCTCAAAACGCATAAAAATTAAGATTTATCTAAATATTGACCTTTGCATAAAATCAACATATTTGCTACTCTGGCAAGCGCTCAACATTACAAAACAATTCATAATTACTCACCTTTAATTAAAAACAAAACTCATTAATATAAATAATAACTCTTCTCCTAAAACACTTAAAAAATAAATTCTTAGTTAGAATCACTTCCATTTAAAACTTTAACCTCTTCACAAAATATTGCCTTACTAAAGTTGAGAAATTTTAAAATATAAGACAAAATTAATAACTCTAAGCTCTAAATAGGCTTAAAGATATCCATTCTTTAAGCCTAAACTAAAAATAAAGTTTATTACTAAAAAGATATTTTAAAAGTTTGACCATCTCTTAAAACAGTATAAGTATTCTTCCTATGTTCAACAGCATCATAAAAATCTCTTAAGCTTTTAATACTTTTTGAATTAACAACCATAATGATATCTCCTGTTGAAATTTTAGGATTTGTACCTAAAGTTGGATCAACACTGTCTACAACAACTCCATTAGTCCAGTTTCTTAAACCAAGTTGAGTCCTAACCTCCTTAGTTAAAGGATAAACAGTAAAACCTGGCATCAATTTTAGCTCTGAGACATATTCTTTCTCATTACTAATTTTGGGCTTAACATCAAGTTCTATTTCAACATTCTTTTTCTCTTTTCCTCTTAAAATTTCAACTTTAATTTTCTCTTTCGCATAAAAATCATTAATATACTGCTTAACATCATAGAAAAAACTCATTGAAACATCATTGATCTTGCTAATTACATCACCTGCTTTAAGCCCTGCTCTAAAAGCAGACGTACCATCATAAACCCCCGCAATAATTGCTAATGATTCAAAATTATCCTCATAACCTAAGCTTTTAAGAAGTTCCGGGTCCTTACTTCTTAAACGATGCAAATCAACTCCCATCCAAGCCGATTCACTTTTCTTACCACTCATCAAAACATCGAAAATACTTTTAGCGTTATTAATAGGAACAGCAAAACCAAGTCCAAGATTACCCCCAGAAGGAGAAGCTGATATCCAAGTATTGATTCCAATAACTTCTCCTTTAATATTTACAAGAGGTCCCCCAGAATTACCACGATTAATAGCTGCATCTGTTTGAATAAATGAATTTCGTGCTTTTAAATTAGGATTAACCGAACGATGAAGGCCACTTATAATACCTGCTGTAACTGAAAAACTAAAGTTATGGGGACTCCCAACAGCTATAACCCAATCCCCTATCTCAAGCATATCACTATCACCAAGTTCAGCTATTTCAATAGATGCATCATTAGCCTCAAAACTAACAAGTGCAATATCTTTTTTATCATCCTTACCTACTAGTTTTGCTTTATAAGTTTTATTGTCATAAGTTCCAACTTCAAATTCAATCGCATTATCTACAACATGACTATTTGTAAGAGCATAAAATAAATTTGTTTTCTTAGAATCTCTTCCAATAATTACTCCAGAACCACCCCATTGCGCCTTTTTTTCAAGGTTAAGACCTGGAATATCAAAAAAAAAGAATAAATGGAAAAGATCGCGTGTTTTAACTATTCCAGTAGCATAAATTTCCACAGTGGATGGTAAAATCTTTTTAGATACGTTTCTAAAAGAATCTTGAAGAGACTCGCCAGCACCACCTTTCTCCTGTGCAAAAACAATAGTATTTTTATCAGATCCTAAATAATGTATCCCAACAAAAAATCCAATAGTTAAAGCTAAAAAGCTTGCTAAAAATACGGAAATAAAATTTTTCTTCATTTTATACACCTCCATAATATAAAACCAAATCTTTTAAATAACACTTAATTAATATCTATCAAATCTTACTCAAAATCAAAGGCAAACCATCAACAACAGCAACAGTATGTTCAAAATGAGCAGAACAACTAAAATCAGATGTAAACACCGTCCAACCATCATTCTTAACAGAAACTTTATGGCTCCCTAAATTTACCATCGGCTCAATCGCTAAAACCATACCCTCCTGAATTCTAACATTTTTAAAAAAAGGCTCATAATAATTTGGAACATTTGGTTCTTCATGCAAAGCAAAACCAACACCATGTCCTGTATAATCCCTAACAATTCCAAAACCAAATGGTTTAATATAATTTTCTATAGCTTTTGAGATATCTAAAACTCGATTACCAGCCTTCATTTCATCAATTCCTCTATAAAGAGCAGACTCTGTAACTTCTAATAATTTATTGATCCTAGGACTTACTTTACCCACCTTAAAAGTCTTAGCCATATCACTATAAAATCCATCTAAAATAACCCCACAATCAACACTAATAACATCGCCATATTTCAGTTCTCTTGTTCCAGGAATTCCATGAATAACTTCTTCATTTATAGAAGCACAAATAGCTCCCTTAAATCCAGAATATCCCTTAAAAGCAGGCTTAGCCCCATTCTTAACAATAAAATCATTAGCAATCAAATCAAGCGTTTTAGTGTTAATTCCAGGAGTAATATTTTTTTCAATCTCTAAAAAAGTCTGGGCCAAAAGTTTTGCAGATGCCCTAATTTTCTCAATCTCTGCTCTAGACTTTAATCTTAATTTCAAATAATCAATTCCTCTCTTTAAGTATTTCTATCATATTCATATAAAGTTTACCTTCATTAGTTTCATAAAAAAAATTAGAAGTTAAAATAGCTTCTCGTCCCTTTTCAAATTCACCTAAATAAAGATAATTAATTCCACGCTTTAAATACACTTTTGCCACATCTTCACGTTCTCTTAAAGTAATTTTACTCTTATCATCAAGAGTGAAAGGCAAAAGAGAAACTGTCTTACTAAAATATTCTTCAGACTCTTTATAATTTTTTTGATACAATTTTAAAACCCCAAGATTATAATAAAAACCATATAAATATTTGCCCACTTGATTCTCAATAATCACTTTTTCCGCAACACTTAAGTCTTTTTTAAGAAAAAAATAATAAAATTTATAGAAATAATACCAATCTTGAACTTCATCGACAGAATCATAAATCTTAAAAAATAAATCTAAATCTTTTAGATCAGAATAAAGAAGCAAATTCCAAGCCAAAAGCTGAGCAACATCAGCACTATAATTTGATCTATAAAATAAACGCCATAAAAAAGACTTTTTAGCCTCATATTTTAAATTTGAATAATTCAACACAAAGTAAAGTTTAAAAAATAAAGGACTCTCTTTATACTTTTTTGCAATCTCATTTGCATTAAAATAATCATTGGCTTCAAAATAAACATTAGCCAAATAATAATTCACAATTTCATTTTCTTTAAAATTTTCATTAGCCTTATTTAAATAAGCAATAGCACGATTTAAATCATGCTCCTTCTTAGCAATAAATGCCAGACCAAGATATACCATCATACTATAATCAGGAAAATCAGTATAAAGTTTTAAATATTCAATCTTAGCATTATTAATATCACCCTTCTTCAAATAGGCGTCTGCTAGCAAAAACATCAAACTTGGGTCATTACTATTATTAAGCTTAAGATTTGCAATAGTAAAATCCAAATTATCAAGACCATAAGAAATATAGGCAAGCTCTTTAGAAAAATCCTTATCTTCCTTTATCCTCAAAAGTATTCTCTTAGCAGAAGCTAAATCCTTTTTCTCTATATACAAAAGCATTGCATCAATTAAAAATGCATTATTCTGAAGATTTAAACCTATAGTCTCAAAAGCAAAAGCATCTCTTTCATGTTCTATTTTGATTAAAAAGCTTTTAATATCTTTTACATCATAGCTTAAAATTAAACTTTTAATAAAAGCCTCATCATACAAATGCTTATATTCCTTATATCCTAAAAGATACTGCTTTGCAATATCATAAGCCTCTAAAACAGCTCCCACCTTAAGTTTTGAATATACTTCAAGTGCCCTAAGCTTTAAATTTCCCGGCAAACTTTTAACACTTAAGTCCAAAATATCCCTCATCAATAAATAATGTTTAATTTTAACAGAATAAAGCTTTGCTCTTTTAATAAGAGAAAGCCACTTGTATTCAGTATCAGCATAATAAGAATAAAATCTCATTGCATTTTCAGCACTCTCTAAACTTTCATTTAAAAGATAACCATCAACTTCTACAAGAATCTCATTAAAATCTAGTTCGCCCTTTAACATATATAAAACGTATGGATGCAAGCTCAAATAAACAAAAATTGATATAAAAAGGACTAAAAATAAAATAAAAAACAACAACACCTTATTTACTTTCAAATGAGCTCTCCATATTTTTCAACAAAGCATCAAGTATTCCATTAACAAATTTATAAGAATTTTTACTACCATACTTTTTGGCAATTAAAATAGCCTCATCTATTATAACTCTCTTGGGAACATCTAAATTTTGAAACTTAAGTGAATACACACTCATCCTCAATATGGCAAGATCAACTTTATCCATACGGTCTAAACGCCAATTAAGAGAAATATCACTAATCAATTTGTCAATAGATTCTAAATTATCATAAGTACCATTAACCAAAACAGAATAAAATAATTTTAAATCTTCTTCTAACTCAAATCCATGATCTTCAAGATTAAAAATATCATAAATATTATCTTTTGCCTTACAATTAACATCAATACTGTAAATTTTTTGAAAAGCTAATACCCTAGCCTTATGTCTCAAATCCATAACCAATATAAATATCTTATCTTTATTTTAGACTAGAATCCAAAATTTGTATACTAGCAGACTTATTGAGTTTATCATAAAGCTCTTGTTGTACTCTAACAACAATTTGCTGCTGATGAATATTAACCATATTATTTTTTATGGCATCCTTTACAGTCATATCAATATTAGGAGATATCTTATCTTGAAGGCCTAAAAATCTCTGAGAATACATTTCAGTAACTTTAACTATATGAAAACCTTCTTTTGATGATATTGGCTGAGAAATGTCTCCCTTCTTAAGCATAAATACTTCTTTAATAAAATCTAATCCAAGAACATTTTGTGCATTTTGATCACCTCTTGTCAAGAATCCAAGATCACCATTTTTAATCTTAGAACCCTCATCACTTGAATATTTTCTTACAGCTTCCTCAAAGGTAATTTTTTTCGATTTTATCTGATTTACAATATCCTTTGCATTTGCAAGAACCTCTGATCTCTTTTTATCTTTTGAAGAAAAGAAAACATGACTAATCCTTGCTATATCAGGATTAACAAACTTAGTTTTATTAGCCTCATAATATTCAACTACTTCTTTTTCTCCTGGGATTTTTATTTCTGAAAATTTAGGCTGAGCAATCTTTAGAACTAACTTTTGTGCAGAAAGAGACCTCTTCATTGAAGATAAAAGCTCATTCCAATTTGTACCCTGACTTTCTATCATTTGTTTAATTTGCTCATCTGTAAGATTTAAAAGTCCAAACTGAGTTCTAATTGTTTGCATAACTTCCGAATCTTCAACCTTAATACCTTGCTTTAAAGCTTCTTGACCAAAAAGGACATCAGCTATTAAAATCTGCAAAACTTGCTTTCTCTCAGCATTACTTAAATCTTCTCTACCTTGTGTCTTTTTCAATGTATTTACTTTAGAATCAAATTCTGTCTTAGTAATAATTTCATTACTATGCAAATTAATAATTACAACAGGAGTATTTTGAGCAAAAGTAGTTATTCCTACAACAAAAAATAACAGAAAACACAAAACATTACCCATAAAAATCACCTTTATATCAATCATCGAACTAAATCACTGCATAAGATTTTAACAAAACATTAAATTTAAATCTAGTTTAAAATAAGAATATCATTCATCTATATAAAAAGGCCGCCATACCCTGTCCACCTCCAATACAAAGAGAGGCAATTCCTTTTGATTTATTATTTATTTTAATGAGACGTGCAAGGGTTAACAAAATCCTAGCGCCACTAACTGAAAACGGATGCCCTAAGGCAATAGCCCCTCCATTAACATTGATAATACTATCTCTCACATCATATTTTTGATGTAAAGCTTTCAAAACACTTAAAGATTGTGCTGCAAAAGCTTCATTTGTTTCGATAAAATCAATTTCACTTGGAGTTAAGTTAAATTCCTCTATAATCTCTTCAATAGCAAGAAAAGCTCCAAATCCCATATGAAGAGGATTTAAGCCTACACTTTTAAAACCACCAACATAAGCTAAAGGTTGTAATCCCATTTTGCAAACAAAATCCTCACTTGCCAATATTAAAAAACAAGCCCCATCATCTAAGCTAGAAGAATTGCCGGCAGTAACAGTACCTCCCTCCTTAAAGACAGGTTTTAAAGACGACAGTTTCTCCAAACTTAAACTATCACGTATTTCCTCATCACTACATATAACACTTTTAAGTTTTGTCTTTTTATCAAAAACTGATAAAGGATATATTTCATCATTAAAATATCCACTATCTCTTGCTGCTGTTGCCTTAATATGAGAATTATATGCAAAATGATCTTGCATTTCTCTTGTAATTTTATACATTTCAGCCAAATTTTCCGCTGTAAGTCCCATCACAGTACTACTTGGAGTATCAACTAATGCATCTTTATATATTGAATCTTCTATTTTAAAGTCGCCAAATTTTAAACCATCAAATCTGACACCTCTTGGCAAAAGATAAGGCGCATTACTCAAATCTTCTACACCACCAGCTAAAACAACTTCACTATTACCAAGAGCTATAGAATTAAACGCAAGTTCTAAAGACTTAAGTCCTGAGCCACAAACTTTGTTTACAGTAAAAGCAGGAGTAATTTCACCTAAACCAATCTTCAAAGCAATTTGTCTGGCAATATTTTGACCAAGCCCTGCAGAAATTACATTTCCAATAATAACCTCATCCACTGTCTCAATATTATTTCTCCCAAGCAAAGCCTTAACAATATCTGAAGACACATCAACAATATTCATTCCATTTAAGGCACCTCCAAATTTAGTAATCGGTGATCTAAGTCCGTCAATGATTGCTATTTTTCTCATATAAAACCCCACACAAAAAAACTAATCTTCAACTATATAATAACAAAATACAATTTGAAAAAACAGAATATAAAAGATATTATAAATGATTTGATAAAAATTATCATCAATATTAATTATCAAATACACCAAAAACACAATGATATATTCAAACAAAAATGTTATATTAATTACTAATGTATTTAGCAAAACTCAGCCTCAAAATGACAATTATAATATTAGCAATTAATTCTCATGCTTATAACCATTTAATCAAATATCAAAATGATAGTGTTAATAAATACCATTTTAACAATCTAAATGACGGCCTTGGATTTGCACTCTGTGATTTTTTTGATGACCTCAGAAGCGGCTCTTTAATATTTATCCATGAATCAAAATATAATTTCATGATAAATGCAGAAGCACACATGTTAACTTTTAGAGGAAATAAAGATTCTCCTGAACAATTAAGAAGAAGAGTTGATCTTTTAGAAATTGGATTTATGTATTATTTTCCATTCTCAATACAAACAAAAACACAATACTTTGGAAACATTGATATTGGTATTGGTATTAAAAATTTAATCTATGGAAACTGGGGCGGAGCTTTAATACAACAAGCAGTGCATTTTACCCTAAGACAATTAAGACCAATTCCTAAAAATTATGAAAATTACAATTACAGAGGTTTCTTAAGTACAGCAATCAATTATTCTTACATGAAATTTTTTAATATTGAAAATTATATAGACTTATCTTATTTTGCAGACTATTTTTTCAAAACATGCATTGCAATGGACTTTAGAAATGAGTCTATAGGGATTGAAACTAAACTCTTTTATCAAACTCAAAGTAAAATAAATAGCATAGAAACATATTCAAAAATACAAGAAGCAGAAACTGGAATTGGAATTCAATACAGACTTCATTCTAAAAACTTTTTTACAATAAATAACCTTAATTTAAACAATTTTTCAACCAAGGAAAAATTTTTCAGTGTAGGAGGATTTGGCATAATCTTTACTGAAGAATACGACAATCACTCGAAAGATAACTTATATCTCCTCAACCAAAATTTTTCTTTTGGATTTGACATTATGATTCCATTACAAACTAGAAATTTAATATATTACATAATAATACCCTCATTAAAATATTATTTTGCCATTGCAACAAATTATGATATTAATTTAGCTGACTTAAATAGCCGTACAAATAGATTTTCATCCGGATTGATGTATGAATTATTCACAAAAGATCGATTTATATTATACATATGTTCTGGAATATTTGTATCTTACAATCAAGATAAAAAAGATATAAAATCCATTTACAGACCATTAAAAATAAAAGATACACTGCAAGCAGGACTTGAAATTGAACCTGGCATATCAATAGAAACACTTAAATACAATAAAGTAACATATAATGCAAAAATATTTACAAAAATTAATTATCACCCAATTGTTTATAACACAACAAATTATACTTTAGAAACACATAAATTAAATTTTAATTACCTTGGAATCGGTATAACAATAAACATATAAATACGTCAAATTAGTCAAGTTATATGAATGCAACAAATAATATTAATAATCATTTTCATGTTCTTTATTCACAAATTTAACAACATGTGGCAAAAACAATATATCAGCTCTTCCTGTAGGCCCATTTCTATGTTTAGCAACAATAATTTTAGTATCGATAGCACTAATCACTCTCTCATCATCAGAGCCACTTCTTAAGTCCTTATCCCTATGAAGTAAAATAACAATATCTGCATCCTGCTCTAATGCACCTGATTCTCTTAAACTAGCAAGACTGGGTTCACGTCCCTCAGTATCTCTTGTAAGCTGTGAAAGAGCAACAATTGGTATCTTAAGTTCTCTTGCAAGCTCTTTGAGTGTTTTACTAATTGAGGCTACCTGCTCATGACGTGGAATATTCCTAGCTTCGAGGGAAATAAGGCTAATATAATCAACAAATAATATATCTATACCCGAAAATCTCTTAAGCTTCCTAGCTTGAGTTGCAAGCGTTAATAAACTAATATTAGCAGTATCTTCGATATAAAATTCAGAATTACTAATATCATTCACAACATCATTGATTGCCTTAATTTCATGACCTGACAAAATACTATTTTGAATCTTAAAACTATCAATATTAGCTTGAGCTGCTATTATTCTTTTAATCAAAGCATCAGAAGTCATTTCAAGAGAAAAAAAACCTACTTTTCTCTTTTTATCATTCCTCAATGCAATACTTGATGCAATATTAAGTGCAAAGGCAGTCTTACCAACACTAGGACGAGCACCAATAATAATAAAATCACTCTCTCTAAAACCTCCAATAAGACTATCAACCTTCTTAAAACCACTCGGAATACCAAAATTAACTTCTCGTTTTTTCATGCTTCTCTCATATATTTCAGCATGAACTCTCTCAGCAATAATTTTTGCATGATTAAGATTTTTACTAGAACAATCTAATTCAATTGAAAGAATATGCCTTTGTGCTTCTTCCACAAATTGTTCAACTTTTTTTGTAGAATCATTAGCTAAATCATTCAGTTCCTTAGAAATTTTAGAAATATCTCTTCTAATGCGATGTTCTTTAACAATTTTCGCATAAACATTTATAGTCTTATCAGTTGGAAGATACCCTGAGAGAAAACTCAAATAATCCTGCAATCCTGTTAAAGCTTTAAAATTACTTAAAAGCTGTGATTTAGGTGTTAAAGAAGATACTTCCTCAAATACAGTTATTGGATCAATATTTTCTCTTTTTTCATAAAGAGAAATCATCGCTTTAAAAATCATCTCATGATTTTGACTATAAAAATCATCCGGTTTTAAATATAATAATGCCTCTTCCACCTTTCCTGGATTATAAAATATACTAGAAATAACTGCCTTTTCTGCGCCTTCGTTAAAAAGAAGTGTAGAGGCTGTACTTACTGAAGTAAAAGCCACAAACTATACCTCTTCTTTAAACTTCCTTTTCAACACTTTTGGACTTTTTAAGAGAATGTTTTTTCTCTTCCCTTTTTATCTCAACTTTAATGACAGAATTAATTCCCTCATAAAGCTTAATAGTTACATCATAAATTCCAAAAGTTTTTAATGTACCATGGTGTATATCTATTTTTCTTCTCTCAATTTCAAACCCAAGCTTTAAAAGCTCATCGGCAATATTTAAGCTATTGATACTATGAAACAATTTTCCACTATCATTAGACTGCATTACGAATTCTAAATTGATCTTATCAAGTTTTTCTTTAAGTTCAAAAGCTGCTTTTTTTCTTGTTTCTTGTCTCTTAAGTATTGATCTCCTTTTTTGATTGAAAATATCAATATTATGCTTATCTGAAAAAACAGCAAAACCTTTTGGTAACAAATAATTTCTAGCAAAACCATCCTTTACATCAACAATATCACCTTCTTTTCCAAGATTAATAAAATCTTCTCTCAAAATTACTCTCATCATCTCTCCTTAATATTTCTTCACAAAAGGAAGTAAAGCCATATATCTAGCTTTTTTAACCTCTAGTGCAAGACGCCTCTGATGCTTAGCAGAAGTGCCTGTAATTCTCCTAGGCAATATTTTTCCTTGCTCTGTAATAAACTTCTTAAGGAAATCAAATTCTTTATAATCAGGAACTCTGTCCATATCACAAAATCTACATGTTTTTTTCTTAAAAAATCTAAAATTAGGGTTTTTTTTAAAACCATCTTGATGTCCATCAGTCCTTGAATCTCTCTGATGGGAATCTATATCTTTATACATAAATTCAAACTCCTAAAAAGGTATATCTTCATTAAAACCGTCATCAAAACCAATATCCGTAAACGAATCTGGCTTCTTATAATTTTCAAAACCAACATCATTAGCACCTTTAGTAGCAATAAGTGAGCCAAACATTTGAATATCATCTACTAAAACACTGCATCTATTCTTCTTATCTCCAGTATTTTTATCTTGCCAACTCTCATACCTTAAAGAACCACTAATCACAACTTGTTTTCCTTTCTTAAGAAAAGAACCAAGACTCTCAGCTCTTTTGCCAAAGAGAGTACAATCAAAAAATTGAGCATAATCCATCCATTCGTCATTTTTTTTAACCCTTCTGTTATTAGCTAAACCAAATTTAAGAATAGCCATACCTGCCTCAGTATAAGTAAGCTCAGAATCTCTAGTAAGCCTACCAGATAATACTAAGGAATTAATATCGGCCATCTACAACCTCCTCAATCTACTTTTACATCAACATTAGAATTAAACTCTGATGATTCTTTTTCTTTAATATCTCTATTATCCTTGAACTCTCTAAAATTTCTTCTCTTAACTTTTTTGACACTAACCTTTTTGTTAATCTTAACCAAGATCATATGTCTTAACAAATTTTTAATAAGTTTTAATTGAATTTCAAGTTCTTTCAAATTCTCACTATCCATCTTAAATTCTATTATTTCATATCTACCACGCAACTGCTTCCTAATAGGATATTCTAATGCCCTCTCTCCAAGAGAATTTTCAGCAAAATCACTAGCATTAAAAACTGTTAACTGTTTTTTTACCTCTTCTAAAGCAGCTTTATATTCAAGTTCTTCACTCTTAAACAAAAAACAAGCTTCGTACTTTTTTATCATTATAACTCCTTATGGTCTTAATCGTACCATAAACCCTTTAAATTTATGGCAAAGGTTATCTCGATACTATAACAGATTATTTAAATAGTATATAAAAATACTTATTTTTTTTCAATATTGAGCAAAAAATCTTTTCAAAACACTCCTCACAGAACAATTAAAATCCTACCCCCACTATCTTTAAAAATTATTCTATTAAAAGGTACCTTTTATACACCATACAATAAACCCAGTTAAAAATATTAAGTTCTTAAAAGGTCTCTTTAAAATAAAGACAAAGCAAAAAAATAACTTATCTCACACAAATTCATAATTTTAAGTACATCTTCTAACCTAAATAAATTCTAATTATCCTCATCATCCTTATTGAGTTTGTAAACTTTTCCTGTTAAACCTTGTCCTTCAAGCTTATCATCTTCTTTCATTTCAATATATGCTTTAATACCATGTTTCACATTATCAGATGCAACAATAGCACTGGTCTTAAAAAGTTTTTCAGGAGAATAATTTTTAATCGCTTGTTTTATATAATAAACATTTGTTCCATAATCAATTTTAATTGTATTATCAATTGTAACAATATTTAAAGCACCTGTTTTGTTAAGAAAATTTTCTGATATAAGCTCAGGACTGAAAACTACAAACCTTAAGTTTGTTGAGACAACATTAAACTCTTGAATATTATCAAGACCTCCAAGACCTTGAGCTATAAGATGTGCAATGCCCATTCCTTCAACTTCCCCTTCACTACCAGCAAAAAATGGCTCACCAACACCAAAAATCTGAAAATCAAAATAATTATAAACCCATTTAAAAGTAAAATAATACAAAGCAAAAAATGCAAATCCTAATGGTAATAAATAAAGCCAATTTGTCTTGTCATGTCCCTGTAATACCCCAAACATTAGAAAATCAAAAAATCCAGCAGAAAAAGTCACACCAACTGCAATATCAAATATATTAGCAATCAATAACGCAAACCCAGTATAAATGGCATGTATAAAATAAAGCAAAGGTGCAGTAAAAACAAATAAAAATTCTAAAGGCTCTGTAACTCCAGTCAAAAAAGCTGTAAAAGCACCTGAAAATAGCAAAGACACGATTTTACTCTTATCATCATGAATGATTCCTCTATAAACTCCCAATGCTGCCCCAGGAAGTCCAAACATAATAGAGAGATAAAACCCACTATTGAACCTGGAAATACTTGAGGAAAACCTAATAAGATATGGATCTGCTAACTGAGCATAAAATATATTCTGAATACCACCAACAACTTGACCATCAATAACTTCTGTTCCTCCCAACGAAGTAAAATTAAAAGGAAATGTAAGAATGGAATGAAGCCCCAAAGGAATGAGCAGTCTATTTAAAAATCCATAAAGAAAACTATTAAAATAGTTAAATTTAGCAATAAAAAATCCAAAAGAAGTAATTAATTCATTAAAATACGGCCAAATTAAAACAAATATTATCCCTAATAAAATACAAAAAGGAAAAACTACTATGGGAACAAAACGAAAACCAGAAAAAAAGCTTAAAGGCCCAGGCAACTCGATACAATAAAACTTATTGTGCAAATATCCAACTAATAATCCAACTGATAAAGACCCCAAAATACCTGTATTTAAAGTTTGAATTCCCAAAATATTTACTTGACCAATAGAAGACATTAAATTAGGCTCAACAAGTCTTGAAAACACATCAAGAAAATAATTTTCAGTAATATTAAAAATCAAATATCCAACAAGACCTGAGAGTGCAGCAGGCCCCTTTTGAACTCTAGCGATCCCAACAGTAATCCCTATAACAAAAAGCAATGGAATATTCAAAATAATGATATTACTGGTACTCTTAATAAGTCCCAAAAAAACTTTAACAACAAAGTTATCAATGTAAAATAAATTAGAAGGATTTAGCAGTGCAGATCCAATTCCAAGCATTAAACAAAAAATTGTCACAACAGAAATTGGTAGTCTTACTGCACTAGAAAACTTTTGAAAACTAGCAAATCTAAAAACTTTTAAAAAATTTATCACTCTAGACCTCTCCATTCAAAAACTTAAGACAATATGCATTATATAGCTTTTTTACAAAAAAAAGGTATTAATAGAAAAAATTTAAGAAGAAAATTATGCAATAACATCAATTTAGCCTTCAGTTTCATACTAAACTATTCTTGATCACTTGATTTATGTACTTTTTTGAACTAATATACCTAAAATAAATAAGAACAAATGCATGTTCTAAAAATAAAAAAAATAAAAAGCACAAAGGGAAGAATAGGTTTATGTTTGAAAAAGATAAAAAATACACATCACATAATGAACCAATACCTAAGAATGAATTGTTTAGCTCAATATCTCACTTATTTGGCATTATTTTATCAATAATAGGAACAACAATTCTCATTACTCTATCAACTCATTCAAAAAAGTATCTCCATGCAGTATTATTTCTTATCTATGGTTCATCAATGACATTACTATATACGATGAGTACTCTTTATCATATTTTTACAAAAGGAAGCAAAATAAAACAACTCTTTAGAAAATTTGACCATATTTCAATATTTATATTGATAGCAGGAACATACACTCCACCATGTCTAATTCTCATGCCAAATGTTTATGGAAAAATAATCCTCATAACCGTTTGGGGATTTGCTATCCTAGGAATTATTTTTAAATCAATATACGTAAACAGTCCTGGATGGCTTAACGGATGCATATTTATACTTATGGGATGGAGCATCATATTCGGAATCAGACTCATTTATAACATTCTCCCTATACAAGGATTTTTATGGCTAGCACTTGGGGGTATTCTCTACACATTAGGGGGAATAGTTTACTCAACAAGCAAAAAACTTAATCCAATAGCAAATATGAGAATGCATGATCTTTTTCATATTGTAATATTATTTGCATCTTTTGCTCATTTTTGGTTCATGTTCAAATATGTACTCCCTATTAATTAAATATCAAATAAGATCTGCTTGAACAAAACAGCATAAATTGACTAAAGATTACGTAAATCATTAAAAAAACCTAATATAAAAAGACTTAACATCAACAAAATACCAAAAATATAAAAATAATAAATAACTTTCGCCCTAAATCGTTTCCCACGCAAGATTTCAATTAAACTAATAAGAATTTGACCTCCATCAAGCATTGGAATTACAACAAAAAATAAATTCATACCAGCAATAAGTAAATTAAAAATAGCAATAGTATTAAACCAAGATAATATTCCAACAGAAAAAGAATCAACAATAATGTTAATCATACCAACAGGTCCTGTAACATTTTTAGCATTATTCTTAAAATTAGTGAATAATGCAACAATGGAGTAAAGAATATGACCTAAAATATCTAAGACCTTATTAAAAGAATTTTTAATAGCAATCCCTAAATTATCTGACTTAACCACTCGCTCTAAACCAGGCAATAAATAAATTCCTAAGCTTTTATTAGTATCTTGAAACACCAACTTAGAAGTTAAAATCTCTCCATTTCTCTCATAATTAATATCCACAATGTTAGAATCAAGCTTTTCAATCAAATTATTTAGTTCCACATTATTATTTAAAATAATATCATTAATGCTTACTATCTTATCATTAGGTTTAAGACCGGCAACTTCAGCTGAAGAATTTGTTTTAACTTTAGAAACAATAAGATTTATCCAAGGACCAATTTCCTTTAAAAGCTTATCTAAGCTTGTATAACCTTCAAAACTAATAGTCTTACTGTCCCTTAAAACTATGAAAGTTACTCTTGAATTTTTTAAAGGAACAACTTTATTTAAATCGGAAAAATATCTTACATCACTATTATTAACGCTTAAAATAATATCCCCATCTCTAAATTTACTCAAAACACTATCATTAATAACTACTATTTTATTAGAATAATCAGGATAAACAATACCTATCATTTCTATTGCAATAAAAACTATTAATGCAAAAATTAAATTAAAAAGAGGACCTGCAAAATATATTAATATTTTCTTAAAATTAGAAATACCAAAAATAGAATCTCTATCCGCTTCAAGCTGCCTATTTAATCTAAGCTCATTTTCTAAATGTTCAGCTCCTTTAAGCTTACAATATCCACCCAAAAAAATAGGAGAAAATCTATACTCTGTGTCTTTTATTTTAAATTTAAAAAGACTAGGGCCTATCCCTATAGAAAAAACTTCAACCTTAACTTTAAAAAGTTTTGCAAAAAATAAATGACCTAATTCATGAATGAATATTATAAAGGTAAACGCCAAAATACTAAGAAAAATATACATCAATTACTCCCAAAAATTATGACAAATATAAATAAAATATAGGACCTGTCAAAAGATATGAATCAATTGAATCAAGAGCACCACCTCTACCAGGAATAATATTGCCAGAGTCTTTAACTCCTGCACTACGTTTAAGTCCAGATTCAAATAAATCACCAATAATAGTAAAAAATCCTATTAAGACACCAAAAATCATAGCTTCTCCATAAGTTAAATTTATCAACCCTAAACATACCACAACTATTGCAACAATAACAGAAAATAATATACCGCCTAAAAATCCCATTATCGTTTTATTGGGACTAATAATTGTAGGTCTATAACTATTTTTTCCCAAAAAATATCCAACAAGATAAGCAAAAGTATCATTACCACTAACCATAGAGAAAAGTATTAACAAAAGAATAGGTGCTCTTGGCAAAGTAGTAATAGCAACAACAAATGACATCAAAATACCCGGATATATAAGTATGAAAATTATCGAAGTTGCCTGAGATAAAAAATTAACAATTTCATTCTCTTTAATGAAAACCAAATTAACAATCCAGTTACTAAAAACTAAAGTTATAAACAAATAAAATATTATATTTATACCCAAATCAAAAACATTGAAATGTACATATGTCAACATTGGAGGAGCTATCCCTAAAAAGAAAGATAAAGTACTAGAAATGGAAGAAGATTTAACCTTAAGCAAATCATTAATTTCCTTTGCAGCAACTCCACTAAACATAAAAACTAAAATATTAATAAATAAATAATTATTGAACTCTAAAAATATTAAAAACAAAACTAAAGGAACAAAAAACAAAAATGTCCCCAGTCGTGCAATAAATGCTAATTTTTTAGACCTAAGATTAAATAAACTTTTATCTCCCAAAATTTCTCTTCCTATTCTTAAAACATTCCAAGTCGTTATCATAATGTGAAACGGAATACTCTGGCCACAAAACACTTGAAAAAACAAATTCACAATAAGCAATTCTCCATAAAAAAAAATTACTTATTCTCATGTCTCCACCAGTACGAATTAAAAGATCAAGATCACAAAGCTCAGGATTATCCAAAAATTTAGAAAACACAATTTCATCTAAAGCCTCAAATTGTAAACCACTTCCCAAAACTTTCTTAGTAGCTCTAACTATTTCATTTCGACCACCATAATTAATTGCCAAATTTAATACAAGCCCATCAAAATTTCTTGTAAAATCAATAGCATCGATGATTGACTTTCTTACTTCCTTACTTAAAGCTTCAATATCTCCTGATACTAGTATTTTTATATTATTTTTACTATAAAATTCAAACTCAGAACTTAAATAATCGGCAATCAAAAACATCAAATGCTCTATTTCAAATTTTGTCCTATTCCAATTCTCTGTAGAAAAAACATAGAGAGATAAATATCTTATGCCTAATTTAAGAGAATATTTAACTATTTCCTTAGCTCTCTTTAAGCCTTCTTTGTGTCCTTCAAACAATGACAGACCTCTTTTTAAAGCCCATCTTCTATTTCCATCCATGATGATCCCAACATGCATTGGAAGGGAATTATTATTCATAAATTTAAACTTCCATTATTTCTTTTGTTTTTACATCAAAAATCTCATCTATTTTCTTGATATAAGAATTAGTATCTCTTTGAATATCATCTAAAATCCGACGCAAATCATCTTCAGTAATCTGAGAATCTTTTTCTTGCTTCTTGACCTTATTATTTAATTCCTGCCTTACATTTCTGGCCGCAACCTTATATTCTTCCGCAATTTTTTTTGCCTGCTTTACTATTTCTCTACGTCTCTCAACAGTCAATACAGGTACTTTAATTCTAAGGACTGCCCCATCACTTGAAGGATTCATAGAAAGATCTGAATTAAGTATAGCCTGTTCTATTTTAGATAATAAGCTTTTATCCCAAGGCTGAATTACAATAAGCCTTGCCTCGGGAATACTAACATTGGCAACCCTAGTTAAAGGGGTTTTTTCTCCATAATAATCAACTAATATTTTATCAAAAAGAGAGCTATTTATCCTGCCCGTTCTTAAAGATCTATATTCACTCTCAAGAGATAAAAGAACTTTACCCATCTTTTCATCCAATAAAGCCTTATATTCCTCCATTCAAGCCTCCTTAAAATTAAAAAGATCATAAATAATTACCCAACACTTAAATATTTAAAATCTACTATCTCTATCTTCGTTAAAATTGCTTTAGAAATCTCTTCAATCTTTTCTTTAACGGTAAGCTTATCATCCTTTACAAATCCTTGTTCCAAGAGAGCAATTTCGCCCAAATGCTTTTTAAGTTTCCCAGATACTATTCCTTTAATTACAGCTTCAGGTTTACCACTAGCTTCCATCTGCTTTGTAAACAATTCTTCCTGTTCTTTAATATAATTAGGACAAATATCACCAACGCTTAAATAAAGCGGTGCAAAAGCTGCTACATGTAAAGCTAAATCCACTGCAAGATTATTTAAACTCTCATCTTCCATTTTTAAAATATCATCTACCTTTAATTTAATAAACACACCTATCTTAGATTGCTCTCCATGAAGATAATTTTTTAAAAGTTCATTAGATGCAATATTTGAAATATAAATCTTACTTACATGAATATTTTCCTTGATTGTGGCCGCTAAATTTTTAATTTCAAGCTCTTGATGCTCATCTAAAGAATCTTTACCACTTTCAACCAATTGTTTTATCAAAGAATTTCCAAAAGTCACAAAATCACTATTCATAGCAACAAAATCTGTTTCACACGAAATAAGCAAAAGACCCACTCTCTCTTTATTTACATAAGAAAATACTCGTCCCTCCTTAGCATCCCTACCACTTCTCTTATAAGCAGATGCAATACCCATCTCTCGAAGTTTTTTCTTAGCCAATTCAAAATCACCACCAACAGCATCTAATGCCTTCTTACAATCACCAAATCCAGCTCCAGTCGCATCTCTAAGTTTTTTTACCTCTTGAGGACTAATACTCATATTATTCTCCTTAAATTTTATAATTCTTTTTTTTCATTCTTAACTTCAATCTCACTCATTAAGTCTTCTTCATTCAAATTTTCAACTATCTGAATTCCAACCTCTTTATCACTCTCCAAAATAGCATCAGATATTATCTTAGTAAATAAAGCAACGGAACGAATTGCATCATCATTTCCAGGAATTGGACAGTCAATCACATCTGGATTACAATTTGTATCAACAACTGAAATTATAGGAATACCAAGCTTTCTAGCCTCATTAATCACTATTTGTTCCCTTTTAGGATCAATAATAAAAACGGCACCGGGAAGCTCTTCCATATCTTTAATTCCTGTCAAATTTTTAGATAATTTTAACTTTTCCCGATTAAGTTGAGAAACTTCCTTTTTACTAATCATCTCAAAAGTTCCATCTATTTCCATTTTTTCTAATTTTTTTAATTTCTGAACTGATTTTTTAATAGTATTAAAGTTTGAAAGCATTCCACCAAGCCATCTATTGTTAACATAAGGCATATCACTTCTTCTGGCTTCTTGTTCAATTATCTCACTTGCCTGCTTTTTAGTACCAACAAACAAGACCTTTTTACCACTTTTTATAACACTTTGAACAAGTTCATAAGAATCTTTAATACCTTGCAAAGTTTTTTGCAAATCCAAAATATGAATTTCATTTCTCTCTGAAAAGATAAACCTCTTCATTCTTGGATCAAGCCTTTTTACCTGATGTCCAAAATGAACTCCGGCCTCTAAAAGACTTTTCATAGTAATAACTGCCAAAATGACCTCCTAAATCCTTCGCTTTTACTCACTACTTACTTATATAGTGGAAATTACGTTTTCTCTAATAAGAATATCATAAAACAAACCAATTGGTAAGCCTATAATATTTGAATAACTACCATTAATATATTCAATCAAGATATCTGCAACACCATTTTTCAAACTTATACCCCCAGCTTTATCTTTCCAATGACCAAGTGAAATATAATGATAAACAATATCTGGTGTTAATTCCCTAAATTTAATAAATGAAACCTCACAGGCTTTAACTATTTTCTCTCTTCCTGGAATAAACACACAAAAACTAGTCTCAACCTCAATAAGCTTATGACTATATCCCATTATCTTACTAAAAGCTTCCTTTTCATCACTTAGTTTTCCAACATAAATCGAATCATTCTTTAACAAAGTATCAACAGTAATTAAACATTTATCCTTGCCATATTTCTCAATAGCATTAGTAAGTTTAAGAACCGCTATCCTCTTTGTAATACCAAATTCACCTGATTTCATTATTGAACCTTCATCAATATCAACACTAAGGGATAAAAATTTAATTTTCAAAGCCTCTAAAAACTCTGCTCTAGCAAAAGAATTTGATACAAGTGCAAGCTCAAAATTTTCTTTATAAATCATTTTTACTTCTCTCAGCAAATCCTAATAAAGATATCAAAATTATTGAACCAATAGCTGGGAACAAATAAAATAAAACATCCACTTGTCTATTATAATAATCGGAATAAAAAAGAGGTATAAAAAATAAAAATAAAATACTTCCTAAAAAACTTATCAAATAAATCAGCAAAAACCCAAATCTCAATATACCAAAAAAGACAACAAAAAAGCTTACCACAAAAGAAATAATAATATTAGTTAAAATTAAATGAAAAAAAAACGTTACCATGCACCCGCCTTTAACTAACTCGACAACTCAAAACCATGCAGACTCCCTAAATTTACAATAACACTATATAAATCATCTTCAATAACATTACCTACTGCCATAACAAAAATTACTAAATTATATTTAGGAGAAACATCTTTTGTAAAAAAGCTATCGCTAATATGACTAAGATCAAATGGCCTATCTGTACTCTTCGTGACTTTAGATTTTTTCAAAGCTTCAAAAAACTCCCTATACAAATCATTAACAACATAAGATCTATATGTCTTGATACTCCTAATAAGGGGTGCTGAAGGACTATTACCTTTCCTTATATTAATAAAAACCGAACCAGGAATACTTTTTCTCAAATTTTCAAAATTAAGTTCAAAATATAAAGAAAAATTTCCTTGAATCCAGCTTTTATCTAATTTCAAAGTCGGAGTTCCTGAAAAACGATCATCATCCAAATTAATTTTATAAAATCCCCTTTTATTAAACTCATTAATATTATTAAAAACACTCTTTAAAGCATTAAAATCTTCTTTAACACTTTTTGCAAAATCCCTAAAATAGTAATTTGATCCTTCTGGATAAAATTTATAATATATATCAAAACCCCTAACCCTAGAATTTTGATCCTTACCAAAATACCAAGAAGGCAATGCAAAAGCAAGAGTATCTCTGGAAGCTCTACTATCAATAACCAAAGGAGAATCGACTATGATAATATCCTCAAGACCACAATCAACTACTAATAAAAAAACAATTAAAAACATAATATTATTATCAAATTTTTTCATACTAAAACAAAAAAACAAATTAAATCATCTAAACTGCAAAAGCTTATTCTTGGCAATATTAACATATAAGTTATTTTCATAAGAAAAATTAGCAATCTCTGAGTATATATCAATAGCCAATTTTTTATCTCTAGTTTCACTTAATACTGCCTTACCAAGCAGAGCTCTAATTTTAATAAAATCTAATTTGGTTTGCTTAATCAGTTTATCATATATGATTAAAGCATTATCCACCTGCCCCATTTTTTCGTAAATCACAGCTTTATTAAGATAGGCAAGTTCTCTTTCAATCCATTTTGAATCAATAACAATATCTAAATCCTCAAGAGCTTCTTTGTATAAACCTTTACTTTGAAAATAAGTAGATCGGACAAGATAAAACCGTGAAAGAAATTCATAAGCAACATCGTTTCTCTTATTTATAGACTCTTCTATCTTAGACTCCAATTCTATCTTCTCTTCAATATTTTTTGCTCTTAAATAAAGATTTAAATCCCTCTCAAGATTTTCTACTACTTCCCCTCCTGCCTTCACATAATCTACATCCATAGAACTATAAAAACAAATAACAATTCCCACAAAAACAATAACTGCCAAAATACCTATAAAAAATTTATTTTTAAACATTAGCATTCCTCTTTAACAGATTTGCAAATGGTTTATAAGATTCTTCATCATCTTCCTTAAACAAATAAGAAGAAATTTCTTCGCTTGATTTTTGCTCTTTATACGCCCTATAAGAAAGCAAAACTAATCTGTTTTTAAAATCAATATTGGTGATTATAACTTTAAGTTTGTCTCCAATATTCAAATTTTCAAAAGTCTCCAAACTGGACTCTTTTGTATCTCCAAGTTGTATTTTACTAATAAATCCCATTATTTTACCATAAACTCTTACCTGAACTCCCTTTGACTTCTTCTCCACAATTTCAACTTCAAGAGTATCACCTTTCTTATAGCTCTTAGAAAAATCATCCCAAGGATTCTCTTCCAACTGTTTAATTCCTAACTTAATATTTTGCTTCTTTGCATCAAATTCAATTACTTTCCCACTAATTGAACTTCCTAATTTAAAGTATTCCTCAGGATTAACTTCGTCAATCCAAGAAATATCAAATTTACTAATATATGCGTCTATACCTTCTTCAATGCTCACAAAAGCTCCCGTCTTTGTAATATTTTTAACAACCCCCTGAACAACTTTACCAACAGCACACCTTTGAACCAAATTATTCCATGGATTTTCATTAACTTGCTTAATACCTAAAGATATTTTTTGATTTTCCTTGTCTATCTCCAAAATCTTAACTTCTACGATTTGACCAACTTTAACTAATTCCTGAGGACTTTTTATAACCCTTACCCAAGAAAAATTACTTATATGAATAAATCCTGATATCTCACTATCAAGCTCAACTACAGCACCAAAAGGTAATATTTTGACAACTTTGCCCTTTACAATACTTTCAACCTTATATTTAGACTCAATAGAATCCCAAGGATTTGTCTTCAACGCCTTAAGAGATAACTCCATCTTTACTGAATTTACATTTAATTTAATGATTTTCAATCTTAACTTATCACCAACACGAATAAAATCTTCAATATTCTCAACACGATTAAATGCAATATTCCTTTTATGCAATATTCCTAAAACAAGATTTTTAACCTTTATAATAGCACTATAATCTGTAATTCTCTCAACAACACCATCAACTATATCCCCCTCATTATAAGAACTAACAAGTTCTTTTTTCTTTAAAAACTCTCTCTCTCTCTCCAAAGTTCGTCTATCAAGAATAAGCCTAAGGCCATCCGTTTTATCTGCCTGAATAACATAAAACTCAACCACTAAACCTCTTTTTAATTTTTCATCTCTAAATTTAGAACTCAAATAAGATGGCATAAATCCAATAACATTTTCATTAATCTGAACTTTATAACCACTTGAAAGTTCAACTAAAATCTTGCCTTTAAGTACCTTTCTATTCGAAATATACTCATCGATCTTATCTTGCAAATTTAGAGAATCAAGCTTTGCAACACTAAGAACTAACCCTAATTCTCCTCCTACTTTTGTAACTATTGCATCAAGCTTATCTCCAATACTTGGAATGGTTTCAAATTCATCGATTCTAATAAAACCTTCAGACTTATAACCAATATCTACAAGCACATAATCTTTCATGACATTTATAACAACACCAGAAACACTACTACCTAGTTCTACTTTTGCAAGAACCTTTAGATAATTTTCTTGTAAATCTTCTTGATTTTCCATCCTCACCTCTCTATCACTTTTTTTTCAAATTAAACGTCTTTATGATAACATTACATACATCATCTAAGCATTTATAGCTCGTATCAATATAAAACACTTCCTTATCCAATTTCAATTTACCATACTCTTTATTTTGATCAATTTCATCCCGTCTCTCTAGTGCTTGCTCTAACTCATTTAAAGTTATATAATCACTCCTTTGATTATACCGTCTTAAAGCCCGCACTTTAACAGAAGCATCAAGATAAATCTTGACCTCAGCTTCTGGAAATACTACAGTAGTAATATCCCTACCCTCTATTATATAATTATCATCCTCTAATTTAACTATTTCTCTTAATTTTTTATTAACAATATTTCTAACACCTATATAAGAAGAATAAAGAGAAACTTGAAAATCTATTCTTTCATTTAAAATATGACTTATAACATTTATACCATTAAGCAAAAAATCAACACCATTAAATTTGATATCATTTTGTGATACAAGTTCCAAAATTTTACTCTCACTAAGCAAATCATATTCGTTTAGTGAAAACCTTTGAGCAATCAAAGTTATTATCCTATAAAAATAACCAGAGCTAATAAACTTAAAACCTAATCTTACCCCCAATGCTTTTGCAATCGAGCTTTTACCCGAAGCTGACGGGCCATCAATTGCTATTACCATTTAATATTCTCCCAAAATTTGTGTCTTGAATTTATTAATCTTAGCTAAAGACAAAACCTTAATTTGCCCTTCTTTTAAATCATCCAATTTAATATTACCTATTCTAATTCTGTGAATTTTCTTTAAAAAAATATTCTTACTTAAAAAAACTTTTCGAATCTCCCTATTTTTACCTTCCGTTAAAACTAACTTAACAGAAGTATTGCTAAGCATTACATAAGATTTCAACTTAAAGATTTCCCTTCCTATCTTTATTCCATGTTTAAAATTAATAAGCAAATTCTCATTAACAGCCCTTTTTGACTCAACAATATATTCTTTTTCAACCTTACTCCTTGGATGAACAATATTATTTGCAAACTGACCATCATTAGTAAAAAGTAAAATCCCAGAACTCTTAAAATCAAGTCTACCAATTGAAAATAAACGTTCTTTAAACAAAGGCTGAACTAAAGATATTGCCAACTGTCTCCCCTCTGGATCAAAATTAGAACACAAGTAATTTTTAGGCTTATGAAGGGCTATATAAATCTTATTTTCAACTTTACAATCCCTAAAAACAAATACTTGTTTTCTACACTCCACTCTATCGCCTAAGAACACCTTATCTCCAAGCTTTGCAAGGGTATTGTTTATTCTAACAGAATTCTTTCTTATAAGATCTTCACAAAATCTCCTAGAGCCCACACCTTTCTCTGCCAAAAAAACATGAACTCTAAGCCCTTTGCTGTTTGTATTCGTCAATACTTGTTCCCTTTCTTAAAACCAATTTATCATTTACGTAAACTAAATCTATAATATTTGACATTTTATATTCAAGAACGATTAAAAAATAACAAAATCTCTCAAAAAAGTAAAACTTATCATCAAAATTTAATAAAAATTCAAAAATAAAATTATCCTCCTTGGTTAAAAGAGAAATAATTTTTGTTTTTTTATCAAAAATTTTAGCGTCATATATACCTAAAATAACATTGGATCTAAATTTAATATTACGTAAAATATTATCATGCTTTTTACTTATCCTACTGACTTTACTTTTAACCTTATTAATACCTATCATATAATTTTGAACATTATCCGCACTTTCAAAAAAAATACTATTTTCTCTCAAAAAAGAAAATGTAGATACATTTAAACACTTCTCATCTTTTAAATTTCGAGTTAAGGACTTGGACTTGGCATATTTTTCACTGAAATTTATCAATTTTTTAATCATCTCCCTTTCAACTAACTTCTTATCTTTTAATTTTACTGGATAAAAAATTTGTGTCTTTAAATAAAGCAAACTGGTTGAAAAAGAATAAAACTTAATTAAGTCTTTAACATCTATTTCAATACTCTCAGAAAATATCAAAAAATCTTCTACTATTTTATTTAAATTAAAAGTCTTTAAAATTTCTCTTTTATTTTTTATATAATCAAAGAAAATTTCTATTCCCCCTTTAAAATCATCACAAACAATTAAATAATCATCTAAATTTGTCATTCTATTCTTTATCTTTTTTAACATTAGGTAGTCCAATTTCAATAGAATCTAGACTTAAGCCTTCAAAAATTATCTTTCTAAGTTTAACCTCAAGTTCATTAGTAAGTTCTTTTTCTTTAATGAGATAAATAATAGCACTTTCTCTACCTTGTCCTAATTTATCATCTCCTATAGAATACCAAGAACCTATTTTTTGTATCAACTTATATTTAATCGAAGCATCTAATATGCTAGCTTCACGTGAAATACCTTTTCCAAAATAAATCACAAGCTCGATTTTACGAAAAGGAGGTGCTACTTTATTTTTCACAACCTTAACTCTTACCTTATTCCCAATAACATCATCTGCAGCACTCCCCGTTACCTGTTCAATTTTCCTAACCTCAAGACGAAGAGAAGAATAAAATTTTAAAGCATTTCCTCCAGTAGTAGTTTCTGGATTGCCAAACATTACACCGATTTTCATTCTTAGTTGATTGATAAACATAATACAAGTCTTAGACTTTGAAAGTATACCCGTAATCTTTCTTAAAGCCTTGCTCATTAATCTTGCTTGAAGCCCAATCTGACAATCACCCATTTCTCCATCAATCTCTGCTTGTGGCGTTAAAGCTGCAACAGAATCAACAACAATCAAATCAACTCCACCACTTCTAATTAAATATTCAGCAATCTCAAGAGCTTGTTCCCCAGTATCAGGTTGACTAAGCCAAAGTTCATCAATATTGACACCCAAAGCTTTTGCATAAACAGGATCAAGAGCATGTTCAGCATCAATAAAAGCTGCTATTCCACCATTTTTTTGAACTTCAGAAATTGCTTGAAGAGTTAAAGTGGTTTTTCCAGAAGATTCAGGGCCAAAAATTTCTATTATTCTTCCCCTTGGATATCCTCCAACACCAATTGCCTCATCAAGCAAAATAGAACCACTAGGTATGCTCTCTATGCCTTTACCCACAGGAGACTCTCCCATCTTAATAAGACTTCCTTTCCCAAAATCCTTCTCTATTTGAATTCTAGCAAGCTCAATGGCCTTTTCTCTATTTAATCTATCATTTAAAGAATCATCTATTTTATCTTTTAATTTCGACATTTTACCTCTTCTAATTAATTTTGGCAGGTTCTATCTTTTTAACATAGTATTGAAAATGAGTATCATTTATTACAAAATCAAGATTATCACCTTCTTTTGCATCTAACAAATTTTCTCCAAAAGGGGATTTATATGATATAATGCCTTCGTCAGGATTTGACTCCCAAGGTCCAAATATCAAATAAGACTCTTCCCTTTTTGTATCTTTATTAATCATAGTAACTTTTGTTCCAAACCCAACAACAAAGCTTTGAAGTTCTTTAGTGTCAATAACTTTTGCAACATCTATTTCTGACATAAGAGAATTTAATCTCTTTGTTAAAAACTGTTGTCTTTCCTTTGCAGAGTGATATTCTGCATTTTCTTTCAAATCACCAAGTTCACGGGCCTTCCCAATTTCTTTAGAATTTTCAGGTATTTCTACATCCTTTAAATACTGCAATTCCTTTTGCTTCTTACTAAGAGAACTTAAAATAGTTAAAAATCCTATCTCGACTTTATCCCCCGAAGATTGCATTTTCTCATCTTCAAATTCAAGATCAATAAACACACTTCTTATTGCAGTTTTAATATGTAAAAGATCCTTTGGGGGAAAATCTCTTATATAAAAACAAGTCATATATATTCTTTTGGCAAGCTCTTCATCCATGACATTATTTAAAACAATACTAAGATATTTATCCTTAATTAAAAGATTCATTACCATTTTATAAATTCTCTTGTTAGCGACAGAATTATTTTTATTATTAATCTTAACAACACTATCTGTTAAAATTTTGATCAAATTTATTAATAATTCTGAATCAGAATAATCTAAATCAAGCGAATACGAAGTATAATGCTTTAAAAGCCAAATATAAGCATCTTTATAAACTTTATAATTTTTTATGACATAGTTAAAAAGATCTGCTGTCTCTTTTATATCTTCTTTATAAAGAGAATCTATCAATTTTTTATTAACATAACAAGGAAAAAGCTGCTTATAATAAACAACCCAATCAACTAATTCATCCTTGATTAAGGATACCAACTCCTTTTTAATCTCCGCATTCAAGATTGAATCAAAAAGATCAACTATATCCTTGGGATACTCCCTTAAGAGAACCTCCAAACTAATATCTTTTTCAATATTAATCTTAAAAGCACCACCCCTCTCAGAATTTTTTAAAGATTTAAGTATTACATAAGAACTTATAACATAATGATCAACTTTTGCAAAATTATTAACATAAATCAAAAAGTAATTAAGCATTTCCTCTTCAACATGTAAATCCTTTACAACACTACCAGCGGTACAATAGTGCATAAAAATTTCATATCTTTTATAAAAATCCTTTTCTACTTTAAATTTATCATAAATCTTTTCATTAAAATTAGAAGCTCGCTCATTATATATATAACAATCGGCTTTTCCAGATGCCATAACAAAATGGGGATTATCTTTTAGAATTTGTTTAGCTTTTACACTCCAAGCATTCCACGCACTCTGAGTCATTAAGCTTGGAACAAGTTCTCTTTTTATCCCTTTAAGATCAATTGACTTATAGCTTTTAATAATTATCCTTAAGGCCCATTCAACATCTCTCTTCAGATTCTCTACAAGCTCTTCTTTTGGTTTAATCGCCTTTAAAACTCGAATATCTTCTTTCTTAAGAGGAGATAGTGCAGATATAGCCATATCAAAACTAATAAAATGTCTTCGTTTAGAAACAAAATCAACCACAATACCTTGTTCATTTACATCCTTAACTATTCCTACAAACCAGGTTTGATGATATACAAAATTACCCTTAGCAAAAAATAAATATTTCTCAAAATCAGAATAAACATCAATAAAATTTTTATCCAAATTTTCAAGATCAGACTTTTCAAGATATTCTTCAATATTTTTAACGTCTTTATATTTTTCTCTTAAAAAGAGAACTAAATTTTCTCTTGCTTTTTGATTTTTATTGTCAAGCTTTAAAATTCCCTTCAAAATCTCTATTGTCTCATCAATATTCTCACTTACAGAATAATGTTCATATAAATCTTCATAAAGAACAACAACCTTTTTAAATCCGAGCTCTTTCTCAACTTTTTGAAGTATAAGAAGAAAAGAATCAAAATCATCAGAAACATATCTGATCAATTTAGACCACACCTCTCTAATACCTGACATTTGTTTTTTATCGATAAAACGGTAAATAGCCTTTCTAAAAAAATATATTGATTTCTGCAAATCAATATTCTCATAATGCGTAGCAAGTTGCCTTACACATACAGTATCATCAACATCAGCTTCAACAATGCGCATCCAAATATCTGGAAGTTTATCATTCTCATTATTTTGCGAATATATCTTTGCAAGCGTATAGAGTGCATGCTTATTTTCAGAAGTTAAAAGCATCTTGTGACATATATGTTCAACAAGAGACCACTTCAAATTCTGTGAAAACAAGTCTACTACTGTAAGCAAACTCATATCATTAAGTGGCCTTCTACTATATATAAGCATGCCTGAAATATAAAGACCAGCAATACTTTTCTTTACATCCTTTAAATGTTTACCACAAATATCTAAAGCTTCTTCTGTTAAATTTTCAGAAATTATACTATCTATTAATTCATCCAATTCCCTTATCTTGGCAAGAGAATAATTATTAACAACTATCCTTGTCCATTTATCCTCCTGCAAGATATTATCTAATCTTTCTATAGTAATATTAGACATTTAACTCTCCTAATACCAATTTTATTAAAAAACCAATCTAATTAACATATTGCTGATATATTCCTATATCTATTTCCTTAATATAAGATAAAATTTCATCAATCCGAACACGATCTTCTTTTATCCTTACATAATGATCAATAAGCCAAAAATATTTATTAATAAGCCTTGGAAGTAATATACTCTCATTTATTGATCTATAAGACTTCTCCTTAAGCTCATTACGCAAACTATAAACAGACTGCTTTAAATGACCAAGTTCAATAGGTCTTAATTCTCTTTTTATATTAAAAACACCATTTAGTGCTCCATAAACAGGTATCCACTCCTTAACAAGAGTATCAGAAATATTTCTATCACTCTTAATAGCTTCTATTAATTTAAGTATCATCTCAGATTCAAGAGCATCTATATCTATCTTTTGGGGATTAATAAAAAAAGCCTCTCTAAATAATACCTTAGACTCCTTAATCTCATCAATAAGGGCATAAGAATCAGCAAGTTCAGCAACTACATCTGCATTATCTTTTGCATCTCCTAAAATCTGCAAAAAAACAGTTATGGCTCGCTCATAATTACCCATTCCCTTGTAAGACTTAGCAATTTTTATTAAAATATCTAAGTTCTCTGGCTGTAAATTATATATATTTTTATATATCTCTAAGCACAATTGAAATACAAAATACTTAATTGAGTTACGACCTTGAATAAAATCAAAATTCATCTTTTTTAAATATTTTCTAGCAAAATTATTCCATTCTCTTATTAAAAACTCAGCTTTCTCATAGTCTTTATCTATTCGATCAAGACTCTCAACTTGACCATTCCAATACACAGAACTTTTTAAAGCAGTTAAAATCTCAATATTATCAAAATCAAAAGAATGTGCTTCTTCTGATTTCATTAAAGCTGTCTTAAAATCACCTTTTCTGAAGCTTAAATAAATATCTTTGATTAATTCCGCGATTTTTTCTGATGACACATTCCTACCACTTTAAAATATGTATAAATCCCAAACGAGCTTATATAATTATAACATTAATAAATTTTTAGTCAAACCGGTCTTTTTAAAACAAAAAACAATATTTTATTTATTATTTTTTTAAGATAAAATTTATATATAAAACATAAAAAATAATATCATGAGGGTAACTTCAACTTTATGGCAATGGAACCTAATAAACTTATTAATAAATCTATTAATTATTATAACTCTCACAAATATTCAGACGTAGTAAAACTTTTAGAAAAGGAAATTTTCATTTATAAAAATTACTATTTTTATCATTACATTTTAGGAATGTCTTATCTTCGAATGGGAAATTTAGGAACTGCTCAAACATATCTAAAGAAAGCTTACACTTTAAATCCAACAGAACCAGATGTAAAGCAATCAATCGCAATACTATTAGCAGCTCAAGGCAAAGAAGATAAGGCTATACAAATATGGCTTAAAATGATAGAAGAGAATCAAGAAATACAACGATCAGAATTCTCCCTAGAAACCATTAGAAAAAATCCTATTCAAGGAGCACTATTCCTTAATAAAAACAAAATATATACCAAGCTATTTCCAGAAATCAAAGTAGCAACGGGACAAAATTTATCTAAATTAACAAGAACATTACTAACAATAGCAAGTCTTGCATTCTTATTGACAGCAATATTCTTACTCATACATTCAAAAGGAACAATTAAGCTGACATTAAATAACTCTAAAGTAAAAGAGAAAAAAGCTATTAACAATATTGCGGCATACATTGATGATATTAAAATAAATGACAAAGAAAAAATTGAAAACCATGAAGGACAATTTGTATTTATACTTACTGAAACTGAAATCAGAAATTCATTTCAAAAAATAAAAACTCACCTAAAGCAAGGCAAAGATAATTTTGCAAGAATTGAAATAAATAAAATATTAAATTCAAATGCATCAGAATCAATTAAACTTAAAGCTAAAAATCTTGCAAGTTTTATCTCAAGGCCTAATTTTATCACATTCGACGATTATTTAGTTCTAAAAGAAATCAAAAAAAATCCATTAATTTACTCAAATGTATATGTCAAATGGGAAGGAATTGCAAACAATATTGAAAAGAAAGACAACATAACTTACTTTGACTTTTACGTAGGATATAATAAAAATGCTCTTGAAGGCATTATAACAACAAAAACAACCTTTGATATTGATATCAATTTTAAAGATTACGTTGAAATACTAGGACAAATAGACTATGACTATAACACAAACATATTAACCCTAAATGCAATTACGATACGCAAGATAGAAAAACAAAAAAACTAATACTTAATAAGGAATCAAAGGTATTAAAGCTTAAATAGCTTTAAGTTAAAAAGGTGTGCATAAAAATTTGTCATTACCCTTAATAAATTTTATAGCTTCATCAAAAGACAACAACAATTCTTCCTTTTTAGTCAAGTCTCTCACTTTCAACTTATTTTCTCTATATTCATCTTGACCTACAAAAATTAAAAATCTTATAGCCTTATTAAGAGCATATTCTATTTGTACCTTAATATTTTTACCCTCTTTACTCTTAGGATATACTTCACAAGCAATATTATTTATCTTCGAATAATCATGTCTTCTAAATTTATCCGCAAGTTTATAATAATAATCTTGTAAACTATCGTCTATATTAACAATTAATACTCTAGAACTGGCCTTAACCACAAACAACTTGATATAATTAAATTTCTCAATTTCAATTATATCTTGAATTCTATCTATACCAAAAGATCCCCCAACCCCTGAAACTTTTTGCAAAGAGCTAGAAAATAAAGATAATAGATTATCATACCTTCCACCACTACAAATACTCCCCATATTAATGCCTATCATCGTAGCCTCAAATACAAGCCCGGTATAATAATCAAGCCCACGAACTATCTTAAGATTAAAATTAAATGCATCTTGAATTCCCAATGCACTCAAATGTACAAAAATATCCTCAATCCTCTTAACAGCATCATTGTTCTCTAAAATACCTTTTAAGGTCTCCAGTTTATCCCAAAAAGTCCCTTCTAAATTTATAAACTCCAATATCAAATCAACATGAGATTCGTTTATCTGTACAAGCAAATTTTCTCTAACACTTTCAATCCCCATTTTATCTAATTTATCTATATTCCTTAAAATAAAAGCGGCTTTATCCTTTAATCCCAACTTATCAATATAAGCATTCAATATACCAATGTGAGAAAAATGAATAACAAACTTTCTATTAATACCTTCTATGAAATTTAAAAAAATCTCTTCAAGTCCACAATAAACAATAGATAAAATTTCAGCATCACTACGAAAAGTATCCTCACCTACTATATCAAAATCAAATTGCATAAATTCTCTATATCTACCCCTCTGAGTATTCTCACCTCTAAATACCTTGCCTATCTGAGATCTCCTGAAAGGGAATTTAAGCTTAGCTCTATTAGAAGCCATAAATCTTGCAAAAGGAACCGTTAAATCAAAACGCATAGAAACATCTCTATCCCCGTTATCTTTAAAACGATAAGTTTGTTTTTCTACCTCATCCCCGCTTTTTCTTAAAAGAAATTCAGAATACTCAAGAATAGGAGTATCTATTAAATCAAAATTATACGAAACAAGAACACTATATATTTGTTTTATAATATGAGTACGAATTAACGCTTCTTTTGGCAAGTAATCTCTAAAACCCTTTAAAGTTCTAATATCCACTATATTTAAACCTCTATTAATTTCAAATTTAATTTTTTCATAATATAATATTATAAATATGAAAAAAAATTAATCAAACACTAATACTAAAATCATCAACTGTAAAATATTTACTATAATTAAGGAGCATCTAAATATTTAATGCATAAAAAATTTGCTAGCAGCTTAAGATTAAATATAGTCCTCACAATTTTCCTAATAATAACGCTGTTAACCATTTATAAATATTTTGTGCTAATGTCCTCAAAAAACATACAACATTTTTCTCAAAATATAAACCATATCTCAAGAAGAGGCAACATATATGATAGAAATGGTAAAATCATAGCCTTCTCTTCAAAATCACATTCGGTCGGAACGGATCCAAACAAAATAAAAAATATTGTAAACACATCAGAAACTCTTGGTGCAATATTGAAAATTGATCCTCAAATACTTAAAAAAAAACTGTCTTTGAAAAAAGGATTCATATATATAAAAAGAAAAATAACAAGAGAAGAATCTGAACTAATTAAAAGAATTCAGTCAGAAGGAAGATTAAAAGACATTATACTTTATCCAGACTACACAAGAATTTATCCATTTAAAGAATTAACTAGCAATATTACAGGATTTGTAGGAACTGATAATATTGGACTTACAGGCATTGAACTTTCTCTAAACACCATATTGAATGAAGATTTTACAAAACAAAAATCTATAAATGAAAAAGTAAATACAAATAACATATATCTGACAATAGACATAGATCTTCAAAAGAGCATAAACCAAATAGCTCAAAAACACTTTAAAGAAAATAAACCTGAAAATATGATTGCCATAGTAATGAATGCTAAGAATGGAGAAATTTTATCAATGCTTCAATTTCCACAATATGATGCTAATTACTATGCAAAATATCCTAAAGAAATATGGAACAATTTTGCCACATCCCTAACCTATGAACCTGGAAGTATTAATAAAATTTTTACAGTAGCCATTCTATTAGACAGTGGATTATTAAAATCAAATGAAAAATTCTTAGATAACGGTATATACCAAAAAAAATTTAAATCAGGAGAAGTAGTTACAATTAAAACTCTAAATCCTCCTTATGGCTATATTGATTCCAGTGGAATTTTAATCTACTCATCAAATGTAGGAATAGCACACATTACAGACAAAGTAAGTAACGAATATTTCCATAATAAACTAACAGACTTTGGTTTTGGAAAAAGAGTAGGATTCCCTTTTCCCGGAGAAACAAAAGGTCTATTAACCCACCATTCAAAATGGTCTGGACGAAGTAAAGCCACAATTGGATTTGGACAAGAAATAGGAGTATCTGCCATTCAAATATTACAAGCTGCTAGCGCATTAAGTAATGAAGGAATTATGTTAAAACCCAAAATCATAAAAAGAATAAGCAACGAAATGGAAAATACAATTCAAGAATTTCAAAAAGAAGAAATTAAAAAAGTAATATCTAATTACACAGCAAAAGAAGTTCTAAAAATGATGAGAGAAGTCGTAAACAAAGGAGGAATTCCAAAACTAAAGATGAAAAACTTAAGCATTTCAGCAAAAAGTGGAACTTCACAAGTAATTGATAAAAACACAGGTAAATACTCGGACGAAGATTATACGTCCTCAATACTAGTAATATATCCTACAGAAGATCCGCAATACATTATATATATTGTATACAGATATCCTAAAAAGATAATATATGGAACAAGAATTGCTGCACCAATGGCAAAAGAAATAATAGAATTGATTGAACATCGCAATAATAAAAATGAATACAATGAAATCAAAATTTCTTCAAAAATTAGCATACCAAAACCTATAATAAAATATGAAAAAACAGAAACACTGCCAAACTTTACAGGACTCTCAAAAAGAGATTTAATGAAAATCTTAAAAAACTATACAAACATAAAAATCAACATAAAAGGAAATGGCTTTGTATACAAACAATCTAAACCACCTAATACAAAATTAAAATATATAGACGAACTTGAAATAATCTTAAAATAATTCAAGAAAATAAACTCTTTATCTCATTTTTATAAAAACTTAAAATATAATTACGCTTAACATCCATCTTAATAGACATTTCTTTACCTACTTCAAACGGTTTTTCTAAAAGAACAAATTTCAATATTTGCTCAAAAGGCTTAAATCCATTGGCTCTATTAATAAGCTTTTTTATCTCATCATTAATAGCTTTAAGAACAATATTATTTGCAATAATCTGCTGCCTATTGTGAGCATCAAGAATTTTTTGACCCATGCTTTCTAAATATTTATTTATCTCTTCAAAATTAGGAAGAATCAATGCACCTAAAAATTTTTGATCTTGACCCACAACAACAGCCTTTTCAATGAGTAAAGATTCTTCAAGCTTAATTTCAATTGGAGCAGGCTCAATATTCTCTCCATTATTTAAAACAATAGTATCTTTTTCTCGTCCTATGATCTGAACAACATTATCCTTTGATAACTTAACAATATCACCCGTATTCAAAAATCCATCAGCTCCAATAACCTGTCTTGTAGCATCTTCATCTTGATAATATCCAATCATAACCTGAGGACCTTTAATAAATAAAATTCCCTTGCCTGGTGTTTTAAGCTTATTGCCATTCTCATCCCTAATCTCAGCAATAGTTCCAGGCAATATCCTACCACAAGTACCAATCATTATCTTTTCATGTTCATTAGACGCAATACCAGGAGATGCTTCTGTTAATCCATAAGCATTCGCAAGCTCAATCCCAATTGAGTTAAAAAACCTAACAACAGATAAAGACATACTACCCCCACCAGTGACCCCAACAACAAAATTATTGCCTAAAATTTTCTTTATCTTTTTAAAGATAATTAAATCTCCCAACACTCTAAGAGGAAATAAAAAAATCAGACCCAAAAGCCCTAAGATCTTTTTCATAGGAAATAAAAAATCAAATCCATTATCAGGATATAATCCTAAAATTATTCTATAACAGATATCATTTAAACATGCTGATTTAACAAAAATCTTAAATAACAATTTTGACAAAAATGGTTTCTTGGCAACCTCTTTAAAGATATTTTGCCTTATTGCAATCCAAAGCCTAGGCACGGCTGCAATATAATGAGGATTTATATTTTTCATATCATCAAGCATGTTTCTTGGAACAATACTTGAAAATAAACAAGTCATACCTTTAAGAAAAATATTATAAGAAAATGACCTTTGAAATGAATGCCAAATTGGCAAAATACACATAAATATTTGTCCCTCACTAGTATTAATCATTCGACTAAAACTAGACACCTGATAAAGAAAATTAGCATGAGAAAGCATTACTCCTTTAGGATTCCCTGTAGTACCAGAAGTATATATTATTGTTGCCATATCATCAGGATCAATATTACTCAAAATTTCAATAATCTCTTCATCTCGCCTTGACTTATCTCCAATTGAAATGCACTCTTTATAAGTATAAATTTTAAAATTACCAAACTGTATTTTATCTTTTTCATCTAAGTCATCAATAATAACAATTATAGGGTCAACTTTAAAGTCGATCTGAACAACCAAATCAAGAAGATTTAAATTTTCCACTATTATTATATTGGGAAGCACATTATTAATAATCACTTCGGCTTCCGAAAGGATAACATCAGCTCCTTTTGGAACATCTACAGCACCCAAAGCCAAAATCGCAAAATCTATAACACTCCATTCAATCCTATTCTCAGAACAAACAAACACTTTATCCTGATATCCCAAACCCATCTTTTTTAAAAATGCTGCAAATTTTAACACATTATTTTTTAAATCTTCATAAGTAACCTTGAAATAATCTTTGTTACTTCTATATATTTGTGCAACTCCATTGCCACGTTTTTTAGCAATTTCAAAAAAGTTTTTTACTATTGACATAAGACCCTACTACAATAACGAATATTATAAATAAATTATAACACCTTAAACAACAAAATCATAATTCAATTTTCATTAGCTTAAATTTGTCAATAGACAAAAAGTTTTATAAAATAAAACATGTATTACCAAAAATAAATAGAGATTTAGTTACCTATAACAAAAAATTTAATTCCTTCAGTAGGATACTCTTGATCCAAGATCTCAACAGCATTTCTTAATTTTTCTATAACAAATAAATTATCAGTATAAACCACAAGAATAAAATTTTCTTCAGGCCAAATTTCATTACCTTGCTTCTCACCTGTTTTCCCTTTTCCTTGAACATTATATATCTTAGAATAATATATACATTCACCTAAATCTTTTTCTATCCTATGCATATGTTCATGAATATCAAGCTCTAAAGATAGATTAGAGATTATTTCTGCTCTGTACACATACCCTCCTAATCTTAATCCTCGTCAATAAAACATCATTCGAACTACCATCAATATTACATTCCCTAATATTACTTTTAGAAATATCAATACTATTTGCATTTATATTTTATTTGAGCCCCCCCTACTTCTTCTCTTAAGCTCAATTTTGTCAACAGAAATCCCTGACTTAAAAGAAATAAAAGCTTTCATAGAAAGTTTATAAAAAATTTCAAAAATAATAGGAATAAAAAGTAAAGTCAAAAATGTACTAGCAACCATTCCACCAATAAAAGTAAAAGCAATTGGTTTTACAAGATCACTCTCACTTGAACTTGAGAATGCAAGTGGAAAGAGTCCTATTATTGATGTTAAAGCAGACATCAAAATTGGCCTAAACCTGGAGCGACCTGCCTCAAGCACTGCATCTCTAAGATTAAAGCCCCTCTTAAGCAACAAATTAATATAATCTACCAATACAATACCCGTATTAACAACAACACCAATAAGCATAAGCATACCAATAGCAGTAAAAACAGAAACCTTTTCTCCAGATATAAAATAAAACAGTACAACACCTATTAAGGTTAATGGTATTGTAAAGAGAATAACGAATGGCTTTAAGAGAGATTCAAATTGTGCTGCCATTACTCCAAACACAAGCAAGACAGCCATAAACATTATCACCCCAAAATGCTGCATACTACTTGTAAACTCACTGTATTCTCCTCCAAACTTAACCAACACCCCATCTCTCTGAGGAACCTTATTAGTTACAAAATCTACTACATTTGCTGTAATTAAAGCTAAATTTTCACCTGGAGCAATACCTGCTGTAAGCTTTACTACTAAAGACTGATCTTCTCTGGAAATCTCACCAATTCCTTTTGTTTTCTTAAGCCTAACTATTGAAGAAAAGGGAATTTGAACACCAGATGCATTTAAAATAGATATTTTATCTAAATCTTTAAAGCTAGCAATATTGCCTCTATCAAGCCTAAGCAAAATATCATAACTCACTCCACCTTCAATATAATTTCCTGCTGAAATTCCACCAATATTAGCCCTAATTTCTCTTGAGAGAGTTTCCATATTAATTCCATAAGAATAGGCCTTTTCTCTATCTATTTCTATATCAATTTGCATCTCTTCTAGTATATTAAGTCTAGGATTGACAAGACTAGGGAATCTTTTCTTTAAAAGACTAACTAAAAATTCTCCATATTCTCTTGCATACTCAAAATCCGAAGCAATAATTTTAATCTCAATAGGCGACGCACCAAAAGTACCTTCTCGTGAAGAAGTATTAGAATTAAAATCAGGATAAAGCCTCTCAACACGTTTATAAACTCTATATCGAACATCCTCTTCATCCTCAACGAATTCTCCATCAACTTCTTCCTTTAAAGGAAATGCAACATTAAAGGTAAAACCATTTGAATTTATTTCAGAAATGATACTCTTATAAACCTTAATTTCACTTTTTACAATCTCTAAAATTTTATCTGAATAAAACTTTGAAATTTTCAAACTTGTCTTATGAGGAAATTTAAAATCAAAACGAATTAAAGAAGAATGTTCATAGGGAAGAAAAGATACATTTAAAAGAGGAAATAACACTAAACTTAAAATAAAACTAAAGAAAATAATCAATAAACAAGCTAATTTCCAAGTTAAAACATAGTTTAGCAATTTAACATAAAATCTCTCTCCAACAAAATAAATACCATACAAAAAATCATCAATTCTTTTAATCAATTTATTTTTGATAGGCTTTTGAGAAGCAGTATAAAGCCCAATATAATAACTTGAAAGCACAGGTACTAAGAAAACTGCAACAAACAAAGAAGCTACTAAAGATATTACAATAGTAAAAGCAAAATCCCTAACAAAATCACCAATAACACCCAATTCAGCCTTAAAAATAAGCATAGGAGCAAATACACAAATCGATGTCAAGGTTGCAGCCATAATCGGCAACATCATTTCTTGTGTTCCAAGAATAGCAGATGAAATAAGCTTGGCACCCTTCTGCCTATATTTATATATATTCTCCATTATAACAATAGAACAATCTACAAGCATACCAACACTCAAAGCAAGACCTGATAGACTCATAACATTTAGTGAAATATTTGCAAAATACATTAAACAAAAGGTAATAACAATCGCTAATGGTATTGTGATACCAATAATAATTGTCGCTCTAAAGCTCCTTAAAAAGAAAAAAATAATACATAATGCAAGAACTGCTCCAGAATAAGCTGAATTAGCAACAGAAGAAATAGCCTTTTTGATGTGTTCAGCGTCATCATAAGAAATGTCTAAAAATATATCCTTTGGAAGTGAAAGCTTGATTTTTTCAACCTCTGCATTTACTGCATCTGAAACAAAAACAGAATTTGCATCACTCTCTTTTTGTATAGATATCACAATAGAAGGCTTATCATTATAATATACATAATCCTCTACATCTTGAGCAACACTCTTAACACTTGCAATATCTCTAAGTCTAACTTGAACAAATGAATTATCACCTAAAGAATAAATACTTGGTTTCCTATAAGCAATAACCACATTTTCCAAATCCTTAATTGAATTAAATCTTCCAGATACTTGTGCTTGATATTCCAAATCATTATCTAACATGTTACCAACCGAAAATTCAACATTTTGAGAAGAAATAAACGGTACTATTTCTGATAAAGTAAGTCCATATGCCTCTAACCTATTTTGCGACACTTCAATTAAAATATGCTTATCTCCACCTCCAATAACTTGCACACGTCCAACCCCATTAAGTCTTTCCAACTTAGGCTTAAGAACATTATCTGCATACCTTTTAAGTTCTAAGATCGGTCTATCTGAATACATAACAAACGATATTATTGGCGAAGAGCCTAAACTTCCTCTATAAATCCTAGGTAAGCTTGCTTCTTTTGGTAAACTTCTTTTTGAAATCTCAAGTGCATCTCTTATTTCATTCAAAGCCAAATCTAAATTAGTTCCATGATAAAACTGAAGATTAATACTGCTATGGCCCTTAAAAGAACTACTAGTTATTGTCTTTATGTTCTTAACTAAGGATAGATTACTTTCTAGAATACTTGTTACTTTTTCTTCCACTTCTTTTGCCGAACTTCCTGCATACTGAGTAGAAATAGTGATATAACTGTCTCCAATGTTGGGAAGCAAATCTATCTTTAATCTTGAAAAAGTATAAATACTAAGCATCATTAATAATGAAAACAATATTAACATTGTTATTGGTTTGCCAACAACTTTTTTTACTAACATACTTAACCTCAAAAATCAAACATTGTCTTCAACATCAAGCCCATCTCGAATATCAACTACATCTACATAAGCTCCATCAGAAAGAGATGAAATACCTTCAATAACAACTAAATCACCCTCATTAATACCATCCCGAATAGACATAATATTATCTATTTCAAAATTTATTAAAGGAAACACCCTTTCAACTGTTTTTGTATCTGGATTTAATCTAAATAAACAAAGTTTACCTTCCCTTTCAACAAAAGCATTGCTTGGAATTTTAATCACATTTTCTAAATGATTAGTAATAAGTTTGACCTTGGCAAACATACCAATAATCATTTTTCTTGTGTTATCCCCTATAGGTTCAAGACATATTGCAACAGAACGACTTTTAAAATCCAAAACAGGAGATATTTCTGAAATCTTAGCTTTAAATTTTTCATTAGGATAAGATTCAAGCTCAATAATTGCATCATTGCCAACTTTAACATCTAAAATATATTTTTCAGAAACATAAGTTTTAATCTGAATTACATCCATTCTACCTATTAACGCAATACTTGTTTGAGTCTCAACTGTTTCTCCAATTTTGTAATTAATAGCTAAAACATACCCAGAAATCGGGGCTCTTACTGGACTTTTTAAATAAAGAAAACCTGGTTTTGAAGGATCAAGTGTCGCAATAATTTGCCCCTTTTTTACATAAGTTCCAAGTTTCATATTAAGAGACACTATTTTACCTGTAATATTGGGAAATACCTCAACTTTAACTTTGGTATCTACATCGCCATTTAAAGAAATATAATTACTCAAAGCACCCTGCCGAACTCTCATTGCAACAACTGGAAATCTATAAGGCTCATTAGTAAAATCATTGGTAGTATTATTGGTATTAATATCTCCTTGTAGTTCACTCTCAGTCCCCTCATTACATGAAAGGACAAATAATAAAATTAAAAACAACAAATAATACTTAAAGCAACCTCTCATATTAAAAATCGAATTCATAAAAAATCCTTATCAATCCAACTTATTTATTAAATCTCTATACTCAAGTATTGCATTAGCATAATTTAGCTTATCTTGTATAAATTGTAAATCACTCTGCTTATAGAAAGCTTCAATGTCATTTAATTTAATAAGATCTATAGTACCCACATTAAAGGCATCAAAAGCTACTTGATAATTCTTCTTAGACATCTCCAAATTTGTCTTGGAGTTATCTAAAATAGACTTATATAGTCTTACACTTTTGCGTTTTTGAATAATATTAGATTCAAATTCACGAATCTTACTTTCAATTTGATTCTCTAAGAATTTTAACCGATAATCTCGTTCCCATATCTCTGTAAAACTTTTTGAAAATGGAAAAATTTCGGTAAAGCTATAAGTTAAACCCAAAGAAAAATGTAATCCTTGCTTAAATGAACCACTCAAACCATCACTAAAAGAAATGCTCCCAGGATTATAAGAAACTGAGAACGAAAACCTTGGCAAAAAAGCATCTAGCCAAAGACTCTCAAGAGTAGTTTTCATAATTTTAGTTAAATTATTTAACTCTCTAACTTCTAAATACCCATCAATATTTATGACTTCATCAAACAATGAAATGTCTAAGATTTCATCTGATAATTCTCCTATAATCTCAAAATCTTGCAAGATATCCAATCCTAATAATAATTTAAATCTTCCTTTTGTCTCTTCAAACTTAATAATTTGTTCATCTAAACTAGGCTGAAATCTAATATGCTTAAGCTTAGCATCAAGATAATCTATCTCAGAAATAAGCCCATTATGATAAGAAATTTTTACTTGCTCAAATTTAAGTTTGCTATTTTCAAACTGACTTTCCAACACTTTTAAAATACTTTTAAAGGCTAAAAGCTCATTATACATTTTAAGAACATTTAACCTAATATTTTTAATGACTTTTTCTCTGCCTATCTTAGCAGCCTCATAATTAAAAAAGGTAAGTCTAATGTTATTAACGATAGATGGGGATACTGAAAGATCAGCAGCAACACCAAAATTCAAGCCCCAATGTCCCCTCCCTTCTAAATTAGGCATAAAAGAGTTTTGCCTTGAAAAATTTGAAGAAAACCCTAAATTTGGGATCAAAAGATTCCAAGAATTATCTTTATATAATTTTTTTATCTTCTCTCTATACTCAGCATCTCTAGATTCCAAACTGTTCTCTAAAGCCATACGAATAGCATCTTCAACAGATATTTTAATAACTTCTGCATAAGAAGAAAAAGATAAAATAAAAATTAATACTAACCTCTTAATTATTTACTCCTATAAATATAACAAAATACTTATGTCTTAATATATTAAATTTAACAATACTGATAATAATTAACATAATAGTAGCACAATATTGTAATATTATTACACACATGCATATTTTCAAAAAATTTTTTATAATATTCAACTTGATACTTATTTTATTAATCAAAATATATCAAAACACTCTTTCCAAAATTGTTGGTTTTCACTGCATATATGAACCCAGCTGTTCAAATTACGCACTAGAATGTCTCAAAAAATATAACATCATAACAGCTCTTATTTTAATTATATTAAGACTGCTTAGATGTAATGCTCTATTTAAAGGGGGTTTTGAATCATTACCAACTGAAAAGCCAATATTAAATTCATTAAAAATCTTTAAAACAAGATTAATTAAATAAATTTTTATATTTATCTGGAACCCAATTTTTGACATATTCTTTATGAACATCAACGAATTCAACAGCATTTCTATATTCCTGTCCAGGCTCCTTATAATTTTTCTCTATTAAAGATAACAACAACTCATCACCCCAATAAAAATTATCAAACAAATAATAAGCATCGGGATCAGCATCTTTAAGTCCAATTCTAACAAGAGAATGAATACTCTCAGGACCTCCCATTGACAACAAAGGATCATCTAAAAATTTAATATCATATTTGGTAAATGCCCAATGAGGCTTCCATAAAGGAACTAAAATCCACTCATGCTTCTTAATGGCAGATTCTAAACTTGCAAGCATTACACTCTCACTTGAAGAGATAAGTTCATATTCTTTATCTAATCCATAACGCTCGAGGGTTCCTTCTACAGAAAGCTGCGTACCCGCTCCAGCATCTATGCCTACCATTTTATTTTTAAATTCAGCTCCTCTACCCTTAAGTTCAGAAATACTTGAAATTGTAACATAACTTGGCACCACAAACCCTTGTAATGTTCCCTCATAATTAGCACCAAGATCAACAAACTTATCTTTAAATTTTTCATAATAAAATTTATCGGCCGTAGGCACCCATGCAGATACCATACCATCTACCTGCCCTGATGCTAAATACTGATACATTATAGATGTTGTAACAGGTAATATCTCCACATTATATCCTATTTTCTCAAAAACAACTTTCATAATATTGGTAGCAACCGTTTCTCCTATCCAATTAACATATGCAATCTTGACTGATTTTACACTTTTAAAGCCACTATCCTTAGAATTATCATTCTTATCACAAGAAAACAAAATTAAAATAAAACTTATAAAAACAGATATCAATAAACCTTTCATAGATCAATTCTCCCACTACTACACAAAAATAAAATATAAAAATAAAATATTATTTATTATACATTTCAAAAAATCTTTTAAACTTATTTTCTTTTTTCACTCCATAATTATCAGTATTTAAGTAACTAAACTTGATAAAAATAGCCTGCATAATTCTATCTAAAATAATAGCTATTACTACAACAGCTAATCCAGATATTAAGCCCTCACCAAAATGCAATCTCTCAACAGAATATATTACAGTTCTACCAAGTCCTGATGAACCAACCATTGCCGCGATTACTATCATAGATATTGCCATCATTATTGACTGATTAATTCCCTCTATTATGCTTTGAAGAGCTAATGGCAACTGAATCTGAAAAAGAATACGAATATTACTACTTCCAAAAGATTTTGCTGCCTCAATGACTTCCCCTGAAACTTGAATAATCCCTAGTCTTGTATATCTAATAACTGGAGGCATTGCAAAAATTATCGTAGCAAAAATAGCTGAAGATGTACCCATACCAAAAAAAGGTATAGCTGGTATTAAATAAATAAATGGGGGCATTGCTTGCATTAAATCAAGCAATGGTTTTAAAAATACATAAAATTTTGAATAATATCCACCTAAAATACCTATTAAAATTCCCCAAATTACCGAAAAGAACACAGACACAAAAATAATTGATATCGTATCCATTGAAACTTCCCAAAGATTAAAATACAAAATAAAGCAAAAACCTAACATAATCAAAAGAGCTAATCTTTTCTTTAAAAATAAAAAGCTTAAAACACAAATTAGAATAATAAAAAAAACAGGATTAATTAAAAGAAACAACTTTTTCAAATTATCATAAAAAAAAATTACGATTTTCGCAAACCCTATACCGTTAGAATCCGAAAAATTGTCAACTAAAAAATTAAAAGCCTTATCTATATTAGCAACTATAAAATCTCTATTCATAAATAACTATCTCGCCAACAAACTAGCAATCTCCCCTAAATCAATGTATCCAATAATATCATCTTGTTCACCTTTTATAATCAAATAATCCAACTTATTTAAATACTTAACAACACTTTTGATCTCATCATCCAAACCTAAATTTAAAGAAATAAGATTATTACATTTTTTATTAACAGACAAATCATATAAATTAAAATTATTATTCTCTTTCTCAAGAATAACATTACATTTATCAGCATCACCATTAAGAATAAAATCTATTTTAATAATATCCTTAATTTTTAAAATATTTAAAACGGGAAGATTTTTAATAAAATTAGCTATAAAATCTGTTTTGGGATCCCTTAATATTTCTAAAGGCCTACCCACCTGAACAATCTCACCATCCTTCATAAAAGCAATTCTATTTCCCAATTTAAAAGCTTCAATCAAATCATGAGTAATAAATACAACCGTCTTTTTTAATTTGTCTACCAACCTTAAAAGCTCACATTGCATTTCTCCTCTAATTAAAGGATCAAGAGCTGAAAAAGCCTCATCCATTAAAAGGATATCAGGGTTAACCACTAAAGCTCGTGCTATGCCTACTCTCTGTTTCATTCCACCTGAAAGCTCATTTATATATTTATATTCAAAACCTTCAAGACCTACAAGTTTTAAAATATCAAGGGCTCTTTGAATCCTAATTTTTTTAGGAACATTCTTAACTTCAAGTCCATAAGTCACATTCCTTAAAACATTCATATGTGGGAAAAGTCCAAAATTCTGAAAAACCATGGCAAATTTATCTTTTCTTAAAGCAGAGAGTGCTTTTTGATTAATATCATTCATTTCTATATTATCCACTAAAATAGACCCAGAATCAACTTTGTGTATACCATTCAAACATCTAACAAAAGTAGATTTACCACAACCTGACATACCCATAATAACTAAAATTTCATTCTCATAAACATCAAGACTGATATTTGCATTTGCAATAAAAACAGAAGATTCTTTGTAAATGTCAGATCTATCTTTACCACTCTCATAACTCTTTATAGCCTTAACTATTTGTTTTTTATTTTTATTATAAGAAAATGTTTTATAAAGGTTCCTGACTTTAACACTAACCTTAGACAAAGCAAACTCCTAATGTAAAAACATTATAATTCTATATAAATCAATATTAATTATACTAAAATATCAGAATCTTGATTGACACAAATAAAAATAAGGGTCTTTTAAGAGACCCTTATTGAAAAATCAAATTTATCTAAGCAATGATAATACATACTGAGGAACTTGATTTGCTTGTGCAATCATAGCCATTGCGGATTGTGTCAAAATGCTGTTAGTTGTAGATGCAACAATTTCATCTGTCATTGTTGCATCTTTAATTTGAGCATAAGATGATTTTAAGTTTTCAATAGCATATTCTGTGCTAGCCTTAATAGACTCAAGTCTGTTCTGGAAAGCACCAAGATTTGCTCTTTGATCACTTACCATTCTAATAGCATTTTCTATCTTTGAAAGTGACATATTAGCATCAACAGTAGTTGTAACATTAACTGGAGAATTAACTCCACCTTGAGCTGGAGCTGCTGCTGGTGCTGGAGCAGCCTGAACTCCCTCTTGTTGTGCACCTTCCTGAGCTGGAGCAACCTGAGCACCTTCACCTGCAAAAAGGTTTGCAACATTAGCTGCATAAATATTAACAGCAATTGCTTCATCCTGATTTGCACCCACATGTACTCTTAATGTCCATGAAGCTTGTGATCCAGCTAATGATGCTGGTGTGTTAATTTTTGCAGGTTGCATTCCAAGCTCTTCAGCTGTTTTTATATTTTGAGCAGCTGATTTGTTGGACAACATATGCATTTGGTTGTACTGAGCTTGATCAGCAATTCTGTTGATTTCATCTGTAAGTTGCTCAACTTCAATTTGAATAGAACCTCTGTCTGCATCTGAATATGTACCATTACCAGACTGAACAGCAAGTTCTTTCATTCTTACTAATACTTTCTCTACTTCATTTAAATTCCCTTCTGTTGTTTGAATAAAATTTATAGCCTTTGAAGTATTTCTAGAAGCCTGAGATAATCCTCTAATTTGAGCATTAATCTTTCCTGCAACACCCATTCCAGCAGCATCATCAGATGCACGATTAATTCTATGCCCACTAGAAAGTTTTTCTTGAGTTTTGCTAAGATTAGCAGCATTAATGCTATTATTCCTTGAAGCATTTATAGCTGACGTATTATGATTTATGATCATATATCATTTCCTCCGTGACAAATTAATATAATTTTTTGATATTTTAGACAAATCCATTTGTCTTTTTAAAAGGATATCACAAAAACAAGAAAAAAATAAATACAATATTAATTTAAATTTGTTATCTGTTTTGCCTCTGTAGATTCAAAGACTTAAGGATTTCCTCTTGCTCCTTCATACGCTTTACAGTAAAATCCAAAGTATTAAGTTCTCCTTCAACCTTCTGTTCTCTTTCCTCATACTTCTTTTTATAATCTTCAACAACATTTTTCTGATTGGGAATTTTGAGATCATAATCTCTGATCTTATTATAAATAAATCCTCCAGAACTTATCAAAGGAGATAGATAATCGCCAAGCATCTTAGCAAGTCCATCATCATAAATGCGGTCATCATTAAAATCAACTGCAAAAAGTTCCTTGACTGAATTAATATTGCTTTGTATTATCTCATTAAATTTTTTCTCGTCAAGCCCTAAATAACGCGAAAGCCCCCCCGATGAAGACATAGAATTAGTAAACACCCCTATTTGATTGATAATTGAAAAATTAGGATCATTAGTCCTATATGCATTAAACATGATTAATTCTAATCTTGATCTAAGATTTTTTAATGCAAGCTCTGCCCTAAGGATTCCCAAATTTTTATAAGCTTCTTCCCTCTCTTCATCACTGAAATAGGACCATTCTTCAAGTACATCCGATTTTTGACCTTCCAAATTACTCTCATTTGAACTTACAATATTAATTTCAGCAAGAACCTGATTATAAGCTACCAAAAAATCTAATAAAAGTTTTTTAATTCCCTCATAATCAGGCTCAACTCGAACAACAATAGTATCATCCGATGCTTGTTTTAAATTCAATGTAACATTCGGAATTAAATCATTAACGGTATTCGAATCACGCTCAACATCAACTCCATCAAACTTCACCTTTGCATTTTCTGCAAAGCTCTTGGCATTTATTGGCAAGAACCCATCTCTATTCTTTGGATCAAAGATCTCAATATTGCGAATAACAAAAACCTTATTATTAACTTTATTTTCGATATTGATCTCTTTTAAATCCAAAAGTGAACCAATTTCAACCTCGACTTTTTCAAAATCACTTGCAACATTTATTGGGGGCAACTCCAAAGAATTTGTACCACTATGAATTTTAATCATATTAATCTGAATATACTTTCTCTCTTTCAAAGGAAGTTTATGATCAGATTCAAGATTAATTATACTATCTTCACCCTCAACCTTAGCACCCTCAAATGTAGCATCTCCAGGATTAAAAACAATCTCTTTTAAAATACCTTTATCATCTGAATCATAATATTTAATTTCAAATTTAATTTTACTTCTACTACTAACCTCAATATTCTCTGGAATACTTATTGAAATCTCTGAGAGAGGCTCTAATACAATATCATCCTTATCAAGAAAAATTTTATTACTACTACTTTGTTGATTATTAACGATTTCTGTCAAATTAGGACTAAAATTTGTTGTAAGCTCACTTAAAATACCTATCTGTTTAGCAAGCTTTAAAGCCTCACCTTTCATGATAAGTTTATTGTTCTCACCTTCCTTTAAAGACCGCAAAATCAACCTACTATTCCCATCACTATCACTTCTCACAATTTTAGCAGATAAAAATTCCTTGCCTCGATTATTAATATCCTTTACAAGAGAATCAATATCTCCATTATTCCTAATCTTAATCTCTTTATTACCAACTAAAAATACATAATCTCCTGAAGGAATACTAATATCCTTTTGTTTAAAATTCGCAGATAAAAAAATATCAGAACTTGCTATCTGATTAACATCAATTTTATAAGTTTCATTTTTAGCTCCATAACGAGCAGATAAAGAGAGAATATCATTATTACTAGAATTACCTGACATGTAATTAAAAGGACTATTAAGAGACATAATTTGCCTTGCAAGTGAATTTAAAGTAGAGATCTTTTTATTAATCATTTGCCAAGCTCGTTTCTCTTGCTCTAAGTTTTCAAGTTTTTTTACAGATGAATCTATCTTGGCCTTATCAGGTTTAAGCATCGATTCACGGATTTCTTTAGTATTATATTTATTATCCACACCTGGAACAAAAAATCCAGAAGACATTACAACACCTCTTAGTTAGAAATTTTAACATAAAAAACATAAATTTTTATACACAAAATCATATATTACGTCAAAACTAACAACAGAACTCCTATTAAAAGACAAATAAAAAAACAAGCATCTTTAAAAAAGATATTTGCTTATAGTAAAATTTAAGTTTATAGGAGAGTAAATATGCCAAATTTCTGTTTGTTCAATTCAAAATCTGTTCTGACAGGCAATGATAAAATAGACAATTCAGCGGTTCTTATTAAAGACAGTAAAATCTTTGATATCGTAACAGCTGATCGACTTGAAAAAATTGATCTACAAAACTATGAAATGATTGATATTAAGGGCAACTATATTACCCCTGGTCTTTATGACAATCACATACATGGATTTCACGGATACGGAACCGACCAATGCTCAACAAACTCAATAATTAAAATGTCACAATATTTAGCAGAGTATGGAGTAGTAGGATTTCTACCAACGCTATACCCACGTCCAACTGAAGAAATGATTGAAACAATCAAAGCATGTACCGAAGCAATAGGCAAAGAAAAAGGTGCAAAAATTTTAGGACTCCATCTTGAAGGACCATTTTTCTCTTCTGAAAAAAAAGGCGCCCATCCTACCTCCTATCTCCAACAACCAAGTATTGAGGTTATGAAAAAATTCATAGACGCCGCGGGGGGGACCTTTACGGATTCCTTCGGAAGAAAAAGAACAAATATTGCAACAATGACCGTTGCACCTGAACTTAAAGGCATGAGAGAGCTTGCAATGTTTTGCATGGAAAACAACATAACACTTCAAGCAGGACATACTAATGCAAAATATGAAAATATGATCGAGGGCTTTCAAGTAGGAATACTTCACACAACGCACTTTTTCAATGCAATGTCAAAACTTGATCACAGAAATCCAAATGCAATAGGAGCAACTTTAATTCATGGAGATGTATCTTGTGAAATTATTGCTGATGGACATCACATTCACCCAAAACTTGTTTTAATGCTTAGAAAACTTAAAGACATAAGCAAATTAGTGCTTGTAACTGATGGATTAACTCCAACACTACAACCGTCTGGAAAATTAATAGCTAATGGAGAAGAAGTATACCTTAACGATGACGGATTATTTCATATTGTAGAAAGTGACACAATCGCAGGATCGGCTCTCACAATGATACAAGGCATTAAAAATTTAGTAGAATTTGGATATAGCCTAAGCGATGCCATTCAAGCAAGTTCATACAATCCAATAAGGATAATTAATCTTGAAAAAAAAGGATTAATATGTCATGGTTATGATGCAAATATAAATGTCCTTGACAAAGACTTAGACTTAAAATTAACAATGATAGAATCAAAAATCATTTTCAATAAACTTTGATTCTATTCATTTATAAATATAAGGAGCAACAAATGAGATTAATCATTCGATCTAACTATAATGAAATTTCAAAATGGGCTGCTAATCATGTAGCTATGAGAATAAAAAAGTTTTCACCAACAAAAGAAAACCCATTCATTTTAGGACTCCCAACGGGTAGCTCACCAATTGGAATGTATAAACATTTAATTGAAATGAATCAACTCGGAAAAATTTCATTTGAAAATGTAGTCACATTTAATATGGATGAATACATAAAATTAGATAAAAATCATCCTGAAAGCTATCACTCATTTATGTGGAGCAACTTTTTTTCACATATAAATATCAAAAAAGAAAATATACACATGTTAAATGGTAATGCTACTAATCTTATAAATGAATGTGAAGAATATGAAAACAAAATTAAATCTTACGGTGGCATTATGCTTTTTGTAGGAGGAATTGGACCTGATGGTCATATTGCATTCAATGAACCTGGATCATCACTGAGCTCAAGAACAAGAATTAAAACTTTGACTCAAGATACAATTATTGCAAACTCAAGGTTTTTTGAAAATGATATTAATAAAGTTCCCAAAAGTGCCTTAACAGTAGGGGTTGGAACAATTATGGATGCAAAAGAAGTGATGATTATAGTCAATGGACATAATAAAGCAAGAGCATTAAAACATGCTATTGAAAAAGGAGTAAATCATATGTGGACAATTAGTGCTCTACAGTTACATAAAAACGCAATCATAGTATCAGACGAAGCTGCAACATATGAACTAAAAGTCGGTACAGTAAAGTATTTCAATGATATTGAAAGAGATAATTTTAATAATGACATATAAACGTTATTAATTTCTAAAGATAATAAATCTAACATAAACTAAGCACAAGACATAAACTCTTTAAGCCTAGTTTACGAAAAGCTTAAAATAACATTATTCTATGATTTCATTATATACTCTTGAAACCTCTTCCCAATTTAAAACATTAAAGAACGCATCAATATATTCAATCCTTCTATTTTGATATTTAAGATAATAAGCATGTTCCCAAACATCAATACCTAAAATAGGTTTATAGTCTTCCATCAAAGGACTGTCCTGATTTGGTCTTGATATTATCTGCAATTCTTTACTTGCATGAATAACTAGCCAAGCCCAACCACTTCCAAAAATACTAATAGCTGCATCTCTTAAGACCATCTTAAGATTATCAAGACTGCCAAAAGTAGCATTTACATGCTCTTCAAAATTTTCTAAAATATTATCTTTGTTCCCAGGTTTTAAAATCCTAAAATACAAAGTATGATTAGAATATCCACCAGCATTATTCCTAATAGCTGCTTGGAACTCTTTGGGAAATCGCTGAATATTTTTTAATATACTTTCAATATCCTGAGAATAATTTATTTCTGTCTTCTCAAGAACAGAATTTAAATTTACTGTATATGAATTATGATGTTTACTATGATGAATTTCCATTGTCTTAGAATCAATGTATGGCTCTAAAACATCATAAGCATAACCAAGTTCTGGTAATTTAAACACAAAATCCTCCTTTTAGCTTTTTCCATGACAATTTTTATATTTCTTTTCACTGCCACAATAACAAAGTTCATTCCTTCCAATTTTAGGAGTACTTCTAATTATTTGAACTCCTACTGTATTACCTCTGTCTACCGAAGCAATGTCTGAAAATTCTTTATGAGTAGCACGAACATTTTTAGGCTTGTTATTTTTATAACTACTAGAATTAACATCCACTCTCACCTGTAAAGTTCGCCTTAAAGTTTCAACCTTAATATCTTTAACAAGCTCACTAAAAATCGCAAAACCTTCTTCTTTATATTCAGTAATTGGATTTTTATTAGCATAAGATCTCAGATAAACCGATTCTCTTAAAGAATCAAGATTTGCAAGATGATCTTGAAACTTAGAGTCAATATTCCTTAAATATTCATGTTTTAAAAATTCATTAAAAAATTCAACTCCAATTAATTCTTCCTTTGCATCTAAATTAGTCCTTGCAATTTCCATTAACTTATTTTTCAAATCCACAATATTCATAGTTTCAACATAACCAACACTTTCCATCATATAAGCAAAAATTGAATTTATCTCATTTAGTACAGAACTCGTAACTACTTCTCCCTTAACTTGATCAAATAAAAAATCAAGATATTCTCTTAAAGAGAGAAGAACACGTTCTTTAATATTATTATCAACAAGAATTAAATCTCTTTGAGAATAAATAAACTCCCTATGCTTTGTTATAACATCATCATACTCTAAGAGATGTTTTCTAATCTCAAAATTTCTATCTTCCACATGCTTTTGTGCATTAACTAAGGATTTCGTTAACAAAGAATGTGCAATAGGCTCACCTGTTGCCATTCCAAGTTTTCCCATCAAAGCTCTCAAATTATCGCTTGCAAAAAGCCGCATCAGATCATCTTCAAGAGATACATAAAACCTTGACCGACCAGGATCTCCCTGTCTTCCTCCTCGACCCCTAAGTTGATTATCTATTCTTCTTGACTCATGACGTTCACTACCAATAACATAAAGCCCACCAAGAGCCTTTACTTCCTCATAATCTTCAAGATACTGTTCTCTCTCATTTTGCATAGCCTTCTGAAAGTCTTCAAGACTCATGCCCATTCCAAACTTTTTACGAACTCGATGCTCAAGATTACCCCCAAGCTTAATATCAGTACCACGTCCAGCCATATTAGTTGCAATTGTAACAGAATGTTTTGCTCCCGCTTCAGCAATAATTAACGCTTCACGAAAATGATTCTTTGCGTTTAAAACTTCATGTTTAATACCTTTATTTTTAAACATATTTGAGAGAATTTCAGATTTTTCAATAGAACCTGTCCCAACAAGCACAGGTTGTCCTTTCTTATAAGCCTCATAAACTTCATCCGTAATTGCTTTAAATTTAAATTCCTCGGTGTAATAAATAATATCATCCTCATCTATTCTTGCTACCAATTTATTAGTTGGAACAACTATAACATCAAGATTATATATTCTATGAAATTCTTTTGCCTCTGTATCAGCCGTACCAGTCATACCAGAAATTTTTTTAAACATTCTAAACAAATTTTGAAATGTAATCGTTGCCATAGTTTTATTTTCACTTGCAACTTTAACACCTTCCTTAGCCTCAATAGCCTGATGCAATCCATCAGAATATCTGCGCCCTTTCAAAATACGACCTGTAAACTCATCAACAATTTCAACCCCAGAATCCCCAACAATATATTCTCTGTCCCTTAAAAAAAGTAAATGGGCTTTTAATGCCTGAGTCATATAATGAACATAATTAAAATTAGAATCAACATACATAGATCCCTTAATTATGCCTTTTGAAACCAAAATTTGTTCAAGATTATTTAAACCATTTGCCGTAAAAGACACTCTCTTACCCTTTTCATCAATCGTATAATCCCCATCAAGCTCATCGATCTCTAAAGGATAATCTCCAGTTTTTGGATCTTTAGAGCATTCTCTTAAAAGCGAAACAAGAGAATTGACCTCAAGATAAGCACTAGTATCTCCTTCTGTAGAACCTGAAATAATTAAAGGAGTTCTAGCCTCATCAATCAAAATAGAATCAATCTCATCGATAATACAATAATTAAAATTTCTTAAAGATTTTTGAGACAAATCAAAGCACATGTTATCTCTTAAATAATCAAATCCAAGCTCATTATTTGTAACATAAGTAATATCTTTATTGTACTCTACCTTCCGTCTAGCAGAATCCATATTAGACAACACAACACCAACACTAACTCCTAAAAGCTCAAAAACCGGTTTCATCCAATTTGAATCACGCTCTGCAAGATAATCATTAACTGTAACAATAATAACACCATCACCAGTTAAACTATTAAGGTAAGCAGCCTGCACTGAAGATAAAGTCTTACCTTCTCCCGTCTTCATCTCTATTATTTTACCCTGATGGAGCGCAAGTCCAGCAATAAGTTGAACATCATAAGGTCTCTCCTTAAGTCGCCTTCTGGCAGCTTCTCGAGACAATGCAAATGCTCTCTCTAAAATATCTTCTAAAGTTTTACCTTCCTTAAGTTCATCTCTAAATTTTTCTGTTTCCATAATAAAATCTTCATCTGACAAAGACAATGCCCAAGATTCAAGCTTATTAATAGTTCTCAAAACAGGAAAATAACTTTTTAGATCCCTTTTACTTTTTGAACCAATAGTTGCTTCAAATATTGCTCTTAACATATCAGGTATCAATTCTCCTAAAATAATTGACTTTCAACCATTTAAAATAATAACATCTAAAACATGAAAAAGTTTTATAAAATTCATTTAAATCTATTTTTTATGATTATATCATGTAATATCAAAACTTTAAACGAAATTGGAGAACAACAATTTAAAATACCATTTGGAACGTTACCTGGAGAAATAACACCACTTGTAAACAAATTTACCAATTCAAGCTTTGATATCAAAACATATAATGGACTTGTATACATTGTAGAGGCAAAAGCAAATAAACTCATGATTTTTAATTCTTATGGGAAATTAATTCAAACTTACCAAAATGGAATATTCAAAACAAATTCTGACCTTAAAATCAAAAAAGTAGATTTTGAAAATATTAAGGCAATTTATCCATCAAAAGACTTTATTGTAGTATCAGATAAGCTAAATAATAAGAAATCTAAATTTGATGAGAAAGAAAACATAGCATACTCCACACGAATATTTATTTTAAATAAAGATTCATCTGTAGAAGTATTGGGACAAGAAGGACGGAATGGAACACTATTTCCACAAGTTTACGATATCAATATTGACGACAAAAACAATATAGCAATAATAACTATATCTAATGAAGGATATATAATATACTCCTACGATAAAGATCTCTCACCCCTCTACAAAATTTATGTTAATACAAATATATTACAAATACCGGAAGAAGAGAAAAAAAAATATAACATATCAATAGATAAAGTATTTTTTGAAGTAAACAAAAAAATCATTTATGTAAAGACAACTCACTATGAAAACATTAGAACCAATGAAAACATTAACGACCTTGGAGTGAGGATCAAAAATCAATATTTTTACACAATGAGCTTAAACAAAAATAAGGAATTTGAAATAAAAAATAAAATTACACTACCCCAAAACTTATTAGATGATCAACAAGAAAGTTTTATAAACATCATTGGAATTCAAAAAGATAAAATAATAGCATCCACTAACATGAAAAACCTGTCTAATACTTTAATATGGAAATTGGATAAGAAGGGCAAAATAAAAGAACAAATGGTCCTAATCGAACCACCTAACCTTAAATTTCTTGCTGAAAGCCTATCTAAGGATGGAATACTTAGCATACTTTATGGAGAAAAAAGTGGGGTCAGCGTCTATTGGTGGAATTTAAATACTTTACTTAAACTATGAAATCATTAAAAAGTCAACATTTATGAGAAATAAAACTTGCAAAAGTAAAGTACAAAATAATCATAAGCAAAGAATAAAAAAAAATCTAACTCTGGGAATTATCTTTGTCATCATGCTAATTATTATCAAAATTGTATTAATTCCTAAATTACAAAAATTGGAAAGCAAATACAACCCTACCATCACAATAGAACATAAAATAAAAAATGAAAACCTATATATCAAAATAAATATTAAAAGTCAAAACATGAAAGACTTAGGAAAAGCCAATATAGAAGTATACTTAGATAATAAACTTATTGAAAATAATATGATTTACATAGACAAGATTAACTATACGTTATATACTAATGTTGCATACAGAAAAAAGGGTTTATTAAACATAGTGCTAATAAATCAGAAAGGCGATAAGGCATATTTTAGTAAAAGATTAAATCTTGGAGGATAATAGATGTTGCAAATATATTTTATATCTGTTTTACTTAATATATTGGGGGGGATAGTGCTAGCATTCCCAATTTTGGGAGAAAGATTTAAGTGCTTAATCATCTTTGAAGAATTTATAAATTTAATTAACAATAACAAAAATGTAAGAAGCATTTTTGGCACAACATTTTTAATAGCTAGCATCTTTGAAATAATCATACCTTATGATTTGCCAATAATTGGAAATTTATTTCCTGCTATCAGTTTATTTTTTATTGGTTTTATCCTCGTCTTAAGTCAAAAAATGCCCACAAGTTTTCAAAATAATAAAGAATATGGAAAATTCAAATCTTTCATTGAAAGCAATAAAAAAGTAATAGGAATCTTAGCATTAATAATTGGAATAATTCATTTTTTTGCACCAAGAGTACCTTTTCTTTAAAATTAGCTTATGAGATACAATTTTAATTACAATTCCAAAAAATAAGACAATGAAATAAATCAAAAGAATATACAAAAATGATTAAAAATAAAGAAATCATAATAAATCTTAAAAATTTAGAATATAACTTAACCGCAATTAAAAATCATATTCAAAAAAAAGAATTAGTAGCCACACTAAAAGCTGATGCATATGGACATGGGCTTATTCAGACATTTAAATTTTTAAAAGAAAAAGAAATAAATTATTTTGGCATTTTCTGGATAGATGAAGCTTTAAAGATTAAAAAAATAGACAAAAGAGCAAATATATTGCTCTACATCAACACAGATAAAAATGCAATAAAAAATCTAGTTAAGTTCGATATTACACCCTTTGTTGCTGACTCCCAATATTTATCACTAATAGAACAAGAATGTAAAAAACAAAATAAAAGAATCAAGGTTCATTTAAAAGTTGATGTTGGAATGAATAGATATGGAATTAAAATAGAAAATGCTCTTAATCTAGCAATTCAAATTCAAAATTCAAAATCAGTAGAATTTGAAGGAGTTTGCACACATTTACCAACAACAGAAAATAGAAAAATCACTCAAGCACAAATCGAAAAATTTGTTCATTTTATAAACGAACTTAAGACCAAGAATATAAAACCAAAATTCATTCATGCTTCTAACTCAGAACACATAACAAACTATCAAATAAATGAAAAATTTAATATGGTACGACCAGGACTTATTTTATATGGATATCATCCAAATTCAAACGGCTTAAACAATAATTTACAACTTAAACCCGTACTCAGCTTATATTCAAAAATCATATTTCTTAAAAAGATAAAAAAGGGAGAACAAATATCATACTCTGGTCTATTTACGGCAAAAGAAGATATGCAAATTGGACTTTTACCAGTTGGATATTTCGATGGAATTCCACAAAATACATCTAACAATTTTTATTGTATAATAAGAGATAAAAAATGCTTCATTAGAGGAAAAATATGTATGAATATTTCAATAATAGAAATCCCTAAAGATCTAAAAATTAACATAGGAGAAAAAGTAGAAATTACTTCTGAAAGATTAAGCTTAGATATACTTAGCAAAGAATCTGGTATGAGTAAATATGAAATACTTTGCTCCATTGGAAAACATAAGAAAAAGAAATATTTATATTAAATTACCTAAAGAATCAAACTTTTGAAAATCAACTAAATTTCCTTTACTATCATAAATCCATTTATAAACCGAAATACCCCCAATATCATCTCTTAGCCTTAAATCTGGACCATGATTTGTCTTTTTTGAAATCTTGCCAAATTTATTATACTCATATTTATACACACTAACACCGTGAATATCATCTTGTAACTGGCCTAAATTACCAAAATTTTTCTGACTAATAAGTCTATTTTGTTTATCATATTCATAAACATACTCAAAAATAGCACTCCGATCTGCAACCAAAACTCCACTCTTAGAATAATTACTCTTCAAGATCAAATTGCCATTAACATCATATGCAAATTTATATCTAAAAACACCTTCAAAATCATCTATAGGATTATCAAAATCTCCATAATGCTCTTGAGACTTAAGAAGGCCATCCTCATTATAAGCATACTTATAAATCATCACCCCATTGGAATCACTAATTAAATTAAAATCTTTATCAAAGAAAAGATTTTCAATTAAATAAAACTTATTATCATACTTATAACTATAAACTGCAATACCCTTAAAGTCATTCATTATTTCATATTTTTCCTCATAACTAGCTGGAATATCACTATTATAATTTTTATTTATTCTATTACTATGATTTATTACCCTTTTTTCATTATTTTGCATATAAAAAATGGTTTTTCTCATAGCATAACCATTCTGACTAACGGTTAAATTATTGTTAGCATCATAATTATACTCCTTATAAAAATAGTCTTTTTCTTTTAAATTATATTCATATCTATATATTGCTACATTATTCTCATCGGGAGTCAAATTATTTTTAATATCATAATTTAAAATTTCAATGAGCTTGCCGTCAAAATCATAACGATACGTCTTTATTGCAACAGAAAAAGGGTTTGAATACAAAGAACCTACCGGATCTAAATATTCTTCCCTTATAATATTATGTGAACTGTCATAAGTTAATCTAAAACCATATATTCCATTCTTAGCCTTGATATTATAATTGTTATCATCGTAATATAAAACTGTTTTACTCCGATCAGAATCATCATAAATAATTTTAGTATAATAAACATTATTTAAATCTTTAATTTGAAAACCAACCTCACTAAACCTATAAACATAAAAACTACTATCATCATTGTAAATAAAATGATAATAAGCAATTCCATACTTATCTCTTATAATCTCATTAGATTTATTATAATTAAAAATACTCTTTGGTCTGCCATTTGGAAAATATTCTATTTGTTCAACACAAATATCTTTTAAATTCTTAGCAGCAAAACCTCCATTTAAAAATAATCTCCTTTCTATATCCCCAGAATATTCTATTTTGATCTGATTTGCACCAAAAAAAGAAGGAATTAAAATACTAAGTTTGCCAACATAATCAACAAATACAAGCCTGCTATCATCATAAGTAAATTTATATCCACACTCTTCTTCCGCATTTTCTTTACTGATCTCATATTTCCCGATTATCCTATAATTAATATCATAATCAACAAATCTATAATAAATTTCTTCTGAAAAAAGAGCACAAGACACAAAAAACATCACCAAAAACATAGTCATTCCTTGATCAATCAACATTATTTTGATAAATTTATTATACAATAAATTAGTTTAAGTAGGAGTTTAAGATGGCAAAAATTTCTAAAAATGCTCAAAGAAGTGGCTCTAAAGAATTATTAAGCAAGTGGGGCGGAAAAATTATAATGAAGTCTAAATTTGAAAATGGTAAAATAAAACACTATGCTGAATGTCAAACCTCAAAAAATACAGCAAGAAGACCTAAAGATTTATTTTAAAATTTATTTTTTATTCAATTTATCTTCAAATTTCAACCAAGCTTCATCTTGTTCACTTTTAGTATAGGCCCTATTTAAAGTTGCTTCCTTAGGGGTTTTGCCTTTTCTAACATAAGAACTCCTAATTTGCTCCCTTAACTCTTCTCTTTGTTTTCGTCTTTTATCTAGTTGTCTTTTCACTCTTTCATTTGGATCAAAAAGCTCAGCATTCTCTTTAACCACAATCTTAGAATTTAATCTAGATAAAGCCTCTTTATAACTCTGCTGTCTCCCTGTTAAGAATAACACAAGCCTCTTTAACAAAGGCAAATCTCTATAAGCAGCATCTAAAAGATTAGATAGGTCAACTTTATAAATCTTATAAAGTGGTAAAAACGTATTACTATTTTTAAAATATTTAGCGGCTTCGGTTTTGATTATATCCTTAAGATGGGTCTGAATATTCTGTGTTTTAGAAACTCGTTTATAATGCGAAACAATAAAATCAAGAAATGCGACCTTATTTTTTAAACAATAATCATTTATATCATAATTAGCAATAAATTCAATCAATGTTTTTTCAAGACCTTCTTCTGTTAAAATAGTAGAAGAATTCTTCCCACTATTAAATACTTTCACAAAATCATTTCTCAATTTATCCCTAATATCAACTAAAATTTGATCGAATTCCTTTAAAAACATAGAATAGGCACATGGCTTATATAAATACATTCCACGTTTAATACTAAATATTTTGGGTAACGAACCCTTAATGTTAGACTCAAAAAAGTATTCATTAGCCGTCTTTAAAAAATATTCAGAATCAGATAATCCTTCAACATGCTCTTGAAGAATATTTTTAAATTCTTCTATATTAATAAATCTTGGTTTAAACTCTATTGTTTTTTCAATTGATTTCAAAGTTTCATCAATCTTAATGCTTTCTAAATTTCTAAGTTCTTCTAAGTTTTTCTCATTAGTAATATAAATATTTAATACTTCTAAAAAAATAAAGTAATGTTTAGAAATATTAACACCTTTCTTATTTAAAATTTCTTCCTTATTTTCTAAAATTCCTAAAAGCAAATTATAAGCAACTCTCACACCATTAATACCCTCATCTAACATTCGATCATACTCACTAAGCTTTACATTTTTAGCTCTCATAAAAATATCTTTAACTATTCTGTTAGAAGCAATCCCAAATAAAATTCTCTTCATAAATTCAATAAAATATAAGGCTTTTCCTGATGGAATTATTAAAGAATTCAACACAAATATCTTTTTTGATGAAGAATTTTCTTGAAAATATTTAAGATTAATGTCTGAATTTGAAAGAATGACAAACTCTTTTTCAAAAGCCAATAAATTTTTATCTATATTCTTAATTGTAAGTAAAGTACTAAAGAGTTCTATTCCCACATAATGCTTTAAAAACAAATCCTCGATAGCATAATAATAAAAATTATAACTATTTTCATCTGTTATTATTATTTTATAAGGTACCATTTCCCCATTGGATGTTGACTTATTAATAATAATTCCTCTCTTAACCTCATAAAGCTTGCGAAATAAAAAATCCAATTCTCCTTTAAGACCACGAATTTTAACAGAATAATCTTCGATAAATTTAGCATAATCTATAACATTGTGCTTATGTTCCAAAATAATCCTTAAAATCATTTTTTGAGCATCTGAAGAAATCCCTATTTGAGAAATCAAAATCTCCACTTCTTTATCATTGAGATAGAAAATTTCGGGTAATTTTTTCATCTTATATTTCCAAGCTCCTCATATACAAAACCATCATAACATATAATAACATATTGACAAATTCAATAAAATTAAAAACTACCAAATAAAAATGAATTATATAAAATATATAAACATAAAAATAGAATAGCAGGTCCTCTACTAAAAGCCCCTTGAAATCTCACTATGAATAATAACATTAAAGATACAACAAACATGATACTAAAATCAGCCAAATAAATATCACTCATGAGTACTGGATTTACAAAACTACTACTAGATAAAATAAACCCAATATTAAATATATTACTTCCAATGATATTACCAATGGCAATATCTGACTCCTTTTTAATTACTGCAAAAAGAGAAACGACGATCTCTGGGATGCTGGTCCCAAAAGCTACAAAAACAATTCCAATCACTTTCTCACTAATATTAAAAACATTGTGTGCAATGTATATTGAACTATCTATTAACAACTTTGAACCGAAATATAAGAAATATATACTTAATAATAAGAGCAAAATATTTAAAAATAAAAACTTAAACCCATAATTACAATTAAGATTTTTTAAATTTTTTGGAACAGAATTATATTTTTTCTCTTCTTTGTAAAATAAAAATAGATAAGATAAAAATAAAATTAAAATCACCAATGAACTGGTTTTATAATAAGGCACCTTAAAAAAAGACAAAGTACTAAAATCAAAAGAAAGCAATAAAAGAAGAAACATCAATAAAAATAAAATTATAAAAGAAAATTTGAGTCTCTTAAAATCAGTTTCAATCCTCAAAAACAACCCTGTTAAGGGAAGTGCAAGCAACATATTAATGATATTACTCCCAATGATATTAGAAACAATAATTTCATTTTTACCCTTAAGAGATGCTATTAAACTTGTAAAAAGCTCTGGAGCACTTGTTGATAAGGATACTATTATAACACCAATTAAAAGACTAGGAACTTGAAAATAAGTAACAATGTTAACAGAACTATTTAAAAGATAATTCCCACCAAGATATAACAAAAAGATACTAAATATTACACAAAAAAGATGAATATGTGCCAAAAAAATTTCCTTCCACAAACATTTAAGAAAAATTTAAAAATTCGCTTAAATCATTCTTAACCATATAGTAAATATTAGATGCATTCCATAAACTAAAGCCATTGCCTAAAGATTCCTTAACTCCTTTTAATTGATGAGAAAAATATTTTAAATAAACTTCTTTACTCACACGGCGTTCAGAACCAAGCAAAAAAGCTTGAACATAAGGTCTAATTATAACCTTACCTGATGAGAATACAACAGCTCTATTACTTCCTTCCTTATAAATTTTATAAGCTCTCGTAGTATAGTATAACTCATTCTTTAAAAAATCGTTAGTATAATGAGAAGGATAGAACATTGGAGAAATAACATCAACATAATCCGCAATCATAGAAATATTTTGACCAATACTATTTGTAATAAACCATCCATTATTTCCGTAAATGTCAATAGAAATAGGAATATAAATATTTTTTCTAGCCATAATTAAAAAAGATTCAAGAGCATCAATCGCATGCATCTTATATTTATTAAATCTTGAAGTTATAAGAGACACAGGACCATCTGTTGGAAATCTAATATAATCAAACTGAATCTCATCAACTCCAAGAGACTGAATTTCTTTTGCAATAGATAAATTATAATCCCATGTGTCTTGCAAGAAGAGATCTACCCAATGTTCCTTTTGAATAAATTTAAAAGAATCACCATGCTTAACCTTTACAAGGTTTGCCCAAGGCTGATTGGTCTTTTTATTCCAAAGAGCATACTCACAATTATTATAAAAATAAAGTTTAGCGTCTTTAAACACAACAACTCGTGCAATAACATATATTCCAAGTTCTTTTGCTTTATTTAAAATATAAGGAACATCTATCAAATTTTTAACAGCCTTTATCTTGTTTGGCAAAGCTAATTTACTTGAATAAGTTAAAATACCACTATCATCTTTAAAGTCAATAATAACAGCATTCATGCCTAATCTTTTTATAAACTCAAATCTCTCATCAATAGCTGTTTTGCTTCGAAGAGTGTAAGCCGTTAAATAAATTGACCCCTTATTAGAAGCAAGATGCATCCTTTCTAATTTTTCAACAGAATTTTCTCCATACACAGAAAATTGACCATCAAAAGTCCATTTGCCATCAACATAGGAATAAAAATGATTATCATAAGTTCTAACCAAAAGTTTTTCCATTTTTGCATCCGATAAATCAATAATACGCAATATCTGTTTTTTAAAGGGAAAATCCAACTTCTTAACAACCCCTAGAGTTGTATTAATTAAAATAATATCTCCATAAATTCCACAGGAAAAGTACAACTCATTTACATTGTTTCTCGAAAACTCTATTGCACTAACCATATCATAATAACCAGCACCCAGATATATCTTAGAAATTAAAGAATTTAGACTCGTAAAATCCAAACTATCATTAACACTTAAATAAATTCCACTATTAGAAGTACCAATAGCAATACGCTTATATTCTCCTCGAGATAATGCACTTGATGTAATGTAAGAATTTTTATTAAATTTCTCATTATCAACTAATTTTCTAAAACTTTTAAAATAATCATGAGAAACATAAACAGAGTCATTAGTTGTCAAAAGGGAATTTGAGGAATAAAAATCTTCATAAATAGAAGTTATTCTCTTAGACACAGGTCTTGCAAACGGATATATCCATCTAGTCTCTAGCCCCTTGGGTTCAACCTTAAATATCACATTATTATGCTTTTTATATAAAGCACCTTTATTAATAAAAAATAAGCCACCATTCTTAAAATATTTACTCTCATCTAATGAATGCAAATGAAAACACAAGAAAAAATAAGCAAACAACAAACAAATTATATACACAAGCATTATATATGTATTAAGTTTCATATAAATGACATCCAGCCTTTTTAAAAATAAATATTAAAAAACAAATATCATTTTAACAAATTATTGAAGTTCCTATTAAGTTCTTCCATAAAGTTTTGTAATGTCACTTATCTTTTTACTTAAATCGTCACTCAAATCACCACTTAATATTCTAAAATTGTTAAGCATTGTATCAGACATATTCATACTAAAATCAGATACCAAATCAAGATAATCTTTCATTGGAATTATTACACTATTTGCAACACTAGCCATCGCCCCCCTTATCATATCCCAAACAATAGCATTTTCATTAGTATCGAAATAATCAAAAATATATTTCTTATGCTCATTATCAACAGAGTTAACAAATCCACGAATAGTATTACTCTCATGAGTACCTGTATAAACAACACAATTTCTTATATAATTATGGGGAAGATATATATTTGTGGAATCAAAATCAAATGCACATTGCATCATTTTAGTTCCTGGGAAACCAAAATAATCTCTTAACCTAAATGTATCTCCACGATCTTTTACAAGGTCTTCAACCCAAATTTCTAAGTCATTAATCTCATTTAGAACCTGTTTAAAAAAATCTTTCCCGGGACACTTTACCCATTGTCCACCAAATAGCAAAGATTCTTCTGCAGGAACCTCCCAAGTTGATACAAATCCTCTAAAATAGTCGATTCTAACAATATCCACATATTTACGCAAAAAATCAATACGATTAATCCACCATGCATAGTCATCTTTTCTTAAAGCTTTCCAATTATAAGCTGCATTGCCCCAAAGATATTTTTTGCTAAACAAATAATCAGGAGGTATCCCCGTTACCTTATCTTTACTTGCATCAAACCTTAATTTAAAATATTTTTGATGCGCCCAAACATCAGCAGAATCATAAGACACAAAAATAGGAACATCACTTACTATTTTAATTCCAGCATTATTAGCATATTTTTTTAAAGCTTTAAATTGTGAAAAAAAGAAATATTGTAAAACTTGTTGAATGTTGATCTCAACCTCAAGTGTCTCTCTAAGCTTAGCTAAAGCCTTAGCATCCCTTTTTAAAATTTCTCTACTAAATAAAAGATTAAAAGCCTGTGAAGATTGAAACTTAGAATAGTACTCTTTAAAAGCAACAAAACTTGAAAAATCTAAAAGCCAATAAGCAGCTGATTTTTTAAACTTTTCAAATGCATGAATCTCATCAATCGTTGCCCTGTGCAAAAAATTCAAAGCAGCATTTCTTAAAACAACTTCTTTAGCTTTTAACTTATCATAATCAACATATCTATCTTCCAAGCATTCAAGAGTGCTTAAGTCTATGTCAATAAACCTCTCAATAGCATTTAAATCAATATAATTGATATTACCAGCAAATGCAGAAAAACTTGAATAAGGAAACTCCACAAAATTAGGAGGCGAATAAGGTAATATCTGCCAATAACCTTGTGATGAAGCGGCAAGAAAATCTATAAATTTATATGCCCCTCTCCCTAAATCACCAATACCGTATTTAGATGGCAGAGAACTAATATTTAGCAAAATTCCACTTTTTCTTTTCATTTTTTATACCTCAAAACAATTGACTATTTAATTAATATCTTAAAACAACCGTCCACATACAATCATTATAACTAAAATGTAAAACTCACAAAGCATTATTCAAAAGATTTAATGAAATATTTCTCAAAAAACATAATCTCAATCATGATATAATTTGTTAAATGAATATTAAAATTGTTATATTACTATTTTTAACAAATACTCTAGCATTTTCATCTGAAATATTAGAATTTAAATACACTAAGGGGGCTAAATTCAGAATAGAAACTACAGATAATCAAGAAATTTACCTAAATGGAAGATTTAACTCAAAAACCAAAACTAATATCCAAGTTTCAAGCGAAGTAAAAGATGTAAAAAACAATTTTGCAGATATCAAATCTTACTTTAGAGTGTTAAAAAGAGATAATGAGAGCGACGTTTACTTACTTAAAGAAGAATTTGAAGGAAATTTTAGCATAAACAAACAAGGCGAATATAAAATTAATAATGCTCAAAAAAGACCTTCTGTTAGAGGCATCCCAAGATTCCCAAAAACACCCATAAAAGTAAATGAAACTTGGACATATCCAGCAGAAGAATATATTCAAGCATCTGAAATTTCACAAGAAATAAAAGATTTTGTTACAAAATTTGATGTAAATTATGTGTACAAAGGCAAAGAAAAAATAAATGGCAAATACTACGACATAATTCTATCAAATTACAAGTCTAAATATAACGTAAAAAACATATTATTCTCTCAAAAGGTTAACCAAATAATTTATTTCGACTCAAAATTAGGAAACATATATAAATATAATGATACATATGAATTTCAAATGCAAAATGACAACAATAATATCAAAATGACTGGAAACTCATTTGGGAAAATAATCTCTATTGAACTACCAAATGACAACATAATAGAGCATGAAGTCAAAGAATATATTAGAACAAAACAGATAGACTCTATTAACATAGAGAAAAACAAAAATGGCATCAAATTAAGTTTAGATATTGAATTTTATCCTGATTCTTTTCAAATTCTTAAAAAAGAATACAACAAACTAAAACACATAGCCAATTTATTAGAAAAGTTTAAAGACAACAATATTCTCATAGAAGGACATACAGCAAAGTTTGGAACAGAACAAGAAATGCAAGAATTGTCTGAAAAAAGAGCTCATTCAATTGGAAACTATTTATTAAAAATGAAAATAAAGAACAAAAACCAAATATTTTTTAAAGGATGGGGTGCTAAAAAACCTAAGTATGAAAACTCATCTCCTTTAGCATCAAAAAATCGAAGAGTAGAAATTACAATTCTAAACAATTAAATATTAAATTGATCGCTTGCTCTTTTTTTCTTTTTTAGTCTGACAACTTATACATAAAAATGCATAAGGAATAGCCTCAAGTCTTTCTTTTGCAATACTCTTATCACATGCCAAACAATTACCATAAGTATTTTGGGAAATTCTATAAAGCGCCTGATTTATTAAATGCAACTTCTTTTTCTCAACTGAACTTAAAGCTTCAAGATTATTTCCATCCATATTATCAAATGCAATATCAATGATGTCCTTTAAATGCATATCATTATTAATGATCTCTCTTTTACTATCCTCAACAGATCTTATAGAATTTAATATTTCTTTTTTTGATTCTAAAAGAAAATTTCGCATCTTTTCAACAAATTCATGCTCAAAATTACTTTTATGCATGATATTACCTCCCTATAATAAATTACAATTTTTAAAAAACTCCGTGTAATTATATAAACAATCCCATATAATGTAAACTAGTACATTAATTTTTAATAAAAAATAATTGCAATGATATTCCTAATTGTGTACAATTGATTCTGTTACATAAATAACAAGGGGGCATTTTGAACACTAAAGAAGAAGCTATTGAAACTGAAGGTATTGTTAAAGAATCTCTCCCTAACACAATGTTTAGGGTAGAACTTAAAAATGGGCATTTAGTTTTAGCTCATCTATCTGGAAAGATGAGAAAACATTTTATAAAAATAGTTCCTGGAGATAAAGTGAAGGTTGAGCTATCACCTTATGATCTTACAAAAGGGAGAATAGTATATAGAGAAAAATAACTACTTATATCAAAAGAAATTAAATCAATTAACAGATCGCTATTACTTTATATTAAACTATCTTTAACAGATGCAATAAAGTTTTTATGAATCCATCCCTGAAGGCCATGACTTGTTTGAATAAGAACAAAGTCATCTTTTCTATTAAGTAAATAAACACTTATATTCCCATTTAAGAATCGCCAGCTTCTTGAAAAATTATCAGGAACTTTATAAAGAGAAACTAGATCACCTTTAATAATTCCAATCTCAGACTGCTGGTCAACATAAAAGTAATATGTTTGAAATAAAGTAAAACACGTTACAGATAAAAGCAAGAATAAAATAATTTTCTTTAAATTTTTTGCATAAAATTTACAAGAAATAATCATTATTAAAATATTTATTAAAATTAAACTAATAATAAAAAAAATATTAGACCAAACAAAACTATTGTTTCGAATATTTTCATTAACTCCATTCTTAGCCTCAATAAAATCAATCACCCTGTAAAAGGTATCATTACTTGGTGAAGTAAAAAATGCTTTATAAGCTGAATAAATTGCATCAAAATATCTATCCATTTTATTCAAAATGAGAGCTCTGTTTAACCACAGTCCTGAATAACTTGGATTCTTTTTAAGAATATTATCAATTCTATTAAGAGCATTAACATAATTTTTTGATTTATAATCTTCAATTAAATCATTTATATTATTTTCTGACAAAGAACTATCGTTAATAGCATTAAGACTAACAGCAAGAGTTAATATTAAAATAACTAATCCACAACCTGATGCGATAAAGAACTTTTTATATTTAATAAAAACAGCTAAAGAGAATAAAATTCCTGGTATCAAAATTAAGTAATAAACAGGAACAAAGAATAAAAAAGTTTTATTCCTATGTTTTAAAATATCATGATATGAAAGCAAACTAAAATCTGACAATAACTCTTGACCAGAATCATTATTATTTTTCAATTCCCCATAATATTCATATTTTAGTCGTTTACCATCAAGTTTATAAACTTTCCCATCATCAGGATTTAAATAAGTAAAATCACCAATATTTAAGAATAAATTACCCTTATTATCTGGTTTAAGAGTATATATCCTAGATATACTGCCCTTATAACCATCTTTTGAAGGTTCAAAATTATAATTTTTTTTATTATAAATAACTTTAGAATTATAAGTCTCAATTTCTGGAAAACGAATATGTGGAAGATTACCTTGCCCTGTAATTTTTATTAAAACAGTAAAAGTATCTTGATTAATTAAAGTTGAATTAGGAAATTCATAATCAATTTTAAAAGTTCCAACGGCCAAAGACTTAACCTCATCGGGTATTGGTTTAATTTTTAAAGAAATACCAGGACTCATACGGGCAATATTTTCACCTATATTAAAAGAAACACTAGGAATAACAATATCTTTTGAACCTCTAAGAGGGGTTAATATAAAGTTATAAAGGGGTACATCCAAGATTTCTTTACTATTAAAAGTTCTATATTTAATATTTTCAAATATAGGGGTTCTATCAATCATTGCATCTTTAACAGCGTTAAAAGAACTAGCAATAGACTTCAAATTATTATTCACAAGCCAATTGACACGCAAAACAAATCCAACACTCTGATACTCATAAATTTCTTCTTTATCAAAATCCCAATACAATTTAACTGGCAAACCAAAGAACTGCGACTCATCTTCTTTCAAAACAACCACTTCAAACTCTGAACTTAAATAAACTTCACCAAGATAAACAACTTTTAATGAAGGAATCTTAACAAATCCCAATTTATCAAAATCATATTCAATTTTTATTTCTGTAACAATATTATCTCCATCTGGTACCTTTGATATCGAAGCAATTTCGGTGTTATCATTTATATCTTTACTTATTTCAAACTTTAATGATGTCTCATCAATATCTTGAGATAAATTTAATCTAATCACATGAACAACCTTAGTTCCTTTAAGGACCTTAGTTGATACTAAATAATCGGTACCAGATAAAGAATAAATTTCAAAATTTATAAAAAATAAAACTAAAGATATCACCAATCTTCTTGCAAAGACACAGTTTGTTCTTCTGATCTTGTTACCCATAAAACCCTCTCAAGATTTTCAATATACCTTAAAAAATTTTCATTGTTCTCAATAAAATTTTGACTTCTCTTAACACTTAAACTATCTAAATCTTCTGGAATAGTTCTTTTTTTAATTATTGCAAGTTCAAGATTATATTTAGCATTATAACTTGCAGGATTGATCCTTAAAGCTTCCTTAAATGCCACCTCTGCTTTTCGATAAAGTCCTTGATTATAGTATATTATTCCCTCATTATAGTTTATATTAAAATTCAAAAAGGAATCATTATCTCTTTTTGCATACGAAAACATCCGAAGAGAGCTTTCATACTCTCCTAAAGAATAATATACAATCCCAAGATTATAATAACCCCACGACGTAGCTTGCTTATCATCTACAAGATCATAATAAGTGGAAATCGCACCCTGATAATCACCTCTAATATATTCATAATTACCAATGGCCATAAGAGACATAGCTCTAATATTAGAACAAGATAAAAAGGATGCAAACATAAAACTCATTAAAAACCAAATTAAAAAGTTTCGTCCCATTTAATGACCTTAACAAATAGATACAATACTATAAATAAAAAAGAGATAGCTAAAAAAAGCTTATATCTTAGAATACCAATAAGCAAAATATCACTTGAACTTTTTTTCATTATATCATTCCTTATCTCATTAATAACATAATTAGTACCTTTTAAATATAAATTATAATAAGAACCCTTAAGAGAAGACGTTAAAAGATACAAATTATCCTCATCAAGCATGGCTTCCACTACATTGCCATTTTTATCCTTAACACTTAAATTATTATCAATCAAAGGAGATGGCTTATTACTTCCAATCCCAACTACAAAGCTTGTAAGATTAAGTGCATCAACCAACTTAGGAAAAATATAATAATTATTCTCACCCCATTCATCTCCATCTGTTAAAATTACCAAAAAATTATAATAAGAACCATCTTTTATTCCCTGTATGGTACTAAAAACTCCTTCACCTAAAAAACTACCAGGAAAACTTATTAAATTAGGCTCAATATAATTTAACATCTTATGTAAGCTAGCTTTATCCTTAGAAAATGGCAACACTAACAAGGATTTACCTTTAAAAACAGTAAGTGAATACTCAACATTCTCAAAATTATTTAAAATCAAACCAATAAAATTCTTAGCACTCTCAAGCCTATTAATCGATTTTCCTTCATCAAAGGTTAACATACTACGAGAAATATCAACAACAAAAGATATCCTTAAATTTGATCTTTTATCCTCAGTAGCTTTTTGCCCCCAAGAAATATCCAAGATAGAAACAATTAAAGAACCCAGACTCAATACAAAAAAGAACATCATAAGAATTTTTTTTATATAATAATTTTTAATGTAAGCATTATTAACATACATAAGACTTAAAGTCTTAAACAATGGAAGCGCTTTTCTAAAATTATAAATATATAAAAAAAGAACTAAAAATAAAATTATAAACAAGTAAAAAGCATAATAATTGCCTATACTCATAACACCTCTTCTAAAAAGACCTTAGATAAAATGAAGTAAAGGATTAATAAGAAAAATATTACCAATAAAAATTCATTGTGAACACCATCATTATCAACCGAAATTTTAACCTTTCTCTCCACATTTTCCTTTTTCGAAAAATCCTGTATTGCAAGTTTAAATGAAAAATCATCGCCTACAGAATAAAAAAGTCCTCCTGTTTTACTTGAAATCTCAAAAATCATACTAGAATCATAAATCTCTCTTAAAGTACCTTGATAAAACCTACCAGATCTCAATTTAAACCCAACACTAAGCTCTTCACTGCTACCAATTCCAATAGAGTAAATTTTAACATTTAATCCTTGAGCAAGATTTATTACCTGATCCTTATAAACTTCATCCGAATTAACTACACCATCTGTTAAAACAATCACTGATCTCCTAGGTGCTTCCGAATGCTTTAAATGAGAAAGAGCAATGGAAATACCAAGGCCCAAAGCAGAACCATTGCCAAGATCCATAATATAAATATCATCTAATTTTTTAGAAAAAAAATCTCTATCAATTGTAAGTGGAACTATCAAAGAAGCTTCCTTAGCAAAAGCTACCAATCCAATATTGTCATTTTCTCTCTGATAAACAAAATATTTAATCAATTCTTTTGCAAATTCAAGTCTATTTTTAGATGAAAATTCAATAGCACCCATGCTAGGAGATATATCCAGAACAATAACAATATCAGCTCCACTACTAAGATAAGTCGTTTTCTTCTTCGAAATAGAAGGACCTGCTAAGGTTAAGATCATAACTGTCATTGCTAAATAAAATAAAGCATAAGTCATAAAATATAGCAAATTCAATCCATAATCCTTTAATTTTATAGAACCAAAGTTTCCATAAATAGATATTGGAAATTTAACTTTTCCTCCTCTACTCTTAAAAAAATGGCTAAAATAAATTATTAATGGAAGAATTATAAGTAAAAATAAATATAAAGGCTCATTGAATGTTAACATTATCCCCTCTATTAAATTCTTCAAAATTAAAAGCTGCTTTCCTTAAATCATCTAAAATAAGTGATAAATTTCCACCTGATAAATTGATTCCACTAAATTTACTAAAATCAGAAAGCCTAAGCATATTAACAAAAGTTGAACGAATTTCATAAGGAACATTAAAATTTTGCAAAATTTCAGAAATTTCCGTCGTAGTAATTGCATTAAAATCAAAACCTGTTTTTTTAGACAAATAAACCCTTAAAGATGAATTCAATAAATTATAAAAAATAACCTGTTCTTCGTGACTCTTAATATAATTAGACAAAATAATCATTTGTTTCTGAAACACTTTATAAGGTTTTCTTAAATTATGCTTCATTATTAAAAACACTAATAACTGCTTGACAAGCTTCAAAAATTTAATAAAAAAGTAAGGAACTACTACAAGAGCTAAAATAAAAATAACAAGATACGTACTTGTTCCTGGAAGAAAAAGCACTCCCTCTATATCCTGAATTTTAAGAACATCATCATCTGCAATTAACTTACTAGTATTTATTTTGACATTATTGAGAATTAATTTAAAAGATTTATCATTGCTGATAATATCTCCAACATAAATACGCGGAAGAGTATTGCTTCCGACATAAAACGAAACAAAATATATTATTACCTCCCCGCTCTCAGGTCTGTAAAGAAGTGAATTAACCTCAACAAACTCATTTTTAATTTCCTCAAATTCAGCAGGGATAAATTTTTCATTCTCACCAAGAATTAACGAAAATTTAAGCTCAACAGTATCTCCCACATAATAACGAGTTGGGATAAATATCTCATTTTTTATCTCATAAGAGAATAAATAAAAAGACAAAAAAGACATGACAAAGACAATTGTGTTTTTCAAATATCATTCTCCTTTTTTAAAAGAGCTTTTAGCTTTCTAAAAACATCATCTTTAGTACTAATTTCTATAAAATTAATACCTCTTTTTATACATTCTTTTCTCCATTTGATTTTATCTAATGTCCAATAATTTTTATAACTATTCAATATCGTTTTACTAAATCCAGAGGTCAAAAAATCTTCACAAGTTTCAATATCTTCATAAGTTAAAAATCCATATTGAGGAAGATTTTCATCAAAAAAATCTGTAAGCCTTATTGCAATAATATTATGACGTTTACTAAGAACAGTTAAAGATTTAAAATAATTACTGGCTTTAAAATCTGAAATAATGATAATTAAAGATCTCTTCTTATAATATTCAGCTGTATTTTTAAATACATAAGTTAAATTACTTCCTCTCTTAAGGCGCCTATTTATTGTCTCATTTAAAATTCGCCCTAAATGTGAATGCCCCTTTCGAGATGAAATAAACTTATCCGTTTCACTTGAGAAAAAAGTTATACCTATCTTATCATTATTAAAAAATGCCATATGAGCAAAAATAGAAACTAATAAATCTTGAATTTCCTTTTTACTAGTCAAGCTTCCCAGACTCATTGAAAGAGAATTATCAACAAGTAAATGAAGATTCATTCCCTTATCTTCTCTAAAAACCTTAGAGAAGATGCTATCCGCTTTCGAACTAACATTCCAATCAATAAATCTAGCGTCATCCGTCTCCTCATAAGGTCTAAACTCATGAAATTCAAGACCAAGACCCTTAAAAATAGAACGATATCCACCAAAATTAAGCTCCAAAAGCATTTTTCTGGAGAAAAATTTTAAAGCTTTTATCTTAGTCTTAGTACTAGCATTTGATTCATTATCATATTGCATATGAAATTTAAACCCTTAAGGAAGCGCCACAGCTGAGAGAAGTATCTTAATAATATCATCAGTATTCATCTCCTCAACCTCTGCCTCATAAGATGGAGTAATTCTATGTCTCAACACATTATAAGCCACTGACTTAACATCTTCAGGAAGAACAAACAATCGCCCCTCATAAAGGGCATTAACACGAGCACATTTGAGCAAACTAAGTGATGCCCTAGGAGATGCTCCAAACTCAATATATTTAGTAAATGGATAAGTTTTTTTGTCATTTTCACGAGAAGCCGCTATTAAAGTAACGATATAAAGCATTATCTTATCATCTACCTTAACCTTTCCAATTGTACGCTTGAGATCTGCTAAAGAATAAGCATTCATTATTTTTGCAACTTTAATATTCTCAAGTCCGCCATCCACTGAGAATATTTTAAGAAGCTTAATTTCATCTTGAATAGAAGGATATTTCACATTAATCTTTAACAAAAATCTATCAAGTTGAGCTTCTGGCAAATTATAAGTCCCCTCTTGTTCAATTGGATTTTGTGTTGCAAGAACAAAGAATGGATCAGGAAGCTTATGTGTCTCATCTCCAAGAGTTACTTGACGCTCACTCATTGCCTCAAGAAGTGCTGATTGAACCTTTGCAGGTGCTCTATTAATTTCATCCGCTAAAATAATATTTGAAAATACAGGCCCCTTTCTAACCTTAAAAGTCCCTGTCGTACTCTTATATACCATATTACCTGTAAGATCAGAAGGCAAAAGGTCCGGAGTAAATTGTAATCTCTTAAACCCAAGATCAAGAACATCTGAAACTGTTTGAATCGTCAATGTTTTAGCAAGGCCTGGTACACCTTCAAGCAAAACATGACCTTCAGTCAAAATTCCCATTAAAATAGCATCTATCATTTCCCTTTGACCAAGGATTCTACTTGCAACTTCTCTTCTAAACTTATTTATTAAACCTAATGCATTCTCTACTTCAGAATCTATTTGAAAACTACTTTTCATACCACTCCTATCGTACTAAAATTTTTCATCAAAAATAAAATATAAAAGATAAAATGAAAAAATAAAATAACTACTTATAAAGCAAAAGAAAATTCCTCTCTTTATCATCACTCATTGTTGATGATCTTATTTCTATTTTGTTAAACAAGCATTCAATATGACTAATTTCAAACTTAATCTTATTTAATTTACCCTTATAAGCCATAATCAAACCCCCATCTTTCAAAATCAATTTCAAAATCCTTGCATATTCTCTTATATCTCTAAAAGCCCTGATTGTAATAAATTCGTATTTATTTTGCTCTTTATCAACATCACGTTCTAATACTTCAACATTGTCTAAACCAAGTTCTAAACTAATCATCCTTAAAAAAGTAGCTTTTTTATTGCTACGTTCAAGAAGAATATACTTTCTAAAGTTATCAAAAATAGCCAAAACAATCCCTGGAAATCCAGCTCCACTACCTACATCAAGTACTTGCCGTGGATTATTATCTTTGATAATAGGCAATCCCGCTACAGAATCTAGAACATGTAAAAGCACTGCATCAAAATTTCGATCATTATTTGACACCAAGTTAAACCTAGTATCAAATAATAAAACTTTGTCTATATAAAATCTTAATTTATCAATGCTTTTTGAAGTAAAAGGAACTCCTAAAATTTTCAAAGAAAGTTCAAAATCATTCATCATAAATCCAAATTAAGCACTACTTTATTTTTAGGACTTGAAAAATATACAAGTAAAACTTGAATATCCGTATTTCTAACACCAGAAATCCTACTTGCCTGAGCAAGATTAGCTGGCTGGATTTTAACAAATTTTTCCCTAGCCTCTCTGGATAAACCATCAATTTCATAATTGAAATCAAGGGGTAATTTAATAAGCTCAAGGTTATTCATTCTTCTAATTAAATCTCTTTGTCTATTAATGTATCCTTCATACTTAATATCTAATTCAACCTGTTCAAGAATCACTTTTGAAGCATTCAATTTAGGATCTATATTAATAAGATCACTTAAATTGATATACGGATCTTTTATAATATGATAAAAATCTTTACTAATATGTTTCTTTAACTGTAAAGTGCTAGCTTCTCTTTCCTTAAGACGCCTCTGCCTCAAAAGTTCCTTAATTTCTTCTACTTGCTTCTCCTTGAAAAAATATCTAGAATATTTTTCCTCACTAACCAGCCCAACTTCATATCCCCACTTAATCAACCTCTTATCACTAGTATCATGTCTTAAATTAAGCCTATGTTCAGCCCTTGAGGTAAACATTCTATAAGGTTCCTTAGTACCCTTAGTAACAAGATCATCAATAAGCACCCCAATATAAGAACTTGTTCTTGGCAGTATCATTGGATCCTTCCCCTGCAACTTAAGTGCTGCATTAATTCCAGCCATCAATCCTTGAGCTGCGGCTTCCTCATATCCTGATGATCCATTAGTTTGTCCTGCAACAAAAAGTCCCTTAACCCTTTTAGTCTCAAGACTTGCATATAATTCAATAGGATTAATATAATCATACTCAACAGCATATCCAGGTCTTGTAATAACTGCATTTTCAAGTCCATAAATACTATTGATCAATCTTTTTTGAACATCCTCGGGCAAAGATGAACTTAGACCATTAAGATACATCTCTTCAGTACTCAGCCCTTCAGGTTCAATAAATATTTGATGTTTATCTTTATCTTTGAATTTTACTATCTTGTCTTCAATTGAAGGACAATATCTTGGCCCATTCCCAATAATTTCACCGGAATAAAGCGGAGAGAGATGCATATTGTCACTAATTATTGCATGGGTTTTTTTATTTGTATAAGTAATGTAACAAGAGAGTTGAACTTTATCTATCTTAGTATTTGAAAAGGAAAAAGGAATGATATCAGAATCTCCAAATTGAATTTCTGTCTTTGCAAAATTTATACTCTTTCTATGAACCCTAGCAGGAGTACCTGTCTTAAGTCTACCCATCTCAAATCCAAGTTCAAGTAAAATTTTTTCAAGACCATAGGCAGCAGGTTCAGAAATTCTCCCCATACAAGCTCTATATTCACCAATAAATATTTTACCTCTAAGAAAAGTTCCGGTTGTAAGAACCACAACACGAGATGTAAATTTATTTCCCCTCTCTGTAACAACACCTTCGATTTTATTACTCATAGAATTAAGCAAAAAGTCACTAACGGTATCTTGAAAAAGATCAAGATTGGTTTGCCTTTCCAATGTTTCTTTTGCCTTAACCTGATACGCCAATTTATCAGCCTGAGCACGTGGTGCCTGAACAGCAGGCCCTCTGCTTTTATTTAAAATTCTAAATTGAATCATACTAAAGTCAATAAGGCATCCCATCTCTCCTCCAAGAGCATCAATTTCACGCACCATATTTCCCTTAGCAAGTCCACCAATAGCAGGATTACAAGAAAGTTTACCAATCGTATCTAAATTCTGAGTAATTAGAAGCGTCTTAAAATTTAATCTTGCAAGAGCTAAGGATGCTTCAATACCAGCATGTCCACCTCCAATCACAATAGCATCGAAATCCATATCTATATCTATTTTCCTAAACAAAAATTCTTAAACATATTGTCAAGTACATCTTCACTAGTAACCTCACCCGTTATTTCGCCTAAAAAATTAAGAACTTCATAAACATCAAATGCCAACATATCATAGCTTATACCTTTTTCTATCTTATTTAACAACTCAATAATTAAGGTATAAGCTTTTTTTAAAAGTTCTACTTGGCGACTTGATGATACGATAACATCATAATCATCAATATCAATATAATCAAAGCATGTCAATGACCTTATCTTATCATAAAGAGAATCTATGCCAAATAAAGTCTTAGTACTAATCTTTACTAAATTTGATGAATTTATATTATCCGAATTAAAAAATTCAACTGTTTGTTTATTTGATTCTAAATCCATCTTATTTAAAACAAAAATCACCTTAGAATGTCCCTTATAAGAATCAATAAATTTTAAATCGTCATTTGTTAATCTTGCACTCAAATCAATAACATAAAGCACTAAAGATGCTTCCTTAATTAAAGAATTACTTTTAACGATACCCAACTGTTCAACAAAATCACTAGTCTCTCTAAGTCCTGCTGTATCAAAAACATTAAATAAAATACCATCAAATTCAAAGCTTGCTTGAATGTAATCTCTTGTAGTGCCAGCATAAGAGGAAACTATAGCCCTATCTTCCTTTAGTAACAAATTAAAAAGAGAAGATTTGCCAACATTAACAGAACCGGCCAAAACTAATGCAATTCCATGATCAAGTTTCCTTGCAGTATTATAAGAATCAATCAATCTCTTAAGTTCATCTCTGCTTTTTGAAATAACCTCAAAAGGAATGGTAACCTCATATTCACTTGTTTCATAATCAAGATGAACACTAAGTGCTGAGAGAAAATTTAAAATATCTTTTTTGATCAAATCTATTTTAGTAAACAAAGAACCTGAAAGCTTGTTAACAGCAAGAGCATGGGTCTTATTAGTTTTAGCAGAAACTAACTCATTTACTGCCTCTGCTTTAGTAAGATCAAGTTTTCCAGCCAAAAAAGCACGAAGAGTAAATTCACCAGGCTCAGCCATTCTAAATCCCACTTTCAAAAAACAGCCTATAATTCTCTTTATACCAATAGGGGAGCCATGGGCCATAACCTCTATTGAATCTTGACCTGTAAAACTTTTTGGAGCTCTATAAAGACAAACAACAACTTCGTCCAATTTTTCACAAATTTCTCTATCTATTAAATACCCATAATGAATGGTATGACCAGACGCTTCAAGCAGTCGCTTAGGATCTGAAAATATTTTAGAAAATTTTTCAATTGAAGAAATCCCACTACTACGAATCACACACAAAGCACTACTAAGTAAAGGAGTAGCAAGTGCAACAATATCATCTTCTCTGTGAAAAAACTTGCTCATAGACTACAAAAATTATAACATAGCATAAATGGCAAAGACTAAAAATAAAAGAAAAAATTCAAAAATACAATTACATAAATAAATGACCTAAATTTGTAAATATTATGAATTTCACTTATAATTTACTTTATAAAGATGAAAACCAAATTAGAAACTGAACTGAAAAATACTTTACAAGAAGAAGTTCTTTTAGTAGAAGATATATATGATATGTACCTAAATATAAAAAGATATCTTGATGAAAAAAACGAAACGATGTTTAAAGAAGCAATAAATAAAACAAACATTTATCTTCACAAATTTAAAGATATAGAACAAAAGAGAGATGAGCTTTGGAAAAATTTTACAGCTCCTGAAAAATTTGAATCAACTTACAAGGCTATAGAAAAACTGTGTTCGGTTTATAAAAAAGAGATATATAATTATTTTCATCGATTAAAAATAGGGATATTGAATATCCAGAACTTAAATTACTTAATATCAAGCTACACAGAAACATCTCTTGGTATTTTAGATCTAATATTTAAAGACGCTCAAGAAAGCGTAGACAACATAACTTATAAAAATCCCTATGGACCAAAAAGCGGAAACTTAAATGAAGCATCCGTTTTAATAAACAAAAAACTTTAACTACTTAAGGAGTTTTAAATGGATTCAACATTTTCAGGAATAGAAATTGGGAAAAAAAGTTTATTTGCACACAAAGATGCTATGAACACAATTGGACATAATCTAACTAACACGTCAAAACCCGGATATTCAAGACAAAGAGTTATAATGAAAACTGAAATGCCAATTTATGCTCCTCAATTAAATAGAACAAACAAAGTTGGTCAACTAGGTCAAGGAATAATGGTTCAAACCATAGAACGAGTAAGAGACGACTTGCTTGATATAAAAATAGCTGAAGAATCACATAGACTTGGCTATTGGAGTTCAAAAGACAAATTTATCTCTCTGCTTGAAAATGTATATAATGAACCGGAAGAACAATCAATCAGAAAAAGATTAAATGATTTTTGGGACAGCTGGCAAGATTTATCAAAACAGCCCCAAGGACTAGCTGAAAGAAATATTATACTAGAACGCGGACAATCTTTTGCAGAAGTAGTAAACAGCAGATTTCATTCTCTTAAACGAATATACACAATGGCAAATGACGAAGTAAAAATCACTACTGAAGAGATAAATAACTACCTTAGGAATATCAGTAAGCTTAATAAGCAAATTGCAAAATCAATCGCCATGAAAGATCAGCCAAATGATTTAATGGATGAACGGGATTTAATAGTTGATAAACTAAGCAATTTAATCAGTATCTCCATAGAAAATAAGCGAGACCCTAATGAATTTTTAATTTATGTAGAAGGAAAACATCTAATTCAAGGTGCAATTGCAAATGAATTTATATTAGAAGCAGCCAATGGCCCTACAGGAACTAAATGGAATATTTTATGGAATAATGGAGAACCGGCTAATATTAATACGGGAAAATTAGGGGCTCTTATTAATGTAAGAGATAACGAAATTAAAAACGAAATTAATGAAATAGATAACATGGCAATTAATATCACAGAGCTTGTAAATGAAGTTCATGTGTCAGGACACGGCCTTGATCAAAAAAACGGAAGAATTTTCTTCGACCAAGAATACAAGCTAACCGATGAGCGTGGACGACATGACAGCAATGGAGATGGTCAATTTGATTCTGTTCATATATTTAAAATAAATAGTACAAATGAAATTTTTCCAGAAGAAAATCTAGGATTTTCAGGAATACTCAAATTTCAAGCAATCAATAAAAATGATTTTATAGAAATATCCTACAATACAACAGATACCGTCCAAGACGTAATAAATAAAATAAATAACTCCAACTCACAAGTCACTGCAAGAATTAATGCAGAAGGAAAATTTGAAATTAAGGCAATCAAAGAAGAAGAAAACGACAATGCTATTTTTAGAATTAGATATATTGAAGATTCTGGGATATTTTTAACAACTTACACAGGCATTTTAAATGCATCGGGAACTGAGGGTGCTTATAACTATCAAGACATTAATACTACCAACCAACTAATAAATACAGCTAGCTACTCAATAGCTCCTCTCAAAAATCCAGCTGCATGGCTTAAAGTATCTAGAGAAATTGCAGACGATCCATCAAAGATTGTATCGGGAATTAAAACTCCAACAAACAACGCTCCTATTGGAGACAATAAGGCAGCGTTACGTATTGCATCTTTTGTAAACTCACAAATCATGATTGGAAAGAATGCAACACTAAATGACTACTTCGCAAACACGGCTTCCAATATTGCAATCAAAGGACAAACAGCAGAAATTACAAAAAATAGTCAAGAACAAATACTTAAAAGTTTAACTGATTTAAGACTATCAATATCTGGTGTCAATAAAGATGAAGAATTAGCAAACATGATAGAATTTCAACAATCATTTATTGCCGCAAGCAAATTCATCACAGTTTCTGCAGAATTAATAGATACAATCATAAATAAAATGGGAGTATAATGTATGATAAACAGAGTAAGTCATCCTTTGACATATGATAACTTAAAGACATCTTCAACAGACAAAGAAGTAAAAATAACAAAACTTTTAGGCAGCCTATACCAAGGTGGAAAAAGAATTACAAATTTGCGAGACGATCCAACAGGTGTCACTCATGCAATAAGATTAGACAGTGATATATTTAAGCTTAATACCTATGTTAAAAATATCAACAGCGCCAAAGGAAAATTAAGATATATGGAAGGGTATTTACAATCCCTTGCAAATATTTTAACTCGTGCAAAAGAAATAACTGTCCAAGGTGCAAGCAGTACATACAAAGCTGATGATAAAAAGATAATAGCAAAAGAAATAAATGCAATACTTGAAGATGTCGTTGCAATAGCAAATGTAAAAGGATCAGATGGATATAGCATATTTGCAGGAACTAAAATTGATAATGAAGCATTTAAAGTAATTAGAGAAAACAGGATAAACAAACTAACTCAAGATAAAGCAGAAACTCAAATAGTAAGAATAGACTACAATGGAAACCAAACAGAACAAACAACTGAAATATATAATGAAATTTATATCCCAAATAACTATCCTGGAAGCGAAATATTTTTTTCTCACAATCATTACATAACATCATCAAAAAATGTTAATGGATTTATTGTCAAGGAAAACACAAAAATTTATATTGATAACATTGAAATAGTATTAACAGCAGGTGATACCGCTGCTGACATTATTGCCAAGATAAATGAATCATCTGCTCCTGTCGAAGCTAATCTTGATCGTATTTTAAATTCAATAGTCATACAAACAACAATACCTCACCAAATATGGATAACAGAAGAGAAAGGTTCAACAGTACTACAAGAGCTAGGTATTCTGACCCAAAATAATGATACCAAAGAACCTCCCTATAATATTGCAAACAATGCTGAGGTTAGAAATAAAACAATTTTTGATAGCTTAATTGAGTTAAGAGATAATCTAGAAGAAAATAGAGAAGAAATTATTGGAAGTAGAAGTTTAGCAGAAATCGATGCAAGTTTAAATAAAATTTTTGCAACATTAGCTGATCTTGGCACTAAAGAAAATAGGCTTGATAGAAGTTATGAAAGGATAACTAAAGAAATAATGGATATGAGAGATGATATGGTTAAATATACCGATCTTGATGTCACAAAAGCAATAACGGAACTTAACATGACAAGTTTAGCTTATCAAGTATCTTTAGGGGTTTCCGCAAGAATCATGCAAACAACATTATTAGATTTTCTAAAATAAAATGAAAAACGAAATTAGTATAAAATTTAACTTTCCTAAAGGAATACTGGGATTTGAAGAGATTAAAGAATTTATAATCAAAGATTCTGAACACAAACCTTTCTCTATAATGCAATCGATAAACGGAGAAATAAACTTTTTAGTAACATCGCCCTTTAATTTTTTAGAAAAATATTTGCCAAATATAGAGGAAGAAGATTGGTTAGATATCCAAACAGAAAATGAAGATGAAAAAGTCATACTATGTATAATTAACATGCATGTAAAAAACTATAGAAAAATAACGGCTAATTTAAAAGCTCCAATCATATTAAACAAAAAGAAATTAATTGGGAAACAAGCCATATCTACAAATGAAGAGCATTATCTTAGATATAGAGTCTTTAAGAAGGAATAAATATGCTAGTATTATCAAGAAAAGCAAACGAAAGCATAAAAATAGACTCTAACATTGAAATTTCAATATTAGAAATAAAAAAAGATAGCGTTAAAATAGCTATAAAAGCCCCTGAAAATATCAAAATACTTAGATCTGAAATTTATGACATCATCAAAGAAGAAAACAAAAAATCAATACTACAAGACAAGAATAATATACATAAAATTAAAAATTTATTTGATTATTTTAGTAAATAAGATTCAATTTCTGCATCACTAAGTCTTACATAAAAAGGTCCTGACAAAATATCATCTCCCTGTCTGTTTTTTAAATATTTAAACTTGCCAAGCTCCGTCAAAACCGAACCAAAAGAATCCATATCACTGATAATCTCAAACTTATTTTTAAGCTTTTCATAAATAAATTCAATACCATTACCCACAATAACAAATTTAAAGTCAAAACTATTTAAATATTCAAATAACTCTGATTCAGAAAAACAAAAAATTTTCCCGCAAAATTTAGAATTCTTATAACACCCAAGGAAATATTTACCTGCTGTAAAACTTAAAGTTAGCGTATCTGCGCTTGTATTAACCAATCTCGCAAAAACATCAAATGTAGGTACATTCACAAAAGGAATTGAGAGACCTAAAGAAAGCCCCTTAAGAAAACTTAAACTAATTCTCAAGCCTGTAAAAGAACCAGGACCAGAAGAATTAATAAGTAAATCAAGTTTATTTAGATCAATACCACATTCTAATACAAAATCATTAAATAATTTTGGAATACTAAGAGCATAATTAATCTTATCTTTACCCTTAATTAAAGAAAAGACCTCACCATTAATTTCAAAATGAACCAACAAAGCTTTATGTGAATATTCAATTGCAAGGGTATTCATTGCTAAATTCTAAAATCCTACTAGTATTTTTTATTTTAAATGTTAAAAACACCAACCTATTCTTTGGCAAAACATCAATAATTATCTCTGGCCACTCAATAGCTATTATAGCTGACATATCTAAGATAATCTCCATTCCACCAATAAGTTGAAACTCATCTAAAATATTCAAACGATACAAATCAATATGATAAAATTTAAAATCTACAAACTCATAAACATTAACAATATTATAAGTTGGACTTGTAAAGTAAGAAACGCCAAGATTTAAAGCCAAACCTTTTAAAAAGGTTGTCTTCCCAGCTCCCATATCACCACAAAGACCAAATATCTTACCAATAGGCAAGGGATTAAAAAAAGATTTAGAAAAGTTTATCATTTCCTTTTCTGTTTCAAAAGATAATGTCAAGGAAGCTCACCTTTTATATCAAGATCAATAACATGCCTCTTGATTGCAACCATCAAACTAAGAACAGGATAATTTAAAGGATCTATAAAATCAATAGTGATATGTTTCTCACCTAAAGGAGTTACTTCTATTGTAAACTTCACTTGCTTAGTCTCACTAAAACCCTTATATTCATAAAAAGCGTCAGCAAAATATACTCTTCTATAATATATAAGACTATCTTGCTTACTGATATTATCAAGAGAAATAAATTTCACAAATAATATTCCTTTAAATAAAATCCCGAGAAGCCAACATAGGAATATTTTCATTTAGCGCTATTTTCAAAGATGGGACTTTCATTTTTAACTTTTAATACGTCTATGCAACTATCCGTTAAAAAAATACTTAAATCCCCCAATTTAGTGAGATGTCGCAAAAAATAACTCTAATCCCTACAATTAAACTTCCCAGGAAGTTTTTAATTTTTTATTTCGTAAACAATTTTTTTAAAAGTTTCAATATCTTCAATTGCTAAATTAGATAAAATTTTTCTATTAAGTTTAATATTAGACTTTCTCAAACCTTCAAAAAACTTTGAATAGTTAATTCCCATACCAGTTAAAGCAGCAGAAATTCTCACAATCCATAAACTTCTAAAATCCCTCTTACGAGCCTTTCTATCTCTTGTAGCATACATCATGCCTTTACGAAGAGTATCTTTGGCTTTCTTATAATTACTTTTCTTAGTACCCCAAAAACCCTTGGTTTTCTTTAAGATCCTCTTTCGTCTTGCAACGTGAACTATCCCATTCTTAACTCTAGCCATATAATCTCCTTAAATCAATATTTAAGCATAAGGCAATAAGGTTTTGATTCTCTTAATCTCAAAACTTGAAACCAAACCTGACTTACCCAACTTCCTTCTTCTCTTTGAAGACTTTTTTGTCAAAATATGTCTTAAATTTTGCTTCTTATATTTAATTTTACCTTTTGAAGTAAAAGCATATCTTTTTTTTGCACTTTTACATGTTTTCATTTTTGACATTTACATCTCCTTAATCACTACTTCTTAGACTTAGGTGCAATAATTAAAAACATTGTTTTGCCCTCCATCTTAGCAGGGGACTCTAAAACATAATTAGACTCACCTACCCTCTCAAGAATACTCTCTAAAATTCCATAGCCCAAATGAGTATGAGCAAGTTCACGTCCTCTAAATCTTATAGTAACTTTTACTTTATTACCCTCTTTGAGAAATCCTAAAATATTTCTATACTTAAAATCAAGATCATGAGTATCTATCTTTGGCTGCATCCTAACTTCTTTAAGTTTAACTATTTTTTGATTTCTTTTTTGCTCTTTTTGACGCTTTTCCTGATGAAATTTATATTTCCCATAATCAATTATCTTGCAAACAGGTGGCACTGAATTTGGGGAAACCTCAACCAAATCAAGCTCAGCATCCCTAGCACACTTAATAGCATCTTCAATTGGCAAAACAGATTGAGTTCCATTATCAAAAATAACCCTAACCTCACGGGCCTTAATCTTATGATTAATTCTCAATTCTTTATCACCGGATCTTGATCTATCCTTACCGGAACTTCTATTTATCATTTAAAAATACTAACTCCTCAAACAGCATTAATCAATAACTAATTTTAATATACCTTCTCTAAAAAGTAAATTCGAACACATATCTCTTAAACACAATAATAAAAAGAATTTTTGAAAAATTATAAAAAGTAAAAATTTAATTGATTAATAAGTCATTTAAAAGTAAAATTTACCCATTATGAATATATTTTTACTAACAAGCCTACCTTTAGTTTTTAAACTATACATGATAATAAAACATCCTCAATTAAAGTTAATTAAGCAAAATTATATTCATGCAACATCAATATTATTTGCAATGACCATTTTTTCCCTACTATATTTGATAGAAGAATTCATATTATATAAAAGCTTGCTCATAAATTACCAAACAAAATTCAGTTTAGCATATTCAATATTTATTAAAGAACAAATATATTACTATGTTTTTCCATTATTTATATTCACATTTTTTTTTACATTCAATCCCAACTCATTGCTTAAAAAAAATCCAATATTTTTAATATATTTTGCATTTGGACTAATACTCTCTAAAAATCTAGCACTCATCATAACAAACAGTAAAGTTTTTGGCACATATGAGTATATTAAAATACCGCTTCTACATATATTAGAACTAATATTCACAGCAATTATATGCGAAAAAGGAATACGTCTTCATATAACACAAAACATAAATGGATATCAATTAATTTTTGTTCCTACCTTGATCTTAGAAGCAATTATAACATTTTTAAAAGTATTAATTTTAACTAACGCACAAATTTACGCTCTAATAACATTAATAATACTATTAGGAATCACAATCGTAAACAAGAAAGCCATTGGAACTGTAAAATAATGATACATACAATAAAGACTTTTATTATTGCAATTATTTTAATTCTAAATTTAAGTTGTAAAAACAATAAAATCACAGATAAAAATTTTAGTTATGTCATAATTTTTTCAGACGCCACAGAGTATTTTTTCAAAATTAAAAATTCTCCATTCATACAAGATAAAACACTCTTTATCAATGAAAAAAACATCGAAATTATTAAAGACAAACTAAATAATGTAAAAAAGATACTTTTAACACATAAATCAAACAATGAAATATTTAATATCAATAAAATTAAAAAAAAAACTTTTTATCTATCTAAAGTAAAATTTTCATTAAAAAAAGCAATAGATTTTATATTCAATAACCCCTCAATAGATTTAACAAACTCATTAATAATGAAAGACAACACACTAAATCAAACGGATTCAAAACACTTGGAAAAAAGTGCAAAAGAACAAAATATAAACATTACTACAATAAATGATAAAAATATTCTGTATTTAAAAAATTTGATTACTCCAAAAATAACAAAAGTGATCCTATTCTCAATGAAAAATAATCACGTTCTTTTAAAAAAATTATCAGAATCATCCTTTTTTAAAAAAATAGAATTTATATTGATTGGAAGTAATAAAAAAGATTTAAAAGAAATTAACACAAAATACATAATCAGCATGAATGAACTCGATTTGCTTGAAATAACAAAAAAAATTAATAAAGATTTTCAATACGAATTCAACATCTATGAAAAAACAATATAAATCTAATTATAAATTAACATACATTTAAGTGAATTGATAAGCAACAATTGACAAACAAAAAATATTAATTACTAATGAGAGAAAATAATTGTTAAATTAAATCATTAAATAAATCCTTAAAATTACCATACAACGCAGTTATAACGCTATCCACATCACAATTTTTAATTTTTGCAATCTCAAGACATGTATATCCTAAAAAACATGGAGCATTAATCTTGCCCCTTAAAGGAACTGGAGCCAAAAATGGACTGTCTGTTTCAATTAAAATATCTTCAATATTTAATTTCTTTAAAACTCCTCTTAAAGGCTCTGAATTTTTAAAAGTTAAATTACCTGCAAAAGATATCTTAAATCCAAAATCAAGAAATTTTTTAGCATACTCATAATTACCTGAATAACAATGCAATATGCCTCTACTTATAAAATTGGAAGATTTAATAATATTGTAAACATCATCATAAGCCTCTCTTACATGCAAAATGACGGGCTTTTTATATTTACTAGCCAAATCCAATTGAATATTTAAAGTTTCAATCTGCTCCCTTTTATTATCTCCTTTAAGGTAATCAAGTCCAATTTCACCAACAGCAACAACGTTTTCCTTTGCTAAAATACTCTCAATCAATTCAAAATCATCTCTTAAAGCCTTACTTAAAGGATGTATTCCAACTGTTAGTGAAATATTAGGATAAGCATCTAAAAGTTGCTTTCTCTCATAAAAATCACTAGGATACAATCCAATATCAAGAAAATAAGAAAATCCATTTTTAAAACATTCATTAATAAGATAATGAATATCAATAGAATTTTTCTTAAGTTCATTAAAATGAACGTGAGTATCTATCAACTTTTCTAAAAAAATAGATCTTTCAAAATTAAGATTCATGAATCCATCTTTTTTTTAAGGTTAGTAATGTAGTCAATGATAGTAACATTTTTCATTCCAAGTTGCAAGAAACTTGACAAAATATCTATAGCACTTTCAATCTGACCTAATGACTCATAACATTCAGCAGCATTTACATATAATATTGAGTTCTTAGGATTGGTTTTTATCAAATTTTTAATAGCTGACAATGCCTCTCCATACTGCCCCTGCTCCTTTTGAAGTAATGCAAGACCAAGTATAGCAAACATGTCAAAATCAACATCAAGAGCTTTTTTATAATAAATTTGTGAATTTTCATACTCTCTCAAGTACCGGTAAGTATCACCTACTCTTGTTAAAACCAGACTATTCTTTGGATCCTTATCTATTATTGTAAGCCAATATTTTAAGGCTTCATGATACTCTTTACTTCCTCTATAGCAATCAGCAAGTCCAAAAATAGCATAAAAATTATTAGGAGAAATTTCCAAAGCTCTTTTGAAAAAATAAATTCCCTTGCTAAATTCCTTTAATTTCCTATAACAATTTCCAATTGAAGTTAAAACACGAACATCAATCTTAACCTGATTTATTTCATACATCCTAAGCCAATATTTCAACGCTTCTTTATATTCCTTAAAGTCATAATATAGATGTCCAATACCAACAAGAGCATAATCATTATCAGGTACAAGTTCTAATACTCTTAAGTACGATTGCCTAGATTTTTGAAAATTTTTTAATTTCCTATAAGAAGAAGCAACTCTTGTAAGAACCGTAATATTTTCAGGATCATATTTCAAATATTCTTCCCATACATCTGTAGCCTTCTTATAATCACCCAAACTTCTATAACAATCTCCCAATCCAAAAAGTGCATAATTATTATTTGAATGTTTAGCAAGGCATTTTTGATAATAAATTATAGCTTTATCAAAATTTCGCTTCTTCCTTTCAATGTCTCCAAGTCCAACAAGAGCATAATTATTATTATAATCCTTTTGTAAGATATCATTAAACAATGCCTCTGCTTCAGGAAGTCTCTCTTCCTTTATCAACTGATATCCCCTTTTGGATTTTTCAGTAATATCAAGAAGCTCATTATCAGAAATTTGCGAGATATCCCCAAACTCACCTAAAAGTTTCTTGTCTAACATAAATACCCCTTCTTAACTGGTTTATTAAAGACATAACATTCACTTCATATATGCTATTTAAAAAAACATATAAGATCATAATTTATATATAAAAATATCAAGATATTAATAAATCTTTAATATCCAATCTCAATAAACATATTATATAAAAAATTAAAAAAATATACTTAAATTCGTAAACTTAAACTTATTTATTTAAATCGTATATAAAGCCTATAAAATAAAATTCATGACCAATTATAACAAAAAAACTCAAAAGTAGTATAAAATAATACTACTTTATTAGGAGAAAATTAAGATGTTTTTAGAAAAATTAAATCCCATCGAAAGCAAAATAAAAATACTTGAAGAAAAATTACAAGATACCAATTTAATTAAAAACCAAAAAGAATATGCAAAAGTAATAAAAGAATATAACTATTTAGAAAAAATCAAAGAAAAAAAAGATGAATATGAAAACATAATAAGCCAAATCGATGTGAATCAAAAAATTTTGTCCGAAGAAGAAAATTTAGAAATGAAAGAATTAATAAAACAAGAATTAGCTCATCTAAATCTCAAAAAAGACGAAGTTGAAAATACAATCAAAATATTACTCTTGAACCAAGATGAAAATGACAGTAAAAATACAATTATTGAAATTAGAGCTGGAACAGGGGGAGAAGAAGCTGCACTTTTTGCACATAATCTTTACGAAATGTACATAAAATATTCTGAGAAAAAAAAATGGAAAACAGAGCTTATTAACTTTAATGAAACAGAACTTGGTGGATTTAAAGAAGTAAGTTTTGAAATAAAAGGTAAAGAGGTATTTAAAAAATTGAAACATGAAAGCGGGGTACACAGGGTGCAAAGAGTTCCTATAACAGAATCCAATGGAAGACTTCAAACCTCAGCAGCAACCGTTGCTGTACTACCTGAAGTTGAAGAAACCGACATTGAAATCAACGAAAAAGATTTAAGAATAGATGTTTACAGATCTTCTGGTGCTGGAGGACAACATGTAAACACAACAGACTCTGCCGTTAGAATTACACATTTGCCTACAGGAATTGTAGTACAATGTCAAAATGAAAGAAGTCAGCACAAAAACAAAGATCAGGCTATGAAAATATTAAGAGCAAGGCTTTATAAATTTGAAGACCTCAAAAAACAAGAACAACGCTCAAATGACAGAAAGCAACAAGTAGGTTCAGGCGATAGATCTGAAAGAATTAGAACATACAATTTTCCACAAAATAGAGTAACAGAACATAGAGCAAATATTAGTCTTTATAAACTAGAAGACATTATGCAGGGAGAACTTGATCTTCTTCTCGACACACTAGCCCTAAAATTACAAGAACAAGCACTAAAAGATAACTCATTATAATTTATTTCAATGACAATAAACGAAGCAATAAAAAATTCAAAACAATATAATTTAAATACTCTTGAGATTTTATTACTACTTGAAAAAATCTTAAAGAGTAGAAAAGAATTAATTCTTGCAAATATAAATAAAAATTTAACAAAACAAGAAAAACATAAATTATTGTGTCAAATAAACAGAATAAGATCAGGCACACCCATAAACTATATACTTAAAACAAAAGAATTTATGGGTATTGAGTTCTATATAAACAAACATGTACTAATTCCTAGAGAAGATACAGAATGTTTAGTAGAAGAAGCTTTAATTCAAATTAAAAAGCACAACTTAAATAAAATTTTAGATTTATGTTGCGGAAGTGGATGCATTGGCTTAACAATTGCACATTATATTAAGTGCAAAGTAACACTATCGGATATTTCAAATAAAGCATTAAAAGTATCATTAAAAAACACACAAAAACTAAAATTAGAAAATTATATAGAAATACAACATTCAGATCTGTTAAAATACATAAGTAAAGAGTTTGAGCTAATAATCACAAATCCTCCTTATTTAAATAAAGATGAACTAAAAACAAAGGAAAAATTAACAAAAGAACCAAGAGCGGCTCTTTTAGGGTTTGGAAAAGACGGGCTTGAAATTCCAAAAAAAATAATAAGACAGGCAAAACACAAGCTTACCAAAAATGGACTCTTAATAATAGAAATGGCTCCTTGGCAAACAAACCCTTTAAAAAATTTTGCAATCCAGAAAGGGTTTGAGTATTTAAAAACTATATATGACATTGAAAGCAGAGAAAGAGCATTGGTCTTAAGGATAAAGAATGATACAAGTCTATGAAATTGCATACTTACTTAAAATAAATGATATTGATAAACTAAAAAACATTTTTAGAAAAACTGTCAATAATATCTATCAAGATGAGATTCAAAAAAAATTAATATTTAAAGCTCTTGAAATATCAGAACAATTACACTATGGACAATATAGAGAAAGTAAAGAACCATATGTCATACATCCAATAATGGTTTCACTATTTCTTATAAAATTTCAACTAGACTTTAAAACAATAATAGCTGGGCTACTACACGATGTTCTTGAAGACACAAGTGTTAAAAAGGAAGAAATAATTAAAGAATTTGATCAAGAAATTTTAAGTCTAATTGATGGGGTAACCAAAATTCACGACCTACACAATAAAACAAGAGCAATCAAAGAAGCAAATACCATTTCAAAAATGTTTTTTGCAATGACTCATGATATTAGAATAATAATCATCAAGCTTGCAGACAAATTACATAATATGGCAACTCTTTCTCACTTACCTAAAAATAGGAGGGAGAGAATTGCAAAAGACTGTCTTGCTACTTATGTACCAATTGCAGAAAGACTTGGTATCTCATCACTTAAAATATATCTTGAAGATTTATCATTAAAATATCTTCATCCAAAAGAATATAAAGAAATCAAAAATTTTTTATCCGCAACAAAAATAGAAAGAGAAAAAAAATTATATAAGGGAAAACTAATAATAGAGAAAGAACTTAAAAAAATTGGCATCGATGTCACAATCACAGTACGTTCAAAACACTTTTACTCAATATTTAGAAAAATGAAAACAAGAAATAATAATATTTCTCAAATCTTTGATACCCTGGGAATAAGAATAATTTGTAAACAACAAAAAGAATGCTATGAAATACTAGAAATTGTACATAAAGTTTGGAAACCAATACCTGGAAGACTAAAAGATTACATAGCAATCCCTAAAGAAAACAAATACCAATCTCTACATACCACTGTAAGAATACCTGAAGATAATCAATTGATAGAAATACAAATTAGAACAGAAGAAATGGATAAAATTGCTAAATATGGTGTTGCTGCTCACTGGCTTTACAAAGAACAAGTCGAATTAAAGGCTGATGATATATCATTTATCAACCGAATCAAAAAATGGCAACAAGAATCGGTTAACAAAAATCAATACTCAATGCATGACATACACAAAGAACTTTTAAACACATTTATATATGTCTATACACCAGAAGGAGAAATAGTAGAACTTCCATTTGGCTCAAACTCAATTGACTTCGCATACACAATACATACAGATATTGGGGATCAAGCACTTTATGCAAAAATTAATGGTAAAATTAGCTCACTAACCAAACCATTAAAAAATGAACAAATTGTTGAAATATTTACCTCTCCAGAGGCAAAACCTGATGTAATTTGGCTTAACAGTGTTAGAACAAAAAAAGCACGCTCAAAAATTAGATCTTGGCTTAACAAAAATGACAATACAATATTTGTAGATAATAACATAATTGCATACCTTATTGGAGAAAATAAGGAACAAAAAAGACTCTTCAGCTTGTTTAAAGCTCTAACGAAATCCAAAATAAAAAGTATTACAATAGCCTCTGATTGTAACCCACTAACAGGTGAAGATATCATTGGGATAATACAAAAAGATACAATAGTAGTTCACAAAGAACATTGTAGAGAAATTGCACATCAGAAAAAAAGCCACCTTGTAGAAGTAGAATGGGAAGCAACACCAACAAGGAAAGTATATCATATCATAATATTCTTAAAAAATTTAAAAGATCTTTTTAATTATTTAGATAATCTTTTTACAACTTTCGACGTAAGACTTATTAGTGAAAAAATAGAAGACTGCGGAAATGGACATGGAATAATTAACATAATTATCTCATCAAATGCAAAAAACGTATCAATGATTTTTACTTCACTTAAAGAAAATCCTAACGTTCTCCAAATAATGCAAGTAGAAGAAGACATAAAAAATTATGATAATTAAGACATTACTCTTAATCCTAATACAAACATTTATTTTACATAAAATAATAAACGCAGACGAAATAGAACAATGTGGCAAACAAATAAGAAAACATATCACAAAAATTAATGAACTAAACAGATCTTTAGAAAAGATAAAACGAATAGAAAATACCTATGATTACATAAAAAAATATTTTCTAGAAAATAAGATTTACCACAAAGAACACTCACTCCAAGAAATTGGATTTATTGGATACTCCCAAAAAACAATTCACGTGAAAATAAAAGGCACAGAAAAAATTAACTATAATATCATTGTCCCAATAGAAGCACAATATGCTCTAAAAAACAACTTAGCAATTGCTATTGTAATAACACTAATAAATAATTTCAAGAACAAAGAGATAAAGAATAACCTAAACATTTATTTTATAGAAGACGACTCACATAAACAAATATCAACAATAAGCAGTAGATTGTTATTAAATAATAATGCACTTGACAAAAATATAAACACAATATATTTGATGCTAAATGAAGACAAAGAAAATAACCTAATAGAGTTTAAAAATCAATCAAACATAATAAATTCAAAAACAAGTCTAAGTTTTTTAGAAAATTTTATAAAAACATTTGAAAATAATAAAGTAAACTTTAACGTATCAAAAATAAATGACAAACATATCAATGGAATATACAATTTGTATTTAAAAGAAGAAATTCCAATTTTAATAATAAGCAACAATAAAGAATACTCACTCTTAAAACATGTAAAAAATAATAATCTTTGTGACATTTATAAATCAATTGAAGAGACAGTCAAAACTAAAAAAAATAATCAAAGTGAAAATGAACTACACTATATCATTATAAATATGCCATTTAAAAAGTGGATAATCAATGAAAATACACTTATTATAATAATATATGCTATTTGCAATTTCATTATATTAGTGTTCATTACAAAATTTAAAAAAACTAGTATCATACTTAGAAAAACGAAAGAAAATTACCATAAAATCATAAAACTATTTTTCATATTATTCCTAAGTACATATATCTCTACTCTAATCACAAATAAAATGTTAACAGCATATGAAAATTTCATAGACTATAAGATTATAAATCCAATATATCTAGTAAATTTTTTTCTAACATTATTTAACTTCAATCTTATATCTTATTTCACATATAACTTTAAAATACATTTAAGCCTTAAAGAACTTAAATATTTAGCAATATCAATCTCTATAATTGAACTTATCATAATGTTATATATCAAAATAGAATTTATTTTAATCATAATTTTAAAAAATATACTAATATTAAGCATTCCTAACAAGACAAAAATTCTAAAAAAGATAGTAATAATGCTTATTTGGATAACAAATCTCATACTAATAACGTCAATACAAACAACCTTAATGACGACAAAACCAGTTGCACTAAGCTATTTCATATCAATTTCACTTTTCTCTGCAATACTTACCAACATCGTAGAACATTTAAAATATAAAACTGAGACAATAAGACAAGAATTTACAAAATTTGAAAAGATTGAATCTATCATTTTTTTTCTAATAAGCGCCATTACCATAATATCACACGATATAGAAAAAATTTCAACAATAAAAATAGATCAAATAATAAGCTTTCCAGAAAAAACTAACAAAATTAGAGTAGAATACCTACAAGACAACAGAAATACAATTCAAATTTCAACAAAAGATTTTAATTTAAGCTTAGAAAAAAATAAAAAATACACAGAAAAGGAAATTCAAACACAAGAAAACTTAATAGATTTATTTTTTCAAAAAATAGATATAGCTGAGAGAACTATCTATGACATTAAAATTACCACAAATAAGGTTACAAAACAAATTAATCTATTTTTAAAAAATGCATCTGAACTTATCATATACCAAAGCAATACACCATATAAAATAGCATCCAACAATATAATATTTACAATAAACAATATTAAATCAAATACAACAAATATAACTTTTACGGTTAAATCTCAAGAAAAAATTAAATATGATGTTTTTGCTTACTCTGACATCAATAAAAACTACGTCAAAATATACGATCAAAAAACCAAAAAAGAAGTTAAAAACATTAATATAGACTATTCATACACAATAAAGTATTCTGGAATACTTCCAAAATCTGCAAAATACAATCAAAATCCCTTTTTTAAACTTCAAAATGACAAAGAAATTGAAAATTTAAAAAATTTGAAACTAAATTAGTTTTCCAGACGGTTAAAATCAATCCTCTCCTTCCTCTTTGCATAACTTTGAAAAGCTAAAGCTATCAATTTATCAATCAAAGCTCCATAATCAAGACCATCATGTTCACACATCTTAGAAAACATAGAAATATCTGTAAATCCTGGAATTGTATTTATTTCATTAACATAAACTAAGTCAGTATCTTTTTCTATCAAAAAATCAATCCTTGCCATACCCCTAAGCTCCAAACATTTATAAGTAAAAAATGCATATTCTTTAATGTCTAACAAATGTTTGGTATCAAGATGAGCAGGAATATTAAAGACAACTGAGTTACCAGGAGCAGTGGAATATTTAGCATCATAATCATAAAATACAAAATCCCGTATAATAATTTCACCAGGAGTAAATATTTTAATCTGCTCATTTCCAATAACAGCACATTCAATCTCCTTTGCCTTCATAAACTTCTCTATAACAACTGTTAAATCATATACAAAAGCCTCTTCAATACATTTTTCAATCTGAGTATCATTATATGCAATACTTATTCCAATTGAAGAACCTAGCATAGCTGGTTTAACAATGACAGGATAATCTAAACTTTGCTTTATGTCTTTTTTGATGCCCTCTTTATCTAAAAGATAATCATATTTCTTAAACCCAATAAAGGGCACTAAAGGAATATTAAAACTTTTAAGCAAAAGCTTACAGAAATACTTATTAATAGAAATAGCACTTCCTAAAATTCCAGAACCAACACAAGGAATATCCATAATTTTTAAAAATCCCTGAATAGCACCATCTTCACCTGTTCTCCCATGAACAATAGGAAACACAACATCAATTTTAAGATCCTTATTATTCATAAATATTCCATAACCAGGAATTAAACTAATAATAGCAGAACTATCTTTTTTAATTAATTTAGGATCATCGGGAACAGAATCTAATAAGTACCAAATCCCAGTAATTTTATCAATAAAACTTGGAAACACATTATATTTATCAAGCTTCATAAGAGCTGAATAAATTCCACAAGCAGATCTAAGAGAAATTTCATGCTCGAAAGAAACTCCTCCAAATATTAACATAAGATTTTTTTTCATCAAATCAACTCCTATTTCTCGAAATTATATCTTTAACAACAGCTTGCTCATCCCAAAATATACTTCGATCTTTATATATTATTGAGTTTTCATGCCCCTTTCCAAGAGTAACCACCAAATCGTCAGTATGTGCAATATTTATTGCCTTTTCAATTGCACTTTTTCGATCAGGAATAAAAAATAAATCTTTATTTAAAGTCTTTCCTGAAATTCCTTCCGCAATATCTCCAATTATTTGCATACTATCCTCACCTCTTGGATCTTCATCACAAAGTATTATTATATCTGAATATCTATCTGCTATTTCTCCTTGCAACTTTCTCTTAAGAAGATCTCTCTCTCCAGCAGAACCAAAAACAGAAATCAATCTATTTTTTGAAAGTCTTTTAAAGACAGGAAAAATTTTAAGAAAAGCTCCGGGTGTATGCGCATAATCAATAATTAAAGAAAAATCCTGCCCAAAATCAACACTTTGCATTCGTCCAAAAAGACCCTCAATATTTACAAGCTTATCAATAAGTTCTGACACATCAACGTTAATAACTTGACTAACAACAATTAAAGCAGCCATAACATTTTCAACATTGAAACTGCCAGTCAAATTAACTCTAGCATCATATTTAACATTCTTATGATAAAACTCAAATTCAGTAAAACCCATTTGTTCATTAATCTTACTTACAAAAAAATCAGCATTTTTATTCTCTAAACTATACGTATAAGCCCTATTAATAGTATCTAAAAAGGTAGAAAAATTTTTATCATCCATATTGACAATACCAAAACCACCATTCGCATCTGCAGAAGAGAAAAGATTAAGTTTAGCATCTAAATAATGCTGCATAGTACCATGAAATTCAAGATGTTCATGACTAACATTAGTTAAAACAGCAACAGAGTACGCAATATCAATTAGTCTTGATGTTCTAACATCAAGGCCATGCGAAGTCGATTCAACAATAGCATATTCAACATTATTTTTTACCATTTTACTAAGAACTAAATGAATTTCTGTTGACTCTGGAGTCGACTGCCTATAAGGATTCTTAACTAGAGTTCCACTTCCATCTTCAAAGAATACCGTTGAAATAAAACCAACTTTCACACCCATAGATTTTAATAGAGTATAGATATAAAAACAAACAGAACTTTTACCATCAGTTCCTGTAACGCCAATAATCTTAAGATTTTTTGAAGGTTCATTATAAAAAATATGAGCAAATCTTGACATAAATTTTTTTATATTACAAGAATCAATTTTAATATATGTCACATTGGGATCATAAAAATCAATATCATTAGTATGCACAATAACATTACTACCTCGTTCAATTGCCGAATTGATAAATTTTTGACCATCAAAATGAAGTCCTGGAAGAGCAAAAAATACAAAATGAGATAAAACACATCTTGAATCATATGTAAGACCCAAAATTTCTACTTCACAGGACCCTTTAATTTCCTTTACAAAATCCTTATCTAACTTAGATAAAACATTATTAAGCATTTTTTTATTCATATTCATAAATATTACAAAAATAAAAATTATTTTTATAGAAAAACATATAAAGAAAATATTTAAAAAAGTTCAATCACAATAATTCAATCATAAAAGATACTGTTTACAATTTAAATATTTTTTAATAAACTAACTAATGTTCAAAATGGCGCCGTACCCAAGTGGCTAAGGGAGAAGTCTGCAAAACTTTGATTCGCCGGTTCGATTCCGGTCGGCGCCTTGTAATCCTTAAGTAAAAAGCCAATGCAATTTTTTTTACAAAGACAAATAAAACTAAAGAAAATGCTTTGAAGATAAATTAAAATAATACTTATGTTAGAATTAACAATTATATTAATATTCATAATATTATCGGCAATTTTTTCAGCATCAGAGACAGCCTACACATCATTAAGCCTAATTCAACTCCAAGACATAAAGAAAAAAGGCAAATTAGGAATAATAGTATACAACTTAGCACAAAATCCATCAAAGCTTGTAACGACAATTCTAATTGGGAATAATATTGCCAACATAACAGCAAGCGCCCTTACAACAAAATTGGTCCTCGACAAATATGGAAACAATGCACTTGCTTTATCAACTGGAATCATAACAATAATAGTGCTTATATGCTCAGAAATATTCCCTAAACAGATTGCAATTCTAAATAATGAGAGCATAGTTTTATCAACCTCAATCTTACTCAAAATATTAACAATCTTATTCACACCAGCAATATATGTAATTAATGGAATAGTTAAAATTTTACTAAGTCTATGTAAAATAAAAGCAAGTCAAAAAATGACTAAAGATAGCATTAAAAACATGTTATTTTTGGCCGAAAAATTAGGAATTTTAGAAAATGATGACAGAATATTCATGCAAAAAATGCTAAACATAGGAGAAGTTAGGGCTTCTGAGATTATGACACACCGAACAGAAGTATTCTCACTCTCAAGCACATCACAATTAAAAGATAAGATCAAACTAATTAAAAAAGAAGGATATTCCAGAATTCCTGTATATAAAGGCCAAAATAGAGAACAAATAATAGGAATTTTAATAACTAAAGACCTAATTGAAATAAGTAAAAAAAAACTTGAACAAAACATTATTAAATTTGTAAAACCTGCCGTTTTTGTACAACAAAACAAAAGGATAAAAGATATACTAGATATCATGAGACAAAAACAAAAAATAATGGCCATCGTTATCGACGAGTATGGAGGATTTGCAGGAATACTTACAATAGAAGACATAGTAGAGAAAATCTTTGGTGCAATATTTGATGAATATGATTTTGAAGAACAGAAACAACTAATTACTAAAAAAAATGAAAATATCTACCTAATATCGGGCGAGACTACATTTGATGAGATTGAAGAAACAATTGGAATAAAAATTCAACACAAAGATTATATAAACACAATTGGAGGATACATAATGGATTTACTTGATAAAATACCCACGGGAGGAGAACAGGTTAGCACAGAACATGGAAAATATTTAATAGAGGAAATCCAGAATCATAAAATAAAAAAAATAACATTTACAAAACTTGAAAAGGAGTAAAAATGTATAACAAAAAGGAGACAAAATGTTAAATGATATCTTAAAATTTTTCAACAAAACATATGAATATATGATAATTCTAATTGTATTAGTAATCGCATTACTAATAACCATTGCAAATATTTTTGTGGTGGGACCATCTGATGAAGCTATAGTTCTTCGTCTTGGCAAGTTAAATAGAATACTCGAACCAGGCATACATATAAAAATTCCATTAATTGAAGAAAAATTAATTGTACCAGTAAAGATCGTACAAGAAGTTAAATTTGGTTTTAATACAAATAATAACACAGGACTTAACTTGAACGAAGATGACGGAATCATTATTACTGGTGACTTAAATATAATTAAGGTTGAATGGTTAGTACAATATAAAATCAGTGATCCATATTCTTTTATGTTCAAAGTAGAAGATCCTGCAAAAACTATAACAGACATTGCAAAATCATCAATGAACAGATTAATTGGGGACAATACTATTTTTGAAATAATTAATGATAATAGAGTTGGTGTCACAGAAGGAGTAAAAGCCTCTATGAATGAAATCATAAAAACATATGATTTAGGAATTGATATTGTTCAAGTACAAATCCGAAATGCTATGCCACCAAAAGGAAAAGTTTATGAGGCATTTGAAGATGTTAATATCGCAATTCAGGATAAAAATAAATTCATTAACGAGGGAAGAAAAAAATTCAATCAAATAATCCCAAAAATCAGAGGAGAAGCCCTCAAACTGATAGAAGAAGCCAAGGGATATAAGGAAAACAGAATAAATACCGCATTAGCTGAGACCGCCATTTTTAATGCAATCCTAAATGCATACATTAAAGATCCAGAAATTACAAGAGAGAGAATCTACAACGAAGCAATGAAGGAAATCCTTGAGAGTAAAGACAACATTGAAATAATTGACAAAAACTTAAATAATTTTCTCCCATTTAAGGAGGTTAAATAAAATGAAATATATACTAAAATTTTTATTCTCTATTGCCAAGATTTTAGCTTTTACATTAATATTTAGCTTAATATCGTTAGCTATAATGCAACCCCTCTATATTTTAAAAGAAAATGAAATTTCAATCACCACAAGACTTGGTAAAATTGAAAGAACTGAAAATAAAGCAGGACTTAAATATAAAATTCCATTTATTGAAAATGTACAAATATTTCCCAAAAATATACTTAGATGGGATGGAGAACCTCAAAGGATTCCAACAGGAGGAGAAGAAAAACAATTAATCTGGATAGATACAACTGCTAGGTGGAAAATTGTCGACATTAATCAATTCTATACAGCAATTAAAACAATGAATAGAGCTTCTACAATAATTAATGCAGCTATTGAACCTGCAGTCAGAGGTGTTATTGCCAAGTATCCTTTGCTTGAAATTATCAGAAGTTCAAATGATCCAATTCAACGTCTATCTGATGGGGTTTTAACACCACAAGAAATTACAGATAACACAACTTACAAGATCACAAAAGGTCGCAAAATAATTGAAAATGAAATAATTGAAGTTTCTAACAAAAATACAAAAGACATTGGTATTGAAATTGTTGACGTTCTTATTAGAAAAATTGGTTATGATCCAAGTTTAATTGATTCTGTACATAACAGAATGATTTCAGAAAGACAACAAATTGCAGAAGAACAAAGAAGTACAGGAATTGCTGAACAAACGGAAATCCTTGGTAGCATTGAAAAAGAAAAGCTAAAATTATTAAGTGAGGCAAAAGCTGAAGCAGCTAAAATTAAAGCTGAAGGGGATCATGAGGCTGCACAAATCTATGCAAAGGCTTATAGCAAAAACATTGAATTTTACAAATTTTGGCAAGCACTAGAGAGTTACAAAACAACACTCAAAGACAAACGAAAAATATTCTCAACAAATATGGATTTTTTCAGATACTTACATAATAAAAAATAAATTATGAAACGGGACAAATACTTGATTGTATTGTGTCCCATTTCAGCAAATACTAAAAAGTAAAGATAATTTCACAAATAACAAATTTTAGTAAAAACACTGTAAAAGTTAAAACAATAATTATCACCATAAAATATACAATTATCTTTATCATATACTTTATTATAATGTCCCAAAGACTGAAAACTAGTATTTACTATGTTTGATAATAACTAAAATTGACAAAAAAATTACTCACCCAAAAAATTACAAATAATTTTTTATTGACAAAAAACTTTGTTTATGAAAAAATAACTTCTGTTAATAAAAAATTACAATGTCAAAAATTTTAGCCGCTGTAGCTCAGTTGGTAGAGCAGAGGACTGAAAATCCTTGTGTCAGGAGTTCGATTCTCCTCGGTGGCAATATAAGTTAAAAGATTTTGTCTATACAATGCAGCCCACTTAAAAAAAGGAAGGATAAACTTTAGGTATCAGCTGTTAAGAGGCTATATAAGATTATATAACAAGCATAGCTGCATCTCAATTGATAAAGAATAGGATAAAATTCCTAACTCGTGCATTCAATTGTCTTAGACAATAATACTTAAAGCTTTTAAGAGGGCTCTCAATGATTTTCAAAGAAATAAAAAAAGTAGAAGATTTAACAGAAAAGGATATAATTTTTTCAAATATTGGAAATATGGCCAAATTAAGTACAAGAGTAAATGAAAAAATAATCAAATTTTTAAATAAAGGTAACGTTTTACACATACCAGTAATCAATAATTACGAAAATATTCCACATGACAAACTAATAAATACAATTAATGAAGAACTTCTAAACAATGAAATAAATTTCCTAAAGGAAGAGCTAATAGAAGCATTAAAAGATATATATAAACCATTTTCAGAAAAAGATAAAATGTTTACAATCTCTGGAAGAAAAACATTAATTAATTTAAATACACTAATGGAAAAAGAACCCGATCCTATCTATTTTAAGGAAATAATTGAGGGCAGTTTTAAGATTTTACCAAAACACAAAATAATATCTATTCAAAAGATATTACTAAAAATCTATGATCATTTTGATTTCCAAAAAATCACAGAGAAAAACAATCTTAACAATACAAAAACAATAAAAAAATTATATCTACATTCAATTAGAAGAGATTATGAATTTTGCAGGGAACAAATAAAAACAGAAGGCGACTCCATATTGATACATGCAATTGATACTACGATCTACTTTTTAACAACTATTGCACAATTAAATAAAGAAAGGGCTGCCAAAGATGCTCCACGATCAACATCAAAATTCTTTATCTACAAATCGCACTACACAGAATTCACAGAATTTTTCTACGATAATGACATTATACTGCAAGCTGCACTTGGAGTACTATTACACCCAATTGGATTTATGCATATCACAATATTACAAAAAATAAGAGAAAAGATCAGTCTTAAAGACAAAAACACAAAAGAAAAATATATGTCTAAAATAGAAATTTTAGAAAAAAGTATTAATATCTCTAAAAATCTATTCCGAATGAGAGAAGATATTTCTGCCATTACAAAGATGATAATAAATGGACAAAAAAGCTATCTTAACATCAAAAATCGTGCAGAAACAACCAAAAAAAAATTCACTCATGAGCTTATTAGAATTTTTTGCATAATAGATACTTATGACGAAATGGTTAATCCAATTATAATCAAAGAACCCGTTAATCCCTTAGAAGCTATTAAATTTTTAACTGAAAACAGTGAACAATACTATTGGACAAAAGATAACCCAGAAGAATACTTAAAAAACAAAAAATTCGACGTAGAAATGCTAAAAAATTTTCTAAAAATCCTCGCACCATTCGATTATGGAGCAATAGTAGATGTATACATAAAAGATTGCAATGAACCTTTATTTAAAGCAGTTGTTTTAAAGTATACAATAGGTATTTTTCCCATCATGTCCATTATCAAACACAAGGAAAAATTTTACAAAATTGGAGATATACTACTAAACCTTGAATCTAGAGAAATCATCACAAAGGGACAAAATGGAGACATTAAAACAAGTCCATTCAAAAATACAGATCAATTTGAATTAAGACACAACATTGAAGAACTTAAAAGTGATGAATTTCAACTTTTGACTCCTATGCAAGGTTAATAAGCCTACACATAAGACTGAACTTTAAAAAAATCAAGTTTTGACCCCCCATACTTTCTAAAATCATATTTATAGAGTCTTAAAATATTGTTGTCCAAATTTTCTCTCGAAGGATAATGAATAATAATTTTTGCATCTTTATTTAAACTTTCATTTTCTGATATTATTTTAAGTAAATTCTCTTTCAAAGAATATCCAAAAGGCGGATCAAGATAAATAAAATCATAAAAAAGATAACTCTTTTTAAGAAATAATTCAGCCTTCCTGAAAAAAAATTTGTAAGGTTCATTCACAACTTCAAAATTCTTAATCAAAACATTTTTAGAAAATTTATTGCAATCAACAAGATGAGCAAGATTAGCTCCCCTACTTAGAGCTTCAAGAGACATTATTCCCGTCCCTGCAAATACATCAAGAAAATTTGATCCTAAAATCTGATTTAAAAAAATGGAAAAAAATGCTTCTCTAACAATAGCCATCACAGGACGCACACCAACTATTTTAGGAAAATCAACCTTCCATCCCTTATATTTACCTGCACTTACATGCATAAAAATAGATTTTAAATCATTTCCAAAAAAAATTAAATATTTACAATTTAAATTTTGATATAATTTTAATTAAGAGAGAAAAAACATGAAAGGTATTATTTTAGCTGCGGGATATGGAACAAGGTTCTTACCCATAACAAAAACTATTCCAAAAGAAATGCTGCCAATTTTAAACAAACCATCAATTGATTACATTATTGAAGAATTTACTAGTTCTGGAATCAAAGAAATACTAATAATAACTTCAAGAAGAAAAAGTGTTTTAGACAATTATTTTGATAGAGAAATTGAACTCGAAATTGTATTTACCAAAGAATGTAAAAAAGACTTGCTAGAAAAAATCAAACTTAAAGACATTAATGTTAGCTTTATAAGGCAAAATGAAATGATGGGCACAGGTCATGCTCTACTGCATGCAAAACCCTGGATAGGAACTGAAAATGTAATAGTCGCATACCCTGACGATTTACATGTTGGATCACCATCCTTAACAACACAATTAATAGAATTGCATAAAAAAACTGGAAAAAACATATTATCTGTTATTGAAAATCCTAAAGACATTAACAGATATGGAGTAATAAAATTAAATAAAGACAATATTCATGTCAAAGACATAGTAGAGAAGCCAGAAATTGGAAAAGAACCAAGCAACAAAGCATCTATCGGAAGATTCTTATATACCCATGAATTTTTCAAATTTTTAGAAGAAGGTTTTAAAATTCACCAAAAAGGAGAATATCATCATATTTATGCCTTAAGAAAACTCATGTCTGAGAACAAAGTATTATACAAAGAAATAGAAGGTGAAAGACTTGATATAGGCGATATTGGGGGATATTTAGAAGCGATAATCAAAATTGCAAAACGTGATGATAAATTACTACAAATCATTAAAGATTCACTAAGGAACTAAATGAAGATAGTACCAAAATATCAAGAATTTTATAATTCTCTTAGCATATTAAAAAAATATATAAATATAAACATAGAAGAAAAAATTTTAAAATATAGCATTTTATCAAAACTTTACAAGCTCAATGAAGAAGAAATTCAAAATCTTATAAAAATAAGTCAAGATTATGAACTTAAAAAAAACAAAATCAATATCACACTTGAAGAATATTATTATGAAAAAATACAAGACAAAAAAATAAAAAATTGGATACTAGAAATAATTAGAGAAAAAAATTCATTACAAATAAAAAAAGAAACAAATCTTATCAGTAAAAGATCTGGGATAACATATAAATTAAATTCCACCAACTTTTTAAAAATAATTGAAATACAAAATAATAGCAAATACACACAAGAAAAAAAAGAATTATATAAACAATTAATATTAAATTTCTCTAGTAACTTAAAAATAGAAAATCTAGAACCAACAATAGACATATTAATAGCTGTAAAACATAGAAACAAGGAAAAAATTAAAGGCATACTAAAATATAATCAATCATTTCAAAGATTATTTAAATCAAGTTTAGGAAAAAAACAAAGTAGAGTAATAAAACTAAAAAAATTACTCATATTAACCTACTGGCCAGTAGGATGTTTATCCAAATCACTTTTCAATAAAATCTTAACAAAACATTACAAATACATAATAGATGAAGTTTTAACTCTCAAGTATGATGAGATCCTAAAATACCTAAAAACAATTAAAACTTTCAGTCTTAATGAAATTTTTTATAAAGGATCAAATAAAAATTCTAATTTCAACTATTTTTTTAGTGAATTTATGAAATATACCCCTAAAGATTTTCAAAACACTTTAAAAACTTATTTATTTTCACTCGAAAAAACTGCAATAAAACAATATCTAGAATGGTTTTTTAAAAACAAAGTACCAAATGAATGGGAAGATTTCATCTTTGCAATTGAATATCTTGAAACACATAAACTGCTCAACCTAAGTTTAAATATCAAAGATATCATCATAGCAAAATTTAAAGCAGAAGAATTTTTTGTATCTTTTGAAAAAATGAACTTCAATCCATACAAAAATTCAAAAATATTTCAAAATAAAAATATAAAAAGAATATTTTTACAAAATGTAATAAATTATATAAAAAACAACTCAACAAAAATAGATACATACGGATGGATTGCATTTTATATTTACGCAGATAAAAATGACAAAGCAAAATTCTCAAAAGATATAAAAAACTTTTTTGAGAACAAAAAACTTGAAATTCAAAATCAAATATTTGTATATTTTTTATCCTTTTATCCAAATATTGATAAAAAACATTTTGAATTCATATCAGAAATAATGATACACCTCGATAAAGATAAAATTTCAATACCTCAAGAAATAATAAAAATGCAAGAAATAAGTCCTTACAGATTAAATTATCGTAAATCATACATTTTTGTCAAATCATTAATTTTAAGAACAAGAGTACTTAAAATATTACATAAAAACATTAAACTAGCATTGCTACTTAAACTAGAAGAATTTAAAATTGAAACATTACTACCTGCCATATGCTATATTATTTGTTATTCCAAACCAAATGCATTAAAAGAAGAAAAAACAATATCATCCGAAAAAAAAGAAGAAATAATGAAATTTATTACATTTTTAACTAAAGAATAAAATAAATTTGATTTTAAGGCACTATGAAATATAGAAATATTTACTTTAAAGTAATAAAATAGTACTTATAAAAGATATGAATAAATGTTTATTATTGCTTAAAAAGCTGATTGTCTTGCTTATTTTATTACTTAATTCAGATTTGGCATACTCTCAAAGATTAATTAGAATTGGACAAGAAGAGATAAAAAATAAAAATTATTCACAAGCAATAAAAATCCTAAGTGAAGCCATTCAGAAATATCCAAAAGTACAAAACGGCTACTATTTTCTAGCAATAGCCTATAGAGAAAATAATCAACTAACAGAAGCAGAAGGAGCTCTGCTTGATGGAATTGCAATAGGAGGAGACATTGATTATAAGTTATATTTTGAACTGGGTAACATAATGTTCAAACGAGGTGAGGGTTATTACAACCTAGCAATCAAATATTATTCCAATTCAGTTAAAAATATGCCCAATTATGACAAAGCACTTCTTAACAGAGCAAATTCTTATGTTGAACAAGGAAAAATTAATTTTAAGGAAAAAAATTACAAAAATGCATGGGATTCATACACTATGGCAATCCATGATTATTCACAATTTATTACATTAAGATATGAAAGTGAAAAAAAAAATGCTATTCTCCACATGATCGCTCTGTTAAGAAATAAAAAAGCCGCTCTTGAAGAACTTGACAAAAGTCTTAAAAACAGAAATGAATACATTGCCACAGAACAGCAAAATGATAAAGATAACAAACAAGAACATATGAGCAAAAATGATAAAGATAACAAACAAGAACATATGAGCAAAAATGATAAAGATAACAAACAAGAACATATGAGCAAAAATGATAAAGATAACAAACAAGAACATATGAGTAAAAATGATAAAGATAATAAACAAGAACATATGAGTAAAAATGATAAAGATAATAAACAAGAACATATGAGTAAAAATGATAAAGATAACAAACAAGAACATATGAGCAAAAATGATAAAGATAACAAACAAGAACATATGAGCAAAAATGATAAAGATAACAAACAAGAACATATGAGTAAAAACGATAAAGGTAACAAACAAGAACATATGAGCAAAAATGATAAAGATAACAAACAAGAACATATGAGCAAAAATGATAAAGATAACAAACAAGAACATATGAGCAAAAATGATAAAGATAACAAACAAGAACATATGAGTAAAAATGATAAAGATAATAAACAAGAACATATGAGTAAAAATGATAAAGATAACAAACAAGAACATATGAGTAAAAATGATAAAGATAACAAACAAGAACATATGAGTAAAAATGATAAAGATAACAAACAAGAACATATGAGCAAAAATGATAAAGATAACAAACAAGAACATATGAGTAAAAATGATAAAGATAACAAACAAGAACATATGAGTAAAAATGATAAAGATAATAAACAAGAACATATGAGTAAAAATGATAAAGATAATAAACAAGAACATATGAGTAAAAATGATAAAGATAACAAACAAGAACATATGAGTAAAAATGATAAAGATAACAAACAAGAACATATGAGCAAAAATGATAAAGATAACAAACAAGAACATGAAAAGAAAAAAACAATGTTAAAAAACAAATTTGAAGATAATTTAAAAACAGATTTTTTAATTGAACTAGACAAAATTAATTGGCAAGAGGAGTTGAATATAGATGAATAAAAGAAAAAATTTACCCATACTAATAATTTTAATAATATTACTTATTGCTTCATTTGGAGGACTTGGTTATTACGTATATAAAGAACGCCTAAATAAAAACAATCAAGAAATAATGCTAAATGAAGTAAAAAACAGCGTTATGGACAGAAATTATAAAAAAGCACACTCAATAACAAAAATTCTAAAAGATAAATACCCGCACAATGCAGATATTGCAATGCTTGAAAACACTCTTTCCGAACTTGCAAATAACAGTCCTTTTGAATCAAAAGATTTACAAAAAGATACGGCTAATCAAATATTAGATAAAATACAAGGAAAACAACAATCAATACCTATTAACAATGAAAATTCTGAAATTGCTTTTAACAATAGATATATAAAAGATACTACAAAAATAGAAAATTACGCTGATAGGAAAGATGATACTGGAATTGAAAACGAAGACATTTTAGAATTTAATCAAAACACAATACCTGAGAACTTAAGAAAAAACATAAATAAAATAGCAAAACAACAAGAATCAAGTCCAAACAACGATAAATCTATTGAGAATAAAAAAAATCTATTTAACTTAAAAAAACTAAAAGAAAATCTCAACAAAGAATTAAATCAAACCAAGCCCACTCAGTTCAACACTACAAAACAAGTCATAAAAACACACGAACAAAATGAAGATAAACCTATAAAAAAGAATACAGATGGCTCTAGGGAAAATAAAACAAAACAAATTGACAAAGTTGTAGAAATTTCTCCCTCTATCAAACCAAAAAATAAAAAAGAGACCCCAAACACAAAAGATGCTCATAAAAATCAAATAATCGAAAAAATAGAGAGACCTTATAGTTATGTAATAAAAAAAGTACTCTATGAAATATTAGATAACATTAATACCGGGAATCCCTCACTTGCCAAAGAAAGACTTAATGAACTTATTAAAAAAGGATTGAGTTACAAATTCAATAAAGTTAATGACTTAATTGATAAACTACAAACCCAAGAAGCGGCCAATCTCTTAATTAGATTAATAAAACAAGATATAGAGCCAAATTCAATAAGTATAGAAAAAGCTCCTTCCAAAAAGGAGCTTTTAAAGCAAAAACAACCCAAAGAAGAAAAATTCCCTATAAAAGATCACTTAACAGATAATCAAATAAAAATGAAAGAAGAACCTAAAATACATGCAAACCATATTAGTCAAACCTCAATAGAATTACAATCTCTTAAAATGCTAGCATCAACAAATGAAGAACAAAAAGATTTCAAAAAAGCCGAAGAAATTTATGAAAAAATTGCAAATATTACAAACAAAGCAGAAGATCACTACAAAGTCGGAATAATGAAATTTAAACTTAAAAAATATGAAGAATCAATAAAAGCATTTGATAAAACAATATCATTAAATCCAAAGCATAAAAAAGCATATACAAATAAAGGAACAAGCTTAATATTGTCAAATAAACCAAAACAAGCAATTGAAGCTTTCAAAAAGGCAATTACAATCGACCCAAATTATGATACTGCCTACTATAAAAAAGGAATAGCAGAAGAACAAAACAATGACAAACAAAATGCTTTTTTAAGTTTCAAAAAAGCTTATGAGATTACAAAAAATCCTCATTACGCTTTAAAAACAGGAATTATTGCAAACTATATTGGGGATTTTAAAAACAGCGAAAAATATCTAGACAAAGCAAGTACTTCGATAAAAGAAAAAAACGATATTATGTTTTATAATCTAGCAATAGCAAAATTTGAAAATGATAATCTTAATGAATCACTAATAAGTATCAATAAAGCCCTTGACATAAATCCAGAAAAATCTGAGTACTTATATTTAAAAGCATCTATTTATTTGACTAAAGAAAATTATAATGAAGCAATACCACTCTACAATAGTGTAATTTTAAAAAATTCTGAAAATATTACGGCTCATATCAATCTAGCAAGAGCATACGAAAAATCAGGCAATGAACCAAAAGCAATTGAAACTCTTGAGAAAATTAGCAATAAAAATCATTTATTAGCACTAAACAATCTTGGCATACTTTATAAAAATCAAGGAAACTATCAAAAAGCAATAGAAATTTTTCAAAAAGCAGAAGCTCACTCAAGTCTTGAAGCAAAATACAATCTTGCAACTGCCTTGATTGCTATTAAAGATAATAAAAGAGCTATGGAAAAATTAAAAGAATACATTAAAATAAATCCAAACAACCCAGAAGCTCTACATGCATTAGGCATAATAGAATATAATGATAATGGGAATGATAAAATACTTAAAGAAGTTATCAACAAATTTCCCAATTACAAACAAAATAAAACAATAATAAAAATTATAGGCAAATGAATAAAATAAAATTTTTAGATAGAAGTCTAGTACAAAAAATAGCAGCAGGAGAAGCAATAGATAGACCTTGTTCAATTTTAAGAGAATTACTTGACAATTCAATAGATTCCGGAGCAGATAAAATTGAGGTTTTTCTTGAAGAAGGTGGGATTCGAAGAATACTAATAACAGACAATGGTAGCGGAATAAGCAAAGAAGATTTAAAAATATGTTACCTATCCCATACCACTTCAAAAATAAATGAAGAGAAAGACCTTGAAAAAATCCAAACACTAGGATTTAGAGGGGAAGCTCTCTCAAGTATTGCCATCTGTTCAAATTTAACAATCACAAGTTCAACTACAGGAGAAGACAGCTACCAAATTGAAGTTGAAAACGGAACTGAAAAATATTTTAAAAAACAATCCGCAATAAATGGAACAATAGTAGATGTTACGAATCTATTCCACAATTTCCCAGCAAGAAAAAGATTCTTAAAAAAAGACTCTATCGAAACAAAAATGTGTTTAAAAGTCTTTGAAGAAAAGGCTGTTACTCATCCTGGCATTGACTTTAAATTAAGTCTAAACAATGAACTAAGAAAAGTTTACTTTAAAGAAAGCTTAATAAATAGAGTTCAGAGTGTATATGGAGAAATAATAGAAAACAATAAATTTGGGAAAATAGAAACAGAATATGAAAATGTACAAATGAAAATCTTTTTTGCTCCACCCAACTTCTCAAGAAGAGACAGACGAAACATAAAAATATTCCTAAATAGAAGACCTGTTGAAGAGCACAATCTATCTGAAGCAATAATTGATGGACATAGCAGAATACTCACTAATAGAAATTTCCCAATATGTTATTTATTTCTAGAAATAGATCCCAGATACGTCGATTTTAATATACATCCTCAAAAAAAAGAAGTAAGATTTTTCAACTTACCATTTCTTCCTAAGCAAGTTTCAAGCAATATTAACGAATTTTTTGACAGAGAACGAAAAGAAATTTTACAAGATTACCATAACATAATAATCAAAAGGCAAATAACAAATGACACTCATCTATTACACCCTGAAGATGATCTAACAAATTCAAATTTTCAAGCTTATGAAATCATACAAAACGAATCATTGATTCTAGATAAACCTAAAAACAATAAAATAACAAACATAATAGAAGATAAGGTAAAATTTGAAAGTCAAAACCCAATTCAAAAAGATAAACCATCATTCAAAAGCTACATCCAAAATATTCTCCTAGAAACTTCTACAATGCCAAATGATTTTCAAAAACCAATAACAAAACATAAATTTAAATATAGGGGACAACTATTTTCAGAATTTTTAATAGTAGAAAAAGATAATGAGGTTTTCTTCATAGATCAGCATGCACTTCACGAAAAAATCATATATCAAACTTTAATAAATTCAGAAAAAATTACTCAAAAACTTCTAATACCGATTGAATTTCAAGTAGACTGTGAAGATACAGATAAAATATTAGCAAGTGAATTGGAAGAATATAAAAAATTAGATATCATAGTTACCAAAATAAAGGAACAAACCTACCAACTCGAATCAATTCCCAATATCTGCAACAAATATGAAAATCTTATCATTCAATTTTTTAAAACAAGAAAAAGTAAAACAATTGATTCGCTGCAAACTGATTTATATGCAACCATTGCATGTAGACAAGCTATTAAATGCAATGATACAATAAGTTCTGAATTTAGTCAATTTTTAATAAATGAATTTTTCAATCTCAAACTAAAATACTGCCCACATGGAAGAAAAATTTACCATAAAATTTCCAAATTTGAGCTTGAAAAAAATGTTAACAGAAAATAAAATGAACATGAAAGCCGCTTATGATAAAAGATATTAAATCCAAAATTCAAGAAATGATCACACAAAGAGATAAAAAACTAGTTGAACTTGGCAAAGCACTTAAACACAGCAACGTAATAGAACTTAAAAAATTAAAATCTTACACATCTTTAAAATTAATTGAAAAAGAAATATCTCAGCTTAAAGCAAGCCTAAATAAAATAGAAGATAATGAGAGTAAACTAAAAGAATTATATAAAAAGGTCAAAGACTATAGAGAAAGCAAAAAACACATCTTCAAAGCACATGAAAAAAAACTTAAAAAAATTACTGAAATAATAATAAACAAATATCCAAATAATCTTTCAGCAATTTTAGAATACAAAATGAATTTTACCAAATCAACACTTGAAAAGTATAAATATAAAACAACAGAAATAACAAAACTCAATGAAAAAATTAATTTCTTCAAAAAACTTATCATAAACATTAAACTAATACTAAAAGACATCATAAATAAAATAAACATAGAAAAAATATCAAAAGAATTCGAGAAAAAAATATTAAAAGAACATTTATTTTCAGACAATCTAGAAAATTTAATTGATGAATTTATAGGAAACAAAGACTTAAGCAAAGCAATCGTTGAAGAATATAGGTTAATGAATGAAATTCAAACAGAAATCGTAAAAATAAACAATGAAATAAAACATAAAAGTATAAAAGATAACATTAATAGTAAAAATAAAATAGAATGTACTATTAACGCTGTTCAAACAAATAAAGAATTAATTTTAAAAAAAATTGCCGAAGAATTTGTTGAGATATCAAAAACAGAAAAGGGATTAAATAAAACCGTAACAATTAATTCATTGTTAGAAACAATAAAAAATCTAAATCAACAGATATCCAAGTTGAACACAGATTTGATAAAAGCAATAAAAATAGATGAAATTGTAAAAGTGAAATCAAAAATGCAACAACTCATCAAAAATAAAGAATCAATTGAGGCCAAATTAAACGAATTAAATTCAAAAATAGAAATCATACAAAATGAAATTGACGAACTTGACAATCAATAAAAAATCAATATAATGATCTAAGGTATTTCTAAGCTTTAATTGGCATTAAAAATGTTTAATCACTTTTAAGAACTTTTTTAGCTTATCTTTACTTATATGGGGCCTATAGCTCAGTTGGTTAGAGCACCCGACTCATAATCGGGTGGTCCCAGGTTCAAGTCCTGGTAGGCCCAAACTAGTTTAATTTAAAAAATAAATTAGAATTCTTCCCCAAGTAATAAAACCCTAAATAAGCATCCAAGTTATCATCATCTAGCTGAATGTTCATTAAATCTTCGATCTTAACAATTGAATAGAAAAAATCAATTTCATCCTTAGGAGTCTTAATCAAATATAAATTATTACCACTAATTTCATTTAACTTAAGCTTATCTTTTGAGTTATACATATAATAATGAATTAAAGTCAATTCTTCTTCCGACAAGCTTAAACTTATGACAATATCTCTACTATATACCCTCATTCCAGAATCAATAAGATGAACTTGTGCCACAAAATTTTCAAAACTCTTATCAAAAACATTAAACCTTAAATCTTTACAATAAAGAACGTTTTTCCCAAGAACAGAATCTATAAAAGAAGAAGTATATTTATCCTTAGCTACTTCAATAAACTCCTTACTATCCATGTTTTCAACAAAAAATTTGATCACATCATTAGAATTTAAAACTTTAACGGCAAAATCAAAAGTCATAAAATAATCGAATTTATCTTTAGCGAAATAATAATTAATCACATAATCAACTTCCCTTATATCAGGATAGTTCATCTCACAGGAACAAAAAAAAATAAAAAATAATAACAATATGTTATTCTTTAACTCTTTCAGCATACTCTTTAGTTTCGGAATTAACTAAAATTTTATCTCCAACATTAATAAAAAGAGGTACTTTTACCACCAATCCCGTATGAAGGGTAACATTCTTCATTGCATTAGTTACAGTATCTCCTTTCACAGCAATCTCAGCATCTACAACCTCAAAGGCAACTTTTGGAGGCAATTTAAGATCAATAACTTCATTATCCCATTTAATAAGAGAATAAATCTCAGCTTCTTGCAAAAACAGAACCTTGTCCTCAATGTTCGAAATCCCTCTTAAGTTCACATCAAATTGCTCATAAGTTTCTAGATCCATAAAAATAAGATTTTCATTCTCTTTATAAAGATACTGAGAACCAACTTCTAACACTTCAATTTCTTCTACTGTATCAGCACCCTTTAAAGTTTCCTTAACAACAGACTTGTTTTTAAGATTTTTAAGCTTCAATCTTACAATAGAACCTCCCCTACCCATTTTTGAAAACTCTCTCTCAAGAACAATATGTGGCATGCCTTTAAAAAGCAAAAAAGTACCTTTTTCAATATCTCCCGATTTAATCGTACCCATCTAATACCTCAAATTTTTAATGTATATAATAACTTATATCAAAAAATCAAAATATTTACTATTCATTGACTTATCTAAGATTAATGATATTATATATAGTTGTAAAAGGAGTTAATTTAATGCAGGCTATCAAAGTGCTCTTTGCTATCTCACTAACTTTTTTATTTAGCAATTGTACAAACAAAGATAAAGAAAATGTCATCGCAATTGGTGGATCTACCTCGACAACCTCTATTATGGACGAAATGATCCTACGATACCAAAAAATAAATAATCAACTCAAAGTCACTTATGATGCACAAGGCAGTAGTGTTGGCATTAAAGGATTATTCGATGGTATTTATAAAATGGCAATTTCTTCAAGAGACGCAACTGAAGAAGAAATAGCTCAAGGAGCAAAAATCACAATTATTGCTTATGACGCTTTAATATTCATTACAAGCCCTGATGTCAAAATCACAAATATTACAGAAGAAAACTTAGTAAAAATACTTAACGGAAATATTAGAAATTGGCAACAAGTCGGTGGACATGATGCTAAAATTAATTTCATAAATCGAGATTCATCATCAGGCTCTCATTCATCTATAAGAGAACTGGTTCTTGATAAAATATTAAAAAATCCTGAGGAAGCTCAATTCAGACAAGATAGTATTATGGTCAAATCCAATGGTGAAGTAATTGAAAAAATAAGTCTCACGCCCCACTCAATTGGTTACATTAGTTTTGGATATGCAAGAGGTGCAATAGAAAAAGGTCTACATACACTCTCAATAAATAACATATATCCTACAAAAGAAACAATAACAAAGGACAAATATAATATAAAAAGAAGGCTAATAGCGATCACAAACAGTATTTCTGAGAATCAGAATATACTTGATTTTATTAACTTTATGCTAAGTCCAAATGGACAAGATATTGTTGAAGAACAAGGGTTCATAAAGGTTCATACAACTGAAAATAACTAAAACCATGACAAAATTGTCTTAAGAATTTAAGTTAAATATAAATTTAACAAAATTCGATTTCTATAGGGGAACTCTTTTAAGGCATGAAATTAACTTTAAAGACAAAAAGAAATATTGTTAGATTGGCTTTCAACTGTTTTATTTTTACATCCGCAACAATTAGTACCTTGACAATATTACTATTAATCTTATTTATAATTAAAAATGGAATAGCACCCTTGCTTAATAATAAAATCAAAATTTTTAATTTTCTATTCAGCACAAATTGGGATCCTACTAGCAGACTACAAAAATCTTACGGAATTTTATCTTTTATTATAAATTCAGCTTTAACAACATTTTTTTCAGTTCTAATTGCACTACCAATTGGACTTGGTTTTGCAATTTACCTGTCTGAGAAAACCAAAGGCATTTACCAAAAAACATTACAAACAATAATAGAACTCTTAGCAGGAATACCAAGCGTAGTATATGGGTTTTTTGGAAGCACATTTATAGCAACCCTTATAAAGAACACTTTCAGAAGAGAAGATAACTTAGGATATAATTTAATAACCTCAGTAATAGTTCTAAGCATAATGATACTCCCAACAATAATTAGCGTCTCATACACATCACTTAAAGCTGTTCCAAAATCATATAAACTAGCATCTCTTGCACTAGCTGCAACAGACTGGCAAACAATATATAAAGTGATGATTCCTTCAGCTGGAAAAGGAATTTTAGCAGGAGTAATACTAGCAATTGGAAGAGCTATTGGTGAGACAATAGCAGTTTTAATGGTTGGTGGGGGTTCACCTCTATTTATACAAAATATATTCTCACCTATTAGAACACTAACGGTAAACATTGCAATAGATATGGGATATGCATCTGGAACACACAAAGAAGCCTTATTTTCTACAGCTTTGGTTTTGCTATTATTAGTCATAATAATAAATTCAATTAAACACTTTATTTTATCTTCATCTAAAAGGCTAAAAATCAAGTGAATACAATTCAAACAAATAAATTATTCAATAAAATTTCATTTTGCATAATCAGATTCATTTCTTATTTTTTAATAACACTACTATTTTTTCTAATATCGTATATAGTATACAATTCACTATTCTTTACAAGCAAAAAACAAACATTATTTTTAGATGAAACAAAACACTTTTTACCATCCACATTGAAAAACAAAATAATCAAAATTGCATTTATTATTAATAAAAGCATAAAAGTGGAAGAAATTACTACGCAAGATATCTACAATATATACAATAATAAAATTTCACATTGGGGAAGCATATCAGATCAAAGTATTGACATAGTTCCAATTGCAAGTTCACAGTCAAATCTTGCAAGTACAGTCATGCTACAAACTTTTACCAAAGACAATAAATTTAATAACAGGTATATAAAGCTTGTAGAATCAACTGAAAAGATAATAGAAACTGTCAATAAAACAACAGGGGCTATTGGTTACTTAACAAAAGAAGAGCTTGAAAAATTAGATTTTAAAAAATATTCAGAAATTAAATCCCTAAAAATCAAATCCATGTCTATTTTAGTAGGCAAAAAAACACTACAAAAAAGTGAAAATGAAATTATTAACATACTAAGTCTTAATCAGATTAAAAAATTACTCATAGAAAAGAAAGACTGGAATGACTTAATATCTAAAAATATTAAATTAAATATCATAAAATACTCAGATTATGATCAAAATGCAATAAAAACAGTAGAAGAACATGAAGGCACAATTGCAGTTGTGCCTTGGCATTCTTTCTATAAAAGTGATGCTCCTTTTCTCAAATTATACTATATGAAAAAAGAAATGCCTTTAAACTTAAATTTCATATTATCTACTCCAAGAAATTCTGGAAAATACGGGGGCATTTCTTATTTAATCCTCAACACATTTTACGTCATAATATTAACAGCAATAATATCAATTTCAATAGGAATTGGTACGGGAATAATGCTTGCAGAATATACTGCAAATAAAATATTTTATAAAACAGTATCCATGAGTGTTGATATCTTATCATCCATCCCTGCTATCATTTTTGGACTCTTTGGACTTATCTTTTTTGTGCCAATCTTTGGCATGGGAATACTCTCAGGAGCAATAACAAGTTCTTTAATGATCTTACCAATGATTATTAAAACAACTGAGGAAGCACTAAAATCAATTCCTAAATCATACAAATATGCCTCAGTTGCTCTAGGTGCCAATAAAACAGAAACTATAATCAAAATTTTACTACCCGCTTCTAGTCCAGGCATATTGACAGGGATAGTGCTTGCAATAGGACGTGCTCTTGGAGAAACTGCTGTACTCCTTTTTACAATGGGGACAAATTTAGGACTTGCAAGTTCCCTAAATGAACCTTCAAGAAGTTTAACTGTACATCTACTATTATTATTTCAAGAAGGATATTTAGACAAAGGTTTTGCAACAGCATCAATACTTATAATAATGATACTTTTAATGAATTTAACATCAAAATTTCTAATCAATAAATTATATAGGATTAAGTAAATGAGCCAAGACAAAGCAATTATTAAAACAGAAAATCTAAACTTATTTTATACAGATTTTAAAGCATTAAATAATATTAACATATCAATACTAAGAAATAGCATCACAGCCTTAATAGGTCCATCAGGTTGTGGAAAATCAACATTTCTTAGAACGCTTAACAGAATGAATGATCTTGTGGAAGGAGTTAAAATAGAAGGAAAAGTTATGTATGAAGATAAAAGTATTTACTCAAACAATTTTGATGTACTAGAACTTAGGAGAAAAATTGGAATGGTTTTTCAAACTCCTAATCCATTTTTAATGTCAGTTTATGACAACATAAGTTATGGACCTAAAATTCATGGAATTAAAGATAAAAAAAAACTTGATGAGATAGTTGAAAAATCTCTAATAAAATCTGCACTATGGAATGAAGTAAAAGATAAACTTAACAGAAATGCCTTAAGCCTTTCAGGGGGACAACAACAAAGACTCTGCATTGCAAGAACTCTTGCAATCGAACCAAATGTAATATTAATGGATGAGCCTACTTCTGCTCTTGATCCAATCTCAACAGGAAAAATTGAAGAACTAATAATAAATTTAAAAGAAAGCTACACAATCATAATTGTAACTCATAATATGCAACAAGCTGGACGGATATCTGATCGAACTGCATTCTTCCTAAATGGCTATATTGAAGAAGAAAGCCAAACAGATGAATTATTTTTCAATCCTAAAAATATTAAGACAGAAGAATATATTACTGGCAAGTTTGGCTAATTACCCCAAAGACACATCAAGGAACATCATTAAAGCAAATCCAACAACTCCAAATATGGTTGGAATCTTATTGTCAATATCTTTTCTCTTAGCTTCAGGTATTAATTGTTCAATTGAAACATAAATCATTGCCCCTGCAGAAAAAGATAAAGCAAAAGGTAAAATCCTAGTAAAAGTATAAACTGCATAAGATCCTAAAAATCCTCCAACAATTTCTACCAAACCTGACATCTGACCATAATTAAAACACTTCCATAAAGGAACATTACCTCTCCTTAAAGGCAAAGAAATTGCTGCACCTTCTGGCATATTTTGAATACCGATTCCTAATGTAAGAATCATAGCTCCAACTAAAGTATGAATGTCAGGAGAAGAAGCTAAAGCTCCAAAAGCAACACCAACAGCAAGTCCTTCCGGAAAATTATGCAACGTAACAGCCGTAAAAAGCAAAAAATCCTTTTTACCATGTCTTGTTAAATCTTCATCAATAAATGCTAGTTTATCAAGATCTGGCACAAATACATCCACAATATATATAAAAAATGCTCCTAATAGGAAACCAAAAACTGCTGGCATCCATGCAATATAACCAAGCTCTTCCGCCATCTCTATTGCTGGTTTAATAAGCGAAAAAAAACTAGCAGCAATCATAATTCCTGCTGAAAAGCCAAGCATGGCATCCATTATTTTATTGTTTACTTTTCTGAAACAAAAAACAGCAGCCGCCCCAAAAGCTGTGGTAAACCAAGTAAAAGTAGAACCTAAAAATCCTAAAAAAATAGGATGTAAAGTTAATAAATAATCGCCTAAATGTTTAAACATAAAGTATCCTCCAATATTAATTGATCAAAATGCCTCTTATTCTCCTTACCCCTGATGATGAAGCCTGTTCCTTTTGTATCTTAAAAATCCCAAGTTCATCAGTGTTCTTAACATGGGGACCACCACAAACTTCAATTGAAAAACCATCAATTTCATACACACTCACAATCTCTTCATATTTCTCACCAAATAGAGCCATAGCACCCTTAGCCAAGGCATCATCCAGACTCATTACAGTTCGCTTTACAGATAATTTATTTTTTATCTGTAAATTAACCATATCTTCAACTCTTTTTATCTCATCATCCATCATTTTATAAGGATGACTAAAATCAAACCTTAGTCTCTCAGCAGTAATATTACTACCTTTTTGCCTCACATGATCACCTAAGACTAATTGAAGTGCCTTATGAAGCAAATGAGTGGCTGTATGTAACTTGATAGTCTCATATGTACAATCTGCAAGTCCCCCTTTAAAGACTTTATCACCTCCTTTCTTAGAAACCTTTTGATGCTTCCTAAAATGCTCTTCAAAGCCTGTCTTATCTATACTAAATCCATGTTCAGTTGCAAGTTCTTCCGTTATTTCATAAGGAAAACCATAAGTATCATAAAGTTTAAAAGCAATCTCACCAGGAATTAATTTCGATGATAAATGCTGAATTAATTTAATAAATTCTTGTTCACCATGACGCAAAGTTTTAAAAAATCTTTCTTCCTCTGTATTTAACTCAGCCTTAATAAAATCCTTCTTTTCTGTTAATTCTTTATAAAAAGATTTATAAATCTCTTCAACAGGATCAACAAGATTTACTAAAACATGAGATTCCATCCCAAGTTTTTTTGCATATCTAATAGCTCTCCTAATGATTCTCCTTAAAACATATCCCTGTCCTATATTAGACGGAAGAACTGCAAAATTATCAGCCAAAATAAAACAACTGGCCTTAATATGATCAGCAATTATTCGAATAGATTTATCATCCTCTAAATTTTGTCCATAAATTTTGCCAGAAAATTTTTCAATCTTATCAATTATCGGTCTAAATGCATCCGTGTCATAAACTGAAGACTTTCCCTGCAAAAATGTAATTGTTCTCTCAATACCCATGCCTGTATCCACACATTTCCGATCCAACTCTTCATAATTTCCATTCTCATCCCTCTTATATTGCATAAAAACATTATTCCAAATCTCAAAATATTTACCACAAGAACATATAATATCACATTCATTAGAACACTTCTCTTTGCCTGTATCTACAAAGATTTCAGTATCCGGCCCACAAGGCCCTACATTTCCAACAGGTCCCCAAAAATTATGCTCTCTTGAGAGATAAAATATTCTATCTTTAGGAATTCCAAGACTTTCCCAAACACTAGCTGTCTTTGTATCCCGTGGAATACTCTCATCACCTTCAAAAACACTAACATAAAGCCTATCTTTTGAAATATTTAAATAATCAGGTGAAGTTAAAAACTCAAAACTATACTTTACTGAAAGTTCTTTAAAATAAGCACCAAGAGACCAATTTCCAAGCATTTCAAAAAAAGTTAAATGACTCAGATCTCCCACCTCATCAATGTCTCCTGTTCTTAAACATTTCTGAACATCAACTAACATATCTCCAGACGGATGTATTTCTCCAAGAAGATAAGGTACAAGCGGTTGCATGCCAGCTGTATTAAAAAGGACTGTAGAATCATTATCAGGAATTAAAGACTTGCCTGCAATCTCACAATGTCCCTTACTCTTAAAAAATTCTATATACTTTTTACGTAGTTCATCAAGTTTCACTAAACAAACTCCTCATTTTTTCTATATATAATTAACTCACCCTTTAAAGTTAACTCCTTAATATAATTAACAAAGGACGTAGTCATTGCTTTTATATCTCTCTTTTTTACCTCTTTCAAAAAAGACTCTTCTTCTAAAATAAGAGTTTTACGTCTTCTTGAAACATTGAAAAGAATTTTATCTCTAATTTCATCACTTTTATCTTTAATAATAATCGCAATATCGTTATCTGTAAATTCTCTTAAAATATTATGCATATCATTATCTGTAATTCTAAGTATTACATTGATATCAAATATTTTTTCTTTAATCTCACTATCTTTAACAGGATTTAAAACTTTCATATCAATATTACTCAAAAGATTTTTTTCATCCTCAGAATCCATATAACTCAAAATATCAACAAGTATCTTAGAACCATCAAGTTTTTCTGTCTTAAGTTTACCCTGTATTGCAAATCTACTCTTGAGTCTATCAGAGATAATCTCAATCATATCCATATTTAACTGTCTCGGCTTGGCAAGTTCCTTAACAAACTGTTTCTTAATATCTTTTTCCAACATAGAAAAAACATATTTTTTCTGTTCTTTGGTTAAATAATTATATATTATCAAAAGTGTTTGAATATTTTCATCTTTAACTAAAACCCAAAGTTGTTCATTCTCAATACCAGACAAGTAATCAAAAGGCAAAAACGGATCAATTCCTGTAACTTTTCTATAAATTTCTTTCGCTTTTGCCTTACTTAAAGATTTATTTAATAACTCATAAGTAAATTTATCATCAATTTTTAAATATTTTTTCTCACTTTTTACTAAATTTTCAAATTCTTGAATAATTCGTTTTTTATCATCAGGGGTAATGTATCTAATTTTCGTAATTTCTCTAGTAATTGCAATTATATCAGCATCATCAAGCTCAGCCATAATTTTTGACGATTTTTCAAGACCAATAGCTAAGAAATATTTTGCTATTTTTGATATTTTACTCTCTTTGCGAATAAATCCTGGCTTCCCAACTTCTTTGCTAAGAGAACTTGAATTGCTGAAACCCTCTTTTTTGCCCCTCTTAATCAGATTGACCCATGACTTAAGCAGAGAACCTTGTATTTCAGGCAAATCATTATGTGACTCTTTTTTTTCAAATTCTCTAAAGGTCTTTCCTCCCAAATTTTTTGAATTCTGATATTTAGAAAGCCTAGGATCCTGCATAGACTCCCTCAATATTTGTAAGAACCAATAAACGAACATGATCCTTGAAAATTTTAGCTGGACATTCTCTTAGAGAAACTTCCGAACTTAAAAAATTTTCTAAAGCACCTTTTTTTTCATAACCAATAAAGAGTAAAACAGAAGCCTTAGACAAAAGTAAAGACTTAGGGGTTAAGCTCATTCGCTTACTTGGAAGCTTTGGTGCATCATATTCATATTGATATCCTTCCATCTCAGAAAACAAAAGTTTCCTTGAGGGAAAAAGAGAAGCAACATGCCCATCTTCACCAACAGATAAAATGCTAAGATCCAATCTTGTAAATCTAGAATTAAATTCAACATTATAATTATAAATAGACAATGTTTCATCAAATTCACTGTAAATAAATGGATGAAAATTAGAACCACAGATTAAATTTTTCTTCATCATTTTAGAAAAAAATCCTTCTCTCAAAAGCCTAAAATTACTGTACTCGCTATTTAAAGCAACACAACGCTCATCTACTAAAAAAAAATGAGATTTTTTAAGAGGATAATTTTGTTCATCAAAGACATTGAGAAAAGAAATAATATTTCGACCACCACAAACTCCAATACTAGTAAAATCATCTTGACTAATATTTTTTAAAAAAAAATCAAAAAAATTTCTCTTTAAATCACTCTCTTTATTAGAACACAAAAATTCCATCACCATTCCTTTCAACAAATTTAATCTAAATAATAAGAAACTGTAATAACAACCCTTAATATTTTATTTGAATAACGCTCATGATTCTCGGAACTTCTATCAACTGAAAGAAATTCAAAGTATCCTTGATTTACGGTCTTAATTTTTTCTAAAATAGCATCAGAATTATGTAAAAACTCCAAAGCCGCACCCAAGACATTTTTAATAGAATCTGCTAGCATTTCAGGTTTAACATCATTGATTTTATCAAAATAATAACTTGGTTCACCATTACCAGTAAAGAGTACTCCTTTATTGTAAAGTTTAATAATATTTTTGCTTACCTGCTCCATTTTATCAATATCTTTAGTATAAATACCTAAAGATACATATGCATTGTACTTATAAAGAGTATCACTATAGTTTGCAATATGAAAATCCATATTTTTCATGCTCATCTCATCTTCATGAAACCCATAGCTAACAAAAAAATCTCTTATCGCTAAAAAATTTGCATTATTTAACTTATTAATCTCATCTATAATATTTCCACCTAATTCATACCACAAATTCCAACTTGAGGAAGTTGAGAGTACCTCTTTTTTCACTTAATCCCTTAACAGTAATGTAATTTCCATTCTTTATCCCAATATTCTTTATACCACTAGACATGATAAATGAATTTATCACAAAAACTAAAGATGGCAATAAAAATAATAACTTTTTTGCCAACATAATTTTCAACTCCCAATTTTTTATAAACCCATAAACAAATATATTGTCAAATTAAACAATTTATTTTAACATATTATGCCATGTTAATAAACCGAAAAATCGCAATAGCACCAATGGTAGCAATTACTGACGAACACTTTAGATATATAATAAGATTATTATCAAAAAAAGTTACTCTATACACCCCAATGATTTCTGCAAAATCAATTATTATGGGCAAGTTAAACACAATTGTAAAACAAACTCCCACTGATTCACCAATTGCAATTCAAATAGCAACAAACTGTGAAAACGACGCCGCAAAAGCCATAGAAATCCTTGAAAACAAATTTAACTTTGATGAATATAATCTCAACGTTGGCTGCCCATCATCTCGTATTCAAGACGCAAAATACGGGGCCTGTTTAATGCAAACTCCAACCCAGGTAGGTAAAATCCTGCAAGCCATGAAAAAAAACACAAATAAACCTATCTCAATCAAACATAGAATAGGCATAAGATACAATAAAAGAGAATATCATGAAACAAACTATAGAGAACTTAAACAATTTGTAGAAAAAATTATAGAATATGAAATAAAAAATTTTATCGTGCATGCACGAGTAGCTGTACTAAATGGATATTCTCCTAAAGATAATCAAAATATTCCAAAACTCAGACATGAACTTGTATACCAATTGAAACAAGATCATAAAAATATATTTATTGAAATAAATGGAGGAATTATCAGTAGTAAAAACATAAAAACACATCTATCTTATGTGGATTCTGTCATGATTGGAAGAGCTGCAGCAAAAGATCCATATTTCATTGCCAAAATTTCAAGAGAATTCTTAGAAGAAAAGGAAAAAATTCCAACAAGAGAAGAAGTATTATTAAAAATGGTAGAATATATCAAAGAATATAATGAACACCTTTCAATTAATATCGTACTAAAACACATAATGAAAATAGTATTTGCAAAAGAAAATGCTCGCAAATTTAGACAAATCTTAAGTGCACCTCTTCCTAGAAATCTTAAAAATCATGAAATACTCTTAAACGCAATTGAACACTTAAGAGAAGATACTTTAAAATCTAATTCTTAGGAGATATATAATCAAAACCTGTATAGTTGACCAAATTCTTAGGTATTCGTACGCCACCTCTTGCATCCTGAAAGTTCTCAAGTATAGCAATGATTGTTCTTGTTGAGGCTAAGGCTGTACCATTTACCATATGTACAAACTTACTCTGATCATCATCCTTATATCTAATTTTAAGGCGCCTTGACTGATAATCTGTACAGTTTGAAGTTGAAGTAATCTCTCCATACTCGCCCTTATCTCCCCTACCCGGCATCCAAGCTTCAATATCGTACTTTTTATAAGCTGGTGCACCAAGATCAAAAGAACAAACATTTAAGACTCTATACGGAATCTCAAGTTCAGTAAAAATTTCTTCTTCTAATGCCAAAAACTCATTATGAATACGAGCAGAATCTTCACTCTTACAAAAACAAAACATTTCAACTTTACTAAATTGATGCACCCTAAAGAGTCCCTTAGAAAATTGTCCAGCTGCTCCTGCTTCTTTACGAAAACAATGAGAAAGTCCTGCCATCTTTAGTGGAGACTTAAGATCTAATATAGTATTATAATAATATCCACCAAGAGTAATCTCAGCTGTACCAATAAGATATTTATCTGTATCCTCAATTTTATAAAAATTACTTTCAGTGCCACGCGGATTAAAGCCAATTCCATCAACTATAAATTCCCTTGCAACATCAGGTGTGATAAATAAATCAAAACCCTTAAGCTTAAGTTTATTTAAAGCAAAATTAATAAGTGCAAGCTCTAAAAAAACAGCTTCATTTTTAAGATAATAAAACTTATTACCGCTAACCTCACATGCCCTTTTAAAATCAAAAAGATCCAAATCAAGTCCAATTTCCAAATGATCTTTTGGTTTAAAATCAAAATTTGGAATACTTCCTGACACTTTTAACACAATATTTCCATTCTCACCATCACCAACAGGAACATCAGAAGCAGAAATGTTTGGAATCCGCTTGTGCTCAATTAAAAGTTTAGATGTTATATGACTCAATTTTTCTTCCAATATAGCAATTTCAGACTTTAAAACCTTTCCAGTCTCTATTAAAGAATGCCTATGGGAATCATCTATTTTTCCTTTCATAGCGTTAGCATTCCCATTCCTTATAGCATTTAACTCCCCTATCTTAGTAACAAGTTTTTTGCGCTCATCATCAAGAGAAATTAGCAGATCTATATCTAACTCAAGCCCTCTATCTTTAATATTTTTTTGAATAAGATCTAAATTATCTCTTATAAACTTCAAGTCAAGCATCACAGAACTCCCACATAGATTTAACTAAAAATAATTGAAGTCAAATAAAATAAAATGAAAAACAAATCACATCAATTATTATCATAAATATTATATAATAATTATAATAATAGTAGAATAAACTTAATATACGGAGAAAAATGTCTTTATGGTAAAAGTGTCAACAGTTCAAAAATTATTCATTTTAACATCATTAATAATGATTTTTATAGGGTGTACAAAAAAAACAAAGAAAATAAGCTTTAATGAAATTGACACATTCTATAACGAAAAAGATGAAATAATAATTCAATCAATTCTAGCAGAAGAAGAAAACGAATTTTTTAAATATAAAATTAAAATACCCAAAGTAATAGATGCCAGAACAAAAAACAATAAAATAAAAACATTCAATGATGAAGTTGAAAATTATTCAAATGAAATAGTTAACAACCTAGAGAGTGCTTCTCAAAATATTAAACAAGACTCTAAAAAACCAAGTTTAAACATAGATTACGAAATCTACCATGGATATGGTATTTACACAATAATAGTAAGTGCCACTCAAAAAATTAATGATACATCTATTACAAACCATAGAAGCTATTATATTAGCGATAACGGGGATTATATTTATAATATAGATGAAATCATTAATGTAGAAGAAGCATTTCCCTACTTTACTCAAAGGATTAAAGAAAAAATTGAAAAAACATACCCAAATAAACTACTATTTGATTTACAGCAAGCAGTGATCTACTTTGAAAATAAAAAAATCATAATAAAATTCCCATTTTATGTATTTAATTTAGACAACACAAAGGATACCGAAAATATATTCGAATTTAGTGAAGAAGAAGCACAAAAATATATAAAACAAGGATAAAATAAATCATAAATGAAAAGAAAAAAAATTTTCAACTTAATTTCAAAAACTTACCTAGAAGAATATGATACTGAAGGGTGTTATTTTAAACATGAAAGTGGACTAGAAATATTTGAACTAAAAAATACCACATTTAAAGAAAATGCTTTTGGAATAGCATTCAAGACTATTCCCCTAAATAATACTGGGGTTGCTCATATCCTAGAGCACACGATTTTTTGCGGATCAAATAAATATAGAATAAAAGATCCTTTTCTTTATTTGATGAAAGGAAGCCTAAACACTTTCTTAAATGCAATGACATTTCCAGATAAGACTCTCTATCCAGCAGCATCTACAATCCAAAAAGATTATTTCAACTTATTCAAAATATATGCCGATGCTGTTTTTAATCCATTACTTAAAAAAGAAGCCTTTATGCAAGAAGGTTATAATATAAACCCAAATAACTTTAAACTATCTGGTATTGTCTTAAATGAAATGAAAGGTAATTATTCCAACAAAAATTCTTTAATTAACGAAACTACCACCAATTCTCTTTTTTCTGAAGGGACCTATCAATACGATTCTGGGGGAAATCCTATCAATATCATCGACCTTACATACGAAGAATTTATAGAATTTCACAGAAAGCACTATACACTAGAAAATTGTAAAATATTTTTATTTGGCAATATTGACACTAATAAAAATCTTAATTTCATTGAAAAATATATAATTAGACCTTATACAAAGGAAAAATTAAATATTAATTATAATATAGAAAAAACCACAAGATGGAATAAAGGTAAAACACTAAATTTTGATATCCCAAAAGAAACTGAAAATACACTAGGGGTATATGCAATAAACTGGTTATGTACTGATATTAAAAATATCAAAGAAAATATTGGACTCGAAATTCTATCAGAAATTCTTCTAGACAGCTCCTGTCAATTCACTATAAACATGCTAAAGAGTAACATTGGTGACGTAATAGCTGATGTTAGTGGCATCAATACAGACATAAAAGAGTGTATATTTTCATTCGGATTACAAAACGTAATTCCAGGAAAAATGGAAGAATTTAAAAATATGGTTTTTAATGAACTTAAAAATCTTGTTAAAGTAAAAATTTCAGAAGAACTAATACAAGGTATTCTCTTTGGTTACGAATTTGCATTAAAAGAAGAAAAAGGCCAAGGATGGCCTATTTCTTTAATGATAAAAAGTTTTAAAGGTTGGATACATGGAATGCATCCAACTGAAACTTTAAAAATCAATTGCTATCTAGACGAGATTAAAAACAAACTAGAGAAAGGGGAACCTTACTTTGAAAATTTAATAGAAAAATATTTACTCAATAATAATCATTATACATTGATCCAATTTAATCCATCAGATACAGTCCTTAAAGAAATGGAAGAAAAAATAGAAAAAAAATTAATGGATAGAGAAATTGACATTAAAAAAAATCCAGAAAAATTTGCAGAATTTACTAAAGATTATAATCAATTTAAAGACTATCAAAAAAAGGAAGATCTTAAATCCGACATTACTAAGCTTCCCTTACTAAAAATAGAGGATTTACCAAAAGAAGTTGAAAAAAATTTGACTCTTAATGAAATTCCTGAACTTAAAACACATACGTTTGAATTAAAGAAAAACAATAATATCTTCAATGTTCATCTATTTTTTAAATTAAATTTTCTACAAAAAGAAGATTTTATGCATCTTTCTTTATTAAAAAGAGCCATTCAAGATCTATCTACCCAAAATTATTCCTATGTAGATTTAAATAATAAAATCCAAAACACTTTGGGACAATTAAACATATATGAAACTTATGAAGAAGATATACAAAGAAACATGATAAATTTGTTTAACATAAATTTCAAATCATTTAACAACAAAATTCAAGAATCATTTATATTAATTAAAGAAATGTTAATCAACATAAATTTTCATGATTACGATAGATTAAAAGAAATAGTCTTAAGCCTAAAAAATGATTTTAAATCGATATTAATACCCAAAGGACATATCTTTGCAACAATAAGATCAGAATCAAAATTAAATCAAAACAAATATCTAAAAGAACTTCAAGTTGGCATTACAGGAAGAGAATACTGGCAAAAAGTAAAGACAGACATAGAATCTTTAAGAGAACTTGCATCTAATTTAGAAAGGCTAAGGGACAAAATAATTTTTAAAGATAATCTCTCATCATTGCTTATAGGTAGTACTAACGATGTTATTAAAAGATTAGAAAGTGAATTATTTACATTAAGAGAAAGTTTAAGTGAAAAGACTCATATCAATAACCCAATTACAATACAACCATCAAGCAATATCTTAACAGAAATAATCATTATTCCATCAAAAATATCTTTTAACTCCATAAGCTTTGTAAGCTATAAAATAACGGATGAAAATTATCCAAAAATAAACTTCTTAACACATATATTAAAAAGTGGAATCTTATGGGAAAAAATAAGAGTCATGGGAGGAGCATACGGTGCATTTGCATCAATTACAAACGGAATATTTTCTTTTGCATCATATAGAGATCCTAACTTTGTAAAGACATATCAAGCATTTGAAACATCATTAGAAGAGTTAGCTAATAACAAAATTAAAAACGAAGAACTCTATACATATTTAGTAGGAGTAATTGGTTTAAGTACAAATATAAAAACCAAATCCATAGAAATATTAGAAAGCTACAAAAGAAAAATGTTAAACATTAGTGATCAGCTAAGACAAGATATAAGAAACGCTTACTTTAAAATAACAAACACAGACATTAAAAATATATCTGAACAAGTATTACACCAACTAAAACAAAAAAGTAGCATTACATCTCTTGTTAATCATGCAACTTATGAAGATGAAAAAGAAAAACTAGAATCATTTATTGGAACAAACTACAAGGTAAAAAAAATATATTAATATATAAGAAAAAAAATTACTTAAGCTTTTTATATTTTTTGTTAAATTTATCAATTCTACCTGCTGCATCAACAAACTTTTGTTGACCTGTATAAAAAGGATGTGATTTACTTGTAATTTCAACTGTAATTAATGGATACTCTTTATTATCACTATATTTAATTGTCTCTTTTGAAGTTAAAGTAGATCTAGTTAAAAACATCATACCATTGGAACTATCTTTAAATATTACTAAATTACTAACAGGATGTATATCTTTTTTCATAACGCCTCTCTTAATTTGATAAAAGTTTAGTCTAAATTTCAAATAAAGTCAATTTTACTAATCTCCATTACTCATGGTCTTTAGGAAAATTTCATTATTCTTACTCTTTTTCATCTTTTCAACTAAAGCTTCAACACCTTCATAATCATCAACACTACCTAAAATTTTTCTAATAAGCAAAATTTTAGAACGCTCCTCTTCACTTAAAAGCAACTCTTCTTTTCTTGTCCCTGATTTTTTAATATTAATAGCAGGAAAAAGCCTTCTATCTGCCAAACTCCTATCAAGAATTAACTCCATATTACCAGTACTTTTAAATTCCTCAAATATGACTTCATCCATCTTACTTCCAGTATCAACTAAAGCTGTAGCTATAATAGTAAGACTTCCACCTTCCTCAATATTTCTAGCAGAACCAAAAAACCTTTTTGGTTTATGTAAAGCATTAGAATCAACACCACCTGAGAGTATCTTACCAGAAGTTGGCATAGTCTGATTATAAGCCCTTGCAAGTCTTGTAATAGAATCTAAAAGAATAACAACATCCTTTTTATTCTCAACAAGTCTTTTTGCTTTCTCAATAACCATCTCTGCAACCTGAACGTGCCTACTAGCCTGTTCATCAAAATTAGATGCAATTACTTCTCCCTTAACACCCCGAATCATATCAGTCACTTCTTCAGGCCTCTCATCAATAAGTAAAATCATTAAAACAATATCTGGATAATTAGTAGTAATTGCATTGGCTATTTTTTGAAGCAAAGTAGTTTTCCCAGCCTTTGGAGGTGATACTATTAATGCTCTTTGTCCTTTTCCAATAGGAGAAAAAAGATTAATAAGCCTAGTGGAAATATTACAATTTTCATATTCAAGATCCAACTTTGAACTAGGATATAAAGGTGTTAAATTATCAAAAGGTATTCTATTTTGTGCAAATGTAGGATCCTGGTTATTAATGCTTTTAATTTTAATCATTGCAAAAAATCTCTCGCCATCCCTTGGAGACCTAATCTGCCCATACAAAATATCACCTGTCCTTAAATTAAAAAGTCTAATCTGAGACGGTGAAACATAAACATCATTACCTCCTGAGAGATAAGAATTAGATGCTGTACGCAAAAACCCATACCCATCACTTAAAACATCAAGAACGCCAGTAAATAAAACATTAATATTATGCTCAGTTAATATCTTAACAAGTAAAAATATTAATTCTGTCTTCTTCATTGTTACCGCAATAGTATGATTAGTACCAAGACCCTCAACAACTTTCCTGATTTCGGTAATGGGCTTATCATAAAGACTATCAATAACGATAAAATCTTTACCACCTAAAAAATTAATAATGTTGCTTTGCTCAAGAGTCTTAATACTATTTTCTAAATCTGGATCAGATATATCATAATCAAAACCTGACAAGACTCCATTAGATTCTCTCAATTTATCAATATTAGAGTTTTTAAGTCCACTAGCAACAGATTCTTTTTTAGTGACAACTTTAACTATTTTTTTCTTAGAATTGTCTTCAATCTTTAATTCTTTAGAAGAATTTAAACGCTTCATTTCATCCTCTAAATCAAATTCCGCACATTTTTTATTCATAATCTCCTCTATGAGATAAATTTTTAAGAAGGGTATTTTATCAAAAATAATACTTAACCATTAAATAATCAATAACACTAATTCATTGAAAAGTATCTTTTAATTGTGACACTGTAAAAGAAAATAAATCTATACTCTCATTAGATTTAATCATTTCACACTTACCATCAAAGACTATATTATCATTAATAAATATCTTTTTTGTCTTAACATCACCGTATATCTTACAACCATTATTTAAATAAACCTTATTGCTAGCATTAATATTTCCCTTTAAAATTCCTTCAATTATTAACGTATTGCAAACTACCACATCTGTAATAACCTTACTATTTTTACCTATAAAAAGTATTCCACTTTTTGAAAATATCTCCCCCTCAAAAGACGAATCAAGATACAAAGCACCCTCAAACTTTAACTTTCCTCTGAAAATCAAGCTTGAATCTAACTTACAGTCCCATTTGTAAGAATCCTTAACATTAACAGGCATTAACTACCCCTTAATGCCCCATACTCGTTCTTTTAAATCTTTTCCTGGACGAAAATAAGCAACATGATGATCATCAACATTAACATATTCACCTGTTTGAGGATTACGAGCATTCTGACGCCCTTTTCTTTTCCTAAGCTCAAATGTACCAAAAGATCTAAACTCTATAACATTATTAAGACAAAGACTATTTTTAAGCTCTTCAAAAAAAGCATCAACTACAAGTCTTATATATTTTTTCTCTAATTTTTCATTACTATGTTTAATATTTAAAGATATTTGGTTAACAATATCTGATTTAGTAACTTTGGGTCTTCTTGAAAAAGACATAAACTAATTCCTTATCGTAATAACAAAATACTCAAATTTGATTTTTTACGTGCAGCTTTATTCCTATGAATTATTCTTTTTCTAGCAGCAGTATCTAATTTTTTTGAAACAAATTTAAAAAACTCCAAAGCTTCTTCTTTTTTACCTTCCCTTACAAGACTCATACAACGCTTTTCTATTGTTTTCAACTCACTCTTAACACTTACATTTCTCAAATTTCGCTTCAAATTTTGCCGAGCTCGCTTTAATGCTGATGGATTATTGCCCAAATTAAACTCCTTAATGCAGCAAACATGATAATAAATAAATATACCAACTAATTACAATATAGTCAATCATACATTAAACACACTGCTTACAATATTTATCAATATAAGCAAATACCTTTTGCATAGAATAAGATATTCCCTCATTATTAATGTATACCTTTTTAAGAGTACCTCTATGATTATACACAAAAGAAAAATAACCATACCTGCCAAGCTCAGAAACATGAACAAATATACTGTTAAAAAATTTATAAAAGTATTCTTTATTAGAAAAGATTTTTCTCTCATAAACAGAATCTTTTCTAAATTCATAAAAAATAACCAAATCTTTAATAACTAAAATATCATCTATTAAAACCTTAATACCAATAATAAAAATAAAAAAAAATACTATTATGCTACCAAATGCAATATAACAAACAAACATATTAATTAAAATTCGACTCAAAAACATTAACAAATAAATACCTGAGACATAATACCTTATTGGCAACTCTTCATTCTCTACAATAAATAGATCACTTCTCATAATTTTAAGTTTCCTGAAGAAATTGCTTAAATATTTTTGTCTTAAAAAACAAATTTTTATTTTCCGTTTATTACTTAATCCTAGAATTAATATACTATCTGACAATCTCTTTTCAAACCATACAATATCATTAAAAGTAAAATTAACCTTGGAATAAAATTTTTTACAAAAAATTTTATCTCCTTTACAATCAAGCTCATAAAAATATCTTAAATAAAAAATTATTAAAAAAAGATTTATCAACATTAAAAAAAGAATAAAAATACCAAAGATATTTTTATATAACAACATATAAAATACAGAAAAGCTCAAATTAAAAAGAAAAATAAAAATTAATCTGATTTTATTAAAAAAAAATTCATTCATATTAATAAATATTATATTTAAACATTAAATTTAAAGAAAATTATATCACCATCTCTTACTAAGTAATCTTTCCCTTCAAGCCTAAAACGTCCTTTTTCCTTGACACATTGGACACTCTGATATTCAATTAAATCATTAAATGAATATACTTCGGCTTTAATAAAACCTCTCTGAAAATCACTGTGAATGAGACCCGCAGCTTCTGGGGCCTTCATTCCATCCATAAAAGTCCAAGCTCTAACTTCTTGCTCTCCAGCAGTAAAATAGGTTCTCAAACCTAAAGCATAATAAGTTGTTCGTATTAAATTGCTAAGACCACTATCATTAATTCCCATAGACTCAAGCATTTCCTTTCGTTCACGCAAGTCTTTAATCTCAATAAGTTCTGCCTCAAGCTTAGCACACAAAATTAAATAATTATTACCCTCATCTAAAGCTATATTCTTTACAGTATCTGTATATTTATTACCACAAAGAGAATTTTCATCAACATTACAAACATATATAACTTTTTTAATAGTTAAAAGATTTAAAGATTTAATAAAATTATATCCAAATTCATCAAACTCAAATTCAATTACCGGTCTAACATCCATTAAATGCTTTTCAAGACTCTTAAGCATCGAAACAATCTTCTTAGCATTCTCACTAATCTTTTTATCAACGCTCTTTACATTTTTTTCATTCTTTAAAATGCTTTTCTGTACAGTATCAAGATCTGCAAGACATAGCTCTGTATTAATTGTGTTTATATCTCTTTGTGGGTTTACATCCCCATCAACATGAATAACTTCTCTATCTTCAAAACATCTAACAACATGCACAATAATAGAAACCTCACGAATATTTGCCAAAAATTTATTACCAAGTCCCTCGCCCCTAGATGCCCCTTTCACAAGACCTGCAATATCAACGAATTCTATTAAAGCAGGAACAGTTCTTTTTGTCACAATCAAACTAGCAATTCTTGTAAGCCTATCATCAGGAATTTCCACCATACCTACATTTGGATCAATAGTACAAAAAGGATAGTTAGCAATCTCTGACTTTGATGCTGTCAAGGATGAAAATAAAGTAGATTTACCAACATTGGGCAACCCTACTATTCCCACATTAAGTGCCATAACTAAAACTCCATAAAATTAAAATCTAATTAACCAAATACGCAAATTCGCCTCTACCTATTTGTTGATTAAAATTCACCTCAACAGATAGATTATAATAGCCATTAGGTTCTTGAAGTCCTGGATAATCATACTCAAGCAAATAAGTACCTGTTTTTTGTTTCATCATCAAATCATAAACCCTAGATACTCCCTCATAAGATGAAAAAGGAATAATTGCAGCACCAGTTTCATTTACTAAATACTGTAATTTAGGATCAACAGGATTATTGCCAAATAATATCAAATAAAATCTAATATCATTATTCTTATAATAACTTAAAATAGTATCTATAGAATATCTATTAAAAGCAGAACGACTTAAATTTCCATTACTAAAATAAAGCACAGCTCTTCTTGCACTCTTTGACATAAGCTCAGAACCTGCAAGTTTAAGACTAACATCAGTCTTTACATAATTTGAATCATAAGCTCCAAGAGAATTTGTCTTATGGATAGTACTTACTAAACTTTCAATATTATCTACTAAAGGCACACTTGTTGCATTTATAAAACTAAATTTCTTGTTCGCTCTAGACTTTATAAGAGTATTTACACCCATAATCTGTTCTGACTCATAATTTTTCATAGCAAAAGATTTATCAAAAACAATTGCAATATTCATATCATTGGAAGTATTAATATCATAAGCAATTTTAGGTTTAACAATATAATATTCTTCATTAGCAATCGAAAAATTTTCGCTCTTTAGACCTACAACTGGCAAGCCATTTCTATTACTAACATTAAGTTCAACATAAATTTTAGGACCTCCGACCCTAATTACCCGACGTATATCAACATTTAAACTATCATAAACACTAACATCACTTTTGTAAATCGAAATCTGAGCATTATCAAAATCCGAAACAATCATTTGATTATTAACATCAATAATTGAAGATGAAATTTTAGAATCAATCTTATCTGCTTTTAAAAGCTTAACAAATGTCTTTCTTAAAACACTGTACTTATAAACACCATACTTTGAAGATATAATAATATTATTGCCTGTAAAATCACTACTAAGACCTTCTATTCCCTCAAGAGAAGTTGCAATAGAATATAAATGATTACCACTAGTATCAAAAACTTCAATGGAATTTTTCGAAGTATCAGCAACATAAATATTTCCATTTAAATATGTAACACCTGTTGGACCTAAGAGCCCCATATATCCAACTGTTTTAACACCAAAATGCAAAATAAAATCTCCCTTAGCATCAAATTTACTTACCCGCTTATTGCCCCATTCACTAACATAAATATAACCTCTCTCATCAACCGTCATATACTGAGGAGCAAGCAATTCACCAGCATCAGTGCCTTTTTTCCCAATCGAACCCCTTTTAATACCAAAAGTTTTATCATATATGCCAATCTCATCATTTGAACAAAGTGTCACATACAATAGATTACCAAGTTCAATCACGTCATAAGGAGACTTTAAAGAAGTGATTCCATCTTTAATCAAAACACTAACATTATTATTAGCATCAAAATGTAATATTTCATTTCCTACAAAATTAACAGCATAATACCCACCATATTGATCAGCTTTTAAAGAGGTAATCTGATATCCATTTGGTCGTCTATAAATAGAATTATTAAGAGAAGCAACTTGAATAAATCTCTCAACATCAAGTTCATTACTTAATGATATACCTCTTCTTTGTTCAATTATAGATATTAACTGTCTAAGATAAGCTGCCTTATACCCTTGGGACTGCAGATTCCGCCATTCCCTCAAAGATTCTTCAACATATCCCAACCTATAATAAACATTACCTATCCAAAAACGATAATCTAGATTACTTGGATCAAAACTTAAAACTCTTTTCAAAGATAATAAAGAATCATCATAAAGCCCATTATTATAAGAATTAAGTGCCAATTTAAATTCTTCTTGAGCATCTTTGTTGGTAACTATACCTTGAGAATTTAAAACAAATGTACTCAAAAAAAATAAAACAAATACATTAAATATTAAAATCATTCTCTTTATACTTAAACAAATACTATACAAATTTGATATTGTTATACAAAACATACTATATATATTATACTATGCAATACGGCATATTAATATCTGTAGCACTTAATATGCCATATATTTTTATAGATAAATATCAGTAAAAATAGAGGGAAAATGAAAACAAGATATTTTTTACTAACAACATTTTCTGGGGTGCTTACCACTCTGGCAATTCCAAATGAAATAAAAAACATGGGATATTCAAGTATTGGTCTAGTTGCATACATACCACTTTTCACTGCATTAATTAAAGTAAAAGATAAAAAAATTCTCATCAGTTTAACAATTTTCTACTTTTTAGTAGCTAATAGTCTACAAAATTTTTGGCTTGCATTTTTTCATTCATTCGGGCTAATTACATTCTTAGGAGCTGTATCTGGATATATTCCCTACGCTTTCGTTTTAGGATATTTTCTATACTATGCATTAAAAACTTTTAAGAATAAAACATTGACTTTAGCTATACTTTTCACATTTTATGATTATTCAAAATCAATTGGATTTGCAGCATATCCTTGGGGATTTTCAGCCTTTATGGTAAATAACTTCAATGATCTTATACAAGTAACTGATATTTTTGGGGTTTTTTTTGTATGCTTCATCGTTTACTTTTTTAATGCAGGAATTGCAAATTTTTTAATAAGACAAAACAAAATAAATACATTAAGCGTATTGTTCTCAGTTCTATTAGTAAGTACATCTTTTGCTTACGGAATCATGAAAAAAATAGAATTAAATCCAATCTTAAGCAAAGAAATAGACATTTTAAATATTGCAGCAATCCAACTCAACATTGATCCATGGATACCTGGGAATCATAAAAAAGGAATTCAAACATCTATCAAGCTTACAAAACAAGCCTTAAGAAAACATCCTGATACAGAACTTGTACTTTGGAGCGAAGGGGCATTAGCCTTGCCATTCAATTCTTACAAAGATTACATTTATTATGATGAAGAATTGATTGAATTATACGACTCAATAAATGAACTAATAAGCAACAGCAAAGCCCATTTTGTCATTGGTTCACCTTCAAAACCAGATAAAAGATCATTAACACATCAAAATTCAGTTTACGCAATAAAACCTAACCTTAAGATAGCAAATATATACTCTAAAATATTCTTAGTTCCATTTTCAGAAAAAATACCATTTTATGAATATAAATTTGTAAGAAAATTTTTCCGTCAAAACTTTAACATTACAGGACAAATCAACGGCAATAAACTTGAAATCTTTAAACTCAAAAAATTCAACTTGGGACTCTTAATATGCTATGATGATGCATTCCCAGATCTTGCAAGAAATTACAAAAAACAAAACGCAAATCTACTATTAAACTTTTCAAATGATTCTTGGTCACATACAAATTCATCAGAGTGGCAACATTTTGTAGTAGCAAAATTTAGAAGCATAGAAAATGGAATCAAGACTGTTAGAGCTACAAATTCCGGAATCACTGCTATAATAAATGAATATGGAGAAAATATTAAAAGTTTAGACACTTTTAAAGAAGGATATCTAATATCAAGAATAAAATTGCCTCCAAGATTCACAACAATTTATGAACACATTGGAGACCTATTTATATATGTTTTGGCAATGGTAATTGTAATAATGACACTAAGATTCTATTTTATCGAAAAGAGGACCCATTTATCATCCTGATTTTCAAAACATAAAGTTTGAACATCTCTCCAAAATGGAATATTTCTAGTAACATCATTTTTCTTAGCTTTAACTCTAACACTATAAGAAACATCTGTATTTTTTACAATATTTAAAGATTTGAGGTCATAAAAATCATCAACTGCAAGATAACTTATATCGTCCTCATTAATATCATTTGAAACCAGCTCTAAACTTGAAATAAAATCTGTTTTAGGCTCAATTCTACCTAAAACTTTAACCTCATCAGCCACAACAGAATCAAGCAAATTTAAATCCTGCAAGAGAAGAGCTCTTACAAATTTGCTAAACTGAAATTTAACTGCTTGTTCTTTATATTTTTCTCTCTCTCTATTTGCAATATATTCTATTTTAGGAGCATTTGTTATTTCACTAATTTCAATTTTACTATGAATTATCCCTGGAATATCATCAAGCTTAACATCATCAAATGCAAGGAAGTTAGTCTCACCCTCCAATTTAATCTTAGAATCAATTTCCTCTACAGCAATTTCAAGATTAACTTCTTCTTTCAGTCTTGGATAAATTTCCAAAGCCTTTTTTTGAAAAATTTTCCCCTTTTTAATTTTGCCAACATCAATGTATCGCTGTCCAACCTCATAATAAAAAATAGCAAGTTCTTTTTGTTGCTCATCAACCACAGAACCATTTTTTGCAAATAAACTTATAAAAGCAAAAGAAAAAAATAATAATACCAATTTTTTCATGCTAACCTCCAATAAAATCTAGCCATCCTCAAAAAAACAAAAATAAAACCATAAATCATTTATAAATAATTATATTACAAGTTTATCTTTAATGAAAGCAATAAGCTTGCTTTTATGTTTATCATCAAAAATATTTATGTTATTGTAATCAAAGCTCAATTTAGGCGATAAATCATAACTATTATACCAACCTAAATATTTCTCATTAAGACCTTCAAGATACTCTCTAGGAATGCCTGTCTCAAAACTCCTATTTCTATTTTTAATGCGACGCTCAACTTCATCAACGCTACAATCAAGATAAATCATTAATGCAGGTTTCTGAGAATGTTCAAGCATATTATCAAGCAAATCAAGATATATCTTATATTCATCATTGGAAATATATCCACTATCATTTAAAAGAGAAGCAAACACACGATCCCCATAAATAGATCTATCAAGTATCCCTCCCTTAGTCTTAAATACACTCTTTATAAGCTTAAATCTTTCATTTAAAAAATTAATTTGAACTAAAAAAGCCCACCTAGACTTATCTTTATAAAATTTATCTAACATAGACAACGTAAATTCACTATTTAATTCACTGTAAAAAGGAATATTAAACTCCTTAGACAAAACATATCCAAGTGTAGTTTTCCCTGCCCCAATTAAACCCTCAATTACAATCACCAAACCTGCCTCCAAAATTTCTAACTAACATTAATAATAATTAAAAACAACATCATTTAAACACATAAAAACATAAATTATTAAAAAATATAAAGCAATAAAATGTTTAAAAAAATGAATAAAGTATTAGTAAATTAATATTTTTAAATTATTGACATTAATAGTAATAAAAAATAAAATCTCTAATATACAAAACAATTTCATATACTTTAATGTTTAAATTCAGGAGAATATTCGATGAATAGCAAATACAATCTAAATAGTCAAATAACATTGTTTAAAGGAATAATTAAAAAATTCATAAAGAAAAGATGTAAAAAAATTTTCATCTCAAAAAGATTCACAAATAAAATTAAAGAATTAATCAAAATTTTTAATTTATATAGCACAAATCATATAATCTTAAACGAACAAAAAGGCAATGGTCACAATTGGCAAAAATTTATAACTCATAATCTTATCCCCCTGATAGCAAAAGATTTATTAATGAATAAGAATCTATACTACAAAAACAAATATAAAGAGCATATCAATGCTTTAATATCAAATTTCACAAATTTTAAGATAATAGATATTGAAATATTAAATGAAAAAAGAGCAATTAATCAGCACAAAAAGACTTCTCTTAAGCTTCCATATTTGGCAATAATTTAAAGGATTTAACATAACTAGTACATATTAAAAAAATATTATGAGAGAAAATGAAAACAAAAAATTATAAAAAAATACCATGTAAGTTGAAAAAATTATAAAAAATTAATTTCAAAATAAATTTTAAGTAATATAAAGGGGTTAAAGTATGATTTATATAAGATTCAAAGAATTTATTGCAGAATTTTTAGGTATACTTATTTTACTGGCACTTGGAACAGGTTTTGTAGCAATGACAACCTTATTCCGATCAAACCCTTCTGTAACTGGAGAAACAATAAAGGGAGGCTATACAAATATAGTACTTGGCTGGGGACTTGGTGTAACATTCGGGGTTTATACAACAGCAAGAATTAGTGGTGCACACTTAAATCCTGCCATTAGCATTGAATTAGCTACTATTGGCAGATTTTCAACAGTAAAACTTTTTCACTACATTTCAGCACAAATACTTGGAACATTTTCTGGGGCTCTAATGACATTAATTGTATTTTACCCCAAATGGATAGAAATAAATCCTGAATTTGAAAATACCCAAGGAATCATGTCAAATTTTCCTGCTATTCCTGGGTTTTGGTCTGAATTTATCGACCAAATATTTGGAACATTTTTACTGATGTTTTTAGTTTTAGTTATTGGAAAATTTATAAAAAGAGACACTCAAAATCCATTTTTTCCTTTCATTATTGGATCAATAATTTTAGCCATTGGAATAAGCTTTGGGGGAATAAATGGTTACTCTATTAATCCAGCAAGGGATTTGGAACCAAGAATATTATTACTACTAGCCGGTTTTAAAAATCACGGTTTTGACGAAATTACTGTATTCATCATGCCCATATTAGGTCCAATAATTGGCGCTATCCTAGGTGCTAAAGTTTACGAATTTACCTTAGAAGACAAAAAATGATCCTAAATACAATTCAAACTAACATTGGTTATGACAATAATGTTAAGGAGGAAAAATGAATATGAAATATATTCTATCTATTGATCAAGGCACAACTAGCTCAAAAGCAATAATATTTGACAAAAAGGCAAACATAAAAGGATTTGCACAAAAAGAATTTAAACAAATTTATCCATATCCAAGTTGGGTTGAACATAATCCAAACGAAATATGGAGTTCGACATTAAGAGTCATGGCAGAAGCTTTAGCAAACGCAAGAACTTTTCCCAATGAAATTGAAGCAATTGGAATTACGAATCAAAGAGAAACGACAATTATTTGGGATAGGCAAACAGGACATCCAATTTATAACGTAATAGTCTGGCAAGACAGAAGAACAGAACAATTTTGCGATGAATTAAAAGCAAAAGGACAAAATAAAATTTTTTTAAAAAAAACAGGTCTTATATTAGATGCTTATTTTAGCGGTACAAAAATAAAATGGATATTGGATAATGTTGCAGGAGCAAGAAAACGAGCAGAAAAGGGAGAATTATGTTTTGGAACAATAGATACTTGGATGGTCTGGAACCTTACTAAAGGAAAAATACATATTACAGATTATTCCAATGCATCAAGAACCCTACTCTTAAACATTAAATCACTTAAATGGGACGAAGAACTATTGCAAATATTAGACATCCCAAAATCAATTTTACCTGAACTTAAACAAAGTTCCGAAGTTTATGGAAAAACCGACTCCTCTACACTGGGAACAGAAATCACTATTTCAGGAATTGCAGGTGATCAGTTTGCAGCAACATTTGGACAAGCATGTCTTCAAAAAGGAATGGCTAAAAATACCTATGGAACTGGCTGCTTTGTTACTGTTAACATAGGAAAAAACCCTATTATTAATGAACAACAAACAATTTTAACCTCAATTGCATGGGGAAGAAAAAATTCAATAACTTATGTTCTTGAGGGAAGTGTTTTCATTGGAGGAGCTGTAATTCAATGGTTAAGAGATAATCTAGAACTATTTAAAAAAAGTAGTGATGCAGAGGCACTGGCAGCCTCAGTAAATAATAATGGAGGTGTTTATTTTGTACCAGCATTTGTAGGACTTGGAACACCTCATTGGGATTCCTATTCTAGAGGAACAATTATTGGACTTACAAAAAGCTCAACAAAAGAACACATTACAAGAGCCGCTCTTGAGAGCATTGCATTGCAAAGCTTTGATGTACTAACTGAAATGCAAAACTCAACTCAAGATTTTGCAATAAAAGAACTAAGGGTTGATGGAAAAGCTAGTCAAAATAATCTACTTATGCAATTCCAAGCTGATATTTTACAGTGCAATGTTGTCAGACCAAAAATTACAGAAACTACCGCTCTTGGGTCTGCTTATCTAGCAGGACTTGCTGTGGGATATTGGGAAAGTGCTGAAGAGATTACAAATCTTTGGAAATCAGATAAAATATTTGAACCTTCAATGGAAAACAGCAAAAGAGAAGATTTAATCTATAATTGGCATCAAGCTATTAATAGAGCAAAGGATTGGATTCAATAACATTTATATTACTAATTTGTTAAAATCCAAAGACTAATATTTCTTAAATTATAAACGTAACATATAAAATTAATATTTGATAAACATAATGGAGATGTTAAATTATGAAGAAATTATTTGATTTTTTAAAACCAGCGCCTCAAATAAAGAGAGTAAACAAAGAAATAGAAGATTCACTATATAAAAAGTTAAGATTGCAAATCTTTATTTCAATATTTATTGGATATGTTGGTTTCTATTTAACTAGAAAAATTTTTTCATTTGCTATACCAAAGCTTGAAAAAGAGAGTTTCAATAAAGGCCAATTAGGAATAGCTTTATCTGGAGTTTCAATTGCATATGGATTTTCTAAATTTATTATGGAAAATATCTCAGCTCGAAGCAATCCTAGATATTTCCTAGCACTAGGACTACTGCTTACAACAATAATTACCTTGTTACTTGGATTATTTTCATGGTAATTACTAAACCCCACAACTGCAATAATGCTAATGTTCATTTTGATGTTTGCAAATGGATGGGTTCAAGGCATGGGATGGCCTGCGTGCGGGAGAACTATGGTTCACTGGTGGGCAAAAAAAGAAAGGGGAATAATTGTAGCTACTTGGAATTTAGCTCACAATATAGGAGGAGCAATTGGAATAATATCCACTTGGGCTTTGACTCACTTTAAAGAATGGCAAGCCATATTTTATGTACCAGCAATATTAGTATTAGGAATTGCAATATTTATTCTCATTACACTACGAGATACACCTCAATCTAGTAGGATTACCACCAATTGAAGAGTATAAAAATGATTATCCTGACGACTATACAGAAGAGGCAGAAAAAGAACTTGGTGCAAAAGATATATTTATAAAATATATCCTTAACAATAAATTGCTATGGTACATAGCTACTGCTAACGCATTTATATACTTTGTCAGATACGGAGTCCTAGACTGGGCACCATCATATCTTTCTCAAATAAAAAACTTTTCCATCAAAAATCCAGGATGGGCATATTCCTTTTATGAATTTTCAGCTATCCCTGGAACAATAATTTGCGGATGGATATCTGATAAAATTTTTAAAGGAAGCAGATCTGAGACTGGAATAATTTTTATGACTGCTGCTCTTATTACAATAATTATATATTGGCAACTACCAGAAAATAATCCAACACTTACAACTATTTTTTTAGCAATAATAGGATTTCTAATCTACGGCCCTGTTATGCTCATTGGTCTTCATGCTCTTGATCTTGCGCCAAAAAGCGGGCACTGCTGCAAGATTTTACAGGATTATTTGGATATATAGGGGGTTCTGTTACTGCTAGCGCTATTACAGGCTCTTTGTACTGTAACACTTTAATTGGAATGTTTATTTTTATCTATTAATAACTGCTTGCATATTTTCAATAATATTTATGAGTTTAACACTCAAGCAAGAAAAAAAATTAACAATACCAATAAAACAATAATTATATAAACATGGAAGCTTAATAAGTAAATATATTATAATGTAATCATCACAATATAAGGGGTTAAATAATGAAATTAATTAAACCAAAATTATTAATGCTTACAATGAATATTTTTCTCATCATTGCCTGTCAGAGTGAAAAAATGAGTATGACAAACAAAAAATCACCATTAATTATAGCTCACAGAGGTGCTAGTGGATATTTACCAGAACATACCTTAGAAGCTAAAGCATTCGCTTATGCTTTAGGAGCTGATTACCTAGAACAAGACATCGTTTTGACAAAAGATAATGTTCCTATTATAATGCATGACCCAGAAATTGATACAACAACAAATGTTGCAAAATTATTTCCTGAAAGAGCTAGAGAAAACGGAAGATACTATTCTGTCGATTTCACACTAGATGAGCTTAAATCACTAAGTCTCAGCGAAAGATTTGATCTAGAAACCAGAAAACCAATATATCCTAACCGTTTTCCCTTAAACGAATATAACTTTAAAATCCCAACTTTAGAGGAAGAAATACAATTTATACAAGGATTAAACAAAAGTACAGGAAGAAACGTTGGAATTTACCCTGAGATTAAAAGACCCTTATGGCATAAACAACAAGGTAAAGATATCTCTAAAATTGTAATAGAAATTTTAAATAAGTATGGATATAAGTCAAAAGAAGACAAAATTTATCTTCAAACATTCGACTTTGACGAATTAAAGAGAATAAGGGAAGAACTTGGATATCAAGGAAAATTAATAATGCTTGTTGGCGAAAATGACTGGGATGAAGCACCAACAGACTATGAATACATAAAATCACAAGAAGGTATGACAGAGGTTGCAAAATATGCCGATGGAATTGGACCTTGGATACCCCAAATTATCATTGATGGAAAAATAACAGAACTCACAAGTTTAGCACACAAATATAACATGGAGGTTCATGCTTACACATTTAGAATTGACTCATTACCTTCATATGTAAAAGATGCAAATGAGCTATTAGATATATTATTTAATAAAACTAAAATAGATGGCCTATTTACAGATTTTACTGATACAGTAGTGAAGTTTGTAAAACAATAAAACTATAACTATAATTTTAATAAGGAGAATATCTGATTTTTATGGGTAAAAATAAAAAAAAAGAATTAAGAGATATTGATAATCAAGGTTTTGACTTAATAATAGTTGGCGGAGGAGCAACTGGCCTTGGCATTGGAATAGATTCAATTACAAGAGGATACAAAACTTTACTCATTGAAAAATTTGATTATGCAAAAGGTACTTCCTCTAGATCAACTAAGCTAATACACGGGGGCGTAAGGTATTTAGCACAATTAAATGTGCCTTTAGTAAAAGAGGCCTTATATGAGAAAGCTTTACTTGAAACAAATGCACCCCACTTAGTTAGTAAATGTGCATTTGTTACGCCCATATATAACATTTTAAATATCCCTTACTATTATTTCGGATTAAGTTGGTATCACAACCTTCTTGGCAAGCATAAAAAATCTCAGTATAAAACAAAGCTATTATCAAAATCCAAAACAATAGAAAAAATGCCAAATATCAAAACCAAAGGCCTTAAATGCTCTGTTTTATATTACGATGATTCATTTGATGATGCCAGAATGGCAATAAGCATGCTTAGAACTTTCACTGAAAAAGGAGGAATTGCGTTTAATTATACAGAACCCACAAATTTTATCAAAAAAAATGGCAAAATATCTGGTGCTATTATTAAAGATAGAATGACTGGAAAACAAGTCATCATTAATAGCAAATGCATAATAAATGCAACAGGAATCTTTGCAGACGAGATCAGAAAATTAGATGATACTAATGCAGCTAACATTATAAAACCTTCCCAAGGAACACATTTGGTAATTAAAAAAGATAAAATACATACCGAATATGCAATGCTTATGACTAAGACAAGTGATAAGAGAATCCTATTTGCTGTACCTTGGTATGATGTCATTGTTTGCGGAACTACAGATATTGCAATAAACAAAATTGAAGAAGAGCCTAAAAGACTAGAGAGTGAAATTGAATTCATAATAAAAAATATGAATAATTACTTAGATATTAAAATAACCAAAAATGACATTTTAAGTGTTTACTCAGGAATTAGACCCTTAATAGTAGATCCCAAAGAAAAAAAAAATACCTCAAAAATATCAAGAAACGATAAAATATTTGTATCAGACTCAAATCTCATTACAATTGCCGGAGGCAAATATACTACTTACAGAAAGATGGCTGAAAAAGTTCTAAAAAGAGCAATAGAAGAAAATTTAATACCTGATTCAACGTCTATAACAGAAAATTTCAAGCTGCATGGATACATAGAAAGAGAAGAAGCACTTAAAATTCCTGAATATTTTAGAGCTTATGGAAGTGATTTCGAATATTTAAGTCAAATGAAAGACTTTAACAAAAAGATTCACACAGATTTGCCATTAAATGAAGCACAAATAACCTTTGCCATTGAATTTGAACAAGCAAAAACTGTCGAAGACATTTTATCAAGAAGAACAAGATCGTTACTTTTCAATGCAAAAGCCACAATTGAATCTACACCAAAGGTTGCTGAAATTATGATGCATAAACTTAGTAAATCTAAAGAATGGAAAACAGAGCAAATAAAAAGCTTTAAAGATATAGCAACAAAATATTTAGTTTAAAATATGGAGGATATGATATAATCCTCCATATTCCAAAATTCTCATGTATCATAAGCTTATATTATTTTATAAGGAAAAGAATACCTCAATAGTTATACCTGTACAAAAATAGTGCTCAATTTTCAGGTCCTGTCCTATCTTTTGTCTATAACAAATTTAAATAAAATAAAAATACTAACCTCAAAAAAAAGAGAAAACTCGGCCTCACTTAAGCAAATTTATAAGCAATCCTTGAATTTCTTCAAGACTACTTAAAAGTTTAATCTGAGAAACCTGATTTTGCAAAACAGAATAAGCAAGCCTATCAAGCTTTTCATTAATAATCCTAATAATACGATATTTAGGTCTTTTAAGCTCTCCATTATTACCTCCCCTTTGTTCTTTAAGCGAAACAGAAAATGATAAAACAACAGATAAAAATTCCCCTATAGTTTTTTTATAAAAAATTACATTTTGACGAGAAGGTTCACTTAAAAGCTTTTCACCAACATCATTAATCTTGTCTAACATATCTTTAATTAATTCAAGATTAAATTCACCATTTTCAAAAACAATAAAATGCTTATCTTCTCTTACAAGTTCAGCTTTAAATATCGAAGAAAAAATATTTGCTCTATTAACATTAACTTTCTTCTTAGTAGCCTTATAGTCTTTTGAATCAAGATTTAAAACTCCTGCAACTAAATTATTAATCTTCATCTATCTTGCTCGTCATCAAATAAGTACTTATCACGATCATCTATGCAAGTATTCTTAGTTAATTCTTCGCTACTCATTTCCTTATTTACTTCAATTAAAACACCTTCATCAACCTTATAAGAACCCGTATAAATCAACACATCTTTTTCAGAAAAACTAAGACTTCCAATACCAATATTCATATACCCATCAATAATTGCTCCTTCTTCAACCTCAATTGACTTACATGAAATATTGCCAATAATGCATCCTGACTGAAAAATCTTAATTTTATTGCTAGCCTGCACATTTCCAAGAACTATCCCAGAAACAACAACCTCATTTGCATTAATATTTGACTTAACTCGTCCTGTCTCTCCAATTATAACCCTTTTAGTAGAATTAATGGTTCCTAAAAAATCACCATCAATTCGAATAAAATTATTTGAAATTAATTCTCCTTTAAAAAAATCACCTTTTCCAACAATTGTTTTTACATCAGCAAAAATAAAAGATGACGAACTTTTCTTATCCTTTTTAATACTCAATAGATTCAACATTTATTTTGAAGCCCCCGTTGCTAAATTTAAATACATATCAGGATTTACAACTTGAGATCCTATGCGAACCTCATAATGAAGATGCGGACCTGTTGAATACCCTGTTTGACCAAGAAAACCAATCACTTGGCCCTTTCTAACATAAGAACCCTTAGAAATGTTTAAACGAGACATATGCGCATAAAGAGTCGAGAGTCCATACTTATGCTTAATTTGAACAAAGTTACCATAACCTGTTACCTGATAACTAGCTCTAATAACTTCACCATCAGCAGCTGCCACAATCGCTGTTCCAATTCTCACACCTGCAAGATCTATACCCTTATGAATATACCATTGCCTGGTAAAAGGCTCAATAGCCGGACCAAAATGCAGAGAAACAATACCATCGCCTTTAACAATTGGCCAAAGCGAAGGAATATCATTTAATAATTTATTTTGAGAATGAAGTAATTTAACAATACTCTTAAGGGGAGAAATTGACCCTTCTATTGTATTCTTAACATTTTTAAGATCATTTAATTCTTTAAGTGCATTGGCTTCTAACATTTGCAAATCAAGAAAATCCGCAAGATCCCCATCTAATTTACTCCGATTTAGATCAATATTATTCTCTTTTATTTTTAAGGAAACATTAAGTTCATCCAAAACCTTAGAAAAATTACTAGCAACAGAATTAATTTCTACAACTGTGTTTCTAAAATCCTCAATTTCAGATTCAGCAAGTGCATAACTTTTCTCAGTAGACTTAACAATAGATTTAAGAGTAACATAATTAATAGAAAGCAAAACAAACCCTATAAAAATCAAAAGAAAAAATAGAAAAAATAAAAACAGAGTTAAGAAAGAAATCTTTATATTCTTAACATCCCCTTTAACATGAGGTATAATCATAAAGCTAATATTTTGCCTAAAAATTGAGTAAACACTACTTAAAAGTTTAAAAAAGGAACTAAAAATCGTAAAAAAGATCTTATCCAATTTTTTAAAAAAAGATAAAATTCTAAAATCTCTTCTGTCTCTCATCACAAACCCCTCACCACTTATTCACTCATCAACAGAGATTTCAACATTTAAAACCTATTTGAAAGCTACAAATTCTGATTTAATGCTTTTAATGTTTAATATCAAGTAATACCCACCCAATTCTAAAATTTACCTTCCATATAATCACTATCTCCATTAAATCATAAATTATCTCTATAAGTACAATAGAAATACCAAAAATATAAATAAATGATTTATTATTATATACAATGAAAACATTATTCTTTGCAACTACTAATATAAATAAAATAAACGAAGTAAAACAAATTTTAGATATACCTAACATAAAAATCAAAATTCCCAAAAACTTCGATGTAAAAGAGACAGGCAAAACTTTTAAAGAAAACTCTTTGCTAAAAGCAAAAACTCTATTTGAATCTTTAGACAAAAAAAAATCTGTTTTTAGTGAGGATTCTGGGTTATGCATAAAAGCTTTAAATTTAGAACCCGGAATTTACTCTAAAAGATATGATCAATATAAATTAGGAAAAAAACTAGGAACAAATGAAAAAAACCATCTTATCATAGACTTAATGAAAGATAAAAAAAATAGAACAGCATATTTTATATGTATAGTCAGTCATATCTCTATAGACGGAACAATAACCAATTTTGAAGGCATCCTCAATGGAACAATTGCTTCGAATATTGATTGTTATAAAAAAAACGGATTTGGATATGATCCAATATTTTTAACTGCAAATAATAAAAGACTCAGTGAATTAACTCTTACAGAAAAAAACAAAATATCCCATAGAGGAATTGCATTTGCTAAATTTAAAAAATTTTTAATGCAATCTTTAAATTAATACCCAAAAAAAACAGATTTTAAAAAACAATACAAATCAAGTATTCAACTCAATTGTAAAATTACAAGTAAAGATTTAAAATGGTTATTATTTATAAATCACAATTAGTGGCATATTAACAAGGAGCAAGTCTGATGCTAGAGAGAAGCAAAATTAATGAAGATGACAAGTGGGACTTATCTTCTCTATTTAAAAACAATGAAGAATACAAGGAAACAGTCAAAAAAATAAAACTAAAACTTCAAGACTTCAAGAAATATGAAAAATTAGAATTCAACCTAAACATCTTTAAACAAGCATTAAATGATTACTATGAAATTGAAGAAGAACTGGAGAGAACAGTATATTACACACACATTCAATTAGAAACAGATGTAAGCAATCAGACCTCAAACGAACTTCGAGCAATCAATATCAACTTAGAAACATACGCATCAAATTCCACTTCATTTTTTATCCCAAAAATTTTAAAAACAGACACAAACCAAATAAAAGAATGGCTGCAGGACATAGAACTCAAAGATAAAAAAATAGCTATTGAAAAAATCTTAAGAGAAAAAGAACACGTCTTAAGCAAAGACGAAGAGAGAATATTAGCTAACTATACATCTCTTTACTCATCTTATAATGATATATTTTCTGCACTAACAAATGCGGACATGGAATTTGGAGAAATTGATGGAAAGTCATTAAGTAATGCCACTTACAATCTATTTCTTCAAAATGAAAATCAAGAAATACGAAGAGAAGCTTTTTTGAAATTTTATCAAGAATATAAAAAACATGAAAATACATTATCCAACCTCTTAATTGCCGATATCAATAAAAATAAATTTTTAGCCAAAACAAGAAAATTTGAAGATACTATTTCAATGAAACTTTTTCAAAACAATATTGATAAAAAAGTTTATACGAACTTAATTGAAACGGTTAACGAAAATCTATCTGTACTTCATGAATATTACGAATTTAGAAAAAATATACTTAACCAAGAATATCTTAATCATTATGATGTCTATGTTCCTCTAACAAAAAACATCAAATTCAAACACTCCTTTAAAGAAGCCTGTGACAAAATTTTAAAATCTCTAGAAATACTAGGAAGCGAATATACAGAAGTACTAAAAAAAGGTCTCTTAGAAGAACGTTGGGTTGACAAATATGAAAATAAAGGAAAAAGAGCAGGGGCATTTAGTGCAGGATCATATAATGGGAAACCTTATATATTAATGAATTACAAAGATGAATCAATAAGAGATATGTTTACCCTTACCCACGAAGCAGGACACTCTATGCATTCCTATTTTAGTATCAAAAATAATCCATTCCCTCAATATCAATATTCTATTTTTGAAGCAGAAATAGCATCCACAGTGAATGAGCAAATACTTGCAGACTATTTACTAAAAAATGAAAATGATATCGAAAAAATAAAATACATTAAATTAAACCAAATCGATGACCTACTTGCAACATTTTTCAGACAAACAATGTTTGCCGAATTTGAATATATCATCCATGAAATGATCAATCAAGATGAGCCAGTGGTAAAAGAAACAATTAAGACAACCTATTTAAACTTACTAAAAAAATACTTTGGTCCAAATTTTAAATTCGATGAAAACAGTTCACTCGAATGTCTTAGAGTTCCTCATTTTTACTCACCATTTTACGTATATCAATACGCAACAGGCATCACAGCTGCTCTTTTGATATATAAAAACATAAAAAATAACAAAAAAGATGCTACCAAAAATTACATAGATTTTTTGAAAATAGGAGGTTCTAAATATCCCTTAGAATCCTTAAAAGTTACTGGTGTTGATTTAAGCTTAAAATCAACAATAAAAAATACAATTAATATATTCAAAGAACGTCTTGAAGATGTAAAAAAATTATTTTAATAAAGGAGTAAGCTTTGAGGAAATTATTAAATCTTATTTTAGCCTGGTCAGTACATATTTTAACAGCTTCCGGATTAATAGTCAGTCTTTACTCAATAATCTCCATAATAAACACAAATTATAATCTTTTATTAAAACTTACCATTCTTGGACTTTTAATTGATGGGATTGATGGCACACTGGCAAGAAAATTAAAAATAAAAGAAATAATCCCAACAATAAATGGAGAACTTCTTGACAATATAGTAGACTACATAAACTATACGTTCATTCCCACAATATTTTTTTACTACGGTAATTTCATAAGCAATGAATACAAAATAATAACTTGCATTGGAATTTTATTGGCATCAGCATACCAATTCTCAAGATTAGACGCAAAAACTAGCGACGATTACTTTAGAGGTTTTCCATCTTTATGGAATTTGTTAATAATCTTTAACATAATCTTCAAACTAGACCAAACCACAAATCTTAGTATAATATTATTATGTATCACATTCAGTTTTGCACCAATTAAATTCATCTACCCTTCAAAAACAAAAGAATTCAAACATATAACACTTCCTGTAACAGTAATAACAGCCCTATCAGTAATACTTATAACATTCACAAAACTGTCAGACACTTATTTAAAGATAGGTAAAACACTAATAATTTTTTATTGTCTATATCTAATCTTAATGAGCATATATTTAACTTACAAAACAAAAAAAAAATAACGAGGTATTATGCATACCATACTAGAATTTATAGATTTCAATATAGCTTATTCTCCAATTGTATTTTTTGGACTACTTATTCTTGCAGGTTTTAACATTCCCATTTCTGAAGATGCAATAGTAATAATGGGGGGAATACTTTCTAGTCGAAAAAATGAGTATACAATCTTAATCTTTCTAGGAATTTTCTGGGGTGCTTATATTGGCGATATAATCTCATTTTATATAGGCAAATTATTAGCTAACAAATTCTTAAAACAAAAAAAACAAACAAATAAATTGATCTATAAAATGAACTATTACTATAAACGATACGGAAGCCTAACTTTACTATTTGGAAGATTTATTCCATTTGGATTTAGAAACGCAATATTTATATCAGCAGGAATGGGCAATATGCGTACCAGTAATTTTCTTATAACTGACTTTTTTGCAGCCATGATATCAATTACAACTTACTTTATACTAAGCTTTAAGATAGGTGAATCGTTTAAATTAATATTTCCTAAAATTAGGATCATATCATTAATAGCATTTATCATCATCACAATAATAATTTTAATAATTTACATTATAAGAAAGAAAAAAATTAAAAAAGTTGACAAACTTTTCAAATAGCAAATATAATATGTATGCGCTGTGGTGGTGGAAGTGGTATACACGCTAGCTTGAGGGGCTAGTGGGCGTAAGCCCATGCTGGTTCAAGTCCAGTCCACAGCATGCTTTAAGAGAAAATCTAATGTTACAAACTGTTAAGTTAATAAAAGTATTAAATATTTAATTTGCTTTTCAATGAAGTAACTATGAATATAAAAAAATATATATAAACCTTAAATGGAATATTACTATTTACTGAGGGGCGGATGTCTGAGTACAATTTTACCAAAATAGAAAAAAAATGGCAGAATTATTGGGATAAACATAAAACATATAAAGTTAATGAAGATACAAGTATTCCTAAAGAGAAAAGAATCTATATTCTTGATATGTTCCCCTACCCTTCAGCTAATGGACTTCACGTCGGTCATCCTGAAGGTTACACAGCAACTGACATCTTAACAAGATATAAACTCTTAAATGGATTTAATGTACTTCACCCAATGGGATTTGATAGTTTTGGATTACCCGCAGAAAATTATGCAATACAAACAGGAGAGCATCCAAAAAAAATAACAGAAAAAAATATTGAAAAGTTTAAAGAACAAATTAAAGCATTAGGATTTGCCTATGATTGGGATAGAGAAATCAGAACTCACGATGAAAATTACTACAAATGGACACAATGGATTTTTCTAAAACTATACAAAAAAGGTCTAGCTTACATAAAAGAAATGCCCGTATGGTACTGCCCTGATCTTGGGACAGTATTATCGAACGAAGAAGTTATCCAAACACCTGATGGGCCCAGATCTGAGAGAGGGTTTTATAAAGTAAAAAGAAAACCCTTAAGACAATGGGTTCTTAAGATCACAGAATATGCAGAGAGGCTAATTAAAGATCTTGAAGAGATAGACTGGCCTGAATCTGTTAAAGAAATGCAAAAAAATTGGATTGGAAAATCAATAGGAGCCGAAATTGAATTCTCAATAAAGGCAAGCAAAGAAAAGATAAAAGTATTTACAACAAGACCAGACACAATTTTTGGAGTAACATATTTAGTACTGGCACCAGAGCATAACATAGTCGATGAAATCACAAAAGATGAACTTAAAACTATAACTTCAGAATATAAAGACAAAGAAATCCTTAAAAGCGATCTTGAAAGAACTTCGCTTGAAAAAGATAAAACAGGAGTATTTACAGGCGCATATGCTATTAATCCAATAACTGAAGAAGAAATCCCAATCTGGATAGGCAGCTATGTACTTGGAACTTATGGCACTGGAGCTGTGATGAGTGTCCCAGCACACGACGAGAGAGATTTTGAATTTGCAAAAAAATATAACCTGCCAATCAAACAAGTAGTGTCTCAAACAGGAAACAATGAAATACTAAGAAAACCATTTACTGAGAATGGAATTTCAATTAATACCCCAGAAGAATTTAACAACCTCAAAACTGAAGAGGTAAAAACAAAAGTAATAGAATGGCTTACAAAAAACAAAAAGGGTCAAAAAAAAGTCAATTATAAACTCAGAGATTGGGTTTTTTCAAGACAAAGATACTGGGGTGAACCCATTCCTATTATACTTGATGATAATCTAAATGAAACACCATTAGAAGAAGATGAATTACCGTTAAAACTCCCAAAAATAGAAAATTACAAACCATCAGGTACAGGTGAATCTCCTCTCGCAAAAGTCCAAAATTGGGTCAATGTTAAACGTAATGGAAAAACATATAAAAGAGAAACAAACACAATGCCTCAATGGGCAGGTTCCTGCTGGTATTACATACGTTACCTTGATCCAAACAACGAAAAAGAATTTGCAAGTAAAGAAAAAATTAATTACTGGATGCCCGTTGATCTTTATATCGGAGGTGCTGAGCACTCAGTATTACACTTGCTATACGCAAGATTTTGGCACAAAGTTCTCTATGATCTAGGATATGTCAATACAAAAGAACCCTTTAAAAAACTCATCAACCAAGGAATGATAACATCATTTGCATATCAAGATGAAAATGGCATTTTAATTCCCAATGACGAGGTTGAAAAGAGAAATAATAAGTTTTTTTCCAAAACAAATAATAAGGAACTAAAACAAATAATTGCCAAAATGTCAAAATCACTCAAAAATATAATAAATCCAGATGACATTATTAAAGAATACGGAGCAGATTCAATGAGAATCTACGAAATGTTCATGGGACCTTTAACTGATTCAAAACCTTGGAATACACAAGGACTAATTGGAATTTTTAGATTCTTAAACAAAATATGGGCCATTAAAAACAAAGAACTAACAAAAGAATCAGCACCAAAAGAAATAATATCCGGACTTCACAAAACAATAAAAAAAGTAACAGAAGATATAGAAAATTTAAATTTTAATACCGCAATTTCATCATTGATGATATTCATAAATGAACTTTTAAAACATGATAAAAATTATTTGGAAATCTTCAAACCCCTAACCATTATCCTATCACCATTTGCGCCTCATCTAGGAGAAGAACTATGGGAGTATATGGGCGAAAAACCTAGTATATTCAAAAACGCAAAGTGGCCAAAATACGATCCAAATCTTATTATTGATAATACAAGAGAGATTGTACTACAAGTTAACGGAAAAATTAAAGACAAAATTATATTAAACAAAGGTATAAAAGAGGACACTCTTAAAGATATTGCACTTAAAAATCACAAAATCATGCAAAATATACAAAATAAGCAAATAATAAAGATCATTACGGTCAAAGATAAACTGATAAATATAGTAACAAGATAACGAGGCAAAAATGGATTTGGAAACCCTAAGTATTAAATATAGAGTTTTTATATTAATGATATTTACATTAATAACAATTTACTTAGGATTTTTCCTAAAAAACATAAAATTCGATTCCAATATTTTGAAACTTATCCCAAAAAACGAAAAAACCGAAAAAATAATAGACATAAACAAAAGTAATTCGCTCTTATCAACAATAGTTATGTTTAAAGACAAAAAAAGTATTTTTAATAAAGAAACCTTTGGAAAAATTAATAAAGTAGCAAATGATATAACCAAAATACTCAAAGTAAAACCCAACTCTGTTACAAGTATATTTACTTACTTTCCACAATTTAAAAAAGATATATATACAGATGAAGATATAACTGAAATAAGAAACAAAGTAAATTCATCATCATTCATAAAAAACATATTCTTAAATGATAATGAAACTTTAATATACTTTATAGTCATATCAACAACAGACGACAAAACAAATTTTAGCCGAAGTTTAAAGAATGAACTTGAAGAAATGGAAGCAGCAATTAAAAGATATGAGACTGATGATCTTAAACTTTACTTAACAGGAGATCTTATAGTAAGGGAAAAAATACTTAACTACATGGCTGACGATTTTAAATTGTTAGGCCCACTTGCTACCCTTGTAGTAATTTTATCACTCTATTTTATTGTAAAAAATGTATTGGGAGCAATAATTCCTGTACTTATTGCAACATTTGCACTAACTTGGACATTTGGAATTAAAAGCATTGTTATGTCCCCCATTACTGTTCCAGAAACAACAATGATAGTTCTCCTTATATCGATCGGATGTGCTAATGCTGTACATATACTAAATGGAATATTAAAGAGAATTAAAAACGAACCTTTCACTGAAAAAACAATAATAACTACAATTAAAACTCTAAAAACACCCATAATTTTAACCTCTCTTACAACAGCTTTCGGATTTTTATCATTAATAAACTCTTCAATTCAGGCATACAAAACAATGGGGATTTTCATGTCAACAGGAGTAATTATTGCAATGCTTCTGTCCTTATTAGTGCTACCTGGAATATTAACCTACATACCATTTAAATATAAAAAAAGGGAGAATAAAAATGTAAAAAATGATTTTCTTGAAAAACTTTCACTGATAAACCAAACAGTTACACAATGGATATTAAATAATAAATATCTCTCATCTATCATAACTCTAATTATTTTATTAATCTCAATTATAGGTCTCCTTAAAATAGAAATTAACTTTGACGAGAAAGATTATTTTAAAGAAAATACAAGTGTCAAACAAACACTCAATTTAATGCAAAAAGAAATAGGGGGAACATCTATCATCAAAATTGAAATTAATGGGACTACTGGTGAATTCAAAAATGAAAAAAATATGAAAAATTTGGATTTAATTACAGACAATCTTGATAAATTTACTGAAAAAACACAATCCAGTTCAATAAACAGAATTATAAAACTGATGAATTTCAAATTCAAAAAAGAAAATCCAAAAGAATACAGATTTCCTGAAAATCAAGCTATTTTAAACAAGCTAATACTCTTAATTAGTAGAAGCAACTCTATTAAGAACATGACTAAGATGTACATTAATGATGATTGGTCTCAAATATCAATTATTGTGAGAACTGACCAAAATTCAACCGAAGAAATCAAAAATTTTGCCAACTATGCAAGCAATTTGATTGAAAAATACATGCCAGGACATGAATATAACTTCTCAGGAGCGTATGACAAAATATTAATATCTAAAACCATGGTGATAGAACAAATCACAAATATTATTACAACACTAAGTGCAATAACAATATTGCTAATGTTATTCTTCAAATCCATTAAAACCGGAATAATAATTGTAATTCCAGTAGCATGGTCAGTATTTTTAAATTTTGCCGTAATGAAACTTTTTGGAATAACACTAAATCCTGCAACAGCAACAATTGCATCCGTTAGTATGGGTATAGGGGTAGATTACTCCATTCATTTCTTTAATGCATTTATATTAAATTATCAAACAACTAAAGATTATAAAAAGGCTTTAATTAAATCAATTCCCAACGTATTTAATGGAATATTTGCAAATTCAATATCAGTAGGAATAGGATTTTTAACATTAATATTTTCTACTTATAAAATAATCGCAACACTTGGCGCAATCATAGCCTTTACAATGTTAACAACATCTCTTGCATCATTAACACTACTTCCATTATTAATTTACCTATGTAAACCCACAGTTAAAATACTAAAGACAACAAATAAAATATTAACAGAATGAAATAATTCTGCTCAAAAAATAGTAAAAGTCAAAATAAAAATTAACTTTTTAAAGTTTTAAAATAATAATTTAATAACTTCTCTCATATTATCTACAAGATGAAAATTTATGCCATTCTTGATGTTAATAGGAATATCATCAAGATCCACTTTATTTGATTTAGGAATAATAATATGCTCAAGTCCACTTCGTTTAGCAGCAATTATTTTAGCTCTCAATCCCCCAATAGCCATTACATTACCTGTTAATGACAACTCTCCAGTCATAGCCAAATGAGGTCTCACCACTTTATTAAGAGCTAAAGATATAAAAGCACTAGCAATAGTAATCCCAGCCGAAGGTCCATCCTTTGGTATAGCCCCTTCTGGAATATGCAAATGAATCATATATTTTTCAAAAAAAGACTTATTTAACTTAAGCTCATTACTAATGCTATTTACATAAGTAAACGCAATATTTGCAGATTCTTTCATCACATCTCCAAGTCTACCTGTTAACTTGATACCAGGAGACTTAGACTCAGTTTTTACAGTTTCAATTACCAAAGTTGATCCACCATAATTAGTCCACGCAAGACCCATTACCATACCTGGAGACATGACATTATGCAAAAATTCTTCTTTTCTAAATACAGGAATACCAATATATTCTTCCAAATTTTCCTTAGAAATCTGGTATGCTTTAACAGAGTTATCTTCAATAAGTTTTCTTGCAACTTTTCTAACAATTTGTTTTAAATACTTTTCAAAATTCCTAAGTCCATTATCTCTTGCATATTCTCTAGCAATTTGAACGAGAGCTGAACCTTGAAATTTTAAGGAATCTTTATTAACACCATTTTCATTTAAGACCTTTGGTATTAAATACTTTCTTGCTATCTCTATTTTTTCATCATCAACATATCCTGAAAGCTGAATTATTTCCACTCTATTTAATAAAGGCGTAGGTATTGTTTCAAGAGAATTGGCTGTTAAAATAAAGAACACATTAGAAATATCAAAAGGCAAATCAAGATAATGATCTCTAAAATTAATATTTTGCTCAGGATCTAAAACCTCAAGAAGAGCTGAGAATGGATCCCCATAATTAGATGCTGAAACTTTATCAATTTCATCTATTAAAAAAACAGGAGAGTTGGTCTTTGTAATTCTTAGCCCTTGGATAATTTTTCCAGGTAATGCTCCAACATAAGTCCTTCTATGCCCTTTAATCTCTGACTCATCTTTTATCCCACCTACAGAAAATCTAAAAAATTTCGTTTTAAGAACTTCAGCAATAGCTGTTCCTATCGAAGTTTTACCAACTCCAGGAGGTCCAACTAAAAGCATAATAGCTCCTTTTTGAGATTTTCTTAATTTAAGAACAGAAATATATTCAATAATTCTATCTTTAACTTCTCTCATTCCATAATGCGTCTTATCTAAAATCTTTTCTGCTCTTTGCAAATTAAATTTATCAAAATTAACTTTAGATTCTCCCCAAGGAAGGTTAGTAATAAGTTCAAGATAATTTCTAACCACAACATACTCAGATGAATGCTTCTCAAGAAATGAAAATTTTTCAAGTTCTCTCTCAACTGCTTCTAAAGCTTCGCCTTTTAAAGCTAAAGAATCAATCTTGGCTCTAAGTTTTAAAAATTCATTACTTTTTTCATCTCCTACACCAAGTTCAGCCTTAATAGCTTTAAGTTGTTCCTTTAAAAAAAATTCTTTTTGTTGTTTTTCTAATTTTTCCTGAATGCTCTTAGCAATTTTATTTTGAATCTCAATTAAATTTAATTCCTCATAAATCAATTCCAAGACCTTTTTAAGTCTATCCTTAACACTTAAAGTTTCAAGCACTTCTTGATGAGCATCTTTTGAAGATGAAATCATTCCTGCAATAACATCACACAATCTACCCTTATCTTCAATATTAACCATATTTAACTGAAATTCAGGCATCTTTCTATGTGAGAATATTTCTTTAGTTCTAAGCAAAATACTACTATAAATTGCCTTTGAGTGAACATCACCTTTTTTAATCGAAATTTGCTTTAAATAATCAACTTCAATTATCGGAAAATCTTCATTAAGAACAACTTTGACAAATTTTACTCTATCAATAGTTGAAACAAAAATATTATATCCACCATCAGGAAGATTAATTTTCTTAACTATTTTAGCAGTAATACCAACAGAATAAATATCCTTTTTATAATTGATAATTAATTTATCATTCTTACTTTTTGATTTTTCTAAAAATTTATCACGTAATACAAATAAGGAGATAATTCCATTACCTTTAATCACATAATCAACAGCCTTCATATCAGTATCAGAGACTATACCAATTGGAATAAACATACCTGGAAACACAGGATGTGATGGTACCGCAATTAAAGGTACTCTTACAGGCTTATCAAAATGCGGCAGAATGCCCCCAGAGTTTTTTGAAGGCTTCTTTCCCTTAGAAACAGTATTTTTTACTTCTTCCATAGAATATTCAATCTCCTTAAGCTTCATTATAACAAAAGAAAATTTTTCTGAGAATTCATTTAATAATGAATTCTTTTATTATACAATAGTTATAATGCGGTTTAATAAAGTGAATGCTATCATAACAAATTTATGTCATAAAAAAAGTTATTCTCTATTAAACCTATTTCATTCAAAAGGAATTATTCACACAATAATTTATAATTCTACTATAAAAAAATTTAAATCAAACATCAATAACCTAGTAAAAGCCAATTTCGAGATAGTGAAAGAAAATAATTTATGCAAAATAATAGAAGTTAATGATGAAGAATTTATAATGCAAGATTTAATCTATGAAAAACTAATAATTATTTATCTTTGGGTCAAGCTTATTAATTTAAGCTTTGATGATGGAGAATGCTTTAAGTTATTTATCGAATCAACAAAGATACTAAACACAACAAGCTTAGAAAAAGCACAATTAATTGACTTACAATACAAGATAAGATTTTTAATAATAAAGGGATTTTTATACTTATCAAAATTATGTTTTCAATGTAATAAACAAATAGACAAGCATTACTACTATGATATCAACATTAACGGATTTAACTGCATAAATTGCACAAGTAATCAAAATAACTATATTAATACAGGTAGTTTTAAATACTTAGAATATACAACTCAAAAAAACATCAAAGAAACCTTAAATGTAAATTTAATCAGTAAATCAAAAGAACTTATCAAAATTATGATCAAAAATAAAATCAATACAGAATTTGAACAAACGCTACTTTAAATAAAGTAAACTGGAATAAGACATGAAAATTTGGGAAAAAAAAGAAATTGACATCAAAAAAGAAAATATAATCAATATTGCAAAAAAATATAACATTAGCACTTTTGAAGCAACACTGCTACTTAGAAGAGAAATTAAAGAAGAAGACTTTTTATTTTTTATTGAAAATAGCGTAAATTTAATGCACAATCCATTCTTATTAAAGAATATAAACAAATTCATTTATAGAATGAACGAAGCCATTTCAGAAAAGGAAAATGTATTAATCTTTGGGGACAAAGATGCCGACGGAATCACAGCTACAATAATAATGTACGAAACCCTTAAAGATTTTGGAATCAATGTAACCTATAAAATACCCTCTAATGGAGAATTTTATGGCCTTACAAAAGAGATAATTGATAAGGCATTTGAAGATAAAATATCAATAATAATTACCGTTGATTGTGGAATTTCTAACGTTGAAGAAGCAAATTATGCAAGATCAAAAAACATAGAAGTAATAATTACAGACCATCATCTCCCAAACAAAGAAATTGACATAGAAAATATAATCATTAACCCTCATTTAAAAGGTGATCTCTCTCCATTTAAAGAAATAGCTGGATGTTATGTCAGTTTTAAAGCATGTCTTGCCCTATACCTCTCCACTACCAATCTTTATAATAAAAACATGGTATTTTTATTTCTAGAAAGATTAAATAATAATATTACACTTCATGCAATAGAAATAAACAACTACATTTTTAAAAAGTATATAACTCTAGAAAGCAATAATGACTTACAAATCAATATTAATAAACTAGAAGAATTCTCACAAAGTAAATATGTAATTGTATTTAATAAAGATGAACAAAATCAACTTCTAAATGAATTTTTTAATCAAAAAATAGATATTGAAACAATTGACATTAGTGAAAATTTCGTAAAAAAATATCCTAAATTTGCTAAAAAAACACTAAAAGAGCTCATGCAAATTACCAAATATTTTAAATATAGAGAAATTAATATTAAAGAAAAACTATATTACATATTTTACAACATAATATTTGAAATAAATAAAGATTTACTAAAAAACTGCCTTAAGAGACTTAAATTTGTCGTAATAGGAACTATTGCTGATAACATGCCAATTATTAATGAAAATCGAATAATTGTAAGAGAAGGACTTAAAGAAATCGCACTAAGAGAAAACATATCCATTAACTATCTATTAAAAGAGGTAAATATACTAACAAAACCAATGATCACTGCAACAGATATTGCGTTTAAAATTGCTCCAATATTAAATTCAACAGGAAGACTTGAAAAAGCAGATATTACAATTCAATTTTTATTAACCGAAGATATTAATCAAATAGAAAATAAGTTTAAAGAAATTAAAAACATAAATATTTTAAGAAAACGCAAAGAAGATATATCTTGGAATACACATAATGAGAATATTATTTTTAAAAATGATAAATTCATAGTATGTTACGACAAACATACTCCAAAAGGAATTAGTTCTCGAATGGCAACAAGACTTTCTACTTATTACCAAAAAGTTGCTGTTTTCTTAACAAGACAAGAAAATATAATTAAAGGATCCATAAGATCAAACAATAAAGTAAATTCAAAAGAATTAATTTCGATGATACCAAATCATTTAATAATAAATTCTGGGGGACACAAAGCCGCTGCTGGATTTACTCTCTATGAGAGTGTATTAAGTGAATTTATAAAAGAACTTGAAAATGCTCTTGAAAAGATAGAATACAAAGAATTATATGAAGATTCAATACTCATAGATGCGATTATACCTAAAGACTTTAATAAAAAAGAACTTTTAAAAATAATAAACTTGTTTGAACCTTATGGACATGGTTTTAGAGAATTTATTTTTATGATGGAAAACGTATACATTCAAGATCTCAGAACAATTGATAAAAATGGAAATTCAAAACATATAAGCATGAAAATCAAAAACAATAAAGATTATTATAAAGCTATCTACTTTAATGGAACTCAAAGTATCCAAAAACTCGGTATAAAAGATGGCCAAAATATAGATATAATATGTACAATTAGTGAAGATCTTTACAATCAAAACGATAAAATTTTAAAAATTATTGATATCAAAAAGAGACAAAATTAGTGCTTAACATCAAAAGCCTTTTATTTACATTCATAACAGGACTACTTAACATCAATGCAATAAGTAATGATACCATAAAAAGTTACTATAAAAAAGAAACTTTCCAGGGAGATAATATTTACTTTGCAAGCAACAAAAATTTCAAAAAACTATCTCTTTTAGGTACAAATCAAAAACCTATTTTAAGTGCATCTCCCTTCAAATTCAACGTAGGAAACAGAGAATACCATATAGCACTAATAGGAATTACACCAATGATCAAAGAAGGAAAAAGGAAAATTAAAATAGAATTTGAACATAAAACATATATAAAAGAAATAGAGATAAAAAAACTCAAATTTAAAAAAACAACAGTCAAGCTCAATAAGCTTAAATCCAAACTTATTAAAAGTCAACAATCACCTAAAGAAAAAAAACAAGCTCTCACATTATGGAATATAATTGGAAATATAGGAGATACAACAATTTACCACTACGATACATTGGTTTATCCAATCAAAGATCAATACAAAATAACGAGTCCTTACGGAGACCAAAGAATTTATATGCAAGACAAGAAAAAAATATCAAGCCATAAAATGCACAATGGAAAAGATTATGCCCCACTTAAAAGAGAAAAAACACCTATTTTCTCAGCTGGTAGAGGCAAAGTAGTATTCGCAAGAGATAGAGAAATTACTGGCAAAACCGTAATAATTCAACATTTACCAGGAGTATTTACAATTTATTTACATCTCTCAAAATTTGGAGTTAAAGAGAATTCAATAGTAAATACAGGTGAATACATTGGTCATGTTGGCAATACAGGAATTTCAACAGGACCTCATCTACATTTTGAAGTTAGAATTAATGGGGTTGCAGTAAACCCAGATTTTTTCTTAGAACAAATGCTTATTGACAAAAACCAAATAATCAATAACACTAAAAGGATAGAGTAAAAATAAGGAGGTGATTTTTTTGATAACTGTCAATGTTGACAAAAATGAAGGCTTAGAAAAAGCACTAAAACGTTTCAAAAGAATGATTGAAAAAGAAGCGATAATTAGAGAATGGAAAAGAAGAGAATATTATGAAAAACCATCTACCATTCGCGTCAAAAAAGAAAAAGCATTCAAAAGAAAACAAGCAAAAAAAGTAAGAAAGTTAAAACAAAAAATCGGTAAATAATAAAATAGAGGGATATTCATATTGAATGTCCTTTTTAATATCTAAATAAACACATCCCGTGGTTTTGAGCCATTTACAGGACCTATATATCCCATCTCTTCCATAAGCTCAATAATTCGTGCAGCTCTATTATATCCTATCTTTAATCGTCTCTGTAGATAAGACGCAGATGCTTTTTTCGTAGAACGAATAATTTCAAGAGCTTCCTCAAACATAGGCTCATCTGAAGGATTTAGAACCACAGTATCAGCTCCCACAACACTATCAATAAATATTTCATCATCAATATAATTCGGGGTACCAAATTTTTTCACTTCTTCAACTAATCTATAAACTTCCTTTTCATTCAAAAATCCACCTTGAATTCTTTGAGGGAAAGGTGTAGTAGGACTAACATAAAGCATATCACCCTTACCTAAAAGTTTCTCAGCACCTGATGCTCCAAGAATTATTCTTGAGTCCATGGAACTAGCAACCATAAAGGAAATCCTTGAGGGAAAATTAGCCTTTATTACTCCCGTAATAACATCAACAGATGGTCTTTGAGTAGCAAGAACTAAATGCATTCCAACAGCCCGAGCCATAGCTGCAAGTCTAGAAATCAAATTTTCTAAATCCTTTCTTGCAGAAAGGATCAAATCTGCAAATTCATCAATAATGATTACCAAATAAGGTAATGAGGCTTCATTTAACTCTTTTTCCAGTATTTTTTTATTATAAGAATTAATATCCCTCACAAGAAAATTATCAAGAAGAACATATCTTCTCTCCATCTCATCAAGACACCAACGAAGGGCTTCCAAGGCTCTATTTACATCAGTAATAACCGGGGTTAACAAATGTGGAATATCATTAAAAAGCTTAAGCTCAACCACTTTAGGATCTATTAGTACAAGTTTAACATCATCTGGGGATTTTGAAAAAATAATTGAAGCAATAAGTGAATTCACACAAACCGATTTTCCAGCCCCAGTAGCACCTGCTATTAAAAGATGGGGAGCATTGATAAGATCAAAAACAACATTACTTCCATTAATTTCTTTACCAAGTGCAAAAGGCACTTTAAAATCACTTTGAAACTCTTTACTATTTATTATTTCTGAGATTAAAATAAATTCTCGTCTTTTATTAGGAATTTCTATCCCAACAGCTTCTTTACCAGGTATTGGTGCAATAATTCTAACCCGAACTGCTGCAAGCCTTAAGGCAATATTATCAGATATAGAAGTTATTCTTGAAAGCTTAATACCTTTATCAGGACGAACAGCATACATTGTAACAACGGGTCCTTTAATAACATCAATAAGCTTAGCATTAATATTAAATTCTTTAAAAGTTTCCTGTAAAATCATCGATTGTTTTTGAATTTCTCGATCATATTCAACATCTTCAGTTTCACTTTTAGGTTCTCTTTGATCAAAAACAGAAATATTTATTAAATAATTATCACTACTCTCACCTACTAGTAAGTTTCCATAATCAATCTTAACAAGATTACTTATTATGCCCTTATGCCTTATATCACCAACCTTAATTTTTCCACTAGACACTAACTTATTATCCTCAAATTCTGCTAATGTTTTATACTTAGAATCATCTGTGATATTTAGATCACACTGAGAATCTTGAAACGATTCCTCTTCCGATAAGTTGTCATCGCTTACCCCTGATTGACAAAAAATGGTTTTATCTAAATTAACATCTAAAGGTTTATTAGGTTTTCTTAAAAAGGCTTTAAAAGACCATAAAGCCTGATATTCTTCATCATTAATAATATTATCTCCCTTATCAAAAGTCTTAGCTACATCCAAATTACCATCATAATCATTATACACTCTAATATTTTTTTTAATTTTTAGAGTACTTAAAAACGGTAAAAAAGCAAACATACTTTCAAACAAAATTTTCAATTTAAATACTATAAAATGAAAAGTATTTAAAATAAAACTAGCATCATTAAAAATGACATAATTTAAGTAAATCCAAATAACAAGTTCCAAAATTAAAATAAGAAAAACAAAAAAATTGCCAAGCATAATCCCAAAATTACTCAAAAACCAATTAATAAAATTAGAACCCTCAAGATCAGAATTAATTCTTAACCAAAATGTCAGCGTAAAAAATAAAATAACCGTATAATTCCAATTAAATACAAATCTCTTGCTAAACATATTGTTGCGATAAACGTACCAATTTACAAGAGGATAAAGTATTAGATAAAATGATAAAAATGAAAAAGTATTTAGAAGCATATGACCTATAAGATTAAAAACAAAAAATATGAATATATTTCCTACAGGGGTTAAAGCAACAAAAAGCGAGAATGATATAACAGCCAACATAAAAAAAAACAAAAAATGAAAATAATGATAAAAATTTTTCATAACTCTATTAAAATCAAAAAAGAAAATAAACTAAACTTACAAGTATAATTAAATAAACCGAAAAATAATAAAGTTTACTATCCTTAAGCATTTTAACAAACAAACTAATTGAACATAATCCAACCATAAAAGCAATAATTGCTCCCAAGTTTATCTCAAAAACACTAAAAAGCATATCTGATTCAAATAACTCCTTATACTTTAAAAATAAACTTCCAAAAACAATAGGAATTAAAGATAAGAACGAAATCTCAAACGACTCTGACCTGCTAAACCCAAGCAAAACTGAGGTAAAAATTGTAATTCCTGAACGAGAAATACCCGGCATAGCTCCAATTCCTTGCATGATCCCAATTAAACATCCTGCAAGCAAAATATTTTTTTTTAAATCAAAAATTAAAATCTTAGATTCAAGCAAAAACAATAAAATACTTGTCAAAATAAAATTAACTAAAACTAAATCAAGAGTAAATAACTCATTAAAATTTTCCATAAAAATTACAACAAATGCTGTAATAAGAGTGATTATTAATATGAGTAATATTAATCTCAACTTTGCAAAATCCAATTTGGTAGTCTTTCTTAAAACAAATTTTACCAAAACTACCACAAGTTCTAATATTCGTTTGCGATAATAAATCATTACAACCAAAACAGTTGCAAAGTGCAAATAAATATCAAATACCATAGGAATATCAATATGCATAAACTTTTTTAAAAGCAACAAATGCCCTGAACTAGATATAGGCAAAAATTCAGAAATTCCTTGAACAAAACCTAAAATCACAACTCTTAAAACATTTTCCATCCAGTTCTCGACAACCTAAAAATTTTTGGGGAATTTACCCATAATATATTCTATAATAAAATCCATTCCCTTACCCTCATATAAAGCATCATACAACACACAATAAACCAATATCTTCTTAACGTAATTTCTAGTTTGCCCAAAAGGAATTGCTTCAATGAAAAGCTCCTTAGGTAAATGCACATAATCTCTCTCCCATTTACGCACATTTCCAATGCCACCATTATAGGATGCAAGCGCTTTATATACCTCTCCTAGCATTCTTATCCTTTTACTTAAATAATAAGTTCCTATGATAACATTATCTTTTGGTTGTTTCAAATCATAATCATAATATTTAATTTCTCTAGAAACATCAACTGATGTTAAAGGCATAATCTGCATAAGTCCAATAGCACCAGGCTTAGACACAGCATTTCCTTTAAAACTACTCTCAGCCTTTATTAAAGAAAACACAAGACTGGGCTCAAGTTTTCGTCTCTCTGACCAATACCTAATTAAATCATTATACAAACACGGATAGAGGCGCTTATAATCATCTCTACTTAAAGCCGAGTTATCTTGTCTTACAAGATAGTTAATAGCAAGTGTAGATTCATAATAATATTCATGTCTTACAAGTTCATCATAAAGGTTACGGTAAAAATTAGGAGAAAACTTATAACCATTATTAAAATCACTAGCAACAAAAGCACTAACATAAGAATGAAGATTAAATTTTAAAAACCCTTCTAAAAACCTTTCATAATCAGACTGATCATAATGAATATCTAAATCATTTTCAAAAAAATCATTAATACTTTGATTCAACAAATATTTGCTCATAAATGAGGCATAAGATATCCGATCATACTTAATAGAAGAACGCAAAAGTTCGTTATACTCATTTCCCAACTTAGGAGCAATCAATTTATGATGTATAAGCCTTGCATTAATAAAGGCAAGTTTAGATAAAACAGCACCACCAATAATATTTTGACCATTACGATAAAGTGCATATAAATTATCATAATCCTTAAGTTGCACAGCCTCTAGAATATATTCATCTAATACCTTAATAAAGCCAAGATTATTCCTATCTCTATCCGTATAAAATTTAGCTACATTTTGAGCAAAATAATTTCTTGTATTCTTCAGAAATATTAAATTGCCAAAAATTTCATTAAGTATGTCTAACCTATAAGGTTCATTCTCAAGAGAAGTATTTTCTAAATATTTAACTATGGTAAAAAACCCTACGTCCTTTTTTAATCTTAAATTAATAAGCCCTAAATAATAATCCTTATAAACACTATTTAAACTACTAAAAAAAGACAACGCCTTGCTAATATAGCCTGAACCTAGAAAAGCTTTATAAACATCATTTAAAAATACAAAATTATTATAATATTTCTTAAAATCATCATTTAATATACTGATTGCACCTTTTAAATCTCCATTAGCTACCAAGGATTTAAACTTAACAAGATTAAAAAAACTGGAACTTAAAAGACTGGATCTCTCTTCAAGAACAAGATAATCATGAGCCCTTACGTGTAAATATTCTGATGGCAATTCTTCAAACAATTTACTGAAATAAATCAATGATGAATTAATATCAGAAGCATTAAAATAAAGCACCGCCTTAAATAAAAGATTTTCATTCTCTTGAGATTGTGCAAAATTCATCTTTTCAAGCTTATTTAAAACCAAAAGAGCTTCATCATTCTTTTTTTGCCAATAAAGACTTTTAAAATATCCTAATATAATAAATTTATTATTATAATATCTTTCGTAAAGTTTGCGTCCAACAAGTTCAGCCTCAAAATATTCCCTTCTAGAATTATAATATTCAAGAAGTTTAATTCCAGCAAATTGAGATGCAATATCATTGCTACCCTTTATTGCCTTATACATATATTCCTTAAACTTTTTATCATATCCTATTTTTTTAAAAAGATAAGCAATATAAACATAAGAATTTGAATCTATGCCAAAATATTCATCGAAATTTTTTCCTGCGTAGTCAAAATTCCATAACCAATTCAAATGACTTAAATCAAAATTATCAACATTCCTTTTAACTATATTGTTATTTAAAGACCCTTTCCCAAAAGAACAAGAAAATAAACTTAATAAGAACAAACAAATAATTTGACTAAACATAATTACTATTTTCACATTTAGTAATTTTTTCTTCTCTATAAAAAGGACAACCATAAATTGCAAAATTTTTAGGATTTAATACTTTAGAAAAAATCAAAAACAATGAAAAAAATATCAAAAGAAATAAAGAAATAAGACTTAAATAAAGCATAGAAGTTTGTATTAAACCCTCTTCCGAATCTAAATCCAATAAACTCTCTTCAATATCTGTAGCAAAATCTTCCTTACTAAAATCCAAAGTAACATCATCAAGTTTACTCTCACCCAACCCATTATCAAGATCGGTAATAATGTCCTCAACGTTCAAATTATCAGAATAAGAATCTTGCAGAGTATAAACATTAACACTCTTAAAATCAGTGTCCTCATCTTCAACTAATTTAACAGTATTAGCAGCAGAATTATTAGAAGCAGCACTCGAATCACTAATATCAACAGAAATATTATCTAAATCGAAAGCATCTCGACTGACAGTATCTTTATCATCAAGGACATGTTCTTCAATTTCATTCCTCTCATCAATATTATTCTCAAAACCATCTCCTGTAAGGCCAAAATCAAAATTTTCTAAATTAAGATCAGAATCCAAATTTTCACTTACCAATGTACCATTATCTGAATTTAAAGAATCAGATAATAAATCAAAATTATTCTCATTACTAAAAAGCTCTTCGTCTGCAGACAAATTTTGGGAATTAGGTAAATCATTAAAATTATCTAAATCACCATCTAAAGAATCATACTGCCCAGCAACACTGCCAAATTCTTTAACAAATTCCTCTCCACGCTCTACACCACTAAAACCAACGGGCGAATCACTCGACTTAGCACTCTCTAAATCACTAATTTCTTCCGAACCTACAGCAAGATTAATCGAGCTTAAATCAAACTTAGACTTATTTGCAATTCCATCACACTCACCATAAACATAAAGCATCATAGAATCTATTTTGAAATAAACATTTATATTAGCACTCTCTTTCCTAAGATTATCTAAGAAAAAAGACCCAATAATAACAGAATTAGAAAAGTCGTCATGCTCACTAATATAAAAATCCAATTTTACATTAGTCTCATCTGCAATCTTACCTAATACCACTCTCTTTACAGCAGTATCATCCAAATTTAAAATTGAAAAATATTCATCATTAGACAGCCTTATGGCTAAAAACCCTTTCAAAAATTCCAACCTTTTTGTTCTTTTGTAAAAAACAAATTTATATATAATTAAACTATAACAATAATATAATATAATTAATACTATGTTCAACTTACAAGTAATCTTTTATTAAACAGAGAAAATACTCAAAGACTATAAACTACTGTTTTATATGATATTACTAAATATGACTTTTTAGGAGAAGTTAGGGTGCTACCGTTATTCATAATACTTTCTTCAGCTGCAATATCTCTTTTGATATTTTTATTCTTCAAAATTGCAATATCAAACACAAAAATAAGAAAAAAAGGTAAACATAATAAAACAAAAAAATTAACAGACAAAGCTATAAACATATTAAAAACAAATCCAAACGAAATAAATGCCTTACAAACCCTAAACGATTATTATTATTCCAATAAAGACTTTGAAAATGGTATTAAATATGCCAAAAAATTATGCCAACTTATAGAAGAAAATCCTACAAATCAAAGCATAGATTCTTTTAAGGCTTTCTTAAGTTACGGTTTTTATAATCTTGAGAGGAATTTTAATGCAGAAGCATTGAAATTACTTAAAAAAGCATACCTCTTGAAAAAAAACGACGTAGATGCAAATTACTACCTTGGAATAGCCTTCCTACGAAATACACATTATAAAGAAGCACTACATTATCTCACAAAAATATATAAATTTGATAAAAATAACAAGGATGCCTTAAAATATATAGGAATAATACTCTTTCATACGGAAAACTATACTAAAGCTGTTGGGATATTTAACAGCATAAGCAAATATATACAAAATGACGTAGATGCTCTATTAGCATATGCCCAATCTCTATCCCAATTAAATCAGGACCGACTTGCATTTTCAATTGCAAACAAAATAAGAAACAAAGATGGAAGGATATATGAAGCTCTTTTAATTGAATCTGAAATCAATTCAAAAAATCATAACTTAGCAAAATTAGAAGATAACATTAGAGAAATGATGAAAATCAAACCTGATTTACCAACAAAAACATTCCTTAAACTATTTTACAAACTAGGAGAGCTGTATATAGAACATGAGAACTACAAGAAAGCAACTGAAGCCTTTACTCGGGTTGAAAGGATCGATCCACAATATCAAAAAATTACTGAAAAATTAGAATTTAGTAAAAAACTAAATGAAAATTTAGCATTAAGAATATATCTTAGAAGCCCAAAAGAAAAGTTTGATAATTTAGCTAATGCAATTATCCTTAAACTCTATAAAAACAAGTTTCAAGTAAGAGATAAAAAGATAAATGAAATAACTTCACAATTTATAGACATAAATTTTCAACTATCAAATAATCAATGGGAAGAAAATTTAATAGTCCGATTTGTAAGAACAGATCAAAAAAATTTTGGAGAATTATTCCTAAAAGACCTTATTGCAAAAACCAAAGAGAGCAAATTAAAAGGACTCTGTATTGCACCAGCTACATTTTCTGATAAAGCCAAACAAATCATTGAAGGTAGGTTAATTGACCTCATAGAAGGAAAGAAACTAATACAAATATTAAAAACATTGGATATATCAAAATACGTATAGACCCGCTATCTGAGATATTTCATAGGATTTCCCGTTTTTCCATCTTTAAAAATAGTAAAATGTAAATGATTGCCCGTGCTATACCCTGTACTTCCCATACGTCCTATTATTTGTCCTCTTGAAACTTTCTGTCCGACTTTCACTGCAAAAGAACCTAAATGAGCATAAAGAGTTTGAAAACCATTATTATGAGAAATGATAATATATTTTCCATATCCTCCAACACTAAATCCAGCTGTTACCACAATACCTTCTTTTGTTGCAAAAATAGGTGTATTAGCTACATTTGCAATATCAATCCCATTGTGAAAACTAATAATTTTGGTAAAAGGATCAGGACGATAACCATAACCTGAGGTAATAATACCTTGAGTTGGAAATAAAAAAGTCTCGCCCAAAGCATTTCTAAGTAATTCTTTAGCCATTCTTCCCCCAGGAATAAACAATTTTTGACCTAAATACAAAACTTCATTATCAAGATTATTAGCATCAAGAATATCTACTTTGGGAATTTTATATTTTTTTGCAATTGATGAGAGAGAATCACTTTTCTCAACAGTATAAAGAACGCCTTTCATATTAGGCACATTAATAACAAAATTAGGCTTAATGCTCCTTACATCTTTAATATCATTATAAGAAATTAGAGTTTCACTCGTTATGCTATATCTGGCTGCAATATGAGAAAGTGTCTCCCCAGGATTAATTTTATGTTTAACTACCTTTAAAACAAAAGGTTTCCTTACAGTTGCCTCATAATTATTTGTATCCACTCCAAATAGATGATTATTGATCTGACTTAAATCTTGATCGCTATAATATAAAAAAGTATCAATAAAATAATCCTTGGGAAAACTCAGTTTATTTAAAAAAATGTACGAACCATAATACGAAAAAATATTCAAGTAAAAAACTAATACTAAAACAAAAATTATCGCATTAAATCTAAAAATAAAACTATAAGTTAGACTGATATCATTAATCATTTTAAGTCGAATCTTATTATAAGAAGATCTATACTCATAATTATCAATGATTACCATCCTACCAAATAAAGTCAAAAATAATAACTGAATTACTTCTAAAAGTTTTTTTGGAATATTCATAAAACGAAAAAATTTTTTCCGTTTTTTTCTATGAAAGTCACGAACATTACCAAAATCTCTCAATTCAAAATTACCTTTAATAGACCTATCAAATAAAAAATTTCTATTTCTCTTTAATACATTCTGATCCTTTTTTGGTATAATCATGATATGACTCATTATACACTAGAAATTTCAATTTGCTAAAAGATCTCAATTGGAAATTTAAAAAGTGATCAAAACTTATAAACAAGTATTAATACCCATTATACTGGCTTTATTATTAATGATATCAATCATCAAAATATCTCTGTCTTTTCATTTAGTCAAAGGTTCTTCAATGTCACCAAAAATTTTAGAGAAAAATTGGATAATCAATAACAAACTAGCTTATGGAATAAGACTAAAGAACAGCAAAACATATATTGTGTTATGGAGCTTGCCTAAAAAAAACGAAATGGTACTTATTAAAGACCCTATAACAAAAAAAATATCCATTAAAAAAATTTTTGCCATACCAGGCGAAAAATTTACAAAGCTACCACAAAATGTAATATCCATACATAATTTAAACTTTAGTATAAATAAAGAATATCTAAAAAATTTAGAAAATATATATATCCCAAAGGATCATTACCTGGTAATAGGAGAAAACAGAAAAGTTTCCCTTGATTCAAGAGAATATGGATTTATAAATATCAATGATATTATTGGAAAAATAATATACTGCCTGTAAAAAAAAATTATAATAACAAAATTAATATCTCAATTTAAATAAATGTTCAAGTCAATTTAATAATATCTTATGACCCCCTATTAGATCCCATATCTTCTAATGAAGCAAGAACACCTTCGTTTTCAAAACCACCCTCAAAAGAAGAACTTGTCATTCTTATTTGAATTGACTTAGAAGCATGCGTATCTAAATCTTTTGCTGAAATGCTTAAAATACCACTCTCATCCAAACTAAAAAGTATCTCTATCTTTGGAATACCTCTTAAAGACTTTTGTATATTACTAAAAAAGAACCTACCTATAGAATAATTTAAAGATGCTTTCCTATACTCACCTTGAAGGACATGTATCTCTATCTCTTCCTGATAATCATTAGTTGTTGTAAAGATTTTTCGCTCACAAACAGGTAATAAAGTATTTCTCTTAATCAACGTAAAAAATCCATCATTACAAGTTTCAATGCCAAGAGAATAAGGCGTTACATCTTTAAAGTCAATAAGAGTACTATTATTTGAAAGACTAAAAGCATGAATTCCCGCACCATTTGCAACAACTTCGTCTTGATTTAAAGAATCCAATACTTCAATTTTAGGAAAAATTTCCTTCAATCTCTCTTTAACTAAAGGAATTCTTGTTGAACCTCCTGAGAGTATTATTTTTGAAATACGTTCAAGATCAACACCTGAATCGGCAATACATTCATTTGTAAGACTAATAGTTTTCTCTATAAATTCCTTGATCATAGAATTAAAATCATCTCTCTTAAGTTTATAATTCAAATGTTTGCCATTAAGAAATGGTAATACAATACTAACCTCATCCATAATAGATAGACTTTTTTTAGCTTCTTCAATTTTGTCTCTTATCTGTTCAATAATAACAATATCATCTAAATTAATATCAGGATATTCTTTCTCAAAACTGGTTAAGACATGTCTTTCTATGACTTCATTAAAATTATTTCCACCAAGTTTATTCTCGCCCTTAATTGCAAGAACAGTATAAGTATCATTTTGTTTTTCTAAAAGAGTAACATCAAAAGTTCCACCCCCAAGGTCATAAACAAGAAATAATCCATCTATTTGTTTTTCAAAAGCATAAGATAGAGCGGCTGCTGTTGGTTCATTAAGTATTGCACGACATTTCAATCCCGCAAGACTTGCAGATTCTACAACACCTCTTCTTTGAATTTCAGAAAAATAAGCGGGAACAGTGATTACAACATCACAAATCTCTGTACCTAAAAATTTCTCAGCATTCATCTTCACATTTAAAAGTAAATAAGAAGCAATATCCTCAGCTCTATATGTATTACTACCCACTTCATAAGAGATTTCGGTACCTATATCAACTTTGAAATTATAAAAAGTCTTATCTGGATTTACCAATATTTGATGTCTAGCAATACTACCAACAATAACACCAGAATCTGTAAAAGACACAATAGAAGGTGTCATTCTCTCACCCCTATCATTTAATATAACCCTAGAATTAGCATCAAAATAAGACGCTACAGTATTTGTAGTCCCAAGATCTATGCCTATCCATTTTCCCATCAAGTACCCCTATGAATTGAAACAATTAATTCAATTTCACCCAAATCCAATTTCAACTTTTTAGCAATAACTTCTAAAGACATCCCTTGCTCATAAAGTGAAATAACTTGTTGGCGAATATTATATCCTTCCTTGATTATATTTTTCTCAATAGTAGGTATTGAATAATCTAAATTACTCTTATAAACACCACTATCCCCTTTCATGCTAAAATTATTACTTCCAATTGAAACCGAATGAGCATTAAATCCCAATAATCTTTGATCAAGTATTTCTATCCTCTCATCAACTTCCTTAATAATCCTATTTAAGCTTTCAATCTTTATTTCAATAATATTTATATTCCTATCAGTTGCTTGATTAATTTCAATAATAGTTTTATCTACCTCACTCCTAAATTTCCTAAGTATACTATTAGATTTGATTTTCAAACTAATATAAACATGAAAATATATAAAAATAAATATAATCAAAATAAAACAAAAAACAACAAACATACAGAATGTCCTATACTTAAACTATCGCTCAATATCAATGTTTCTTCCAATTTTTGGATCATGAAAATTAATATCATATATGCCAGGCGAATTTCTCTTAGCAGTCTTAACCTTTGACATTGTAATATAATTGTCATTATTATTCGTGATCTCATCAGTCGGATATATGCTATTTATTTCAGAATCAACATGATAACTCTTGCTTTGATTTAAACTCAGATTTTTATTCTCTCTTATCTCCTTCTTCCTTAAATCTTCATTTGAAATTTCACTAGTCTTAAAAGCACCTTGTGTAATTATCTTTACAATTTCAGATGAACCATTAATATCCATAAAACTCCTCCTACAATTTACAACCTATTTAGATTTAAAAGGAACATAAGCTAACATTTTAATAACATTGTCATCCTCTACAAAAGTAATATTATGATAATCTCTTGGAAGTTCATAATAAGCATCTTTAATATATAACTTAACGCCAGTATAAGCTATGTATTCAACAAAAATTTTGCCATCAATCTTACTATCTTCAAGTGCATCTTGTAAACTTTCTTGCTTATCTTTTACCATCTTTATTTCCAAAATTAAAATATCTCGCTCATTAATAAGCTCATTACAACTCTCAATTTTTAAAGATTTCTCAGCTTTATCAACAGTAAATTGAATGTTCTTCTTTAAAACAGAAATATCTTTTGTTAAAACTTCCAACCGTTTCTCAATCTTCACAAGATATTCAGTAAATCTAGATAGTAAAACTTTTATTTCAGGATCACACCCAACACAAATAGAAGTCTCAGCATTACCCTCAGATCCAATAGAATATGCTCGAACCTCTTCTCTTGCACGAATATCAGAACCAACTATCTTAGATTTTTTTCCAATGCAAAGCACCTTCTTTGTACAAGAAACAAATGAATTGACAATTCCTCTTATAACTTCAATATCGCCTTCACATCGTACATTAACATTTTCTAAAAATTTGGACTTAATAGACTTCTTTGCACAAATCTCTGAACCACCCTTTCCATTAGCCCCACTGCGAAGAACAATAGAACCATCCGTTCTCAAATTACACCTACCAACAAGTCCATTGACTTCTATTCCACTCTTAGCCATAACATTATATCCATCTAAAACACTTCCCTTAACAAGAACCATACCATTATTTACTATATTTCCAGTACCAGGTCCAACATCACCCTCAACAACATAAACATCATGCACAGAAATAATACCATTTGCAATAGATATATACCCATCACATCCTGCAATAATCTTATTTCTTTCCATGAAGGTATTATCTCCTAAAATCAAATCTAGCTCTCGACCATGCTCTGCGCTTAATATTTTTCCAAAAACAGTATACCCTTCAATACCCTCTGATAAGGGAATAACTTCTGCCAATTCATCTCCTCTATTAACATTTCTAAAATCATTACCTATAGCACCATACTCACCTGAAGACTTACTCTTAGCAACAAAATTAATATAAGCATCTCTTCCTTTAACAGGATTTACTCCCCTTGCCATCTCAACTGGTTCACCATAAAAAGGATAATCTACAAATTCTTTTATTCTATTCTTAAGCAATGCTCGATCTGATACTCCATATTTTTTAAGAATACTATAAATATCTTTTTCCAAAACTTCAGCACCATTAGGTCCAGGAACAGTAAATTCAATAGTTACTGACATTGAATCTTCTGATATATGAACCATCATAGTTACACTCTCAACAAGATCAGCCTCAAAAGTAGATACTTGTTCATACTTACCATTAGAAGCCTCAACAACCGATCTAACAAAATTTTCATCCAAATCTTTAATGTTACTATATGAAGCAAATTTATCCATTACATCTTTAAACTTAACAACACTCCCATCTCCTTGAGCAGGAGTAACCTTCAAAAATACCCCCTTGAAAGTTTTCCTGATAAAAAATTTCCCATCCAGAGACGCAACTTCTTCAAATTCACTTTGTGAACTCAAAACATCAGTAACACCAAACTTTGAATAAGAATTTTTATAAGCAACTATTTTCCACTTTTTCTTACCATATCCAAATAGTCCATTATTTCCACGTACCAAGACCTCATAATTCAAGTCTTTATAAGGAAGTGAAAGTTCTAAAGAAGCATCATTTAAAGCCTCTTCAAGCGTATCTGATTCCACCTCTATTAAATTAATACGATTTTCTCTTTCTAAATAATTTTTAATTCTATTCCTAAAATCGGCAAAATCGCTAATCTTAGCCATAATTATTCCTTTTTATTAATCAAAGTCTTAATAGTCTCAGCAACAATTTTTGGATCAGTATTCTCAACATGTGAAATTTGATCTAATAACTTACTATTTAATTTACTCTTTTTAACAACTGTATCATAGTTACTCAATTTTTCTGAAAGACTATAATTGTCATTATCACCACTTTTATTCTTATCAAGAGTAATATTTTTAGAAAAAGAGTTATTACCATCTGTTTCAAGCTTACAGTTACTATCCTCATCAATATCCTTCTTCCTTGTATCATCACTCAAACTATCATCTTGAAACAGATCATACAAATACTTCTTGTATATAAATTCAAGTAAAAGCCCAATACAGAAAAAAACTATAAACTGAAAAACCGCTCTAAACAATACTATCATAAAAGACACGCGAGCAAAAATGCCAAGAATCACCGCAAGAACAAATGCAAACGCACTAAATAATAAAACATAATTGCGTCTCTTAGTAAATAACATATTACCTATTCCATCCCAAAAAATTTAGATATAAAACCTATGACACCCCTTCTTTTTTTATTATCAAGAGTAATTTCTTCAAGAGCTGCCACAATAGAATCAAGACAATAACTAGCCTTACTATTGGGATTTAATAAAATAAAAGGCCTCTGTTTAAAAACAGAATTTCTAATATTTTTATCTTCATAAACATATCCTAAATAATCAATATTCAAATTCAAAAACTGACTTGATATATCAATGACTTTTTTAGCCACTAATTTTCCCTCACTTAAATTAGCTACTCTATTGACAACCAGTCTTAAATTTTTTAAATTTTCCATTTTATGAGATAAAACCTTGATTATGCCATAAGCATCTGTTATAGAAGTAGGTTCTGGTGTTGTAACAATAACTACATCATCACTAGAAAACAAAAACGAAATAACCTGTCTTGAAATTCCAGCACTGGTATCTATTATCACTATATCATATTCATAAACTTTTAATAACTCCTTTATAAACTGATTCATCTCAGTCTCTGATAAATCTAAAAGTTCTGTTGTCCCAGAAGCACCAGCTAAAAGATCAATACTATATTCTGTCTTTGTTATTACATCCTTAATACCTCGCCCTTGCATAATCATGTGATAAATACTATACTTTGGAATGACTCCAAGTAAAATGTTAATGTTAGCCATGCCAATATCTGCATCAAAAACTAAAACTTTTTTACCAAGATTTGCATACTTAAGAGCAAGACCCACAGCAATATTACTTTTGCCAACACCACCTTTACCACTAGTAACGGCAATAAATCTTGTTCTATTATTTTGAATTTTATCATCAATAACAAAACTAGCCCTATTATTCAATCTCATAATATCACGTAAACTTTGAGCCTGATCTTCTATCATATATTATCCTTAATAATAAGATTTACCTTTTAGCTTCCGAAGAAATTCAACATCATCACTTATTCTATATCCATTTATTTTTTTGATAAAGGTAAGCGGTTCTGCAATACTAATATTATGAGGAACAATTTGCCCATCAGTAACATAAGAAACTTCCTTTCTCATTTCATGAATTAAACTTATTAAATTACCAACACATGTTGTCTCATCTAACTTAGTAAAAATCACGGTCTTGTAGCTAAAGGGAGAAAATTGATGAAATATTTCTTTAATATCTGCCGTCTTTGTAGTAGAGCTCACAGCCAAATGAAATTCAGCATCACGACCACAAGCATTAAGAAGTTCTTTCATCTCAGCAAGTTTCATAAAATCTTTAGGACTCTTACCAATTGTATCAATAAGAACAAGATCAAAATCCTTTGACTGTGTAATTTCTTCTTTTAAATCTTTAAAAGATTCAATCGCCTTAACAGGAATCCCCATAATATCACCATATGTTTGAATTTGTTTCTTAGCTCCTATACGATAGTTATCAATGGTAATAATCTTAATATTCAAACTTTTATCATCACCATTAATTCCATAGATCGCTGCAAGTTTTGCAATAGTAGTGGTCTTCCCAACACCCGTTGGTCCAACTAAAATAAAAATTCTTTTCTTAAGATTATCAATAATAGAACCTGAACATTTAATAGTCTTAGCAATGTATATTATAACACTATCTTTAACTTTATCATAATCATCAAGATCTGATAAACTAAACTCTCTCTTAATAAAATTATTAATATCTCTAATATAACTTTCGGAAAAATCATTACTACGTAAAATATCTTCTATTTTTAAAATCGTTGGATGATTAATTTGTTCCTTTTTATGTGCAAGTTCATTTTTCAGAGATTTAACTTCCTTAATTACATCCTCAATTGAAGAACTCTCTTCTTTTTTAATGCTTTGAAGAATTTTACGTTTCTCCTCTTCGACATTTATTTGCTGTTGTCCAATGTCATATCTAACATAACCCGAAACTTCAATCCAATCTCTACTAAATAAGCCAAATATTCCTCCATGAGCTATTGTTTTATAAGTCATAACTCTAGCATTCTTTCCGTATTTCCTCTTAACCGTTTCTATGACCTCATTATAGGTTGGACCTCTTTCTGTAAAATACTGAACCATAATACTACTCTTCAACCTCTACTGTTTTAAGCACATTAACTTTAACATTTTTAGGAACCTCTAAAACAGATATAATAACAATATCTGGAAGTTCTCTACTGGTTAAGACCCTTATTACAGGTCGTGCAGATTCACTCGATAGTATAACAGGATAATATCCTTGTGATTGAACCTCATTTACAAGTCTAAAAAGTTCATAAATAAATTTAGTCTTTAAATTTGGCTCAAGAGAACTTATAAGATCGTTATTGGTCTCAAATCGTGAATCAATTATTTTTTGCTCAAATTCTGGATTTATTGTTATCACATTAAGTTCTAAATTAGAATTTAAATATCCACTAACTATCTGCCTTCCAATTGCTTGTCTACATTTTTCAATTAAAAAAAATGTATCTTTAGTAATACTCGTAAAGTCTGCTATTGTTTCAAAAATTGTAACTAAATTACGTATTGAGACTTGTTCTTTTAAAAGACCTTGTAACACTCTTTGAATCTCTCCCACTGAAAAATTCTTTAAAACTTCTTCAACAATAGCTCCATAATCTTTTTTAAAAATGTCAAGAATATTTTGAACATCTTGACGTGTCAAAATCTCATAAGCATGCCTCTTAATAAGCTCAGTCATATGAGTAGCAATAATTGAAGGAGGATCAACTACAGTATAACCCAATTTTTCAGCAATTTCCCTCCCATTGTCATTTACCCAAAGAGATGGAAGTCCAAATGAAGGATCTTTTGTAAGATCTCCTTCAATACCAGAATCAGATCCCACATTTATAACCAAAAATTTACCCAACTTAATTTCCCCATGGCCAATCTCTACTCCCCTAAGCTTAAATGAATACTCATTTGGTTCAAGTCGCATATTATCCACTATTCTAATCTTAGGCACAACTATTCCCAATTCAAGAGCAATTTCACGACGTATTTTCACAATACGATCAAGAAGTTCTGAGGTCTTTGAATCATCAACTATTGGAACAAGATTATATCCAATCTCTAAAGCCAATGGATCTAGTGGCACTACAGGAGCAATCTCCTTATCAGCATAACTTAATATTTGCTCTTCGGCTTTTTGTCTCTCATGAAGTTCCCTATTCTTATCTAAGTTAGACAGTGAATAAGCTAAAAAGACCATCAACACACCTAAAAGAATAAGTGTTAATGTAGGGAACCCTGGAAGAAATGCCAAAAATAATAAAAACCCAGATACAATCCAATAAATTCCTGAATAAGAAGTAAATTGTTCAATAATCTCTACTCCAAAACTATTCTTTGATATCGATCTAGTAACAATAAGACCTGTTGCTGTTGAAATTAACAACGCTGGAAGCTGAGACACAAGTCCATCCCCAACAGTCAAAGACACATAATTATTAACCGCATCGCTAAAACTAAGTCCTTGAAGAGTAACCCCTATTATAAGTCCCCCAAGAATATTTATAAGCGTTATTAAAAATCCAACCTTCACATTGCCTGATACAAATTTAGAAGCACCATCCATAGCACCATAAAAATTTACTTCAGCCTGCAAATCATTTTTCTGCCTTGTAGCTTCCTCTTCTGTTAAATTTCCAGAACTATAGGCAGAATCAATAGCCATCTGTTTTCCAGGAAGAGCATCAAGAGCAAAACGAGCGGCTACTTCAGCAACTCTTGTAGCACCCTTAGTGATAACAATAAATTGAACTGCAATTATAATAAGAAATATTATAAAACCAACAAAGAGACCTTGAGTTCCAGAACTTCCAACAACAAATGTTCCAAAGGCCCTTATCATTTGACCATCAAAACTTATTCCTTTTATCAAAATTAACCTAGTAGAAGAAATATTTAAAACAAGACCAAAAATAGTCATCACAAGTAAAAGCGTTGGAAAAACTGAAAAATCAAGTGAACGTTTAGAATAAAGGACAATAAGCATAACTAAAAGACTTATTATCAAATTAACTGCAATCAAAGCATCTAAAATAAATGCAGGAAGTGGCAAAATAAAACTAGCAACAACAAGTATTAAGCCAACTGAAACTACCAAGTCCGCTTTATTATTAAGTCCAAAATATACTAATACAGAATTTTTTCTTGCATCCAACAACTTAACCTCTAATTAAATTTTTTAGCAATAGAATACACTTTCACAAGAATTTTAGAAACAATTTCCCAATATTCTCTTGGAATTTCTTCATTAACATCAACATTAGCATAAAGATCCCTTGCAAGAACCTTATTTTCCATCACAGGAATATTATTCTCACTGGCAATTTGTTTAATTACAAATGCAATTTCATCTTGCCCCTTCGCAAGCACCCTTGGTGCTAACATAGTATTACTATCCCACTTAATAGCAACAGCAAAATGTTCCGGATTCGTAATTACTACATCCGCTTGAGGAACCGTTATTTTTAAATTAGCGTTCAAAATCTCTCTCATTCGCTCCCTCATTTTAGAACGAAGCAGAGGATCTCCTTCCATTTCTTTTCTCTCTTGCTTTACCTCTTCTTTTGTCATTTTCAAATTTTCAATATAACGAGTTCTTTGAAAAAGATAATCCAATATACTAATGCCCATCAATACTATTATTGAAAAAAAACATATTCTGTAAGCAAGACTTAATATAACAGAAATACCATCTTCAAGACTATATTCAAACATTCTTGAGATTTTACCTATATTACTTCTTAGCATTATATAATATATAAAAGATATTATAGCAATTTTTAATAAACTTTTAAATAAATTAAAAAAAGCATCAAATGAACCAAAAGAATTTTTAATCCACTTTGAAAAATTTGGACTTACTCTATCCCACTTGGGAACTATAGGTTTAAAGGTTATCAAAAAACCAACTTGCACAACGTTAATTAAAAAAACAACTATAAACGATATCAAAAGAAATGTAATAACATATCCAAACATCGATCTAATATATGCAAAACCCAATAAATAAATACTAATCGACATTATCTCTGGAAGCTTACTAGCCTGCCACCTAAAAACATCCATTAATTCGTAAGAAAAATAAGATAACATAAAGAAAAAAACAGCAAATAATATGCAAAGAGTAACTGCTATATTAATTTCAGTTGATTTTAATACTTGCCCCTCTTCTCTTGCTTTTTGTTTTTTTTGTTCAGTAGGAAGTTCAGTTCTACCCTCATCCTCTGAGGCAAAAAAATTAAGAGGTATATACCAATTTTTACTTAAAAATTCATTTCTAGTATTCATTTTAAGGTCTCAGAAAATAAATTTAAAGCATTACTCATAGATTCTAAAGCAAGTTCAATTACTCTCTTAACAGACATCACCAAACTTGGAAAACCAATATATAAAATAATTAATCCCAATCCCAAAGAAACTGCAAAACTAATCATTAATAAATTAATCTGGGGAGAAGTCTTTGAAAGTATAGCTAAAATTAAATATAAAAGTAAAAGAACTCCCAATATTGGAAGAGCAATTATCAAAGCTTTTTCAAAAAGAATAGCAAAAGAATAAAATATCAACTTAATAAATTCATAACTCTTTATATTAACCATATTTTCAACTCTAACATTTAAAACAGAATCATGCACTCCAATCATAAAGAAACGCAACAAAACATTATTTGATAAAAATAAAAGCAAAAAAAGACAAGTAAATATTTGAGATATTACCAAATTATCCTCTTCTGCAAAAACATCGAAAATATTTGCATAAGCAAGACCCATCTGATTTGAGAAAAAAAATCCAAGTAAATGAAAAACACTAAAAATTATGCTTACAAAAAAAGCCTGAATAAGACCTAAAATGGCTTCTCCTGCCAATATCAACGTAAATGCAATCAAACTATCTAAAGGATAAACAATATTTATCTTATCTACAACAATAATAGACAAAATTAAAGCAAAGAAAAAATTTAAATAACTCATTCTTATAGTTGCAAAAAAAGGTGAAAACCTTAGAAAAAGAAAAATTCTAACAAACACAGGCAGGATCACAAAAGATTTTAAAACTAAAAAATTCATATTCATACTTTAATCCAACATTATATATTTTGTATTTGACTAAAAACCATAAAAGCAAAAAGCATAAGCTTTTTTAAAATCCAAGGACCAAATATGACAAGAGTTAAAAGTATTATAATAATCTTGGGAATAAAACTAAGTGTTTGATCTTGAATAGATGTAACAGCTTGAAAAATTGAAATTATAAGACCAACTATAAGAGCTATAATCAACATTGGCGCTGAAAGAATAATAATATTCTCAATGGAAATTCTAATTAAATAAATAATTTGTCCTGTTGTCATTTAAATCCTTCACATAAAGCTTTTTACAAGCCCACTAGTAATTAAAGTCCAACCATCTACCATTACAAAAAGCATAAGTTTGAATGGTAAAGATATCATTACAGGCGGCAACATTATCATTCCCATTGCCATTAAAACGGCAGCTACAATAATGTCTATTACTATGAATGGTAAAAATATTAAAATGCCCATTTTAAAAGCAACTTTCAGCTCATGCAAAATAAAAGATGCAATAAGAACATGAGTAGGAACTTCACTAAAATTCTTAGGCCTGGGGTAATTACTAATACTCATAAACAATCTAATCTCTTCATGCTTACTATTAGACATTTGCTTATACATAAAATTTCTAAGAGGAGTAATTCCCCTATCATAAAATTCATTAAAACCTATTTTTGCATCCTGAAGAGGTAAATATGCTTCTTTATATATTATGTTAAAAGTCGGCCACATAGTAAAAAGAGTTAAAAATAAAGCCAATCCCATTATTACCTGATTAGGAGGTGATTGTTGAAGTGATAATGCCCTTCTAATAAAATCTAATACTATTGCTATCCTTAAAAAAGAAGTCATCAAAACTAAAAAAGCCGGAGAAAGAGTTATTATAGTTAATATCAATAACAGTTGCAAAGGAAAAATTATTCCACCACCAACATAATTTACAAGATCAACAAACGGAAAATTTAAACCAGTAGTAGTTTGCAAAGATTTAGTTTGAGCAAATGAAAAATTTATAACTCCAAGAAATAAGAAAAAACTTAATTTTTTACTCAAATTTAACCTCTAAAACTTTTTCAGCCTATCTTGTTTGCTTTTTAAAGAAGTCTCAATATCATTCTCCAATGCCGCATACTCAGTCTCATCAAACAATAATTCATCTTTTCTGTTCTTACGCAATACTTTATTAAAAACTGACTTAAATGAAGTTATATCACTAAGACTTTTAGCTTTATTAAGCTCAAATTTTAAATTATCTAGTTCTTCACCCTGTTTAATCTCTCTTAGCAAAATAGAAGAATTACTTGATATTAAAAATACATAAACATTACCTAGTATATTGATAACCCTTACAGAATTTTTATTGTCTATTTCATAAAAAACAAGCTCTCTTATAAAATCTGATTTATAACCATTTTTAACTTTCTTATGATTTAGAATCATTTTTTTAAACAAAAAGATACAAATAAGAAAAAAAAGAAAAAACAAAAATATAGTAACTAAATCTGAAATATTGAAAAGAGATATATTTTGTATATCTTTATTATTCAAATTAGCCTTATCACCCTCAAATATCGGTAAATTAACCTCACTCTCTAATCTAGAAGAAGAAATATTTAAATCAACTTCATCCTCCTGTGCAAACAAATTTTTTAAAAAAAATATAAAAAAAATTAAAAACACAAATTTAAATAAAGTTAATCTACTCATTTTTAATTTTAATTATTTCGGTAATTCTAACACCAAAATTTTCATCAATTACAACAACCTCTCCTTTAGCTATCACTTTGCCATTTACCAAAATATCTACAGGCTCACCAGCAAGCTTATCAAGTGTAATGATCGTCCCCTCAGACATACCAAGTATATCTTTTATTTTACGCTCAGTTCTACCAAGTTCAACAGTGACTTGCATAGAAACATCCATCAAAAGACCAAAATTACTAGGATCAACACCTTCAGGCAAAGTATCAATTAAATCAGGAAGTTTAACACCCTTTATCTCAGGTTTCTCTTCACTAATATCACTCTTATCATCTATAGCCATTAATTCACCTCTTCACTAAACTTATTAACACATTTAAATTTTTAACAACCTATTCAACCTCTTCCGTGAGCTCCTTTAACAAATCAAAATCCTCTACTTCACCAACTTTTTCTGTAACCTGCACTGAAATCTTATTTCCAACAAGACCCATTCTACACTTAAATTTCTGTTTAGTCCCTACCTTTAAGATTAAATCCTTATCTATTGGAGAATTTTCAAGATTAAGAACATCACCTTTTGCTAAGGATAATATTTCTCTTACCTTTAATTTAACTTCTCCGATTTCAGCCACCAAAAGCATATCTGTATTCTCAAGCTTTTCTCTAAGGATGTCAAGATTTTCACTAGTAGTGCCCACACCAATTAAAGAATGCCAATATCTTGTTGAAAGCTTAGATACAATAGGCTCTATTGTAATATAAGGCAAACAAAAATTCATAAGCCCTTCAACTTTACCTATCTTAACTTCAAGAGTTACTAAAATAACCATTTCTGTTGGAGGAACTATTTGCGCAAATTGAGGATTAACCTCTATGTGCCCAAAACGAGGCCTAAGATCCACTACCTGCGACCAAGCTTCTCTCATGTTAGCAAGTATACGGATAATAACACTTTCCATGACAGACTGTTCTATTTCTGTTAAATCTCTACTCTTATCCTTAATAGTATCTCCATCTCCTCCAAAAAGTCTATCAACTATTGCAAACGCAATGGTTGGATCAACCTCAAATATAGCAGAACCCTTAAGAGGATCCATGTTAATTATTGCTAAAGTAGTAGGATTTGGAATAGATCTAATAAACTCTTCATAAGTCAACTGATCAACTGAAGCTACATGTACATGAACCATCTTCCTCAAAAGTGCTGAGAGTGAAGTTGTAGTATACCTTGCAAATGCTTCATGAAAACTTGACACTGTCCTTACTTGCTCTTTTGAGAATTTGTCTGGTCTTTTAAAATCATAAACTTTAATTTTCTGTTTCTTGCCCATAGGACTAGATATGATATTAGAAAGCGAATCATCTGATGATAAATTATCAGATGAATTAATAGATTCTAAAAGACTGTCTATATCATCTTGTGATAATGCTCCCGGATTACCTGCCATTCAAAATTCCTTTTAAAAATCACATATCAAAAATATCAATTTGTGTTAATGCTATTTCTTTTATTTCACCATTTCGAAGAATACTATTAATTCTAGCCTTAATTTCCGCCTTAATCTGACTTTCGTTCTTTATCTCTTGTCCTGTTCTTTGACTAAAATATTCTCTAATAATATCTTTTAACCGAACTTTTTGTCTTCCAAGCTCACTTAAAATATTTACATTATTCTCAGCATAACCTAACGCAAGTTTTATTACAAAAGTCTTTGGAGGAGTATCTTGAGTAGTTCCCCTAATTTCATCTATGCTTTCATACCATATAAGCATAGGGGGTTTGCCCAAATATTCATTAGAAAAAATTGGAAAATTATTAGGTGCCCCACTTTGACTTACTACCATCTTAGAAACAAAATAAGCAACTATTATCATAATAACAACAGTAAATAGTCCTATTGCTAATATTTGCAAAATTTTTATTATAATATCAGGTAGCAAGCCCATTCTTTTATTATCCGCACCACCTACATCTATACTACCATTATCTCTCTCAGGCATATTACCTCCTATAAATTTCTTCTTTCATTACTAAAACATCATTATTGACTAATACCTTTAGTAGAACTCAAAGAAGCATCACTAGTAATCAAAATATCTATTCTTCTATTATAAGCTCTACCTTCAGGAGTATCATCTGTGGCAACCGGTCTACCTCCCGCAAATCCAGACACCTCAAATTTACTCTCAATGCTTTGTATCTTAGACTGATCGGTATAATTCAAAATCTGCTCTAACATATTTACTGCTCTTGCCGATGAAAGCTCCCAATTACTTTTCCAAATTCCATTTATATTAACATCAACATTGTCTGTATGTCCTTCGATTTTAAAATTATACCCTTGATTATCCAAAAACCCAATAAAAGAAGCTATCTTTTGTATAGTCTCCCTATTATCATCAAGTTTAACCTCAGCACTAGCTGACTCAAAAAAAGCATCGGCCAAAAGAGACACAACAACACCACGTTCATAATGTCTTACAATAACCTTATTAGACTGAATCTTTTCAATTAATTCAATAATAGACTTATTTTTGGACGCCTGAGAAGCTTGTTTATTCTTCCCAGTAGAAGGTAAAAACATAAAACTATTACTCAAATAAGAAAGTTTATTAATATCTAAGGTCTTTCCGCCCTTAAAAAATCCGGACCCTGTAAACGAAGCTGACATTATTTTTAATACATTTTCTTTGAGAATAATATCATTTAACGAAAACATAGTAACAAAAAAAACAAGTAACAAGGTAACCATGTCTCCATATGTTAACATATACTCAGGAGCACCTCCTTCACACTTTGAACGCTTCTTCCTATCTCTCAATGACATCACTCACCCCCAAGAATACCGCTTCCAAGCTGACTCCTATCTTTAGGAGTTAAAAACGTTACCAATTTTTGTTCTAAAATTCTAGGGTTATCCCCTGCCTGAATTGATAAAATACCTTCAACAATCATCGTCTTCACTGATGCTTCCTCAATATCTATAGACTCTAATTTAATTTGAATAGGAAGCAACATTAAATTTGCCATTATTGTACCATAAAGAGTTGTAATAAGAGCAACAGCCATAGAAGAACCAAGAGCTGATCTGTCTTCTAAATTTCCAAGAAGAGCTATAAGCCCAATAAGCGTACCTATCATTCCAAAAGCAGGAGCAAGCTTCGCCCAAGTTCCAAAAAGATCAGCACCAATCTTATGTCTCTCTTGCATTTGATCAAGTTCAAGATAAAGCATAGTTCTAATTATCTCAGGATCAGCACCATCAACGACAAGTCTCATTCCAGACTTAAAAAAAGGATCATTGATTTGATCAAGTTCATCATCAAGAGATAAAAGCCCTTCTTTTCTGGCTTTTTCTGAGAGTTCAACTAAAGTCTTTATAATGGGAACTTTACCAAAAGAACTCTTTTTAAAGAAAAATCCCAGATATGTAGGAATTCTCTTTACAGTGGAAATTTCTGAGGAAGCCACAAGTGCAGAAAAAGAACCAACAACTGTAATAAATACAGAACTCAAATCCCAAAAAACCCCTAATCCTGTAGGAGTAAATGCCATAGAAATTAAAATAGCACCAAATCCAACACCCCACCCAACTATACTAGCTAAATTCATAGCTCAACTCCCTTATTCTCTTGTGTAATTCTGTCTAACAAACCAATCTCTCTCCTATATACCTTGATTTTATCAACAACCTCTACTACATCTTCTTTTACAATCAATTTTTTACCATTCATAAGAAGAATCGTAGTATCAGGATTAGCCTCAATACTCTCAATATGACAAGGATTTAAATAATACCCATCGCCATTAAGTTTAGTTACATAAATCATAAACTAAAACAAAAAATTAATTCTTAAGTCTTACAAGCTCTTGTAATAACTGATCCGAAGTGGTTATAGTTTTAGCATTAGCCTGAAAACCTCTTTGAGTAACTATCATATCTGTAAATTGCTCAGCAAGATCAACATTAGCCATTTCTAAAACACCTGCTCTAATAGTACCAAGACCTGCCAAACCAGTTTCACCTACCCTAGCCTGACCTGAATTACTTGTCTCACTAAAATTAGTATCACCTATCTTTGCAAGTCCCCCAGGATTAACAAATGAAGCAAGCGCAATTTTACCAATATCTCGTCTAATACCATTTGAATAAACTCCCATTATTATACCATTTTGATCTATTTCATAGTTTTCCATATATCCCATACCATATCCATCTTGGATAATAGCCTTTGTAGTACTTGCATCAGCAAATTGCGTAATTGAATCAGTATAACTACCAACATTACCAAGTCTAAGATTAATAGTTTGCTGCTCACCAACTTCTCCGGCATTAGCATTCACAACACCAAAAGTTATAGGAAACTCAAGTAAATCACCAGGTTGACCTGCCTGACCATTTAAAGAAAGCAATGCTCCTTCATTATTAAAGCCTATTGTAAAATTGGAATTTGTCTCCCCATTTACTAAAACTGTAGCGTTCCATAAATTAGGAGTAGTTGTATCCTTTACAACTCTAAGTTCAACAACACTAGTATTTCCAAAACTATCATAAATAGTCTTATTAACAACCCAAGTACCACGAGCAACATCCACTTCACTTGCACCTTCCTCAATTATAGGTAATCTTTTATCAAGATTACAAGCAAAAGTAATGTGTTCCGTAGCCTTAGCACCTTCTTTATCCCCAATAGGAATAACTAAATCTTCAACATCAGCAGATGTATTAATAACCTGTTCTCCACCAATAGACTTTGCCATCCAACCTTGAATTCTCATACCATTTGCAGGATTTACAAGACGCCTATTAGAATCAACATCAAATGCACCAGCTCTTGTATAAAAAGAATTATTACCATCTCTTAAAATAAAAAAACCATTACCACTAATTCCAAGATCAGAGGCTTTTTGGGTGCTTTGAAAAGATCCTTGAGTATGAATAGTATCAATAGTAGCAACACTCATTCCAAGACCAACTTGTTTTGGATTAACACCTCCGCGACCATCAGTAGGACGAGATGCTCCAGAAATACTCTGAGATATCATATCTTGAAAATTAACCCTTCCTTTCTTAAAACCAATAGTATTAACATTGGCAATGTTATTACCAACAACATCCATTCTTGTTTGATGATTCTGAAGACCAGAAACACCAGAATATAAAGACCTCATCATATAACTACTCCTCCAATCCTACTGACAAAATATTATTATAAACATAATACTTGCCATCAATCATAATTTGTGGAACTATTCCTGTTTTAATATTTGTAACTTTACCCTTAATAATCTCTCCATCAACATGTTCAAACTCAACTATTTTGCCCAATAAATCTAAATCTTTATTTATACCAAGAACAGATGAGAGCCTCTCAAAAGATTTACTCATATTTGTCATTTGTTCAAGAGCTGAGAATTGTGCCATTTGCGAAATAAACTCTTTATCTTTCATTGGGTCTGTAGGATCTTGATATTTAAGTTGAGTAACAAGTAGTTTCAAAAAATCATCCCGACTAAGATTATTACCCTTAACACCTCTTTGTACCTTAGAATTAAATATTTCCTTCGCTCGGTCTATACCGACTAAATTGTCAATATGATCAATTGTACCCATCTATCCTCCATTTTAAACAACAAAATTAATACTTTTTTCTAAATCAACAGAAATCTCAACATTATCCTCAACTTTAAAGATATTATTCTTATTCAAAGAAGATAATTGGCTCTCAACATCATCCTCAAAATTACCAGAAAAAAAACCAGAACCACCACCTGCAAGAGAAAGATTTAAACTAGTATTAAAACCATTATCATTTAACATTTTGCTGATCGAATACATATTTTGCTCAAAAAGAGTCTTAACATTATGATTGTCAACTATAATCTTACCTAATAAATTATTATTAGAATCAAGATTTAAATTAATTCTTATACTACCAAGTCTTTTGGGCTTTAAAATCAGCCTAATTTCTCCTGTATTATTCGATTTTAACACAATTTTGGCCTTATTCACAATATTATGATTTATTTTTAAATTCCATTCTGACATTAAATTATCAGCAATGTGACTAATAAAAGATCCTTTAACAGGTTTTGTATTAAAACTAGAAAGATCACCTATAAATTCTGTCAATCCATCAAACGTTTCTTTAAGACCATACTTGCCAACATAATTTTCACCATCAATTAACCTAAACCTAGAACCTGAATTAAGAAATTCCTTAACACTATCATTTTTCTTAAAATTTTTAACATCAATAGCAATAACATTTTTTTCCTTATCTCTCTTTACAAAATTCAAATCTATATGATTAGAATTAAGATCAACACTTAAAACATCAAAATTAAAAAGAGAATTTACATTGCCAAACAAAATGTTAAGATCAGACAAAACTTTTTCAAAATTTTTTAACATTTTTATTTTGTCACTAATCTCAGAATCAAAAGACAAACTTTCACTTAAAACTTTCAGACTTTCAAAATCAAATAAACTATTCACCTTTTTTATTAAAGATTTTAAATCAGACACGAAACCGTTATCACTAAATTTTTCAAAGGCAAATGGTCTCTTTAAAGAGATATTCTTAAAATCCTTACTTATAAGGCCATTACTTTTTAAAAAGTTTACAAATTCTAGCATTGAATCCCTAAACCTAGACAGATTTTGAATCTCTGAAGAAATAAGATCTGAAAAAACACCCTTTTTTGCTTGACTAAAAATACCACCTACATTCAAAAAATTAAAATCCTTGTTTAAACTTGGCAAACTAACAATAATCTTACTTAAAGTATTCATACATCACTCCAATGAACTAACAGACATTTTTCTAATTAGTACAGCGGCCTTCTTAGAATCCATAAGAGACAACCAATAAGGAACAATAGACGCCCGTCCCTCTTTTTTAGCAATATCTTCCACCTTACGCATATAAGATATTGCAATCTCATCATTAAGTTCTTCAAGCCTCTTAACAGCATCCTTTGGTGGCATATTAACTAAATATAAAGCAGCCTGAGCAAAATTTGCGTCTTCATCTTTATATTTATTGACAATATCATCGATTACTCTCTGTTTCAGATCTAAATCTTTCTGCTTTTGATTAAGTTCGGCTTCTAACTTATTTAAACTATCTTCTCTCTTTTTCAATTCTTCTCTCAATTTTTCAACTTGCTGACCTTTAATATAAATTGCCTCTTTCTCCTTTATCATTCTAATCTCTTCAAGACTAATATGTGTATATTCAGGTGGCTGAGCATCTACCTTAAAAAGTAAAGCCCTGATATACATAGGCAAATAATCTCTAGTTTGATATATGCCAAATAAATCAAACAAAAAAAATGAAAACACTAAGAAAAAAATAACTAAAAATAGCCACAAAAAAAATCTAAGTGAAAATGACAAAAAATCATTCATTGATTATTCCCTAATTTTTTACAAATTCTATAATTAACATATTCATCTAAAAACAAGCTTTCTCTTTTTACTTTTTCTTTAATTATAATATCATTTAAAGTTTTTATTAATATGTCAACCTTTTTTTCTTCTCCATATTTCTTCAAATAAATGTCATGATACTTATCATGTTCATGCTTAAGTTTTTCAAGATTTTTCAACTCTTTCCCTTTTCTATAAGTCAAATAATCCAAATAATTTTCTTTCGAAAAAACATCCATATTGTTTAATTTATTTAAACCTTCAGATATTCCTTCTAAAAATTCTTCTATTTTTGAAATCTTATTATTCACATTAATTAAATCACTTTCGCTGAATTTCCTATCATAAGTCCTAAGACTCAATATTTTTTCAAAAATTTTTTTCTTAGAAATTAAATCATTCAAGCTAATATTTCTCTCAATTCACTATCCAAATTTTCAAAATCAAACTCCTCTTGTATTCCTTGAGACAAAAAATCAATAATCTTTGGATATTTTGCAACTGCCAAATCAACTTCTTTATTAGAACCTTTAATATAAATTCCCGTCTTAATTAGATCTTCATAACTTTTATAAATTGATAATAAATTTCTAATCTTAGATATCAATTTTTGTCTTTCAAAATTTACTATTCTATGAATAGATCTTGAAGTAGAACTTAAAATATTTACAGAAGGATAAATCCCTCTATCAGATAAATCTCTATCCAAAATAATGTGTCCATCTAAAACAGCTTTCATATTATCAGCTATTGGTTCTGTAAAATCATCGCCCTCAACAAGCACAGTATAAAACCCTGTAATACTACCCTTAGAATTAAGTCCTGAACGCTCAAGCAAAATAGGAATTTCTACAAAAACAGAAGGAGGATATCCCTTAGTAGCAGGTGGCTCTCCCATAGAAAGACTAATTTCCCTTTTAGCATTTGCAAATCTTGTAATTGAATCAAATAGCAACATAACATTCATCCCACGATCTCTAAAATATTCAGCTATTAATGTTGCGGTATAAGCCCCTTTATATCTTGAAATAGGAGATGCATCAGAGGTCGAAACAATCAAAACACTTCTCTTAAAGCATTCTTCTCCAAGATCATAATTAATAAACTCATTAAGCTCACGGCCTCTCTCACCAATAAATGCAATAACATTAACATCTGCCTTAGAATTTTTGGCAATCATACCAAGCAAAGTAGACTTACCAACACCCGCACCTGAGAAAATGCCTACACGTTGCCCCTTTGCAACTGGTAAAAACCCATCAAGAACTTTAACACCAGTAACTATTTGCTCAGAAAAAACACCTCTACTTAAAGGATTAATATTACTAAAACTTAATTCTTTATAATAATTACCAAAAAACTGCCCCTTATTATCAATAGGCCTACCAAGAGAATCTATCACCCGACCAAGTAATTCATCACTAAGATTAATCTGAAGCTTTTTACCTAAAGAGCAAACTTTATCGCCAATCTCAACTCCATCAAATCCTTCATAAGCCATAAGGTTAACAAAAGATCCATTTAAACCTAAAACTTCAGCATATATTTTCTTACCACTTCTTTGCTCAATTAAACATAAATCACCAATACCACATTTTGGACCCAAACTTTCTATTAAGAGTCCTTTAATCTTCCTTATTTTACCAATAAGAGATATAGGCTCAACATCATCCAATATTTTTGAATAATCTTCAAAAAAGATGTCCATCAATATTCCTTAATCTCTAAAATATAGAAGAAAAATTTTTAAATTTCTCCTCTATTCTATCCAGTTGAGATGAAATTCGTGCATCTATTTCCCCAAAATCAGTCTCAATAATACATCCACCCTTTCCTATATTAACGTCTTCAACAACTTCTAGATTCTTTATAAAATCAAATTTAGAAATAAACTCATGCTTTTGATGACTCACAACATCTATATCATCAAGATTAACACGAATAACAATATTTGTTTTGTTTTTTACCTTATTTAAAGCCTCATTTACATTTTCTATAACAACACCTTTCTGAGAATCTATAATTTTTTTAACCACCTTAACTGCAATCTGCATGACAAGATTCATTATGTGTTCCCCTGAAGATTCAAGGATCTCCTTTCTCTTTGCAACCAAAGAAGATATTATGCTATTTAACTTTCCTAATATTTTATCACAATCCTCACGCCCCTTATCAAATCCTGCATCATACCCTTCATTTCTTCCTCTTGCCATTTCCGTTTCAAGCTCCCTTTTTAATCGATCTTCATGTTCCCTAACTATTTTCTCAATTTCTAAATTAGACTCTTGCTCAATAGCCCCTTTTTTGTTCTCAGCTTCCTTTTGCAAAGCTTCAGCTCTCTCACTAGCCAAACTTACTATTTTATTAGCTTGTTCTTTAGCTTCTTCAAGAATCTTAGAACATTCAGCATCTATTTCCTTTTTAGCAAATTCATGTTCACGTTCAATTTCCTCTTGAAGCTTTGTTCTTTGATTCATTAAGTCTTCAAGTTCATTGCGAAGTTTAATGCTACGACTATCTATATCACAAAGTTCATTTTCTTTTCTCTTAATTTCCAACGATTTAAAAATAGGATTCGTAATCTCAACAAACTCTAACTTTACTGCATTTACAACTTCTTTTGATTTATATAAAACCTTAGGCAAATACAACTCCTTCCTCAGACAAGTACATCTTCTTCACCACCCCTTGAGATTACTATTTCACCCTGTTCTTCTAATTTCCTAATAAGAGAAACAATTTTTTGCTGAGATTCCTCAACATCCTTACGTCTAGTGGGACCCAAAAATTCCATATCTTCCTTAAGCATTCCAGCAGCCCTCTTAGACATATTTTTAAAAATCTTATCTTGAACAGGTGCATCAACTGATTTTAAAGCTTTTGATAACTCCTGACCATCTATTTCTCTTAAAATTCGCTGTATTGATCTATCATCAAGAAGAACAATATCTTCAAATACAAACATTTTCTTTTTAATTTCCTCTGCAAGTTCAGGATCCTCTTCTTCAAGGGATTCAATAATAAATTTCTCTGTCTTTCGATCGGCCATGTTAATTATTTCAACAACATTATCAACACCTCCAGCTGAAGTATAATCCTCTGAAGATAAAGAAGCTAACTTTTTCTCAAGCACTCTCTCAACTTCTCTTACCACTTCAGGAGAAGTTCTATCCATCAATGCAATTCTTCTTGCAACATTAGTCTGAATTTCAGTAGGAAGGCTAGAGAGAATAAATGAAGCCTTTTGAGGATCAAGATATGAAAGTATTAAAGCAATTGTCTGCGGATGTTCTTGTTGAATAAAGTTTAAAATATTAGCAGGATCTGCTCTTCTAACAAATTCAAAAGGCCTTGATTGCAAAGCAGAACCTAAATTATTAATAATATCTACTGCTTTTTGAGTACCAAGAGATTTCTCAAGAAGCTCCCTAGCATAATCTATTCCACCCTTTTGAATAAACTCTTGAGCCATCATTAACTCTTTAAATTCCAAGAGAACACTATCTTTAAGATCAGAAGTAACAACATCAAGTCTTGCTATTTCAAAAGTCAACGATTCTATCTCCTCTTGAGATAAATATTTAAATATTTTAGATGAAATTTCAGAACCTATTGAAACTAATAAAATAGCGGCTTTCTGTTTGCCCGTCAAAGTAGAAACACCTAATATCTCTTTTTCTTTTTGATCTTCCATATAAATTATTACCCTTTATACATTCTTCACAATCCATGTTCTAATAAGTTTAGCAACATCTTCTGGTTTCTCTCTAGCTAAAAATTCAGCATTACTTTGAAGTTCATCCTCCTCCCTAATTCCACCAACAACATCATCAACACCAATATCATCGTTATCCATTAATGCTTGCTGGCGTCTTAAATGTGCTTGTCTTGAAAACTCTTCTTCTTTAAGGCGTCTTCTTCTCTCAACTTCTCTAGACACAATGAAAAATACCGTAAATATTAATATCAACAATGCAAATATTATACTTACTGTAAAAATAAGAAACTTAAATTTTTCAGTTGAAAAATAATCTTCATCTATCTTTCTAAATTCATTCACTCGATCAAAGGCAACATTCCTAATGGCAATTGAATCCCCCCTCTCCGGCTTATACTCAAAAGAACTTTGCAAAACATCTGTAATATTTTTTAAAGCTTCATCAGAAATAGGCTTATATTCCCTTTTACGCATGCCATTTTCTATAATAAAATTTCCAGACTCATCATAAACAAAATCCCAAACACCATCTATAAAAATACCAAGAGAAATCCCTGCAATCCTAGCAGGCTCCTTTTCGTTTAAAGATTTTTTCTCATTAAGAGCAATATTCTTTATTTCTTTAAACTCATTTGACTTACCGATAATATCACTTAAATCTCGGTATTCAGGAGGGGTGTTACCTTCTTGACCAGGTGGCCCCCATGGACTATAACCTTGTCCCTCATATTCTCTTTTATGCACTTGGGAAGAAAGCAATGTAGAATCACTAACTTTTCTTGTATTATAAGAAACTTTTGGATCCTGGGACTCAATCTCAATAGGAGCATACTCTTTAGATTCCGTAGTTTGACGAGAAGTATCAAGCGTCACATTAACTCTTGCAATCATAAACCTATCAACAGACAAAACTTTACTTAAAGCAGAATCAATTTCATCTCGAAGCATAGATTCATATTTTAATTTAAGCTTCCTTTCCTTTTCAGCCAAATCAATCCTATCAATACCATCTAAATTAGAAAAATCATTTAAAATAGTCCCTTTATTATCAACAATAGCAATATTATCCGATTCAAGACCCTCAATAGCATATTGAATCAGCTTAACAAGTCCTTCCACCTTTTTACGATTAGTCACGATATCAGAACCAGGCTTAGGAGTAATTCTAACAGACGCTTTAACTGCTTCCTGTGATTCTTTAAAAAGAGCCTTTTCTGGCATCACAAGATTAATACTAACAGCATCAACATCATCAAGAGCAACAATATGCTGTTCAACAGCTCTTGTAATTGATCTCCTAAGATTAACATTCCTCTCAAAATCCGTAATGGTCCATCTATCAATATCAAAAAGAGACCAAGGATCCATATGCACAGGAACAAGCTCTTCTCTTACAAGAATTGCTCTCATTTTTTTTGACATATTTTCATCACTTAAGTAAATTTTTCCATCAGAAGTAATAATATATTCAACACTTTCTCTATCCAATCTTTGCACTATTCTATCTAACAAATACTGATCTTTAATACCAACACCAAAAAGAGCAATACCTTGTTTTTTAGTAGAAAATCCTATTAAAAAAATAAATGCTAAAATTATGAATAAAGCAATAACACCAAAAGCCACTTTTTGAACCATACTGGCCCTTTTGAAATTCTTATTTACTGATGCAAAAAACTTAGTAATAAAATTGTTCAAACTGCATAGCTCCTTAACGAATATTAATTACATCTTGATAAGCCTTTATGCCTCTCTCAACAACAGCCTTTGTAATACTTAAATTCATATTAGCTTTAGACATTGCTATTGTAATATCATGCACATCGACACTATTTGGTTGCAAAATAGCTTGTTGAGACATTCTAAACACATCCAATTGGCTATTATTCACATCAGATATTAAATTAAAGAACAAATCTTTGAAAGATTCTGCCTTTACCTCACGTTTAACATCAAAACCAGAAAAACTTTTATCAAAATGCAAAGGATTTTTACGAACTAAATAAACATTATTATCTGTAAAAAAAGAATCTACTTCCATTGCTCACAAACCTCCTTAATTCTGCAGTATTGACAATGCACTCCTAAACATTGCTTTGCCACTATTAATGACAGTAGAATTTGCTTCATAAGCACGAGAAGCAGATATCATATCTACCATCTCTTCAACTGCATTCACATTAGGAAATTCCACATAACCCTTTAGATCACCAGATTTTATTGCATCAGGATGAGTTGGATCATACTTTAATTTCAAAGGGGACTTGTCTTTTTCAATACCAGAAACCCTTACGCCCTGACCAACTCCATTATCAAGATAATCAGGAACAAAAGGACCCTTCCAATACGGACTTACAACCCTTGGAGAAAAAATTATCCTCTGTCTTCTATAAGAGCCCCCCTCAGAAGTTCTAGTAGTCTCCACATTAGCAATATTATTTGCAATAACATCTAGTCTCAATCTTTGAGCTGTCAAACCCGTTGAAGCAGTATTAATACTTGAAAATAATCCCATATATAATATTCCTTGAGGTTATAACTTATTTTATTACAATATTTACACTTTTAAAATGATGAGCTTGAATATTCGTAAACAAACTATACATCATTTGATTCTGAGCAAGATTCTTCATCTCAGAATCAATATCAACATTATTACCATTATTATTGAGAGTAGAGAGATAATCAAGCATTCTGCGAGGTTTAACATCTAAATATCCTAATTCTTTAAAACCATCCAAATGCTTACCATTACCCCTTATTAAAGATAAATTGCTTGCTCCTTCATTGAAAATTGCTCGTTCAAGCTCAGACTCAAAAGAAACCTTACTTCTCTTAAAGTTTGGAGTATCTACATTTGCAACATTATCAGCTATAACACTTTGTCTAAAACTAAGAACATCCAAATACCTATGTGCTAAATCAATTGACCTATCAAAAATATTCAAGCTCATACCCTCTATATCACAAAATACTTTTTACTATATTATATAATAATTTAAGTCTTTTTGTTCGTTAATTTTTATTTTTTCATTAACATAATCCAAGTTTATTTCAAATTTTTTTAACTTGCTACCGGGTGCTTCAAAAAAAAGATCGGCAAGAATCTTTTCAATAACTCCATGCAACCTTCTTGCTCCAAGATTCTCTCCTTCATAATTCATATTAAAGGCAAGTTCAGCAATTCTATCAATCGCTTCTTCACTAAATGTCAAAATCAAATTATAAACCTTAAACATTGCAATGTACTGTTTTATTAAAGAGTTTTTAGTGTGTTTTAAAATATTCTTGAAATCATTCACACTTAAACTTTTAAGTTCAACCTTAATTGGAAACCTACCTTGAAGTTCTGGTATTAAATCGGATGGCTTTGATAAATTAAAAGCACCTGCAGCAATGAACAAAATATGAGAAGTATCCACTATCCCATATTTTGTATTAACCTTAGATCCTTCAACAATTGGCAAAATATCTCTCTGAACGCCTTCTCTAGATATATCATTTCCGGTTCTATTCTTAGTAACTATCTTATCGATCTCATCAATAAAAACAATTCCCATATTCTCAACTCTTGATTTGGCAACCTCTACAATATTTTCATGATCCACTAACTTTTCAAGCTCTTCAGATATAATTATCTCCCTGGCTTTTTTTATTTTTAATTCCCGTCTTTTCTTCCTATCAAATATATTATTAATCAATCCTCCAATACTCATATCAATCTCTTCGAAATTACTACCAGAAAATATTTCGATAGTAGAAACGGGCATTTTTCCTGAAACATAAATATCAATAAGATTATCATCAATATCCCCACTTCTTAATTGTTTCCTAAACTTACCTCTTAATTTATCACGAATTTTTCTTTCTTCTTCACTTGCATTATCATTCTCAGAACCCTCAGAGGTTTTCAAAAGTTTGTCAATTATCCTCTCCTCAGCACGCTTGCTTGCCTCTTCGCGAACAGAATCATACATCTCTTCTTTTACCATACTCACCGCAATACTCATCAAATCACGAATCATAGACTCAACATCACGACCTACATAACCTACCTCAGTATATTTTGTAGCTTCAACCTTAATAAAAGGAGCCTTAATAAGCTTTGAAAGCCTTCTTGCAATCTCAGTTTTACCAATTCCAGTTGAGCCAACCATAATAATATTTTTAGGCATGACATCATCTCTTATTTCCTTGGGGAGCTTAGATCTTATATATCTATTAACAAGAGCAATTGAAACCAATTTTTTAGCCTCAACTTGTCCTATTATATATTTATCTAGTTCTGCAACAATCTCTTTAGGCACTATATTTTGATTTTCAGTCTTATCCATCAATTAATCTCCTCAAGCACGATATTTGAGTTTGTATATATACAAACTCTTGCTGCTACCTTTAAAGACTTAAAAGCAATATCAGCAGCACTTAATTTTTTATTTTCCATATAAGCAAGCGCCGCTGAATAAGCATAATTTCCTCCACTACCAATCGAAATCACATCTTCTTCAGGCTCAACAACATCTCCAGTACCTGAAATTAATAAAATATTTTCAGAATCAGCTACGAGCATCATTGCTTCAAGTTTATGAAGTATTTTGTCAGACCTCCAAGCTTTTGCAAGCTCTACAGCAGCTCTCTTAATATCAACAATTCCATCTTCTCTAACTTTAACCTTTTCTTCAAACTTCTCAAAAAGAGTAATAGCATCAGAAGTTGAACCTGCAAATCCCGCTAAAATTTTTCCATTAAACAACTTTCTTATTTTAATAGCATTGGATTTTAAAACAGTATATCCAATAGTCACTTGCCCATCTGCTGCTAATACAGTCTTCCCACCTCTTCTTATTGCTATAACTGTAGTTCCTTTAAAACTCATGATGTCCCCCCTATTTAGATATTTCATTCAATAACTCATTAATAAGCATACTCGATGTATCTTTGCATATACAACAGACCTTTGAGTCATCACTAATTCCAGGCTCATTATACTGAAGATTGAGTATCTTATAAAGATCTGACACCGATTTTATCTCTTGAGCTCCAGAATCATATAAAACTCTAGAACCATCACCAGAATAATTAATATTATAAACATAAACATCAAGACCCAAATCAAGTCCAAGCTCAGCAGTAATTAAAGCTCCTGATTTTTTTGGTGCACAAGTAATAAAAACAACATCTGAAAGACCAGCTACTATTCTATTTCTCTTTGCAAAAAAATAATTTTGTATCTTCTCATAAGGCAAAGTTTCAGTAAGAACACCTCCACCATTTTCTAAAAGGCAAGTAACATATTTTCTATTTTGTTTTGGATAAATATTGTCAATATCTGTTGCAATAACTGCATATGTTCTTTTTTGCTCATTGATTGCACCAAGATGCGCTGCAATATCAGCTCCTATTGCAAATCCAGATATTATCTCCACATGATTCTTAGCAAGATGAGAAGACAACTCTTTAACTTTATCGGTCAACACTCTACTGATTTGTCTTGAACCAACAACAGCCCAAGACAAAGAATTAGAATCCGGAAGATTACCTTTATAATAAATAGCAAACGGAGGATTATAAATCCTATTAAGCTTTAAAGGATAACCCTTAGATCCAAAAACAGCAATTCTTGCACTTGTTCTGTTAATAACTTTTTGTTGCATCTCTATTAACTTTAAATCTGGAAGCTTATAGTCCCTCCTAAAAACCCTAGATAAATAATTAGAAATATCTCTTAAACTTAATTTACAAAGACAACTTAAATCAAAATCATTAAAAATTTTAAGTTTCTCTTCACTCTTTAAAAATCTTAAATTATCAACATAAAGCAATTTAAACATAAAAGTTACTTAAAATTACTCATTATTCTATCAACTCCATCTATTTGCTCTTGAGTTAAAGCTTTATCCTTTGCCTTCTTGTAAAATAACAAAGCATTATCAAAATCACCAAGAGAATAATAGTTTGCACCCCTCAGCATAAAAAATTCAAAATAATCCTCTCCCATAGACTCAAGTCTACTTAAATATCCTTTAGCTTCCAACTGTTTATCAAGATCATAAACATACATAGTAGAGAGAGCAAAAATCGCCTCTTTAAAATCATCTTTAATAGATATTGATTTTAAAAAAGAATCTTCAGAAAGAACAAAATATTCACGAACCTTTTCTTTAGTTTCAATACCCTTAGCTAAATTATAAGAAGAAACTCCTATATAAAAATGAGATAAATGATTATCAGGACCATATTCCAAATTTCTATTAAAATACTCAATAGCAGGTCCATATTGACCAAGCCTAATAAGCTCAAGTCCAATCAAACTAAAAAATCTAGCCTTTTTATCAATTGAATTTATTATTTTTAAAATATTTTTCTCTTCTTTATCAATAAATTCCTTATAAACTTCAATTTTTTCTAATGAACCACCACCTGCTATCTCTATCTCTCTTATTCTAAGTCCAAGATTTACTTTTTCCTTAGATTCATCTCCACAAGAAATAACTAAAAACAAAAATATTAGTATCCATCTTTTCATTCAATTATCGCTATTTTTTTTATTTAAATTTCTAAGAAATGTAGGAACATCAATATCATCTTCAAAATAATTAACATTTTTTGACTTCGCTATAAAATTATCATTAGCCTCATAAACACTCCCTGAAGAATCTTGACTACCTGACATCAAATTATCAAATTCTTTTGAACTTAAAGTATTATTTTCAACAGCACCAGATAAATCTTTCTGTTTTCTAGAAGAAAAACCAGTAGCAACAACTGTAACATAAATCTCATCATCAAGATTTGAATTAATTGCATGCCCATATATTACGGTAGCCTCATCATCAACACTAGCTGTAATAATTCCCATAATCTCTTCAAGCTCAAGCAATGAAAAATCTTCACCTCCGGTTATATTAACAAGAAGCCCTTTAGATCCTTCTATTCTAACCTCCTCAAGCAAAGGATTACTAATAGCAGAAGTAGCCGCATCAACAGCCCTATTCTCACCCTTACCATAACCAATACCCATCAAAGCATCACCTTGTCCCTGCATAATGCTCTTAACATCAGCAAAATCAATATTAACTTCGCCATGCTCAATAATAAGACCTGCAATACCCTGTACACCCATCCTTAAAACATCATCAGCCCTTTTAAAGGCATCCTTAATAGTAGTTCGCTTATCAACAACAGTTAAAAGTTTTTGATTCGGAATAATAATTAAAGTATCAACAGATTTTCTTAAATTATTTATTCCCTGTTCAGCAAGCCGCATCTTTTTAGGGCCTTCAAATTTAAAAGGCTTAGTAACAACTCCAACAGTTAAAATTCCAAGTTCTTTAGCTACTTGAGCAATAACAGGTGCAGCTCCTGTTCCTGTTCCTCCACCCATTCCAGCCGTAATAAATACCATGTCAGCACCTGCTAGATGATTTTTAATAATATCAATATCTTCTTCTGCAGCCGCTTGTCCAATTTCAGGCCTCCCACCGGCCCCAAGACCTGAAGTAACTTTAGCACCAAGCGCAATCTTTATTGGAGCAATAGAAGTTTGAAGAGCTTGAAGATCAGTATTTGCTACAATAAACTCAACATCTCTTACTCCATATTCAATCATACGATTAACAGCGTTGCTACCGCCACCGCCTGCACCAATTACTTTAAGAACCGTAGGATTTGTAGCAGAATCAAACCTTTTTGAATGACTATCAATAATATTATAATCTTTCATTAAACTTCCTCCATGACTGGTCAAAACCACTCTTTCAAAAACCAACCTTTCAATTTTGAAGATATTTTACTTTGTCTCTTAGATTTATTATTTCCCTTCTTTAATTTATTGAATTTTTGCTGTTCATGCTTATAAAGAACAAGACCAAGAGCTGAGGAAAATTTAGGACCAATATATTCCTCTCCAACACCATTAATATTCATTGGGAATCCTATTCTTGATGGATATTTAAATATTTCTTCTGTTAAATTAGAAATACCAGGAAACAAAGAGCCCCCTCCAGTTAAAACAATTCCTCCATTAATCTTATTATAAAGCCCTCTCTTCATTATTTCAGCTTTTATCATCTCAAAGATCTCACTTAATCTTGAATTAATTATTATAGCCAATTCTTTTCGACTTTTCTCTTGAGGCGGTCTGGTTCCAAGATTAGGAATAATAACACTTTCCACTTGACTCTCAAGAGCAGAAATATGAGCAACACCAGCCGTTATTTTAATATTCTCAGCAATATCTTCAGGTACTTTCCACACTTGTGCAATATCAAGAGTAACTCTATTTGCACCTATAGGAATTACTCCGGTATAATAAGGAGAGCCATCAACATAAAGAATTATGTCTGTTGTACCTTTACCCATGTCAACAAACAAAACGCCCATTTCTCTCTCTTCCTTAGATAAAGTAGCATAAGATGAGGCCAAACTTCCAAGAACAATTTCATCTACAGAAAACCCAGCACGATTCACACACCTAACTAAATTCTGACTTGAAGAGCTAGATCCAGTAATAATATGCACTTCACCCTCAAGGCGAATTCCCATCATATCTATTGGATTTTTTATATGAGGAATTCCATCCACAATAAATTCCTGAGGAATCACATGTAAAATTTCTCTATCCATGGGAATCACAATTGCCTTAGCAGCTTCAATAACACGCTCAACATCTTCATTATCAATCTCCCTGGTTTTTGAATTTATTGCAACAACCCCACGAGAATTAGTACCCTCAATACTACTACCTGACATAGACACAGAAAGAGCGGCAATATCACACCCAGAAATAAGCTCAGCCGCTTCAATAGAACTAGAAATTGAATCAAGCGCAGCTTCAATATTTATAAGAACACCTTTCCTCACACCTCTTGATACACTAGTGCCTATTCCAACTATTTCCAACTGATTATTCAAGTTTACCTCAGCTACGACAGTACAAATCTTTGAAGTTCCAACATCTAATCCTACTATCAAATCCCTAGACACTAATCTTCTCCTAACAAAATGATATTACCGCTTCTTAAATCAACAGTATCAGACCTTCCCTTAAGCAAATCAGATATCATGAATACCTTATGCATCACACTTATTAAATCCATATCCGTTGTTATTAATATCTTATTATATATATTTTTTATATACAAAAAAATCTTGTAATCATAAAAATTCAACTTCAAAAAACTAATTTCCGATATTAAATTATACAAAGTATTTTGATTTATTTTAACATAGTTAAGGTTCTTTATAATAGCAAGCATTCTATCTTCTAAAAAATCACCAACTTCATTACCATTTAAATTTAATCCACTAACTATGGGTAAATCATAAATTAAATCTTTACACTTTTCCAAAATTAAACCATCTGAAGCAATAAAATAGTAAATAAAACTTCCATCAACATTCTCATAAGCAGTAACGATAGGAACTCTTCTCTCAATATTAATACTAATTGTATTAGGAAATTTAAGTTTTACCGTCACATTTTTTACCCTTAGATCCCTCATAATATTTTTCTCATAAGCACTAACATCAGCATCATAATAATAAGTATTAGGCTTAATTCCTGAAATACTCAATATATCTTCCTTAGAAATATGAATACTATCATTAAAACTAATGTATCTTATTAAAAAATAAGGAGAAATAAAAATAATAAAAACAATCTCAAGTAGTATAAGAGAAATTATTACATAAATATATATAATCAAAAATTTTCTATAAATCAACATAAATTTAAGCTTAAATTATCATTTTGATAAAACTCCAAACTATTCACATTAAACATCTCTAGAAACATTGGCAATAAGTCCAGAAAGAGCCATTGTAACAACAATAGAAGAACCACCTGATGAAAAAAATGGTAAATTTATACCTGTGGGAGGTAAAAGACCAATTGCAATTAAAATATTCATGATGCTTTGAAGAAAAATTGTAAGACTTGCAATAAACGCAATAAAAAATCTAAATCTGGTTTTAGCAAAAAGAGCAACAAAATACCCAAAATAAAACAATAAAAAAAATAATACAATAGCAAGACAAATTCCAAAAAACCCTAATTCCTCTCCAAGCACAGAAAAAATAAAATCAGAATTAGCTTCTGGAAGTCTGCCAAGCTTTACCTCCCCCATTCCAAGCCCCCTACCCCCAAGACCACCACTCTTAAAAGCATTAAGTGATGCAATTATTTGATATCCTTTTCCCAAAGGATCATCATAAGGATTTAAAAATGCAAAAATTCTAGCAACTCTGTAAGGTTCAAATATCAAAAAAAGAATAGCAATTGGAACAAAAGTAAATAAAATAGCAAAAACATATCCCAATGACATTCCAGAAACAAATAAAACAATAAAGAAAAGCATAGCAAAATAAATAGCCGTTGAATAATCATTTTGCAAAATTATGAGCAACCAAAAAATACCAAAAATTAACATTGGCTTTAGCCAATAAGAAATATTATTATCTGACTTTAATTTAAATCTACTCAAATAACTCGCAAGATAAATCGTAAAAGATACCTTAAAAATCTCTGAAGGCTGAATACTAATGCCTTTTAAAAATATCCACCTTTGTGTTCCTGAAACACTAGGAGAGAAAAAAGTTGCTAAAACTAATGTAAAAGTTACAAGCAATATAATAGAAACAATTGCTTTTAAAAAATCTAAAGAAATCCTTTCAAAGACAACAAATACAATAAAACTTAAAAAAAGATATTTAAGACGCATTAAGAATAAAAAATTAGGATCCCCTGTAAGTTCTAGACTTAAAAAAAATGAAGATGTATAAAATACAACAAGACCATAAGCAATAAGCGACCATAAAACAAGTAAATAACATTTTCTAATAGAGGTTCTCTCTACAAACATAAATATCAATTTAAACTCATCTAATCTTAAGAGTGCTTAAAGCAATTATAGCAAATATTAAACCTATTATCCAAAATCTAATAACAACCTGCATTTCAGACCACCCAAGCTCCTCAAAATGATGATGCAGTGGTGCCATTTTAAAAACCCTTTTCTTAGTCTGTTTATAAACTACAACTTGAATAATTACAGATAAAGTCTCAACCACAAAAACTCCTGCAAGAATTGCAAAAAGAATCTCACTCTTTAAGATTAAAGCTGTCATCCCAAGAACCGCCCCAATTGAAAGACTACCAGTATCACCCATCATTATTTTAGCAGGATACGCATTAAACCACAAAAATCCAAAACTACCACCAAGTAAAGCTCCAAGGAATACTACAAGTTCTTCAGCACCTTTAATATTTGGAATATTTAAATAAGATGCAAAATCTACTCTACTTGTAAGATATGCAATTATTACTAGAGCTCCTGTTACAACAATACTAAGTCCAATAGCAAGTCCATCAAGTCCATCTGTCAAATTAAAAGAATTAGACGCAGATATTAAAATAAACATCCCAAATGGAATATATAAAACCCCCAAATCTAATTTAAGAGACTTAAAAAAAGGGAAATAAATTATACTAACATGCTCATCGCCAAAATAATAAAGAATAGTAACTGAAATAAAAGAAAACAATATTTGCCCATAAATCTTAAATCTAGGATTAAGCCCATCTGAATTTTTTCTCTTTATTTTTAGCAAATCATCCATAAATCCTAAGTAAGCAAAACTAACCATGACAAAAAGTATAATTAAAAAATAAATATTCCAAAAATTAATCCAGAAAAATAAAGAAACTAAAACACAAAAAAAAATAAGAATACCTCCCATAGTAGGAATTCCTATTTTCTCACTTAAATGGCGCTTTGGTCCATCTTTCCTTAAGATTTGATCCAGTTTTAGTTTTTTAAGTCTTAAAATAATAAATGGACCAAAAATCAATGCAAGCAAAAATGCAAAAATAGTAGCATAAGCGGTTCTAAAAGTAATATATTTCAACAATCTAAGTCCTAAAAGATAAAACATACCCCCCCCATTAGTCTTTAAAGATAATCAAGAACCCTTTCAAGTCTATTTGATCTTGACCCTTTAATAGCAATAAAACACTCAGATTCCAAATTCTTCACAAAATAATCAATAAAATTTTCAAAACTACTAAAATAAAATAAATTATCTAAGGTTAAATTTTCAATCTTTTTTACTTCTTGAAATTCTTCACCAATGAAAAAAACTTTATCAAAATTCATCAAAATAACTTCCCTAATCGCTGTTTTATGTGCCTCATACGCAAATTTTCCAAGTTCTTTAAAAGCACCAAGAATAATAAATTTTTTACCCCTTATCTCAAGACCCAAAATCATCTCCTTTAAAGCCATAAATGAACCTAAATTACCATTATAAGAATCATTCAAAACCAAATAATCCTTTACTCTTAAAAGCTCTGCTCTACCTTTTTGAAAATCAGCATGCAATAAACCATTACGAATCTCATTTTCACTCAGTCCAAGTAACAAAGCTAAATTAATGCAAGATATTGCATTGAAAATATTATGCTGACCAGGCAATAAAATAGAATAATCAAACCCTTTATAAGTAAAATCATAAAAAAATTTATCATTTACAAATGCAAATGATCTAATTTGAAGACTATGAAAATCAAAATAAAAAATATTAATCCCTGGATTAATAGACTTAGCCATTACTCTTAAACATAAATGATAAGGACAACTCTCATTTAAAATTACCATCTGAGTACTCTTAGTCATGATTTTACCCTTCTCAGCAGTAACAATCTCTAGATCTTCAAAAGCTTGCATATGAGCATAACTTATATTTGTTACAATAACAATTTCGGGATTTAATATTTCAGCAAGGAGGTTCATCTCTCCAACATAGCTAATCCCCACTTCAAAAACAGCATACTCCTCATCTCCCTCGGTTCTCAAAATACTCAAAGGCAACCCAATATCCGAATTTAAATTTCCCCAAGTCTTGCAAGTTTTATATCTCTCTGACAATATGCTGTAAAGCATTTCTTTTGTCGTAGTCTTTCCATTACTACCAGTAATAGCTATCCTCTTAAAACTTGTTCTTTTAATAAAATGTGCTGCTAAGTTTTGAAGGAAAATAACCACATTACTAGTAAGCAAAAAAACCAAATTCTCATCTCTGTTTAAATACTCAACACACAAACTCTCACAATCTTTAGAACACACAAAACATTTAACACCAATATCAATTAAAGATTCGACAAAAGAAAATCCATCTACCCTATCACCTTTATATGCAAAATAAAGACTAGCACTACTATTTTTAGCATTTATTTCACGGCTATCAAGCGAATAAAATGATACAATTTTTTGCATACTACTTACATGACCAACAAATTTAACATCATTTAGAGAATCTAAAATGTCTTCAATTCTTATATGCACCAAAAACCCTCATAGAGTCTATCGTTTAATAACATTTATATCCTTATTATCCTTTTTTTCTAAATTCAAATAATCTTTACTAAGCTCTTCTATCCTATCAATACTTTGAAGTTCATATATTATGGTTAACAACCTAAGATTTTCATCAATAATATTACTTTGTTCATTATCTAAATCTTCAAACTCACGCAACTTTACAACATACCTAAAATTAAGATAAATATTTAAGCATATTATAATTGTTAATATCAGAATTAATAAAAAGTATAATCTAACTTCAATTTTTCCCATTTTACTCATATAATTTTTTAATGACTCTAAGCTTAGCACTTCTTGATGCATTATTAAATCTCTTCTCTTCAAAGCTTGAAATTATAGGCTTTTTAGTAAGTATACAATATTGCTCTTTGCTTAAAGCTTTAAAAAACTCTTTTACAATTTTATCTTCCAATGAATGAAATGTAACAATAGCCAAGACGCCATTCTTTGATAAGCTTCCTACCCATAATGGCAAACTTCTCTTTAAACGAAAAAGCTCATCATTAACATAAATTCTTAACGCTTGAAAAGTTTTAGTTGCCGGATTTATTTTAAGCTTTATCCTAGGATAGGCTTTGCTAACTATGTTCTGCAACTCTCTTGAAGTTTCTATTTTCTTAACTTTTCTATACTCTAAGATAGATTTAACAATTCTTCTAGAATAACGTTCACCACTTAATTCATAGATTAAATTTTCAAGTCTTTTTTTGTCAAAAGTATTGACAATATCATAAGCACTAATACCTCCAGCACCAGGATTCAGCCTCATATCTAATCTCTCATCTTCAAAAAAAGAAAATCCCCTACCACTCATTTTGTAATGAAACATGGAAATACCAAGATCAGCTAAAATAAAATTGATTTTACTACTTAAAGGATATTCACTAAAGAAATCATCAAACCAAGCATTAAAGTATGAAACTCTTTCCTTAAATTCTATAAGAGACTCTTTTGCCCTATTTAAAACAATGTCATCCCTTTCAATTCCAATCACATTTATGTTTTGATACTTCTTAAGCACTGCACTTGAGTGCCCACCTTCCCCAAGAGTACAATCAACAAAAACAAACTCATCACTTATATTTGATGCCTCTAAAAGATTAATAATTTCATCAAGAAGTACGGGTATATGAAAAATATTACCCATTAAGTGTAAACCTATAAGTTAAACTATTTTTGGTATTATAAACATCTCCATATTTGATCTTAATTTCATTATAACCGCTAGTAAACTCAAGATTATTTATCTCAATGTTTCCATTATCTCTTTTTATGTTAAAAAGATCTAAACTATAATCCTTATTCTCAAAAACAACATATGAATTACCATTTAAAGACATGCTCTGAAAATCAGCACGAAAAATACTGTTGTTATTTAAAAACACTTCAAAATAGTAAATACCATTAATAACTTTCGCAACACCAATATCTTTTTTCAAAAAATTTAAAACAAGACCATAATCACCCAATTCTAAATCTAAATCAATATTCTCCTTTAACTCAAACAAAGTATCATCCTTACCCTTTAAAAGGATATTACCTAATAAAAAGGAAGAATTGGTATTTAAATTATTTCTATTCTTTATCACAAATAAAGGATTAATTATATGCCCACTATAATGATCAACAACCACTACATCAAAAACTTTATTATCATTCTTCAAAAAGATTTTTTCATTCTTGTATATAAAATCACCAAAAAATTCCAAATTAAAACCCAAATCTTTATCAAAAATGATCAAAACGCTCCCATCATATTCACTAACCTTATTCTTGGAATACAAAATCTTATAATTATTTGAAAAAATAGAAAAGTGTGTATCTAAAGCTCTCAATTTTATACCAATACTTAAAGTATCATCTCTCAATTCTCCAAAATCACTTACCAAATCAAATTTCTCATCCTTGCCAAACTCCAAAAACGCATACAAATTAAAAAAATTAAAGAAAAAAAGAAAAGCAATTATCATTACAACTACAACCCCAAATACTTTAAATCACTATCATCATTAAAATATAAAATTCCTTCATCAAATTCAACATATGAATTCACCTTATCTTTAAAAAAGATATTATCAAATAAATTATAAGAATCTACAGAATAAGTCCTTATATTGATTATACTATCACTCAAATCATAGAAATATATCCTATACACTCTAGAAAAAGGATCATAAGAGGCTTTTAAAACAGAATTTTTATTATCAACTCTAAAAGTTTTACCACTTTTAATATTAAGTATTAAAAATGAATTTACAGTCTCAATAAACAAATTATAAAATTTATCAATTCTAAAAAAAGGATTAAAATCCTTAATCTTTAAATTTTTCAAATATAAAAACTGATTATATTCATCTTCTAAGTTAAAAACCTCTAGAGAGAATTCCTCATTCCCTCTTAAAACACATAAATATTTATTATTTAAGCTTAACTTAAGACATATAATTGGCAAACCAACACCTAATAAATCACCACCATACACCATTTTTCCACGTTTATACACATAAATCTTGCCATCAGAGAGTCCTAAAGCCAAAACATCATCATTATAATCAATACTTAATATTGAAGCTATAAATTTGACAGACAAAATTCTACTTCCATCTGCTCCATAAACTTCTAAAGCCTTATGTAAATTATTTAAAGCAAAAACAACATTATCTTTTGTAAAAACAAAATCCTTATATGCCAAAGAAAACAAAAATTTATTTGTCTTTCTAGAAAATACAGAATAATTATTTTTAAATCTGTTAATCACATAATAATAGTCTGAAAAACTTACTAAACGATCACTTACAACATGATAATCATATTTATTGAGATCTAGATTCAAAATTTGATCATTAATAAAAACATTACGCCTTGGAACAATATCAACCAAATTATCAGATTTCTTAAAGTGATTAAACTTATAAAAAATTGAAATATCAATCGTTAATTTCAAGATAAAATCAACTAATACTATGAATATCAATAAAAAAATTGATAACAAAAAAATTTTGATCTTTCTAAATCGAGTCGAATTTTCTTTATAAAGATTCACACTTATTAAAATCCTCCCCTCAAACTCACCTACTCTTGCTCAAATCCGACTGAAATTTCACAGACCAAACTTCATAAAATTTTGCAAATTTCTCAGCTATCGCTTTCTGAGAAGTAACAGTAGCTAAAATTTTTCCGGCCTGAATGTAACCTAAAATCTGTTCTGAGAGTCCATAAACCCCATTTACTTCATATCTCGCCCTTAACAAAAATGCTCCTTCTTCTAGGAGATCTAAAGATTTAATAAGATGAGCTAATTGAACCTTATAAAAAGGACTATCAATAACTAAATTTTTTGATAAATTCTTAAAATCAATAAAATTTTTAACCAAAACAATAAATTTAAGATATATATCTTCTAAAAAGAGAATCGCTTTAGAATCACCTTTGCTAAAATACATTCCCAAATCAATAAGATATCCTAACTTTTTAATAATTAAAAATCGTTCTTCAGGATTTAAATTAAGCACAGACTCATTATTCATAAGTTCGCTAAAAGAAATAAGTAAAACAGGACTTACAAACAACGAAAAATCAGAAATAAAACTAAAAAGATTTACTCGAAAATCATAGTTAACTTTTAATCTAGGCTTTGTGTAAAAATAATTTAATGATGCAATATAACTTAGAACATTTAAATTTAAGTTAATAAAATTAACCGTTACACCCGAATCCAGTGCAAGCTTACCGGATTTTTTTATGTCTTTTATGTCTTTTAAAGTTTGCAAAATAAGATCATCAATAAACAAAATTTTTTGATAATTTTCATTATGCACTAAATCCATAAATACCCACTCATATCAATTATTACCTTTTAAAAGCTCTTCTGCATGTTGAAAGCTAATATCATTAACATTTCCACTAAGCATGCGAGCAACCTCTAAAACACGATCATTATCCAATAAAAGACAAGCCTGAACATAAGTTCTATCTTCAATATATTCCTTTTTTACCAAAACATGATAATCTGAAAGACTTGCAATATTAGCAAGATGAGTAACAACAAATATTTGCATATTTTCTGACAATCCCTTTAAATATTTGCCCAAACTCATCCCAGACTCACCCCCTATACCAGAATCAATCTCATCAAATATGATAAGCTTACTCTCATCAACATTCTGCACGATCTTAATAGCTAACATTATTCTTGAAAGCTCACCCCCAGATGCAATTCTATAAATTGGTTGGGCTTTTAGCCCAATATTACTAGAAATTAAAAATTCCACCTCATCTATACCTGTTGATTTGATTTTTACTTCAGAGACTGACACAAAAAACTCTGCATCACCCATATTAAGTTTATGCAAAATCTCAGTTACTCCAGATGCAAATCTTAAAGCAGCAGCCCTTCTAACAATTGAGATATCGAATGCCAATTTTTTCACTCTCTCAAACAAATCATTTAACATTTGCTCTTTACCTAATTTTTCAGTCTCAAAATTAAGTGATAAATCAATAATGTCATCACACCTTTTCCTAAATACTATGACATCCTCAAGACTTGGTCCATATTTTTTGCGAATACGAGAGAGATCATATAGCCTATTCTCTACTGACTCAATTTCTTTCTCATCATAAGTCTTGTCAAAAAGATACCTACCATAAGCTTGACCAATATCTTCAAGTTCATAATAAGAATTCTTAAGACGATTTTCAAGTTCAAAATAATTATTGTTCACTTCTGAGAGATACTCAGCATTACAAATTACCTTCCTTATTTCACTTAAAGCAGAAACATTACTATTCAAGCTCAAAACACTCTTTAAGCTTGAAAGTGCATTACATAAAGATTCATGATTTTTAAGCTCATTCAACCTAATCTTTAAAATTTCTTCTTCACCTATTTTAGGATTAAAAGAATCTATCTCATCAACTATTTTTTCACATTCTTCTTTACTATCTTTATACAATTTCTCTTTCGAAACAAAATCATCATAATCATTTAAATATTGAATATATTCTTCATAAACTAATCTATATTTTTCCAATTGAGAATTTAAATTAGCATAATTATCCAAAATCTTCAAATTATTTGAGGGGTTTCTCAAAATTAAATATTGTTGATTTTGAGAATGCACCTCAATCAACATATTAAAAATTGGCTTTAATATGGTACTAGAAATTGGTTCATTATTAATATAATAATTACTCAAAAGAGTCTCTGAGGATTTAAATATAATTACTCTTTTTATAACAATAAAATCTGGAGCTAATATACCTTTAGAAGACAAATAATCCCTAATATCACCATTCACCCTAAACTTGGCAAGTAAAACACATTCCTGTCCTCCACTAGTAATTATATTACTTTTAATTTTTTCACCAAATAAATAATAAATTGATGATAATAATAAGCTTTTTCCACTTCCAGACTCACCTGTAAGCACTACGAGCCCCGTACTTAGTTTAATAGAAACTTCTTTAACTAAAACAAAATTTTTTACAAAAAGTTCAACTAACATATAAAATTTCAAAACAAGTTATATCTATATTAAAAAACGCCATATATTATAATAACTTATTTTTAAGTCTTCTAACAAAAGTATCTGTACAAAATGATGCGAAACGTAAACTCTTATTATCAAGTCCCAACTCAAAAATAATATCAACCCCAAACTTACCAATATTAACGCCATCAACGAAAATTGATGCTGAGTTTAACGCATATCCCTTTTGAAATGAAAGTGAAAGCCTACTTCCGCTTGAAAAAATAAAGGAACGATTATAAACAGAATGTGGGGAAATAGGAGTTAAGATAAAAGCCCGAAGATCTGATTCTAAAATAGATCCACCTGCCGAGAAAGAATATCCGGTTGAACCTGTAGGAGTTGCAAATATTATTCCATCACTCCTATATGAGAGAAAATCTTCTGAATTAACCCTAAGATTTACATCAATCAACTTATTAATAACACTAGAACGAATAATTACATCATTTAAAGCATATTTGGTAAACACATTATTTCCATTCTCATAAGCACTAATACTAAGTAAATATTTACTATGAATAACTAAAGAATTATCAAAAAACTTATCTATGACCTCTTTAAAATCAATAGGTTTTATGTCTGCTAAAAATCCTACCTTGCCTAAATTTATTGAAATAATTGGAATATCAATATCATTCTTCAAAAGCAAGCTACTAGCTAATAAAACTGTACCATCTCCGCCCAAAGTTATTGCAAGAATCAAATTATCTTCAGTTAACACCTCTGAAGATTTATCAATTCCTGCAAATAAGCTTAAAACACCATATTTATGTTTTAAATATTTTTGTATTTCACAAGCAAGAACCTCGGCATCTAAATTTGAATAATTTACGTAAATAAGAACCTTACTCTTCATTATTCTCCTTATATGGAATCCGTGCAAATTCACCCTTGTCAAATATCCGTTCAATATCAATTAAAATTAAATATTCACTCTCAAAATTTTCCTCATTATCAATTTTAACAACACCAGATATGTATTTTCTATCCAAAGTTTGCAAGGTCGCAGGAGGTTCTTGTACCTTTGATCTATCAAAACTAATAACCTTAAGAACTTTATCTACAAATATTCCTAAAAGCTTATCTTTGATATTCACTATTAAATAACCTGTTAAAAGTTTATCTTCCTCCGTTACATAAACAGAAGGAATTTTAAATCTAATATTTAAATTTATTAAAGGGATAACACTCCCTCTAAGATTATAAATACCCGTAATATAATCAGGAACATTGGGTATTGCATATATACCTTCCAAAGGCACTTTAATTACTTCCCTAATGTGATCTATTGCAACCCCATAACTCTCTTTGCCTATTTTAAAACATGCAACTTGTAAATGAGACTTTTTTTCCATAAATTTTTCTTTCATAAAGATATCCCAACACCCTTAAATAATTTAAATATTTGTATCTAACTTAATAAAATCCTTAGATAAAAAATAAATCTCAAAAGAACTCTTCCGCACAGCTTTAGGTCTAACTTTTTTGACAATCTTAAAACAACTCTTAAGCTTATAAAAAATCTGCTCTTCCTCGCCTCCTTGAAAAACCTTAAGTAATAAATTACCACCCTTTACCAAAATTCTAGACGCCAATTCAACTATTCTCATATTCAAATTAAAAGAATTACTTGTATCAACTAACCTATTACCAGTAGTCTTAGGAGCTGTATCACTTATAATTAAACTATAAGGGGCAAAAGTCTCAATCTTTTGACAAACCTCATCAATATATATATTACCTTTGATAAAATAAAAATTATTAGTAAAATTAAGCTCTATATCATTAAGGTCAACAGCAACAAGTACCCCATCTTTAAGATTGCCATAAGCATACTGAGAAAAACTGCCAGGAGACGCTCCAATATCCAATATATTGCCAGAAAGAAACAAAGAAAATCTCTTATCAATTTCTATCAACTTATAAACAGATCTAGCAAGATATCCTTCTTTTTTAGCTCTTCGTGAATATTCATCAATAACATTATACATATCAATGCTCTGCAATACACTCAATCCATTATACTTTTTATTATAATTATTATTATGCAAAATAAATCATTTTTAGATAAGATCGAAAAAAATATTAATAATATATTCGAACAAGATCATTTTCTCAATTTATTTAAAGACAAAGATTTAAAGCTAAAACTTAATATACAAAAAAACACATTAAAAACAATTAAAGCCCCAGCTATTGAAATAATAAATAGAGGGGGAAAGAGAATAAGACCAATACTAATGATTTTACTAGCATATGCATTAGGATATAATAACAAAAATACTGAGAATCTATACAAACTAAGCATGTTACTTGAATTACCTCATTCTGGAAGTTTAATTATTGACGACATAGAAGATGGGGCTATTAAAAGAAGGGGTAAACCTGCTATTCACTTAATTTACGGATTAGATAACAGCATTAATACAGCTAATTTAATTTACTTTCTGCCTGCAAAATTAATACAAACTTCTAAATTTAAAAAAAGTCAAAAACTATTAATTTATGAAAATTTTTTCACAACGCTCTCAAACCTTCACCTAGGACAAGGAATTGATATCGCATTGCACAATGGGACATATATTCCAAACATTGACGAATACATATCTTTAGTAGAACTTAAAACAAGCTGCCTTTTTGGAATGGCTGGATTTTTAGCCGGAATACTTACAAACAATGAAAATAAAGCAAAAAATCTTTACAACACATTTCTAAAACTTGGAACCTGTTTCCAAATAATAGACGATATCAAAAACATTAAAGATGGAATTAACGGCAAAGATTTTGGAGATGACTTAATTGAAGGAAAAAAAAGTCTGCCCATAATATACTTTTTAAAAGAAAAACTATTGAATGAGCAAATCATTCAAGAATTAAACGCAATTAAAAATAAATCTATAAATGAATCAAAAAAAGAAATATTAAGATTTAGCAATATGATTAACTCATCAAGTGCCATTCAAGATTCTGCAAATCTTGCAATGTCGTACCTTAATAAATTTATAGAAGAATTAAATTCATACGCATTGATAAAGAAGTATAAAGATATGATAATGGACATTGTAAAGAAAATAAAAGGGGAAAATTTATGAGAAAATATGCAATAACGATAGTTTGGATGAATATCATTGCTTCTATTTATGCAACAATTCCTACAGAAGATATAAATAAAATAGATGAACTTTATACAAAATCAATGTTACTCAAAGAACTAAAGAAATATAATCAATCCAAAGCATTATTAATGCAAATTATCAATACAGATCCAAAACAAGTTGATGCATATTTACTGATCGCAGAATTAGAATACTTGATGAATAACTGGTTACAAGCAATCGAACAAACAAAAACTTATCTACAAATAATTGATTTTAAAGATACAAAAAATTATCTTGATATTTCATGGGCATATTTTCTCATAGGGGAATCAAGAAACTCAATGGACTATATAATGCAATTTATTCAAGATAATAAAGAACTACTAAATACTAATATATACATATTAATTGATACTATTTTAAAAAAAGGATTTTATCATTTCATACAAGATGAAGACTTAATATTTAATCTGATAATAAATACTCTTTTCCAAATAGAAACATATGATGACATCATATTTACAATTTTTCTAAACAATTTAGATATCATCAAACAAATGCCCTTTTATGAATTCAATAAAATTAAAATACAAGATTTAGAATTACAAATTCGTGCCTTAAAAAGGCTCAAAAATTCGATAAATGATATTGCTAAAACAGGTTAGTTTTTCTAAAAAATGAAACAAATACATTAATTAATATAGCCATATAAAAGGGCAAAGAAAGGGCAAAATAAGAATTAACATAATCCTGAAAATTAAAAAACTCGTATTCAATAAATATCATCAAAAATGCACTTGGAAAAATGAGCCAAGGATTTGCAAATGCAATATACAGCATACAAATAGCAAGCCAACCATTATTTAACCCCAAATCATAAGAATAAACATTAAAATTGATAGCAAGAAATGAACCTGCAATACTTGCCGAGATTACGGATACAAAAATAGCAAAAGATTTAAAGTAATTACTAGTTCGTTCACCTAAGATATTTTCATAATCATTCGAGCGAATAAACTCAAAAACTACTTTGACTCTTGAATAATTTAGTATATAAATACTAAAACTTAAAAAAACGAAAAAAAATATAACAAAAAAAATAATAGCAAAATTATTAGAAATATTTAAACTAAATCCTGGAATAAAATTGAAATTAGCTTTCATTAAAACCCTAACTAAAAAATGACACAATATGTTAATTCCTATACCCGTTATAAAGATGTTATAACCAATTACTACAATAAAAGACAAAAAAAAACCAAAGATCAAACTAATAAAAATCGTCATAACAACTGAAGCAAATATTCCATACCCCAAATAAATAAAAAAAGATGTTAGAAAAACAGATAAAAAAGAAATTCCTTCAATAGATATATTTAAAAGTCCTACTCTCTCAGCATAAAGAATTCCAAGAGCCAAATATGCAAATACTATAGAATGCAAAAAAACACCAAACATTTATTTTTTACCCGAATTAATTAAAAACAATGCAATAAAAATCGATATAGCTTGATATAAACCAATAAATTCAAATTTAAACGAATAATTTATTTTAAGATAATTATTAAATTCATTCAGCATTGCAAAAAACAAACTAAAACATAATACATACATATAATTAAATCCTGAAACTACAGCAACAACAAATCCATTCCAGCCAAACCCAGCAGTTAATCCTAAAAATAAATAATTCTTAAAAAAAATTAAAAATATTGAACCCACAAGACCATTTAAAAAAGCACTGGTAAATACCGTACAAAACTTATACTTAAACTCATTAATGCCGAAAAATTTACTTAATGGCTTTCTATCATTCAATATCTCAAGTCTTAATCCCAAAATAGTTCTTTTATGAATAAATACATAACATCCCCAAACCAAAATACTAAATAAAAGCAAATATGGAAAAGCAGTATTAATAGTGAATATCTTATCAATACTTTTTGTCTGATTTAAAAGTCCATTCGAGCCTAAAAGCTTTGATATAAATCCATCAACTAATCTCTGATTTCCATAAGACATTAAAAGACCTGTAAGCATACCATTTACCCCACAAAAAAATGTCAATAAAAAAGGAATAATTCCTATAACACCAACTAAAAACGAGCTTAAAATTATTATTAATACAAAATTAAAGTATGTAAGTCCACAAAAATCACAAAATACATATGATAAAAACGCTCCAAAATAAACTTGACCTTCATCACCAAGAGTCAAACTATTACTTCTAGCACAAGTTGAGATTCCTGTCGCAATTAATAAGAGCAATATAAAGTTCCACAACATTACTTTCATATAAGAAAAACTAAAAAAACCATCAAAAAAATAGCTAATACTCAACACACTCAGTGAAAATATTAATAAAATATACTCTCTTCTAAATGCCATCATATAAACAACATTTCCTTTAAAGCCTCTTTGTTGATATGTTCTCTTTTCAATCTCAATATAACCTCACCAGCCTTTATTGCCAAAACATCATCAGACAAAAGCAATAACTCATCTAAATTAGGAGTAATTAATAGGACAGGCTTTTCATTAGAAAAATTACGAATAAAATTAGATGTCTCACTATATGCTCTATAGTCTAAATTACTAAGAGGTGAAAAACAAATTAAAAAGCTCTTTGTAATATACTTTTCTCTCAAAAGAGCAAGTTTTTTCAAAGTTCCTCCAGAAAATGATAAAGACTTAGAATAAAAAGTCTTTAGTATCTTACTATCACAATATTCCATGTTGTTTCTAAAAAATTTTTTAAGATCATTAATAATAGACTGTTTAATAAAAATCTCATTTTCAAAACTCATTATTTTGGCCAAAAAGCTATCCAATATAGTCATATTATCAGAAAATAAATTACCAATTCCTAAAGGTAAAAACCCAGCCTTTAACTCATAAAAATCAATATATTCATATCTACACCCATTCATCTTTATACATCCTACAAATGGGATCTCGCCTAAGAACAATTTTTCCCATGTTTTTATTACTGCCTCTTCTGCAATAATTCCTAAAACTCCTCTTTTTTTCAAAGAAAAACTAATATCATACTTCCAAAAATCTTCAAAAAACAAATTAAATTTTATAAAATCCTCATTTAGCCCACCACGCCTGATACTTATAGAAATAAATTTATCAGCAGGAATTTCAAGCTTGCTAAGTATTATCTCTTTATTTGTCGTTCTAAAACACTTCCCCTCTTTTAAAATAATAAATTCATCACTAAATTTTATGGCATCGCCAATTTCTCTATGAGTAATAAAAAGAGAAGTAATACCTGACCTTTTAAGAGCTTGAAGCAATTTAATAAACTCTTTAGCCTCTTTTTGAGAAAAATAAGAAACACTCTCATCGAAAATAATAATCCTTGCATTTTTTTTCAGGGAAGAAATAATAAGCAAAAAATAGATTTCTTTAATATTCAAATCTTGTATTCTAGTCTCTAGATTAAAAGCAATATTATAAAATTGCCTAAGCCATTTATAATATCTATAGGTATGGGATTTATTCATTGGCATAAAAAATTGAGAATCAAACCAATAAACACTAAGATATTCCCAAACTTTTAAGTTCATATCAAGTTTTGGAATCTGAGACACAATATAAATACCATTACTCTTTGCCAAATCTACATTCCAATTTTTTTGCCTAATATTATTTACAAGTACATCACCACTATCAAAACGAATAAATCCAGCTATAATTTTTGATAAGGTACTCTTACCTTCCCCATTTCTCCCAATTACAGTCAAGATTTTAGATTCCTCAATTCTTAAATTAACACTATCTAGAATAGGTTTTTCAACATCTGGAAAAAATTTTACTATGTTTTTAAACTCTACCATAAATTATTCTAAATTTATTTTGATCTCAGTATCATGCATCTCTTTCATTTTTTCCTCAAGTCTTTTTTTAAGTTTTGAATCAGTTTTCTCTAAATAAAACTTATTTAACAAATTAAATGAAACCCCTCTTTCTTTAAAGCCAAGAACCTTATAAGTTCCATATTTAAGCTCCCCTTTAAGGGCTTTTTCCAAGACTTTCTCTAAATAAAATCTTTGATTTGTAACGCCTGAACCAATAATATTATCTTTATTATTTAAATAATCTTCACCATCAAAAAGAACAGCAAAAACACCATGCTCACGAACCGATGAGAGAACTCCTTTAATAGCTGTACCCACAATTGGAAGAACCACAGAAACTCCTAAGTCTAAAATTAAAGAGTCAGATAAAACTTTTACCCTATTGCTATCATGCCAATTTCCTAAAGTTCTAAAGAACACTTCTGAATCTAAAACCTCTTTAATTCCATTCTTGAAATAAGGAAAAATATAATTATTCATAACAGGATATTCTTGCCCAGCAATCAAGGCAACATTTTTATTATATAAGTTAGAACTTTTTAAAAATAAACCCACATAATAACCCAATATGTAAGCTTCTTCTGCAACATTATAGGAGATTGAATACACTTGTGGGTTAGTATTTTTAACTAAAGAATCAAAAATCAAGAACTTAGTATAAGGATAATTGGAAGAAACCCTATCAATAATTCCCTGCATTGCATTATTTGACGTTATTAAAAAATCATAATTGTTGGAATTTAATAACTTTTCGAGTAATTCTATCCATTCATGCTGATTAAACCCAGCTTCAAACAACCGAATATCAATATCACTTTTATTTTTTTCAAATTCAATTAAAAAATCATACATTGCTTTATAAGAAGGGGAACCACTAATGATTCCAGGAATAAATAATGCAATTTTCCTATTAGATGAAGACCTAGGTTCTCTAATTCTAAAAAAATTAATATAAACAAATAAAAACAAACAAATTAGTGAAACGAAAACACAAAAAATCCTAAAAAAAAGAGCTTTACTCACAGAGACAAAACACCTTTTTCTCATAAAATAAAATAAACCTTGTACATATGAGAACAAAATGGCATAAAATCAAAAACCTAAAACGCACAATACACCAACTTTTTCAAAAAAGTCTCTTTGTAAAAAGATACCATAAAAACCCCTATCACGTCCAATTCTATATCCGATTTTTGCTTAAAAACACCAAAATTGGATCAATACAACAAGAAACTTATTAACAAAAACTCAATGAAATAAATAGCCTAATTCAAATTAAAACAATTAATCTTGAAGATAGGAATTTTTACCAATACTTCATAATCACAACATTTATCAAAATTAAAACTCTCTAGGTCTTAACAAAAAAAATTCATTAACACTTAAATTACTAGGAATATCACCATTTGTACGAATTAAATACATTTTAAAAGAATGAACTGTTTTAAAAAACTTCTTTGTTAAAGACGAGCGATTTTTTTTATAATATTCCAAATATTTTAAAATAGCCCCATTGACACTCACCTTATCAAATACATCAGAAAAACGCTTAACAATATCTTCTATAAAAAAAAACACATTAGCCAAATAAATAAAATTATTAAAAAGAATACCTATACGGCCTCTTAAATAATTGACATAATTTATCATGTCAACTCTATTCCCTAAAGTATAATTTTTATCTTCTAAACTCCACTTTGAATATATTGTACTAAATTTAGGATCTCTTACTAAATAATCATATACAAAATCAAATCTAAAACTATCTTCAACATATTTTAAAAATATGTAAGTCAAACGACTATCATTTAGAGAAACAAAATTTTTACGAGACATTTCTTTCATATTTTCAATTACATTTTGCAATACAGAATCACTGGTTTTATATAAAAAAGAATTATTATCCCAAAGTAAAATACTAGTGCCTGCTGAAATCCAATACTCATCCTTGTTATAATGTTTAAGAACGCCATCAAAAACACTAACAAAATAATTATTAAAGTATTCACAATTTACATAAAATTTTGCCGGAGCATCTGTCATAAAAAAATAATTATTTAAATCTACAGAAAATGAAGCACCTTGCACAACTTCATAAATAACCACATCTAAACTCCCCTTAAATAGATATATTTTTGCATCCTGCATATCTTTAAGAGAAGAATAACAAATAAGACCATGAGTATTAGAATACAAGGTTAAATCTGATGCAATACCATTTATCCCATACAAACCTATTTTAATTTTAGAATTATCTCCCACTTCAATAAAATCATATTCAAAAATTTCATCCCCCAAATTTAATTTAACAGGAATAGTATTCCTTACAATATTAATCTGTCCTTCCATTTCTTTAATAGACGCTACTTGAGAGAACAACGTAACTTGTAATAATAAAAGTAAAAGGATAATAACATATGATTTCACAATCAAATTTTCCTCTTTTCTAAAACCTTATAAGCTTAATTATATCTTTTTTAAAGAGATTTACTAACTTTAACAAAAATGAAAAATACGTTATACTTTTTAAGAAAGTATAAAAATAATGTTTTATACTAAGCCTGTTCTTTTAAAGAACCTAAAACGTAATAAAACTACAATTTATGTAGTCAATCTTATGTCAAAAGGATGTACTTATGATGAAAAAAAACAAATTACTATTTTTAATGTTATCTGTATTTGCTCTTTCCCTAATTTCATGTGAAACCCCACCAGAAGAAAGAACATGTGGAGATGCTAAAATTTCTAAGGCATACTAAAGCAAGGGTTAGAGTATTGATATAATAAAAATAAAACTTAAATATACACAGTTATACAATAAAAAAATTGTATAATGTTAAATTGTGTAATAATATACTAATTAGAGGCTTTATGCAAAGATAAAAGAATTAATGTCTAAAAAGCAAAGTTCTTAATTTATGTAGTCAATATCACACAAGAAGGATGTATTTATGATAAAAAAAAGCAAATTATTATTTTTAATGTTATCTGTATTTGCTCTTTTCTTAATTTCATGTAAGACCCCACCAGAGGATACAAAAAATGCAAACTCCAAAATTTCAACTAAAGAAACTGGGGATATAAAAAGAGACATTGAAGATATAAAACACGGAATCTTAAAAGAAAGAGGAAATCTTTTTTATTCTAAAGAATTTAATGAGACTGAAAAAATTGAAAAAGAAATGCACAAAAAATTTGCAAAGGGAAAGATTAAAGAAGGTAATGAAATTGCCCTAAAGGTATTAGAAAGGTACAGAAATATCGCAAGAGATACAACAGAAAAAAAAGAAAAAATAAATTATTTGAAAGAAAACATTGAAAAATACTTAAATGATGCTGAAACTAATGAAGCATACATATGGATCCCATTAGAAATAGACGAAGTAAATAACTTATATTTCGAAGCAACAAGAAAATATAAAATGTATGATATCGAAAGCTCTCTTGGAATGTATAGTAAAACATTTAATAAAGCACAACAAACTGCTAAAAAGGCAAAAGAAGCAAGAGCTCTTAAAGAAACGGAAGAGAGAATGTATAAACAATTAAAAGCACTGGAAGATGCTTCTGAACTCCCCGTTTACAGAAACAATAAACTCATTAAACCATCACCATGGAATGGAAGAGCGCTTCTTAAAGATAAAGGTGAACGCATAAATCTTTTAAACCCACAAAATGAAACTTACTTACTTGGACAAATGGATTCATTAGTACTTGCTTATGAAGAAAATACTGAAGAAGTAAAAACTCCAGACCCAAATAAATTTAAAACATTCCAGCTTATTGAAAAAGCCAGACAACTATGGGAACAAGGACTTGAGGCTAAGAATCTTAATAATTTTAGACTTGCAAATGAATTATTCTTAGATTCTGCAAGATATCTAAAAGCCTATCAAAGTCACTCAAGTAAAGAGTTATATATAATTAAAATAGGAAACACCTTGTGGGGTATTTCTAAGAAATTGTACAATGACCCTTACCTATGGCCAAAAATTTGGTTTGCAAACAGACAAAAAATTCAGAATCCAGATTTAATACATGAAAATTGGAAAATAATAATTCCTTCTAAATAAAACAAAAAAGAAAATAAGCTTATGCTTGTTTTCTTTTTTTATATCTAATAGAATTAATCTAAATAAATTTTTTTATAAAATAAGAGAATCAAAAATGAACAAACTAGTACTAATAAATATCCTATTCTTTTCCTGCTATACAGTAACCCACTTAAACAAACAACTTACAAAAGACACTCCTTACAGCATTTACCTAAGAGAAGCTCAAAAAGCAACAAATATTAACGATTATCAATCTGCTTTAAAGATATATGAAAAAATGATTGAAAATTATAAAGAAAATGAAAGCATCGTTGCCATAGGAAAGTATGAAATCGCATTCATATATTATGTGACAAATAAAAACAATACAGCAAAAAAGCTCTTTGAAGAATTAATACAATCTAATATACAAACACCTAAATGGGTAATTCCTTTATCTCAAAAGATAATAGAGAAAATACAAAACAAACAAAAAAATAAATCATAATACACAATTAATGCAAACCACTACTTAAGTAATATTCCATAAATTGTAATATCTTTTTCCTTAGCAGATCTAATAACATCCTCATAAACTATAGGTCCTCGGGGATATTCATGGGGAGGTGCATTACCTAATACGATAATAAACCTATTATCTGCTTTCCAATCAAATTGAGTAACAGCTGCATTAATTCCCTCAAATACTGCCTCAGGATAATCTCCCCCACCACCCACACTAATATCTTCAAGAACATTATTTAAATATTCCTTATTATTAAAATCAAAAGATCTTGTTAAAAAATCTTCAAGATAATCCTTATAAAATACAAAACCTACTCTATAAGATCTATATTGACTTAATTGCGGTTCTATCATAGAGAAAAGATGTTCTCTTAAAATTTCGATATGATTTTTCATGCTATCAGTCACATCAATAACAAAAACAAGATCTAAATCAGCAAACGGATCTTCTGATTTTTCTAGAATATTTTTTATCTTATCAACAAGATCAAGTCCTTTTTTTGCAACAACAACATCATCTGCAAACCTAGAAAATTCTTTTTTTAAATCATTATTATCAATTGTATTTTCTAGTTGAATGTCTCCAAAGAATAACTCATAAGCATTATCCTTATACTGACCTAAATAATCATTATATTTTTTCTCAAAAGTTCTAATTGAAAACCAAAAAGGATCTTTTTTTCTCTTTAGAACTTCTAAATCGATATCACCACTCCTTGTCGAAAATTTAGGAAAACCGTATCTCAACTTTTTAGGTATTAAGATATGAAAAGCCTGTCCAAATCTTCTATTTTGAACAGGTGTAGAAGATGTTAATGATAAGAGATGTCTATTTTGAATAACCCTACCATTTAAAATTCTAATCTCATCCCCATTAATTCTATTATACTCCAATGTTCTAAATGAATAAGTAGAAACGTCTTTACTCTTATCTGGAATTTCAAAAGACTCAGTTAAAATAACCGATTTAATATCTGGCTTTTTTCTTATAAAAAGATGAAAACCATCTTCATGCGCTTCAACATATACATCATCAATATTAATATTTAAGTGATCATTCATTGAAGAAAATAAATTAAATACAATAAATAAGGAAATAATAAAGTAAGCTTTTCTCATATAAATCCTTACACGTTAATTAGGCAACCTTATATGCCTTTAAACTAACAAAACACTAAATAATCTAAAGATTATCAGCCAAATTATCATAGAATAAAATCTTAGAACCAATAAAATCATTCTTAAAAATACCTCTAAGATTTAAACTAGCAAGATCTTTTTTAACACTTTTAACCATATCATCATCACGATTTAAGAGATCAAATATTCTAGAAGATTCAGTCAACTTCGCAATCCCCGAATCAAAAAGATTATTATTTCTAACAACACCAGATTCAATCCTATCACCAAGAGATGCTTTTATCTCAACAACTCCTAGATTATTGTAAATTTCAATCTCTTTTATCAATAAAGCTTTATGATGATCATTCCCTTGAGGTTTAAAATTTAAAATGCTAGACTTTTCTGATTCCAAATTCTGCAATACTCTTAAATAATAACTCCTAGCAGCCTCAAAATCACCCATCTTGTAAAGAACAGATGCAATTGAGTTTAAAACTTTATTACTATTTGCAAATCCGGACATATTTTGAACTCTAAATAAATAAGTTAATGCATCTTTATAATTATTTTCCTTATAATTAAGCAATGCTAATTTGTAATAAACATCTGGGGAATTAACTCCTTCATTTATTGCCATTTCATAAGAAGATATAGCCGATTTAAAACCATTTAAAGTTCTAAGAATATCCCCCTGCTTTTCATAAATTAAAGCAAGCTCTCTAGAGCTTTTAACAAGACCATTTTTTTTATAAAAATCATACTCATTTAAAGCCAGACTAACAATATTACTTGCCTTAAGAGCATCATTGCTCCTATCATAAATATCTGACAAAATTCTATAAGCAACAATTTTTTCAGAAGAATTCTCAATTGAATCTTCTTGTCTAAAACTATTCAGTGCTGTCAATAAATATCCTTCTGATTTCTTAAGATCACCCATATAATAAAAATATCTACCACTCTCAAAAAGAGCCTTATCATAGTCAGGATTTTTAAATAAAATTCTTCTAAGAATATATTCAATCTCTGAGTTAAGATTAATGTCATTTAAAGCATTAGAAATGCTTTTTCCATTACCTGCCTTAAAACTAGAAAATTCTTTATTAAGTAAGTTCATTTGAGCACTGAAATATTTCAAATTTCTAGAAAGAGCGTTTATTCTTTTATTATAAACTGTAAACTCGACATATTTATCTATCAATTTTTTAGCATATTTAGTATAAACTACTTCATCAATATCTAATTCCTTATTTACCTTAATAAAAGCATTTACATCTTCTGCTTCTCTCTCAGCACCAGCCTCAATGTAAGCATTAAAAAGCTTAAACAAAATTTCCTTTTTATGACCATATTTTGAAAGCAAAATAGTGTAATTATTAATGCTATCTTTGTAATACGCAGGATCTCTTTGAGCCCACTGAAAATAATTATCACCCTTAGCCATTAATGCCTCATAATCATAAATAGAAGAAGATATAACCTCATCTAAAATATCATTGGCATCAGCATACTCACCAAGTCTCATTTTCATAGAAGCATAAGATATATACCCATCCCTATCAAAATTTTTACGCCTTCTCTTAGAAGCTCCCACAGAAAACGGATCAATGGTAAATAATTCTTCGTATTTTTCCTCAGCACTATCAAAATCTCTTACATCTTCAAAAACTTTAGCATAAGTTAAAAACCACTTTTTGTTAGGTTTCATATAATATGCATCCCTAAAAATAGCTTTAGCAAGCTCTCTCTTATTCTCATATATATATGATATTCCCTCTTTATATTTTCTATCAGATACAATATAAAAAAACATAATATCAACTAAAAAATAAAAAGACAAAAAGGTCAAAATAACAAAAAGAGATGCAATTTTAAAGATTGGAGTTAAAGCTTTAGAAAGTCTATAGCTAAATTTCTTTTCAAGTTTGCTAAATTCCTCTGCTTTATAATACATAACAGGCAATTTAACAGAACGACCAACAATGTCTCCAACAAATTTAGCAATAAACTTAAGCCCTTTCTTATTTTGTTCAACAAGATCAATTAATGCTTCAATTTTGTACCTAGAGATATTCTCTAGCATTAAAGCCTCAGCAATAGCAATTCTCAAATTTCTAGGATAAGAATCTAAATGCTTGAAAAATAAAGGATAATTAATTTCAAAATTATGTTTACCTAAAGATTCCTTTTGGTCATCTTCCAAAAATTCAAAATCATCTGAAAGATTAGACCAATTATCCTCTTCACCATCACTAAGATTTCCAGAATTTTCATTAGAAAAAGATTCATCACTGTAAGGCATTTCTAAACGATCACTTGTTTCATCTGATTCATTTAGATCACTAATCATATTCTCAATATCAAAATCATTATTACTATCATTTAGAGATTCCTGACTCAAATTATTAGCATCAATTCCATTATCAATAGACTCATCAGAATTAAATAAATCTAAATCCAAATCATTCTCTATATCTAGATTTTGCAAACTATCAGCACTATTATCTAAATCGAAATTAATAGCATTATCTAAACTAATAGAATTATCATCAAGAACTTTTTCAAGATTTTCTTCAAGATGAGAACTTAAAACATCAAAATCATTATCTAAATCATTAAACTCAGGATCAATGTCTACTTTTTTAGAATCTTTTAAAATTGCAATATCATTTTCATTAGATGAATCCTTCTGATCTTCCTCACTATCAAGATTACCAAGCATAGCATCCAAATCAAGCTCATCATCAGGTTCTTCGTCTAAATTGAACACTTCTTCTTGATTTTCCCAAGGAACAATAGACTCCCCATCTTTAGGAGGTTCAATATCCATTTTGATGCCAAAACGTTCTTTCTGAGCCCTTTCATCGGAAATATTATCTAATAATTCTCTTTTAAACTTATTTATTTTTTCTATATCTGGCATACTACAATCAAAATCCTAAATCAAATTACTATATATCTTGGCTCCTTCTTCATGAAGAACCTCGAAACGTTTCTCTAAATCATCAGCAATTCTAGAACCCAAAATTTCCTTTGTTGGTTCTAAACCTTCTTGATTTAACTGCTCTAAAATTAAATTTTTGTATTCAAGTATATCTAATATTTCCGTTACATTATAAACAAGAATATCTTCTTTAAAAACATCACAAGACATATCTTCATTTGATGAAACTTCAAGAACACTCCCATTAACACCAACCATTACAAAATAATCAAAAAGCTTAAAATAACTTGAAATTTCTGAAATTATTTTTTTAGTCTCAGGCCTACCTTTCCTATATCTTGTAGCAGTCGGAAAAATAAGAATCATATAACCACTACTCTTTTTATCTGCAATACATCTCATAGAATTAGTATTAAAAACCCGCCGCTCCTTAATCGTTTCATGATCAACGCCAACAAATGCATGTGGAGGATAAATAAATATCACACTATAACCTAAAGATAGACTTTTAATTAATAAATTATCTTTAAAAAGTTTAACACCAGCTATAGGAACAATATGTTCCGAAACTTCCTTACAATCCATTTGATTAAGCAAAAACTGAAAACAAGGAAAATCAAAATTACTATAATGTTCCATTAATATAATTGAAGACTTGCCAGATTTAGACTTTTCATAAAGCTTTAAAATATTTTGAATACCAACAATAGTAGAATTACTCTTAAGAAGCCTTTTAATCATTGCATCAACCAAATTCCTACTAACAGAATCTGCTTCATGATAAGAATTATCTAAATAATTTACCTTTTCAATAGCTTTAAACCTACTAAAAAATTCATTCTCAATACCTTTAAAATATTTATTAAAACTTTCATTATGTACAAACATAAAACTTCATCCTTTAAAGTTTTTGAAAAAAAAGATACTAGCAAACCAAAAACATTCCATATAATATACTCACATGTAAATATTTTACATAATTATACTTTATTTATTTAGCAAATTAAAGTAAAATCCATTCAAGTATGTTAAACAAGAATAATTCAAAAGAAAAATAAAAAATATTTATAAGGAGAATAAATCAACTATGAAATACAAAACAATAATTCTTTTTTTATCTTTGTTGATTATATGGATAACTTCATGTTCCGGTGATGAACACAAAGATAAGATAACATTTAGAGTAACAAATGAAGCCGAGCCTGATTCACTTGATCCTCAACTTGCTGCTTCTGTTCAAGCATTCAATATAATCATAAATACATTTGCGGGTTTAACAACAAGAAACACACAAACTGGAGGACATAAACCAGGATTAGCTCAATCTTGGGATATATCTGAAGATGGACTTGTATACACACTGCACTTAAGAGAAGGTATTATCTGGAGTGATGGGGTTCCTATTACTGCTGAAGGAATTCGAAAATCTTTCCTTAGAGTTTTAAATAAAGAAACAGGTTCGCAATACGTTGATATCGTCAAATCAACAATCAAAAATGCAAAAGATTACTTCAAAGGTAAAATACCGGAATCCGAACTTGGTATTAGAACTATAGACAATTCAACTTTAGAGATAACTTTAGTTGCTCCAAAACCCTATTTTCTTGATATGTTAGCGCATCAAACATTTATACCAGTACCGGTGCATGCTATTGAAAAATATGGACAAGATTGGACCAATCCTGAAAATATAGTAGTAAGTGGTGCATATAAATTAAAGACAAGAATCCCAAATGAAAAAATAGTGCTTGAAAAAAACGATAAGTACTACAATGCCTCAAATGTCGAAATAGATGAAGTGATATTTTATCAGGTACAAGGAAACACCGCGTACAACATGTACATAAACGACGAACTTGATTTCTTAACCAAAGTAACATCAGAATACTTAGATGAAGCTAGAATAAGAAATGACTATTATTCTCATCCTATAAATAGAGTAACCTACATGGCCTTTAACACCACCATTAAACCACTTGATAATGTAAAGGTTAGAGAAGCCTTAACTCTTGCTATTGACAGAGAAGCACTCAACAAGATTACTCTAAAGGGTCAATCAAAACCAACAAGAAACTTAACACCAATATTTGAGCATTATTCTTACGGGAAACAATTAAAATTATTTGACCCACAAAGAGCAAAACAACTACTAGCTGAAGCTGGTTATCCTGATGGAGCAGATTTTCCTACTCTTAAATACAAAACCTCACAACGAAATGAAATGGCAATAACTGCAGAGTTCTTGCAAGAACAACTTAAAAAAACACTAAATATTAACATTGAAATTGAAATTGAAGAATGGACTACATTCCTAAATAGTAGAAACACAGGTAATTATCAAATATCATATATGGGATGGACAGGTGATTATTCAGATCCACTAACATTCCTTGAAAGTCTATTTACAACAGAAAATCAAGGATTTGGAGCATATGGCTACTCAAACAAAAAATATGACAATTTAATAGAACAATCTAATTTTGCACAAGACCCACTACAAAGACAAGACATTTTAAGACAAGCTGAGTCCATAATTATAGAACAAGATTTTCCTGTAGCTCCACTCTCAATACTCAAATCATACTATCTCTTCAGACATGACAAATGGACTGGTTGGATTCCTAATGTTTCAGAAGCTCATCTTTATGAAGAAATAAAATATAAAAGAGAAAACATCAATAATGAATAATAAAATATGAAAATAACTTTAAAATTAATAAACTAATACTTAATAATGATTAAAAATCACTTCTATAAATTATAGGAGTGGTTTTTATTACATAATCATAACTTTTGAAATCACCTCAACATTTTTGCATCTTCATCTCTTTTATAATAGTTCATTATTTTAATTTATAACTTTTTTTATATTGAGCACCAAGTAACTATCCAAAAAATTTAAGCAAAGATACACATCTTATTTAATATCCAATAATATTCTACATTCATATGCCTTTCTTATCATCTTTATGTATTTAAACATACTTTATGGTACAATTGATTTTTCTACTAAATAAATTAAAATGTTCAATAAAACAAATTTTATAGAAAAAAACCTTTAAAACTTTTAACTGTTTTTAATTGAATTAAAATTAATTTTAATAAATAGGAGATAAAAGAATGAAAATAAAAAGACATACGTTTATGATATTTTTCTTAATAGCTATTTTATCCTGCGGTAAGGAAAGCAGCAAAGAAAATTTGTCTTTTAAAATCAGCATGGGAGGAGAACCTAAATCAATAGATCCACAATTAACTGAAGACAAAATAGGTGCAATTATGGTCGCACAAATGTTTAGTGGTATAGTAGATGGTGACTCAAAAACCGGTGGATACAAGCCAGGACTAGCTCAATCTTGGGACATATCCGATGATGGAACTATATATACATTTCACTTACGAAAAGATATCGTTTGGAGTGACGGGGTCCCTATTACTGCTGAAGGTATAAGAAGATCTTATCTTAGGATGTTAAATAAAGATACAGCATCAAATTATGTCGGTATGATTAAGTCAACAATCAAAAATGCACAAGATTACTTTGAAGGCAAAATACCGGAATCTGAACTCGGCATTAAAACTATAGATGAATTGACACTAGAGATCTCTATTGTTACTCCAAAAGCTTATTTTTTAGATATGCTAGTGCACCAATCTTTCACGCCAGTACCAGTTCATGCTATTGAAAAATATGGAAAAAACTGGACAAATCCTGAAAACATGGTAGTAAGTGGTGCATACAAACTAAAGGAAAGAAAACCCAACGAAAAAATATCACTTATAAAAAATGATAAATACTTCAACGCTAAAAACATTGAATTACAAGAACTTATATTTTACACAATAAATGATGCATCAACTGCCTATAGAATGTATGAAAATAATGAAATTGATATGCTTACGTATGGAGCAATTCCACCTGATTTAATAAAAGAAATAAAATTAAGAAATGATTATTATTCATCTGCTATTAATGGTCTTTACTACTTCTCATTTAACACACAAGTCAAACCTCTTGATAATGTAAAGGTCAGAGAAGCTTTAACTCTTGCTATTGATAGAGAAACATTAACAAAAAAAGTTATAGATAATGGCTCTATTCCTACAAGAAATATAAGCCCAAATTTTCATCATTATTCTTACGGCAAACCACTAGAATTATTTAATCCACAAAGAGCAAAAGAACTAATGGCTGAAGCTGGTTATCCTAATGGTAAAGATTTCCCTCAACTAAAACTCAAATATAATACAAATGAAAATCACAAAAAAATTACTGAATTTATTCAAAATCAATGGGAAAAAATTTTAAACATCAATATTGTACTTGAAAATGAAGAATGGGCATCATTCTTAGAAACCAAACAAAAAGGAAATTATGAAATAGCAAGATCTGGTTGGCTGGGTGATTATTCAGATCCATTAACATTCTTCAGTTTATTCCAAAAAGAATTTGCACATTTTTCCTCATACAAGTACTTTAATAAAGAATATGAAAATTTAATAAACCAATCTGATCTCGAGCAAAATCCAATTAAAAGACAAAACATTTTAAGACAAGCTGAAGCAATAATTATAAATAAAGATTTCCCTGTAGCCCCAATATACATATATGCAGGAAATTACCTATTCAAAAATGACAAATGGACCGGTTGGATACCTAATATTCCAGAAAGATTTAATTTCTCTGAAATTAAAAGAATCAAATAAAAATAAACAGACATCTATTAAAATAGATGTCTGTTTATTTTTATTTGATTCTTTTCTTTAAAAATTGTAATTTATATATTAATGAATAAAATAAGGCTAGCTTAATGACGTGAATTTTCCCAATTAAAATAAATTGAATATTTTTCAAAAAAAATTCAATCTCATATGTTAGAATTACTAACTATACAACGAAAAAAATCTTTCTGTTATAATAAGGAGCAATTATGTTAAAGTTTACCATGCAAAAAATACTGGAAACAATACCAACTTTAATAGTTATAATTTTTTTGTGTTTTTTAATAATGAGGCTTGCTCCCGGAAACCCATTTAATTCTGAAAAACCAATTGACCCTCAAGTCAAAGAAAAATTGATGAAAAAATACCATCTTGACAAACCTTTTTATGTGCAAGCTTACTACTACATCACAAACATTTTAAAAGGAGACTTTGGACCATCATTAGTAAAGAAAGATTTAAATGTAAATCAATACATAAAATTAGGATTTCCTAAATCATTTACAATTGGAATAATAAGCCTAATAATATCTCTCGCACTTGGAATTTTGCTAGGATCATTAGCAGCGATCAAAAAAAATACTCGCACCGATTATATAATAAGATTAGCGGTAATATGTGGAATTTCTGTACCCACCTTTGTGATTGGTCCTCTTTTACAATATTTTTTATCTATAAAATTAAAATTATTTTACACTTCTGGATGGATTTCAGAACGAGGCGGTCTTACAAATTTAATTATGCCAATATTAACAATGAGTTTGCCATGGACAGCTATTTTTACACGCATTATTAGAGGTTCTATGTTAGAAATACTAAAGAGCGATTTTGTAAGAACAGCAAAAGCTAAAGGATTAAGCTTTAATGTAATAATCAGAAAGCACGTGTTAGTAGGCTCCATACTTCCTTTAGTAAGTTATATAGGGCCTGCATTTGCTGGTATAATTTCTGGCAGTATGATTATTGAACAAATATTTAGAATTGCTGGGATGGGTACATTTACAGTAGAATCATCTCTAAACAGGGATTATCCACTACTAATGGGTTCACTATTAATATATTCAACAATATTGCTCATTTCCATTTTAGCATCTGATATTGCTTATAAAAAACTTGATCCAAGAACATAGGAGAACAAAATGAACGAACACAAACAGCAAGACACCTACGTAGAAATCCACACAGCAAACAAAAGGGCTTGGTTAAGATTCAAGGAAAATAAACTTGCGTTTATTAGCATATTTATTATCGGATTTTATATACTAATTGCAATACTTCAACCAATATTACCAATATACAAATATCATACTCAAGTAGTAGAACATGCCGATTTGCCCCCATCTCTTAAATATGCTGGAGAATTATGGTATGAAAAGGAACTTCATTTCATAAAAAGATTATCGGCAAAGGAAAAACGAGAAATCAATAAGGAAGAAAAATCACAACTAGAAGAGATAAAAAGAAAAATAGAGACCGAGGTTCAAATAATTGATGGAAAAGAAATCAAAATACACAAAAGAATATATCTACTAGGAACAGATAATCTTGGACGAGATTTACTTGCAAGAATAATACAAGGAAGTCAAATATCAATATCTGTAGGTTTTATTGGAGCAGTAATATCAATGATCATAGGCACTATAATAGGTGCAATAGCAGGCTTTTTTGGTGGTATTATCGATAGGATAATAACTAAAATAATAGAAATTTTTTACGTCTTACCTACTTTGCTTGTCATAATAATTTTAATGACTGTTATGGAAAGAAATATAATTGGAGTATTTATTGCAATTAGCATTATCTCATGGCTAACAATTGCTAGGATCGTAAGAGGGCAAGTAAAATCACTTGCAAGATCTGAATTTATACAGGCGGCTAGAACACTAGGTGCAACAAATAAGAGAATGATATTTAAACATTTAATTCCTAATAGCTTTGGCATGATAATAATTATTACAACAATGAATGTTCCATCATTCATTATGCTTGAATCATTTTTATCATTCTTAGGTTTGGGAATATCAGCACCAATGACTAGTTGGGGAGAATTAATCAAAAACGGAATCCCCACATTTATTGAATACCCATGGAAAATTTTTATCCCAGCAACAGTCATGACAATATTTTTACTATTTATGAACTTTTTAGGTGATGGATTACGAGATGCATTTGATCCAAAAAGCAATCTCTAGGAGACATTAAATGAAAGAAGACTATATACTAGATATAAGAGATTTATCAATTGAGTTTAAATTAAAGCATACAACAATATATCCTGTAAGCAATATAAACTTAAAAATGAAAAAAGGGGAAATTAGGGCTATTGTTGGAGAATCTGGTAGCGGTAAATCTGTCACAAGCATGGCAATACTAAAATTACTTCCTGAAATTACGACAGTATACAAAACCGGTGAAATACTATTCGAAGGACAAGATTTACTAAAACTTAGTGAAAAAGAATTTCAAAATATTAGAGGCAATAAAATAGCAATGATATTCCAAGATCCAATGACTTCGCTAAATCCATATTTAAGAATATCCACACAAATTGAAGAAACAATAATGTTACATCAAAAATTAAACAAAAAAACAGCAAAACAAAAAGCAATAGAAATGTTAAAAACAGTTGGTGTTATAAATGCAGAAGAGCGAATAGAACATTATCCACACCAATTTTCAGGAGGAATGAGACAAAGGGTTATGATTGCAATGGCTCTCAGTTGCCATCCATCATTATTAATTGCAGACGAGCCAACCACAGCTCTCGATGTCACAATCCAAGAACAAATATTACTACTCATAAAAAACCTGTCTAAAAAATTTAATACCTCCACCATATTAATAACCCATGATTTAGGTGTAGTGGCAGAAATATGCGATACAGTTTCTGTAATGTACCAAGGAAAATTTGTAGAAGAAGGTACAGTACAAGAAATATTTAAAAACCCTAAACATCCATATACAATTGGGCTTCTAAAATCAATACTTACTCTTGATAAGGATCCAAACGAAAAACTTTATTCAATTAAAGATAATCCTACTGGGGCTATTACAAACAAAATGGGGGACTTTAAATGAAAAATGAAAAAGACATAATTCTTAAAGTAGAAAACTTAGTACAAACATTCACAATTGGGGAAAACTTTTTATTTTGGAAAAATAAACGTAATGTAAATGCTGTAAATGGGATCAGTTTTGAAGTTGAGCGTAACAAAACATTAGGACTGGTTGGAGAATCTGGATGTGGAAAATCAACAACCTTAAGAGCAATAATGCAGCTATACAAACCAACATCTGGCAACATATATTTCAATGGAAAAGATATTACTAAACTGTCAAAAAGAGAACTGCTAAAGACAAAAAAAGACATGCAAATGGTATTCCAAGATCCACATACATCCCTCAATCCAAGAATGACAATAAAAGAAATAATAGCAGAACCACTAGTGATATACAACGAAAATAAAATTTTCCCAAGAACCAAGCAAGAAATAGAAAAAAGAGTAAATGAATTAATGGATATTACTGGACTTGCAAAAAGCATGCTATCTAGGTATCCACACGAATTCTCAGGAGGACAAAGACAAAGAATAGGGATAGCAAGAGCACTTGCTCTAAATCCCAAACTCTTACTGCTAGACGAAGCCGTATCTGCACTAGATGTATCAATAAGAGCACAAATTTTAAATTTACTTAAAGATTTACAAAAAGAATTGAATTTATCTTATCTATTCATTTCACACGACTTGACAGTAGTAAAATACATGAGCGATAAAATTGCCGTAATGTATCTGGGAATCATTTTAGAAATTGCGCCTAGAGAAATTTTATTCTCAAACCCTAAGCATCCATACACTAAAACATTAATAGCGTCTATTCCTGAAATTGATCCTGAAAAAATAAAAAACAAAACTATCAAGCTTGATGAACCATCCCTAACAAATATACGACACACATCTATAACACCAGAAAATGCAACTCTTGAGGAAGTAGAAAAGGATCATTTCGTATCTAAGTACCTTTTTGATGAAATGAATAATCTGATAAATAAAAATGATACTTAAGACAAATAAACTTTTATTTGTCTTAACCCAGATTTCCATATTTAGGCCTTACAAAACAATGTGAATTATTAACTTAATTCAGCATAAATTTTATATTTCCATATATAAATTGTATTAAGAATTGCTAACAAAAACTCCAATTCTTACCTTCAAGCGATTAATTATCAAAATAAGAGACTTCAAAATCCATCTTATTATCCATACCTTCAACCGAATATAGATTAATTCTATTAACATTATTCTTATCTATAACTTTATTTCCAGAATCGACAAAATAATAATAAATTCTACCCTTAGGAAGGTCTTTAAGCTTAATAGTATATACCCCTTTATAGGGTTCTTGTTCAACCAATCTATTTAAAAATGGATTAAAATTATTAAAATTGCCAGCTATTGTCACAATCTGTCCAGGACGACCTATATAAAAAATTTCAACTTCTCTTCCATCAGAAGAATCAATAGGATTGCGTAAAGACACGTAACTATGATCTACACCTATATCAATTATAGAGAATGGTATTAAGTCTTTATTAAACACTACATTTTTATTATATTCATCATTTGTCCAGATACCATCTACAACAAGCCTATACTTAATGCTACCAACTCCATGAGGAAGATTAATCTTTACAAAAAAAAGTCCATACCTATTCTTCTTAAATAAATACTTTTTTGCATAACCATCAAAATCAAAAGCAGCAAAAATTTTCCTAATACCCTTATTCGAAGGATAAAACATAATGACTCTCTTAGAGTCAACAATTGGTGACAAATTATCCTTTCTTGTTGAAACTTCTAAAAACTCATTTAAAGATAAATCAAAATTTTCAATTACATAACACTGTGAACGAATATTAAAAATATTAAAGAAAAAGAATATAAAATAAAATAGCGAACCTAAAATTCTTTCCATGATTTAATTATAAAATCCAATAAACAATTCTTTTGCTAAAATACTACACATTTGTCTTATTTGCTATTATACTAAAAATATATACTAAAGTAAATATACAAATATTAACCAATAAGGAGCGGAAAATGGGCTTTCATATTTATGAAATAAAAGCTAGGCAAATAATTGATTCTAGAGGAAATCCAACTGTTGAAGCAGATGTCATACTTGAAGATGGTTCTCTAGGTAGAGCAGCTGTTCCATCAGGCGCATCAACGGGAATCCATGAAGCTGTTGAATTAAGAGATGGTAATAAATCTGTTTATATGGGTAAAGGGGTACTCAAAGCAGTTGAAAATATAATAAATATTATCTCTCCAGAACTTGAAGGAATGAGTGCTTTAAACCAAGTTGAAATTGACAAAAAAATGCTTGAACTTGACGGCACTCCTAATAAATCAAAACTCGGGGCTAATGCTATTCTTGCAGTTTCAATGGCTACAGCTAGAGCAGCTGCCGAACACCTTGGACTTAAAGTTTATCAATATCTTGGTGCCTACAAAGCCAATATTTTACCTACACCAATGTGTAATATTATAAATGGAGGTGCTCACTCAGATAACTGTGTCGATTTTCAAGAATTTATGATAATGCCAATTGGAGCAAAAACTTTCAGTGATGCAATAAGAATGTCTGCCGAGGTCTTCCATACACTCAAAAGTATTTTAAGTAAAAAAGGTTACGCAACAGCTGTTGGAGATGAGGGTGGATTTGCACCAAATCTAAAGTCAAACGAAGAAGCTTGTGAAGTTATTATAGAAGCCATACAAAGTGCAGGATATACACCTGGAACAGATATCGCAATCGCCCTTGATCCAGCAACATCTGAATTATATGATCCAAAAACAAAAAAATATGTACTTAGATGGTCAACAAAAGAAGAACTCACATCCAATGAAATGGTTGAATACTGGGCAAAATGGGTAGAAAAATATCCTATCATATCAATTGAAGATGGCATGGCTGAAGAAGATTGGGACGGCTGGAAAAAACTTACAGATAAGATTGGGAATAAAGTTCAACTTGTTGGTGATGATTTATTTGTAACAAACACATCATTCCTTAAAAAAGGAATTGAAATGCAAGTTGCAAATGCAATTCTCATTAAAGTAAATCAAATTGGAACACTGACTGAAACTTTTGAAGCTGTAGAAATGGCAAAAAAAGCAGGATATACTGCAATAGTTTCACATCGCTCAGGAGAAACAGAAGATACAACAATTGCCGATCTTGTTGTTGCACTTGGAACAGGACAAATCAAGACAGGATCTTTATCAAGAACAGACAGAATAGCTAAGTATAACCAGCTCTTAAGAATAGAAGAAGAACTAGGAAGTATTGCCGAATACCACGGAAGAGACGTTTTTTATTCCATTAAAAAACAATAATAACAACTGAAGCCCTCATAAGAGGGCTTTTTTTCATACAAACAAAATACTTATCTTTTTGAAAACTGAAAGCTTTTTCTAGCCTTTTTCTTACCGAATTTTTTACGCTCAACTTTTCGCGAATCTCTTGTTAAAAACCCATTTGACTTAAGAATCATTTTATACTCTTCATCAAGATCAAAAAGAGCTCTTGCAATACCATGTCTAATAGCACCGGCTTGGCCTGAAATGCCCCCGCCATAAATATTAATGTAAAGGTCATATTTTCCAAGAGTATTTGTTAAAACTAATGGAGATAGAGCAATTGTCTTTAAATTTTCAAGTTGAATATAAGAATCAAAATCCTTATTGTTGATCTTAATATCACCCTTACCTTCCCTAATGTAAACCCTAGCAACAGAAGACTTTCTCCTTCCAGTACCCATTCCTAAATTAATGCCTTTAACATCTGACTTTGCCATTTTTCCTCTCTTAATTTGCTTCTAATTTATAAAAATTTTGAGCATTAAGCGTATGATTAGAACCCTCAAAAACTTTAAGATTTCTAAAAAGTTCACGTCCCAAAGGCCCCTTTGGTAACATACCCTTAATAGCTATTTCAAGAGGAGCTGTTGGCTTCCTCTCAGATAATGTTCTAAAAGTATCAGAACGAAGACCTCCAGGATATCTTGAATGTCTATAATAAATTTTCTGAGAATATTTCTTACCAGTAAGCCTAATCTTTGAAGCATTAATAATTATAACATTATCACCTAAATCTTGGTGGGGCGTATAATAGGGCTTATGCTTACCTCTCAAAATTGTAACAGCTTCTGTAGCAACCCTACCAAGAACTTTATCTGACGCATCAATCACACACCATTTTTTCTCTACAAACTTAGGTTTAACCCATATTGTCTTATTATTCGTTATCCTATTCATAATAATATACAGTCCTCACTTAGATATTCTACAAAGTTATACTTTTTCATTGTATTATTTGTAAGTTAACCTGTCAATACTAACCTCCAAATTTATCCTGTAGCTTAAGAGAAACTTTGTGAAACCCATCTAAATCTCCTTTAGAAAATTTTAAAGGAACAAGCGAAGGAACATCAAAAAAAGGACTAATTAAATAGCCATTCTTTAAATACTCATTAAAAATTTCATTATGATATTCAGATTTATAAAGAGGAAACATATATCTATTAATTAGTTTAAATATAGGTGTAGCAAAAATATTAAAATTAATTTTTGTATTCTTTTCATAAGACACAATCTTAGTAAGCATATGCCTAGCGATAGCTAAAGTTAAAGCATCAAAAGAATCTCTAAATTCTATTTTTCTAGATAAATTATCTACTATAGCAATATTAATAGACATGCATCCAGGCATTGGGATCTTTACAAGCATAGGATATCTAAAATTATTAAATCCAGCCTTAAATTCATATATACCCTGATTTTCCTCCCAAGGATTACTAAAACAACAATGGTCTGTTAAAGATAATAAAAAATCTCTAGCATCTCTTTCAAATTTAAAAATACACACAAATCCTGCTTCTTTAAAAAAAGAAAAAAGAACATTTTCAAATTGTTTTCTAAAAACAGAAGGATAAGAAGCAGTAAGACCTCTTGAAAAAGTTTGCTTAAGAATAAGATTTAACCCTTGAACCCTATGTCCTAAAAAATTTAATCCCCCATTCAAGTACAAATCCAAATACCTATTACCACTAATATCATAAAGATAAAAAAATCTTGCTCTTTTAATTATTGGCAAACAGCTAAACAAAGATTTATTATACATCCCTTAATTTATTCATTAAAATATCATTTGCAAGAACGGGATTAACCCTTCCAGAAGTTTTACGCATAATTTGACCCATCATAAACTTAATTGCATGACTCTTACCTTTTTTATAAAGTTCAATTGATTTAGGATTTTCATTCAAAACCTCAAACACAACTGACTCAATGATAGAACTATCACTTATCTGTGCTAAATTTTTTTCATTAATAATGATAGCAGAAGAAACATTTCGCTCAAGCATTTCTAAAAATATTTCTTTTGCTATCTTACCACTTACCCTATCACTAACAATGAATTCAACAAGTTCACTAATATATGATGGTGGTAAATTAAAATCAAGTATACTTATCTCCCTATCATTTAGTACACTTAATACCTCAGACAATATCCAATTTGCCACTCTTTTAGGATCGCTTGAGGCAATTGCTGCCTCTTCAAAATATTTAACCAAGTTTTTATCGGCCGTTAAAGTCATAACATCAAAATCACTAAGACCATATTGCTCTTTTAATCTAACTCTTGTATCAAAAGGCAATTCCACCATTCTATTAGACTTTATACTTTCAATATAAGAATCATCGAGCTTGATCAAAGGCAAATCGGGATCTTTTATATAACGATAATCAGCTACCGTCTCTTTGCTTCTTTGAAGCACTGTAATACCCTTTTTATCATCAAAACCCATTGTATGTTTACCTACACTCTCAAAAGTTTTCCTATATAAAATCCACTCTTCTTTTTGCCTTGACTTTTCATAATCAATTGCCAATTTTACTGATTTAAAAGAATTTAAATTCTTTATCTCAGAAATGGGGGTTTTATACTCAACATTATTTTCATTGACAAGTAAATTAACGTTGACATCACAACGAAATGAACCGTTTTCCATGTTACAATCAGATAAATTAAGATATCTAAAGATTTCTCTTAAAGCACTCAAATAAGCTACGGCTTCTTCTCCATTATTAATTTCTGGTTTTGAGACAATTTCTAGTAATGGTGCACCTGAACGATTAAAATCAATATAACTTAGATTTTCACTCTCAAGCAAATGCAAACTCTTGCCAGAATCTTCTTCCATATGTATCCTAACAATATTGATTTTTTTTAAACCTGAACAAGTTTCAATAAAGATAAATCCATTCTCACAAATTGGTGCATCATTTTGAGATATTTGATATCCCTTAGGTAAATCGGGATAAGCATAATGCTTTCTATCAAACTTAACAATATTGTTAATTTTAGAATTGGTAGCATGCCCAGCTAAAATTGCACTACTAATAAGTTCTCTATTTATACTAGGCAATGCTCCAGGAAGTCCAAGACATATTGGACAAGTACGAGAATTTGGAATTCCACCAAAATCATTCTTACACCCACAAAAAGCTTTGGTCTTTAATCCTAATTGTACATGAACTTCTAAACCAACAAGCAACTTATATTCCATTTAATCCTAATTCCTCTATTACATTTTTTGCAAAGCTTAAAAGCTCAAAATCTCTCTTAAATTGACCAATTATTTGCATACCAATAGATAATCCCCTATCATCTTGAGAAAAAGGAATAGAGAGTGCAGGGGCCCCAATAAGATTGGCAATCACAGTACACAGATCAGAATAATACATCTTTATAGGATTATCAAAATTTTCACCAATTTTAAAAGGTTTTACAAAACTTGTAGGCGTAATAATATATGAATAATTATTAAAAATTTCATTGAATTTTGGAACCAATACATTTTCAATAATTTTACAAGCTTTTAAATAGTATTGCAAATCATAACCTTCTGATAATAAATAATTACCAAGTACAACACGCCTTTTCACCTCTTCTCTTAAAAATAAACTCCTATGTCTATAATAAAAATCATTAAGATTTAGTTCATCATTTAACCTTTTTCCATAATGAAGACAAGTATAACGAGCAAGGTTAGACGCAGCTTCAACTGGAGATAATGAATAGTAAAGAGAAAGTACAAAGTTCACTGACTCTATTGAAACTTCATGAATTTCAACGCCTCTGTTTAAAAGTGCAGATTTAAATTTAAAAAATTCACATGCAACCTCAGGTTCCATCAAATCTTCACTAAGTTCTTTAATTACAGCTAATTTAGTACCTGATAAAGAATTACCTAATAATGGATAAGGATCTTGAATAATATCTATGCTAGTAGAATCCATTTTATCAATTCCACAAGTACATTTTAATATTAAAGCCACATCATCAATAAAATTAGCAAAAAATCCTATTTGATCAAGAGATGACGCATATGATGCAAGCCCATAACGAGATAAACCTCCATAAGAAGGCTTAAAACCAATTAAACTTGAAAAAGACGCAGGAAGTCTAACAGAACCTCCAGTATCACTACCAAGTGCAAAAGGAGCTTGACCGGCAGCAACAACAGCTCCAGAACCACCAGAACTACCACCCACAACATATTCTTTATTTAAAGGATTAAGGGTAACACCATAATAAGAAAACTCACAAGAAGATCCCATTGCAAATTCATCCATATTAGTTCTACCAAGCATAATTGCACCGTTATCTTTTAATCTCTTAATAACAGTTGCATCATAAGGAGAAATATATCCTTGCAAAAGTTCAGATGCACAAGTCAAGGCTTTATTTTTAATTGAAATATTATCCTTAACAGCAATGGGCATACCAATTAAGGGCAAATTTTGTCCCTCACCTCTACTTAAAAGTTCATCATATTTTTTTGCCAATTCTAATGAATCATCAAAAAATTCAATATATCCATTAATATCCTTATTTGCTTCATAAAGTTCTTTATAAAAAAGCACAATATCATAAATTTTACACCTACGAGTCAATATTAATTCTTTAATTTTTATTAAACTTAAACCCCTGAAGTCCAAACCAATACTCCCTATTCAAACACTTTAGGCGATGAAAAGTAACCATCCACAAACACATTGCTAAAATTTTTAATAGATTCAATCGCCAAAGAAGGTAAAATCTCATCGTCTCTCAAAACAGAAAAGTTACATGCCTCTTTTTGAATGCCATCTTTTATCTCAAATTCAGAAATTTTATTTAACATGCCAATAATTTTTTCAAATTTTATGGCAAATTCTTGTTCTTCATTCTTACTTAATCTTAGTAAACTTAACTTTAAACTATCTTCTAAACAAATATCTCTAATATCTCTCAAATTTAACCTCTAAATTTTAGCAAGTCCTTTAATATAACTTGAACTCAAAATAGCTTTTCTCCCATTTCTTAGATTAATTTTAATAAATGGCTCACCATTTTGATACCACTTATCAACAACTATTCCATTCTCACCATTATAAGTTATATAATCTCCAATATTAAAGCTTTTATTACCACTTTTTGAAAAAAAATATTTAAAATTATCTTTTAAATATTCTGGAACAAAAACAATATCATAATTATCTTTTCTAATATCTTGGAAAAAGACTGATATAGCTGTATTTCTAAGCATGCCTCCAAAAAATCTTTGTAAATTAATTGTAACAATAAGCTCAAATTTGGCTCTAGTAATAGCAACATAAAAAAGTCTTCTCTCTTCTTCCAGTCTCTCTCCAGTCAATTCTTCAATTTCAGAAGGCAATAAACCCTTTTCAAGACCAGATATTATTACTCTATCAAATTCAAGTCCTTTAACTCCATGAATTGAAGAGAGCAGTACACTAGACTTAGAATCCCCATGTATTAAAGGTGAAAGAGATGAATTTTCCAAAAATATTACAAGTCCCTCAAAACTGCCTGAATATTCAACTCCACTACTGATAAGTTCATCAATATTTCTAGACTTTTCATCCTCATCAAATTTTTGATAATAATCCCAAAATCCAGATCTAATTACAACATTTTTAATAAATTCAGATAAATTTACATAAACACCTTTTTGTATACTTTCTGCTAGTTTATCATACAGATTTAAAAAAGCAATAAGAGAATCTTTTGCTTTGCCCTTAAGACTCTCAGCAAATTTTCTACTTGCAAGAATTAAATCAAAATTAACATTACGATCATTAAGCATTGCAATTATTTTATTCGTAGTAATTTTTCCAATCCCCCTAGCAGGCTTATTTATTACTCTTAAGAAAGAAATTTTATCTTTTCTATTTACAAAAAGTCTTAACAAAGAAATTACATCTTTAATCTCCTCTCTTTCATAAAATCTAATTGAACCTAATATTTTATGTGGAATATTATGTTTTAAAAAAGATTTCTCAAACTGCAAAGATTGGTAATTAAATCTATAAAGAACAGCTGTCTCAAGTTCATTTTCAATAAGGAAATTAGAAAAATATTCAGCCTCCTCTGCAGGATTTCGAAAAACAAAAAATCTTATCTTCTTGCCTATTTTGTTTTCTGTACTTATTACTTTTTCATATCGATTTCTATTCTTTGAAATAACATCATTTGCAACATTAACAATGCTTAAACTAGAACGATAATTTTGTACCAAATAATATTTAGACACATTGTCAAATACTTTTTCAAATTCAAGAATATTTTCAATTCTAGCACCTCTAAAAGAATAAATAGACTGATCTTCATCTCCTACTACCATAAAATGCATATTTTTACAATAAAGCTTTTTTAAAAACAAAAACTGTGTATAATTGGTATCTTGATACTCATCTACAAAAATAGCCTTAAACTTTTTCTGAACCCTCATCTTTACATCTTCACAATCTCTTAACATCAAAACGGCTTTAAGAATAAGATCAACAAAATCAAAAGCATTACTTTTAGATTTTTCTTGCTCATAAAATTTAATATCCTTGTAACTTTTCTCATCAAGATCACAATAATTATCTAAAAAGTAATTTTCCTTACATTTAAGTATAAAAGACGCAACATGCTTTGAAAGCTCAATGGTTGAAGCAAGCCCAATTTGCTTAACAAATTTAACAACATCATTAGTATCCCAAATTGTAAAATTTGAATCATAATTCTTATCAAATTCTTTAAAATAAAGTCTCAAAAGCCAAGCACCAAAAGAATGAAAAGTCTGGATATGTAAAGCCTTATTAAAATCAAAAAGATAATTTAGTCTTAAATTCATCTCATTTGCGGCTTTATTTGTAAATGTCAAAGCAAGAATTTCTTCTGGTTTTAATTGCATTTCCTTTATTAAGTGTGCTATTTTAGCTGTTATAACCCTTGTTTTACCACTGCCTGGACCTGCCAAAACAAGAATGGGATTTTTATTATCATCTAAAACAATTTGTTTCTGATAAGAATTTAAACTAAAGAAGAATTTTTCTATTTTGTTCATTAATAAACTTCAGAAACCTTAAGATCAAAACCTCCAGGGGTTTTTAACCAAAAAAATTGAATTGCCATTATTTCTCTTCCATAACCCTTTAAAATAGAAGTAATATCCTTACCTTGAAGAATAATATTAACATCAGAAAGTCTTGACAAAAATAAGATTAAAGATTTTTTGAAATTTAAATTAAGAGGAATCCCCTTAGATACAAGCAAAGATTTACCATAAATATTACTCTCATCAGCATATCTTAAAAACGTATCGTTTAAAAAATTAATCATTAAATCAATATTGGAAATATCTTGAGAAGAATATACAGTAGGATACTCACTAATCGCTCTACTCTTAGGTCCATTAACTTTAAATCCCCAATTTAAAACATTAAATCTACTAGAAAGACTAGTTTCAAGCACATATTCAATATTAAGCATAAAAGATTCTAAGCTTACATGAGCCTTTCGTACCTGACCTTGAGAATAATTATCATACACAATCTTAACTTTAACATTATCACTTAAATTTATTTCCCGAAATTTGCCTAATTTAAAAACATATCGCCCATTTTTCAAATCATTTGTAACAACCAAATCATCATTCATAAAAGAAACTCTATAATTTGCAATAGCATTGCCATAAACTAAAGATAAAAAATCACCATCTCCAAGCGTAACATTCCAAAAACTTTCTTTATCAAAAAGAACTTCATGAACTCCTGGGGTTCGCTTTGCAGCATGATTTGCTTGAAAAAATTTCCCTATAAATTGCTTAATCCCACTAAAATTTAAAATTAAAAGTATTAACAATATAATACTAACTAATCCTACCGATATTTGAATAATTTTAGGAAAAGCTATCTTAGACAGATCTAAATACTGATTCCCAAGCCTACCTTCGTTTACAAAATTTAAACTACCATTTTGATTCTCAGTTTTAATTCCAATATAGCTACTATTAAGTCTTCTTTTGTATTCTTTAAAAAGGGACGAGACATACCAAACATCAATTCCTAAGTACTCACTATAAGTCCTTAAAAATCCTAAAGCTAAAACTTCATTAGGAAACAATTCAATATTAGAATCTTCAAGCGCCTTAAGATATTTAACAGAAATTCTAATATCATCAGATATCATCTCAAGGGTTAAACCCTTATCAATCCGAGCCTTTTTTATAAAATCTCCAAATCTAATGAAATTATTTCTTTCCATTTCTCAACACCTCAAGTTTTTTTAACATCATATAAAAAATTATCTACTTTATTTGAAGTTTTTGGCAGATCATACTTAAATCTACTATCAGGGATTCCAACATTAAATTTTACAGATAAAAGATCAATAATTATTTCTCGACCACCACCTGTAGGATAAGCAATAACCCTCCTAATTACACCATTTCGTGTAAAAGCAATCATAAAGGAATCAATCGTAGCAGCACCCTTATAAAGTCGCCTTGAAAAAGTCAATTTTATAAAATTCTCTGTCCCCCCCCCTCCTCCAGATTCGTCCAGTGGTTCTAAATTTGGAGAATTAGTATAAGACACACTATACTCAGTACTTAAAATATTCATAAAACCACTTCCCACTTTTCCCATAGTCAACTGTTGTCTAAAAGAAGTACCAAGAGTTGGTACATAAACAGTTAAAATGTCACCATCACTTACAAAAACCTGATTATTTGACTCCAAATTAACAATAAATTTATCGGGAGATTTATATAACAGAGTTCCTGCTTGCTTTAACCCTTTTATGTTAAGACTAATCTTAGCCTGCATATCTTCTATATTTTGATAATTTGAATAAATATTCTCAAAATATTGATTGGCAGATACTTGAGCAAAAATTAAACAAGGAAACAAAATTAATATTATTCTCTTCATTATAAACTCGTATATTACTAAAGCTCAATTTAATAACAAATACATTATTTCACAACCTATGTCTAATATAAATCGTACAACTTGTTATAATAATAAGCTATTATTATAATATATCATTTTGTAAATTAATAATAAACATATTTAGCAAAAGATCAAAGGGGATAAAATGTCATTAAACTACAGTGAAATAAATATCTTACTTAAAGAAATGCCATTAAAAAATTCATTTTTAAGAAAAATTAAACAGCCTAACCATAAAACTTTGATTATGGAACTTTATAATAAAGAAACAGATGAAAAAAACTTTAATATATTAATCTCATTAAATCCAAAAAAAACAAGAATTCACAAAACAAACAAGAAATTTGAAAATATCAAACCCCCTTTAAGATTTTTTGAATTTTTAAAATCAAAAGTTCAAAATGGTAAAATATTTGAAGCATATCAAATAAAAAATGAAAGAATAATTTTAATTAAAGTGTTTAAAGATAAAATAATAATTTTTATCTTCATAAAATTATGGTCATCATCTCCTAATATAATTGCAACAGACGCAAATTTTAAAATCCTTGATGCATATTATAGAAGACCAAGGTCAAAAGAAATTACAGGTGAAATATTCACAAAAGCCAAAGAAATTATTGAAAATAATAATACAACTGACAAAAAAGAAGTCACACTCAAAGATGGATACAACAATGAAATATCTTACTCCGAATTTATTGAAAATTACTATGATAATTTAGAAATAAAAGAGACTCAGGTGCACAACATAGAACTACTTAAGCAAAAATACGAAAAAGAAAAAATAAATTTAGAAAAAAAAATAAGCTCTCTAGAGAAACAAATAAATTCAATTGAAAAAATCGAGGATCAAAGAAAAAAAGGTGAAATGATCCTATCAAACATTAACAAAATAAAAAAAGGAATGGATAAAATCATTTTAAACAATAACAATGGTGAACAAATTAAAATAATGCTGGACAAAGCATTACTCCCTAAAGATAATGCTTTAAAATATTTTAAAGAATACAAAAAAAACAAAAATTCTTTAAAGATTATACAAGAACAATTAAAATACGCAAAAACACAATACAATACATTAATATCAAAGACAGATTACATCGACAAAACAGACTGTATCATACCGGAAAATGAAAGAACCAAAAAACAAAAAATTACAAAAAAACCATCTATTGGCCTTCATTTCCTATCTTATGGATTTGAAGTTGTTATAGGCAGAAATGCAAAAGAAAACGATGAACTCTTAAGAAATTGGGCAAAGGGAAATGATTACTGGCTACACACAAGAGATTATCCTGGTGCTTATGTTTTTATTAGGGGTAAAAAAGACAAAACACCTCCTCTTGAAGTCTTGATAGATGCTGGGAACTTATGTGTGTTTTATACAAAACCTGCAAGACAATCAGGCAAAGCTGATCTTTACTATACCAATGTTAAATATTTAAGAAGAATTAAAGGAGAAAAAAAAGGACTTGTAATACCCAATAGGGAAAAAAATTTAAATATCAAACTAGACACCAAAATATTAAACAAACTAAAAAACAAAAATTAAGTTTTATAATATATGCTAATTTAATCTTAAAATAAAATGACAAGTTCTTAAAAATTATTGTTATTGAAGCTTAAAAAGCATAAAATTTTAAGTACTATAGGAGAAAAATAAATGATACAAAAATTAACAAAAATAGTAGCAACAATATCTGACCTCAGATGTGATCCAGAACACATAAAAGAGTTATATGAAGCAGGAGTAAATGTAATAAGACTTAATACTGCTCATCAATCTCATGATGATGCAATAAAAGTAATAAACAATGTCAGACAGGTTTCAAATAAAATAGCATTAATGATCGATACAAAAGGGCCAGAAGTTAGAACAGCTAATATTGAAAATCCTATTACCGTTAAGATAGGAGACAAAATAATAATCTCAACATCACCTATCAATGAGTCTAATTCATTGCAAACAAACTACGATGGATTTGTAAATGAAGTTCCAAATGGTTCGACAATTCTTATTGATGATGGCGAACTGGAAATGACTGTTATTGAAAAACTCGCAGATAGATTAATCTGCAAAGTTAAAAATGATGGACAAATTAAAAACAAAAAATCAATTAATACACCGGGAATTTCACTTAAATTACAATCTGTCACTGAAAAAGATAGGGGATTTATTGAACTTGCAGCAAAACAAAATATTGATTTTATTGCCCATTCATTCGTAAGACATGCAAAAGATATTCAAGACGTCAAAGATATATTAAATGCTGCTGGAAATCCAGACGTTAAAATTATTGCCAAAGTTGAAAATCAAGAAGGAATTGATAATATTGAAGAAATTGCAAAAGCCTCTTACGGGATTATGGTTGCAAGAGGCGATATGGGAGTTGAAATACCAGCTGAAGATGTTCCTTTAGCACAAATTAAGATAACAAAAACCTGCATTAAATACGGAGTACCTGTAATTACCGCAACACAAATGTTGCACACAATGATTGAAAATCCAAGACCTACAAGAGCAGAGGTATCTGATGTGGCTAATGCAATTCTAAATGGCACAGATGCCATCATGTTATCTGGGGAGACAGCTTATGGCAAATACCCAATTGAAGCTGTTAAAATGATGACCAAAATTGCTATAGAAGTTGAAAAATATAGAGAAAAAACACTATTTCAAGATGAAATTTTTCACAGCAAAAGGATCATAAGAAACTATATTATTAAATGTGCAATTGATGCAACCAAAATAATGCCTGTTAAAGCCATTATTGTTGATTCACTCAAAGGAAGAACCGCAAGAATAATGGCAACATACAGAGCAAGTGTACCTCTATTTATTACAACAAATAATGAAAGAATAGCAAGAGAATTATCACTCTCTTATGGTGTTTATGCTAATCTGGTTGATCATAACTTTAAGGCAACAACTGAATTTGTAGTAACTTCTCTTGAAATGCTTAAAACACAAAAAGTAGTTCAAGATTCAGATATTGTAGTAATTATCTCTGGAAATCCAAATAGAGATACTAATAAAGGTACGGAATTTATGGAAATAAATATAGTAAAAGAAGCAATTAAAGGACACAACAGATAAACAAAATAAGAAATAGTTTAGTTGATAATATATTTTATTCAACCAATGATTGCAATTTAGAATTATTTAGCTTAAATAAAAGAAAAACTCATAAAGCACTTTTGATTAGTTATGGCACTTATGAGTTTTTCTTAAACAATATTACTCTGTTCAAAAAAATAATAGCACATAATACAAAAAATGTGTTTATATTCTCAAAAACAAAAGAGAACTCACAGATTAACATATCAGACCATCAAGCTTGGAAATTCTTTAATAAAACAATTGATGTCAATCTAGACATAATAAATTTAATAAAAAATTTTGAATTTACAAATACAGAAGATAAAATAATAGAAAATGACCATAAAATTGAAATTGTATTAAATTTTATCAAAAATATAACACAAAATATAAAAATTATTCCCATTATTTTAGGTAAACTTAAAAATCAAACTTTGAGAGAATTTTGTACATTTTTAAATCCGCTTACAACAAAGGAAGAAAATTCTTTTATATTTCTCTCTCACTTCATATCACACTCTACACACTTAAACAAAACTATTCAATTATCAACAACATTAAAGGAACTCTTAAGTACACCTAATTTAAATTCATCAACTCTATTAGAATATTATAATGCACGCAAAATATTTCCTGAAAATATAAACGCAATCATCATAATTCATAAACTTTTCCACAAATTTGAATTTATAAACCAACAGATCATCAACAATAACAATGAATATTCAATAATAGAAAACATATTAATAAATTAAAATTAACAAAGTCACAATTTTTAAATAAAATCTTCTATCTTTTTGGAATTTTTCCTCAAAAAAACACTAAGACCTAACTTTGAAATACTCCTTAGAGTACTTGCAGAAACTTTTATATTAATACTTTTTCCAAGCTCAGGAACAAAAAATTTCTTATTTATCAAATTTACCTTAAAAGTTCTCCTGGTCTTTACACCAATGTGTTGTCCCCCTCCACCCTTTTTTCTGGAAAGTCCCTTCCTTGGAACATTGTTTCCAAACATTGTCTTTTTACCTGTTATTTCACATTCTCTTCCCATCTAAATCTCCTAAACTGTATTTTTCTTCTCCAAGTATAAATCCATCAACCTCAAAAATAAATTTAAATTATCAACTACATTTTTAATTATACTACCAAAGTTTACATTATTGCCATAGCTTTTTACAAGCTCAATATCAAGCTCTTTCCAATTATAAATAAACTCCTTTTCTGAAGCGGGTTTAAAATAATCTTCTAAACAATCATTCAAACGTCGTTCTAAAGATTTAATTACTGAATAATACTCATTCAATAAAATTAAAGCCTTTTTATTAATATCTGCTATTATATTCAACAGCAATTTCTCTGAAGATTTATCTCCAACAGAAATTCTGTGCAAAAGTGAGTTTATTCTATTACCATAAGTACCCTGTTCGCCAAGATTATTATCAAAATCAATAAGATTGGAATAAATACCAACTAAAGAATGAATATCATTAGAAATTTCTCTAGAAACTTCCATAGCCTTCCACTGTCCCTTAATAATAAGGACATTAATAATATCACTTAGATCCTTTTTCACAAAATTAACCGCATGAGTTTTTAAATAAACTAAAAGATCAGAATAAACATATCCAGTGGTACTCACAATTGCAGATGTAATCTTAGCATGCATACGTTCACTATAATTCTCTAAACTTACAAGAGTCACTCCAGGAAATAATTTCTCGGCTAAAAGCTTAGATTTACTATTTTTTTGCAAAATTTCAATCTTTGCTCTCTCATTTGAAACATGTTTAGAGAGATCATTAAAAAATGATATTGTCTTTGCTTTTGACTTTTTGACACCAGATATAGGCAAATAATCAGGATCACCGCTAACATACCTTATAAGATATAAAATTTCTTTATTCTTATTTATCTCAATTATAGAGGTTAGTATCTTAAGCCAAACATTTGGTTTAATAGGAAAATTGTCCCTATCTCCATACACCTCTAAAAGAATATCGTAAAGATTTCTCCAAATAGAAACATCTCTAATAGAATATATACATTCCAAAAAATCTTTAATATCATCAAGGATTACACCACAACTAACCGCATTAAATCTTGGTTTATATATAAAGTCATTTTCTGGAAATAAACTATCAAAATTTTTAATAATTGAATAATACTGATACGAGGCTAAGTCAAAAAATATCTCTAAAGCACCACAAGTCTCATCTATAAACCTTATTTGTTCTTGAGTTATATTATCCAACAAATAATTTAAATTATTATCCAAATTCTTAGATATATCAGGTGTAAAATTGACTACATCATTAGATGAGAAAGAATAAATATATTCTAAAGCTTGCTTTTGATTATCATTCAAATATTTTTCAACAACAAAATGAATTATTTTACTTGAAGTTCGATATCTTTGTACAAAAAACTTGAAAGGCATAAACGCTTTATAAAGATTATAAATAAACTTAGCAAATTGGGGTAAAGCCTGAATTTTTGAAGCATTAAAAAAATTGCCTACCTTACTTAGATTATTCTTTACCTCTCTAAGTCTTCTTTGCTTCACTTGTTCAGGAGTAAGCTCTTTATTAAAGATAGAAACTAAAAAATCAACTAAACCCAAACTAGTCACTCTCCTTTCATAATAAAATCTAGAGCTTTCAAAGAGATCTAAAATTATAAAATAACTATAAAAATTATACATAATTTATTGTAAAATGGAATAAAATAGAACAAATAATTTTTTATGTGCATAAAGAAATCGATTTCGATCATAGTCTTTATTTTAATTTTTAGTTGCTCAAAAAATGATACCATCACTATATTAACTGATAACAAAATCATGCTATTTTATATAAATCAATTCAATATCCAAAATAAAACTAGCTTCATCATTAAATATAGAGAACATATCAACATGCAAACGATTAATGAAGAAAATGCGCAAGTAATTATCTCAAAAAATATAGACAGCATAAACATAACTAAAAACTTTAAAAATATTCAACAATACTATTACCCAGATTATCCAATATTGAATAATATATCTGAAAAATTCGCACACAGAATTGTCCCTTTAAGCTTTGATGTCCCAATTTTAATATATAAAAATGAATATAATATACAAAAATATATTGATATACAAAATATTAAAGAAATACACAAAAGATTTCAAAAGGAAAAAAAACTTTTTATCTCTCCATACATCTCTGAAAATCTATTTTACACAATATCTGAAATCAATGACATAAATTTTTACTTTGGAAACAGCAAACCAGAATATAATGAAAAAAAAATGTCGGATATGATAAACCACTTTAAATCTTTCATAGATACAAATGAACTTGCATTACACAAAAACTTCACAGAAAAATACAAATATTTAAATTTAGAGAAAATATTACTTCAAAAGAAAACAATTTTAATTGCAGGATTAACTAACTTAACATATTACAATAGCTTAAACAAAGATATCAAAGACAAAATTAATTTTTCATATCTAACAAATAAAGAAAAAAAATCATCAATATGCAACATAAGCTTTATGGGGGTTAAAGAAATATCGACACCTATAGAAAAATTTATTCAATGGATATTAGACCAAGAGGTACAAAAATCACTAATTAAACTTAAAGAAAAAGTAAAATTCAATGAATATTTTGGATTTGCAAATGGATTTACACCCTATAAAGGTTTAAATTTAAAATTAAAAAACATAATCAAAAAAATACCTTCATTTATTATAGATGAAAATTATATAAACAAAAATTCATATATACTAAATAAAGAACAAATAGAAAAAGAAAATCGCATGATTAATGAATTATTTTTATCTAATATAAACAACACAAACTCTAATGAAGATCATGCTTCTTTATAATTAACTCGTATTACATGCAACACAATAAAAAACAAGATAGAAAAAATCAGAATAAAAGATATGTATATATTAACGGATATTTGTATAAAGAATGCTATTAAAATCAACAATAAATAATTTATAAAAAGCGAAATAATACCTGAAAAAATAGCTATTATTAAGGATATAAGAAATATCATAAGTTTTGAATCAAATTCAAAACTTATCTTAGAAGCTACAGCTATAAACATAACACCAAAAAAAACTAATAAAATAGGACTCATCATTAAAAAAAGACTTGAAGAAAACACACTTATCAGTATTAAGTTAAACGTTTTAACTCTATTAAAAGCACCTAAAAGAACTTGAATGGGTAAAAAAATGCTATCCTTACCAGAATTTGCAAATAAACGCAAATTATTAACATCATTATTAATATTAATGATTTTTGTATTACTTAAATCAAAGTCTGTAAGCGATACAATTATCTTAGTGGCAGTAACGTCACTATTTTCATTTTTCTTATCTAAAACATTTTGATAAACCCCATTGCCCTTAAGAGTAGCAAATGGTACTTTAATATGCAATATAACATTACCTGATCTATTAAATCTAATAAGCTCAAAATTTTTAATCATCTTTATATAAGAAGAAACGGTATTTACAACCTTTTGCATATAAATATAATCATATGTCCCATTACCAGAATTAGGTTGAAACAAAAATATATCATTGATACCATAATGCTCATAATGCTTTTCAATCTCATCAAAAAAGAAATACTCATCTTTAAGCTTTTCTAAAGACTTATTTTTATAATTTAAGATCTCATTATCATTTGGAAATAAATTATGAAGCTTTAAAAAGCCATAATATGCAGGCTTAAATTTTTCTGTATTGAGATATAAAAAATTTTTTTGCTTCTCTTCAAAAACTGAAGACTTCTTTTCAATTTCGATATTTTTATATTCATTAATAGCTTTGAAAGTTAAATCTAACAGTGCAGCAAATTCATCATCTCTAGTAGAAACCAATCCCATATAAGCAAAATAATTAGCTGTAGAATAATCACCTTTAGAAATAAATCCATTAACAATATCTTGAAAATCCCTCTTAGTCAAATTTTTAATCAAATGTACCTTAAGCGTCTTTCTAACTTTTTCCAAATCAACATCATAAATAGGCATTCTATCATATTCAGACCGAGTCAAATAATAATTAATTGAAAGTTCATCGTTATCAGAAATAAGTCTCATTTTTTCATACATTCTAAGCAATTCTTCAAGGTATTTTCTCTTCTGTTGCAAAACCTCTATCAACTCATTTACATCTAATGTCTTATTTGAAGACAAATTTATATCTATACTTTTAACCTCATTAACTATCGAATTTGCCTGACCTGCAAGAAGATTATATCTCTCATAGTTATACTTATATTCACTTCTTTGAGTAAGAATATAAGACATAACAGAGTTAAAAACAAACATAAAAACAATGCCTATTATAAAAAACAGAAACATGAATGGATAGAGTTTTTTAAATAAACATCCTTTATAGTCTCTTAGATAAAGCCGTGTCTCATGTTTAGCTAAAAAGATAAAATAAACTAAAACAAAGAAAATAAAAAATCCATTAAAATAATGATAAATACTTAAAATAGTATCAAAAAATGTGGCTATTAATACATGTTTGTCTAAATAATCTGCCCCAAAGAAATACGTGTAACAAAAAACAAAGCAAATAAATAAAAGTAAAAGAATAAAAAATTTACTTACAAATGTATACAATTCTCTTTTCATATATAACAAATTAGTTTAACATAAACTATTATCAAATCCTTCACTCACACTAATATACTTAAAAACAAAGCTAATCAAATAAGTAGAAAAGAAAGTAAGTACACAAAAAATAAAAGGAACATAATTAGAAACTACATTTTCGCCCATAATCAAATCTAAACTCTCAGGAAATTCAATCGCATAAATATTATAAACTTTAAAAAATAATATAATAAAAATAGGATAAAGAAAAAAAGATAAACCACTTGAAAATATAAGATTAAAAACATAAGAAAATGAAAATAAAAGTAAAGCAAACCCAAATATGTTAAAAATCAAACTAAAAGATTCTAAAGAAAACAAAAAATTATTCAAAGTATCCAAATCACTAAAAACATAATTAATTAAATTATTATACAATTTATGAGTAAAAAATGAATTTGCATTAAAATTCATGATATCAGATTCAGATTTTTCTGAATCATATGAAAAAGTCTTAAAATTTCCCTCATTAAACCCATGATCCTCAATTTTTAAAATACCTTTAAAACCAAATGATTTAACATCATCACTATAAAAGACTATTTTATCATCAAAAAAATGCACTACCCCATCTTTAATAATTTTTTCACCTCTGCTATGAAAGTCCAAAAAAACAGAATGAAAATTAGCAGATGCTAAAAATCCAAAATAAGATAAAAGCAGTATAAAAATAAAAACAATACTATAAAAAACTCCAGAAACGCGCAACGTCTTCACGTTAAAAGGATAAGCAATTCTCATAAAAGTAGCAACTAAAGATAAAGGAAAAGAATAAAGATAAGCATCATAATAAAGTTCAAAACTTATAATAGAAAGATTCGCTTGCAAAAACTTATATTTCAAGTAAGATGTACAAACAAACATCAAGGAAAAGATAAAAAACATAACAATAAATCTGAAAGATATTAAAAAAATAAACCTCAAAATGCTCAACATAATAAGTTCCTACAAGTTATAAAAAATAAAAAATCTAGGATTTTCCCATAGACAGAACTTCTTTTATCTTTTGTTTAGCTTCTTCAAAGCTAATTTGCAAGGCTAAACTAATCTCATGTTGCAAAATCAATTCAAAATCATTTAAAATTCTTTTCTCATAGAAAGGTAATTCTTTTTGCATAGATTTTGTATACAAAAATTTATACAATTTAGCGGTACTTAATATATCACTTTGTTTATAAAAATCATGACTACCATCTTTTATCTTTTTTTGATCTATTTGCTCTTCAAAGTCTTTAATAATATTGAAAACTTCTTCTACTTTCTCCTTACTCACCAAGGCTCTAATTCCAAGATCATCTGCTCTAGAGACTGGAACCATAAAAGTCATTTCATTAAATGGAAAATATATTTCATAATAATCAATAAACTCGCCATTAAATTCCTTATTTTGAATGTTTTTTATTTTTCCCACTCCCTGCATTGGATAAACTACAGCTTGATCTAATACAAATGCCATTTCTTTACCTCATATAAATTTTCACCAATATCTAATAATTAAAAAAATCACAAAAATACACTTAAATTAGTTCTAATGCCAAATTTATTTACATAAAACAAATACTCAAGATAACTATCACTACAAAAACTTATTATCATACTAGGAGTAAGTTTATTAATATTGGCAAAGAACATTTCTTTGTTTCTCTTAACAGCTTTCAAATCATAATAACCAATAAAGTTAATCTCTTTATGTGACTCTTTTAATCTTAAAAAATTTCTCTTAGAAATTATTTTATCTTTATCAATAATATAACACGTTTTATATGTATTTTCTAGTACACTCATCAAAACAAGCAAAATCGAATTCGAATCATAACAGCCAATATCGATCCTTTTAAAAAACTTACAAAGGGATCTTAATAATTTAGAATTTGAAAAAACAAGTGAAGAACTCCTAACAAGATTTCTAAACCTCTTAAAAAACAAAAATTTTAGCAAAGACTTACAATCAATAAAAATAACCATCGAATGATATGGATAAGATACAAGATATTCAAATCGGCCAATCAATTTATCACTACTCTTAAATACATCTATTGGAATTCCAAAGAAATAAATCCTATCTGGTTTTGAATATATATCTTTTAAATTAGCCATTATTACCCTCTAATAATAATTTAAAATGAGCAAGTGAATAAACAGCAGCTGTATCTGCTCTTAAAATTGGGGTATTAAATCTTACAAATTTAAAATTTAACTTTTTAAAGAAATGAATTTCTGATTTTGAAAAACAACCCTCAGGACCTATTAAAATTCCAATTTTACCAAAAGCACTAATATCATTACCACAACCTAGCAAACTACCTTCTTTATGAGCAACATAATAATCCACAGATGAGGCATAAGGAATACTAAAAAAATTTTTGTAAAAATTAATACTAGGCACTTGGGTATTGCCACTTTGCTTTAAAGCCTCATTAATCAATCTTAAAAATCTTGAACTTTTAAATTCCAAATCATCCATGTCTATTCTAGCAATAGAATTATCAGCATTAACAATATTTATATGATCTACGCCAATTTCAACAACTTGTCTTAAAATTAAATCTAATTTTCTACCTTTAAGACTAGATATAAATATACTTATTTCAAAATCACGCTTCTTAAGCATTTCTACCTTAAGAGTAGAGAGTTTAATAAGATTATTATCTATACTAAAAATTTCAGCAAACCTTACCTCCCTTCCCCTTAAGAGAACATTTAACGTATCGCCTACCTTAACTCTTCTTACATCAACAAGATAGTGATATATCTTAACATCGTCAATAATGATATCATTATAAAATAAACAAGTATCGTCTAAGACTATTTGTTTCACAGATTAACTTTTAGTTCCCTTTACAAGATATTCATAAGCAGCTCTTAAAGGCTTGTCATAATGTAAATTATAAATTGGCATTTCATTATGTGTGTCTTGATAAAATTGCGAAAATACATAAAGCCCTAAAATATCCTTATCTATATTATGGATCGAATGTTCTTTAAGAATCTTATCTACAAAAGCATCTATTTCTTTCTCAGTGATAAACTTTTTGTTTTTTCTGCTATTTAAAAAACCTTCTACTAATTTTTTATCAAGAATTTGTCTGTATGCTAGGACTTCAGTTTCAGAAAACTCTCTCTCTCCAACTTCCAAGTCAGGCTTAATACCAATATTATGAATACTGTGACCAGAAGGGGTATAGTACTTGGAATTTGTAATCTTAAATCCTCCAGTATAGAAAGGTAATATACGTTGAATTACTCCTTTACCATAAGATTTCTCACCTATAACATAAACTCTTTTATTATCTTTTAAAGCTCCAACTAAAACCTCCGACGCTGATGCTGAATGTTTATCAATCAAAACAACAATTGGCATGTCCAAAGGCACTATATGTGAAGAACTAGCTTTGTATTCCACAGGAACCTTAGAATCTCTTGCCCTTGTTGATACAATAAGTCCTTCAACCAAAATATCATCAGCTATCTCTATTGCATCTTGAAGATAACCACCGGTATTAAATCTTAGATCTAAAATTAAAGATTTGATATTCCGAATTTGCAGTTTTTCAAAAGCTTTTTTAAAATATGTGTTAGTATTTGGATTAAAACTTAATATCTTAATATACCCAACATTTTTATTAATAACATCATGTTTAACAGTCTGTATATCTACTTTTTCTCTAACAAGTTCAAATTCAAGTTTTAAATCTTTATCTCTTAAAACAGAAATTTTAACTTTAGTACCCGCTTTTCCTTTTAAAAGACTACCTACTTGTTCTATTGTCATTAAAGTAGTACTCTTACCATCAATATCCGTAATGTAATCACCAGACTTAACTCCAGCCTTATAAGCAGGCCCCTCTTCAAAAGCAGTAACAATCATTACATAAGAAGCATCAATAACAGAACTATCAGATTTTACAGGAACATTTTTCTTAACAATAGAAACTCCAATTCCAACATAGTTTCCTTCAGTAGTCTTTGAAATTTCTACTAAATCTTCTTTTGTCAAATATTGCGAATAAGGGTCATTTAATGCTTTAAACATACCTTTTAAAGCACCTTCAAAAATAGCCTCATCATCAACAGGCTCAACATAATTCTTCTTAATAAAATTAAAAGCATCCATCATCATTTGACCATAAGTGGACGCAGATATCTTACTCTTAGAAGGATCCGTTTGTGCAAAGATAGATTCTACAATAACTGAAGAACTGATACTTAAGGCTAATACAAAGTATACAAATACTAAACATTTTTTTTTCATTGAATAATTCCTACATAAATAAAACTTGATTTTATCTTCATAATATAATATTTTAAGATTATGTTAAAGACAAATAACTCAAAAGCAAAAAGAATAATTACAGGTCTCGTTCTTGTTTTACAAACAGTCTCAAGCATATTAATATTGTTAACACTATATGGATTTGCTGAGAGAACAATATTTGTAAATAACTCTTCTATCAAGTTTATGATAGCATTCATCATATTCTCACCAGAATTATGTATATCAATATTAACAACAAACTATATGTTGTATGAACAATTCAAAATTCTTCACAACTTAATCATCATAACAAAAACCTTTCAAATAGTAATGGTTTTTTTATTTATTATATTGGGATTAAGCCTTGACTTATTATATGTATATCAACCATGGCTATTTATGCTTTTAGGAATAATAATAACTTATACTATATTTAATGCAGTGATTTTAATTTTAATAAAAATAAAGGATAAAATAACGGGGTAAAGGTTTGATTATCATTCCTGTAGCTAGTGGAAAAGGAGGTGTTGGTAAATCTCTTTTTTCAACAAATATTGCAATTTGTCTTGCAAATGAAGGGAAAAAAGTATTACTTGTCGACCTTGACCTTGGCGGTTCAAATTTACACTCTATGCTAAATATCATACCTAAAAAGAGTATTGGAACTTTTCTTAAAACAAAAATTCCCTTTAAAGACGTAATAATTGAATCAGGAATAAAAAATTTAAGCTTTATTGCAGGAGATTCAGATATTCCTGAACTTGCAAATATAGCTATCTTTCAAAAGAAAAAAATAATAAATAACTTAAAGAAGTTAAACTATGATTACCTAATAATTGACCTTGGTGCTGGCACAACATTTAATACAATAGATTTCTTTTTAATTTCAAATCGCGGAGTAATAATAACGATCCCAACAGTAACAGCAACAATGAATGCTTATTTATTCTTAAAAAATGCAATCTTTAGGCTTATATCAAAAATATTTACAAAAGAGACAAAAGCATACAAACTAATATCTGACATAAAAAAAGACTCTAGCGATTTACAAAGAATATATATACCTAATCTATTACTCAAAATAGAAAATTATGATCCTGAAAGTTATGAAAAATTTATGAAAAAATTTTCACAGTTTAGCCCTTTCATAATATTTAACATGTTAAACAAACCTGATGACATCAAAAAAATTGAAAGGATACTAAAATCTGCAAAAAACTATTTAAATATAAATTTACAAAGTATAGGTTCAATTTATAAAGACGAGCTTATCGACAAAGCATTAAACCATAAAATACCAATAACTATTTATAAACCAACAAGCTTAACTTCCAAAAGTATTAAAAAAATAGCAAAAAAATTAGTTGAACTTGAAACCATAATAAATGATGTAGAACTCTTAAGCGAAGATGATCTAAACGAAAACTATCATTTTGTAATTCAAGAAGCACAAGATGAATACCTAAAAAAATATGCATATCTTGAATCGTTACTAATGAACAAAACAATAGATAATAATACAATTATTGATATAATAAAATCTCAACAAAAAGAAATTGCAACATTAAGAAAACAAAATATAATGTTTAAAAAAAAATTATTTGCACAATTAAAAAAAGACTAAGGAGAAAAAAATGCCAAATTATATAAACTATCCTAGTTGGTTACATCCCGAGATAATTAAAGGTATCCCCATTACATGGTATAGCCTATCTTATATTATCATAATAATAATTTCTTACAAATTCATTTGGTATCAAATAAAAACTGATAAACTTAACATAGAAAAAAGTGACTATGAAAAACTAATGTTTTCGCTTGTTATGGGAGCAATAATTGGCGCAAGACTAACATCTACTTTAATTTATGATAGGAGTGGAATTTATTATACACACCCATGGCTTATTTTTCTGCCATTTGACCAAAACTGGAATTTTACAGGTTTTAGAGGAATGGCAATACACGGAGGATTTTTCGGAGTAATTATTGCACCAACAATAATAATAAATACCGAACTTAAACACACAAATATAAAGAAATACTTCAGAAAGATAACTGATTACGGAGCAATAGCCTTCTCTTCAGGATATATACTTGGAAGATTTGCTAATTTTGCAAATGCAGAGCTTTATGGAAGACCAATGAAAGGCGGTATAATATTTCCCAATGCAGAACCTTTTAAAGTAAGTCAGAAAGGAGTAAGAGAATTTGCAGAATCAATTGGACTGGAAATATTACCTCACGACTTGTTTATTAACCTACCGAGAATTCCATCACAACTCATTGAAGGATTCTTTGAGGGAACTGTAACCTTTTTATTACTATGGTTTATTTTTAGGAAAATAAAAAAATATGACGGTTTTATCTTTGGAATATACATAATTCTTTACGGACTATTTAGATTCTTTATTGAGTACTTAAGAGAGCCAGACAAGGAAATAGGATTTGTGATAACTTACAAAAAACCTGAGAGCATATTAGATTTTTCATTTTTAAACATATCAATAGGACAAATATTTTCATTAATTTTAATATTATCTGGAATAATCTGGCTTTCATGGGCCAAAAGAAGATCGGAAAAACTAAAGAAATAAATCACAAAATATAGATTTATACCAAAATTAATATAAATTTATTTAAATAAGATGAAAAATCCAAATTCAATTGTAATATCTGAAGAAACAATTAATGATAATGATATTACAAAGATCAAATCTATTTTTAAAATATCACAAATAGTAAAATCTAGAAAAAATATCTCTAGCGAATATATCAAACAAAGTAATATTAAATTTGCTATTATTTATAACCACAAAAGACCAATAGATTTTTCAATCAATATGGCAAATGACTTAAAAAGTATTAATAACATTCATTCTATTATCATAGATAACAAATCTATAGACGAAGCAATATATAGGCCAAATTATATAGAAATATTAAAAAACATCAGTGAATTAAACGACAAACACAAACTCATACAACAAAAAAAACTTTATTATGACAATAATAATGCTAATCTTAATTTTTTCTTAAATCTATCTGAACTTATTCAAGAAATAGTGATCATTACAAATACTGACAATGACATCATTTACATTAACGAAAAAGGAAGCAAAGAACTTGAACTCCCAATAAAGATTGGGGGCAAAACAAATAAAATAAGTGACATCAATATCATAGATTTAGAAAAAGATACAAAAATAGATTTAAGTTACAATATAAATGATATTCCCGAATTCAAAAACATACTAATAACCAACTGCCTTTTAAAGATTAAAAATAACAAAAAATTAATAGTAGACTTATTTATCAGTACAATTGCTCAAAACAATATTGATAAATTAATTACAATCAAAGACATATCAGAGTTAAAATCTAAACACAGTATTCAAGATCTCACAATCATTGATCAACAAACAGATCTGTATAACATTAAAGGACTTGAAAAGCTATTGATAAATCAAATTGAATCTTCTTATAAAAAAATATATTTATTTGATCTGGATTTACACATAAATACAGAATGTGAATATAAAGACAAGAGAGATAACTCCGACTTAAAGATACTTAAGAAAATTACTTCGAGAATAATGTCATTTTATTCAGAATACATATTTAGATTAAAAGACAATAATTTAATAGTCATTATATCTACAAGCGGAGGAGAACAAAGACTAATTTCAATTGCAGAAGAAATCAAAAAAACCATTTCAAGAGAACTTAAAAAAGAAGGCCTCATAATATTTAAATTCAACATAGGAATAATAGAAGTAAACCTAAAAGAAGATATAGAGACAAAGATTTCAAAATTAAAAATAGCAACAAAAATATCCGATGAATATAAAGATTCCATGCCTATTTTATACAAAGATGAATTACCAGAAACAATACTTATCAAAAAACAAAATAAAATATTTGAATATATAGTAAAAGCAATAAAGAATGACTTTTTTAGTCTCTATTATCAAAAAATTACTCCTCTTAAAAAAGATCTAAAACCCAAAATTGAAATATTAACAAGACTTTTTGACTATACAGGAACTCCTATCCCAAATAGCAATGTATTTAGCTTAATAGATAAGTATAATTTAACTGTTGAAGTGGATAAACTGGTAGTTACTAAAGCATTAAGAGAATATACAAATTTTGTAGCAAAAAATGGTGTTCATATCTTTTCAATAAATATTTCACCATACTCACTCAAGTCCAAAAATTTCAGAATATTCCTCAAAGAAACACTTCTTAAAAGCCATGTTCCACTTCAAAACGTATGCTTAGAAATAACAGAAACTGGAATTTTAGAAAATTTTGAATTAATCAACACATACTTCAACGAACTTAAAACCTTTGGAATTAAACTTGCACTTGACGATTTTGGCAGCGGATATACGTCACTTTCATACATTAAAATCTTGCCAATAGATATCATCAAAATAGATGGTTCTTTCATTCAAGTAATAAATTCTAGTCAAACAGATCTCGTAATAATAAAATCAATAAAAGACATTGCTGACACAAAAAAAATAAAAATTATAGCTGAATTTGTATCTAATGAAGAAATACTTAAAAAGATAAACGAAATAGGAATAGATTATGGACAAGGATTTCTGTGGCATAAACCAGAGCCAATTTAAAAATATACAAAATATTTTCTTAATACTATATATAACAACACTTAAATTCATTTAATCTTAAAGACAATTAGCAAGCCCAAATTCAAAAAGCAACTGAACCCTATTTTCTATATATTATTAAATTGCATTAAAAAAAGAATAGAATGTTATAATAAGTAATCAGGAGGAGAAAATTTCAATGACAAAACAAAATCCTTGGACTTCTTTAAACGAAGAAGATAGAAATAACATTTTAGAATTTACTCAAAAATACAAAAAATTTTTAAGCACAGTTAAAACTGAAAGAGAAGCCACCAACTATACTATACAAAGAGCAAAGGAAAAAGGTTTTATTAATGCCTGTGAAAAACAAGAACTCAAAGCTGGGGATAAAATCTTTTACACATGTCGCAATAAAAACATTGCTCTTGTATTTATCGGAAAAGAACCTATTGAAAATGGAATGAATTTCATTGTATCACACACAGATTCACCAAGACTTGATGCCAAACCATCACCAATTACTGAAGAGAACGAATTAACAATGATGAAAACAAATTATTATGGTGGTATCAAAAAATATCAATGGTTATCCATTCCTTTATCAATACGAGGCATAATATTTTTGCAAAACGGAGAAAAAATAGAAATTAACATCGGTGATGATAAGAATGATCCCGTATTTGTAATTCCCGACATTCTGCCACATCTTGACAGAAAAGTACAAAGAGACAAAAAAGCTGATGACATTATTGAAGGTGAAAATTTAAAAATCATAATTGGAAGTCTACCTATTGAGACTAAAGAAAAAGAAAAAGTAAAATATGCCACTCTAAAGTTAATAAAAGAAAAATACAAAATAGAAGAAGATGATTTCGCGTCAGCAGAAATAGAAATAGTACCAGCAGGAGAAGCAAAAGACATAGGATTTGATAGGGCACTAATTGGTGCTTATGGTCAAGATGACAGGGTGTGCGTTTACACTTCACTAGAAGCTATCCTAAATTTAGAAGAAATACCAAGCAAAACCGCTGTATGTTTTCTAGTTGACAAGGAAGAGATTGGATCTACTGGATCAACCGGGCTAAACTCAAGATATCTTGAATACTTTGTATCAGACATAATATTCAAACTTGAACAGAACAAATATAATAACCTCCTTGTTCAAAAAGTATTATGGAACTCAAAAAGTATATCTGCTGATGTTTGCGGTGCAATAAATCCCTTATTCAAATCGGTGCATGATGAACAAAACGCACCCAAATTGGGATATGGAATATCTATCATGAAATATACAGGTCACGGGGGTAAAATCATGGCTAGTGATGCTGATGCTGAACTTATCTCTTATGTTAGGAATTTGCTAAATAAAAATAAAATAGCTTGGCAAGTAGCCACACTTGGAAAAGTAGACGAAGGTGGTGGAGGAACTGTTGCAAAATTCTTAGCACATTATGGCATAAGAACAATAGACATAGGACCTGGTGTCATTAGTATGCACTCACCGTTTGAAATAACCTCGAAATTTGACGTATATACTTCTTACACGGCTTATAAAGCATTCTTTAAGGGATGACAAAAATGAATAAAGAAACAATAAAAACATCAGAACATATTTTAGAATGTTTTGGGGGCATTTCAAATATCAAACAAGTAGACAAAGATCTAACTAGAATAAAAATATTAGTTGACAGCAATTCTCTAGTTAAGAGAGAAAACTTAACAGAAAATCAAAATATTATAGGAGCAATTAAGTCAAATGAATTCACAGAAATTGTAATGAACTTTGAAATAATTGATGACGTTTATAGCAATATCTTGTATATGATGAACAAAAAAACACAATAGGACCCGTTTGGGTCCTAAACTTCAAAATTTCTTATATAATCAATGACAGCTTCAGGTCTTAATTCTTTATTTAAAATTTTATACACTATGCTCGCTAAATTATGACAATTTGAATCACTACCTAAAAATTTAAAAAGCAAAGCAACTTCATTAGCAGCAATTACTCCCTCTGGCAAATAACCAATTTTATGAATATTATTTATCAAATCATCTATACCAGCCAAACCTTCTAAGATATTTTTACTAACAATTTCACGACCAAATCGTCTATTCCTTCCAAAAATACTTCTACAAGTAACATCTAAATCTCCAGAACCAGCTAAAAATAAAAATGTTTCCGCATCGCAAGAACCAAGCTTAAACGCAATATTTTTCATGTCATTTAAAGAAACTGAGAATAAAAAAGACTCCGTATTATTGCCTATCAAATTTGGATTTTCAATTTTATACTCATCCAAAATTCCAAATGCAATTGCAAATATATTTTTCAAAGCCGATGCTATTTGAACCCCAAGGATATCATCACTATAAAACATAGAAATAGAAGTATTACTAAATAAATTAATAAATTCAAAAGCATTGGCTCTATTCTTACTGGCAGCAACAAGTCCTGTAATAATTCCAAGTCCAACTTCTTCAGCATGACTTGGCCCTGCAATATAGGTAATTTCATCTTTATAGTCACTTAAAACACTCTCTGCAACATCTACAATCGTACAAGGCCTCCCATTAATTGTTATAAAACCTTTTGTAAGGATTGCTAACTTAAACTTTTTAGTAGTGCACATACTTTTCAATTTATGCAAAACATTTAAAGTATAAAGAGAAGGTGTCACAACAAAAACATAATCGGCTTGATCTACAACATCTTGCAAATCAGAACTTGCAATCAAATTATTTGGTAATTTAATATCCTTTAAATACTTGACATTTTCATAATCATTATTAATGCCATCTCTAACATCTTCTTCAAAAGACCATATCAAAACATTATCTTTAAACTTATTTGCCAAAACCTTAGCAATAGCAGTTCCCCAAGCCCCTGCTCCTACTATAGATATTTTCATATATACCTCCTTATAATCATGGGTTTACAACAACTCATATTTTATTGTCTCGTCCAGGTAAACTCTAATCTTATCATTCTCTTTGAATTTTTTTGAAATCATGTCATTGACTAATAACCCCCCAATCTCTTTGAGCACAATTTTACGCACACTCTTAATGCCAAATCCACTTCTATAAGTCTTATTTTGAAAATAATTGACAATATTTTCTTCAAAAAAAACATCGACTTTTTCATTCTTTAGTATCTTAACAAAATTATTCATCTCTTCAATAATAATTTTTTCAAAATCGTCCTCACCCACAGGCTTAAAGAAAAAAATATGATCCACAAGGTCCAAAAACTGAGTAGAAAAACGTTTTTCTAGCAAACTTCTAACATCGATTGTTTCAGTTTTAAATCCAATACCATCAAATTCCCTATGTTTTATCTCAATATCTAGTATTATTATACTATCTGATAAGCTTACACTTCTACCAAGACTATCAAAAAGCTTACCCGTATTAAATCCTTCAAAAAAAAAATCTGTAACCTTCTTGGAAGATTTATCAAAATTGGACAGGACAATAATTGAAGTTGAAGATTCGCTTAAAAATTTAAAAAACTTAGTAGGCTCATCATAAGATTCAGATCCATATACAGGTCCTATTAATCTATTAATGCCATCAAAATCACCGTATTCACTCATTCCCAAAGTCAATTTAGGTATCTTAAGTTCTTCTGACAAAATACATGCAAGCCTATTCTTATCTACATCAGAAGAACCCATCAAAATAAAGATACCAAGAGTATTATTTTTTAAGAGAAATTTAATCCTTAAAAGTTTAATGTTTAATATCAAATCAGATAAAATATTCTCATCAATTATTATGCTCTCTCTTATTTTACGTTCCAGATTAACGAGCAAATTTTGATCATAATCATCAAAATTAAAAACATTAGTTCCAATAATGGATTTAACAAAAATTTTTACATCATCGCCCGTTATGACTTTCTTATTACCCTCAAGTTTAAATTTAGCTCCAAGACCATCTAATAGGTCAAAAGCTTTATCGGGAAGAAATCTGTCTTTAATATACTTAGACATATTAATTGAAGCCCATATGGCCTCATCTGTGTACTCCACATTATGATGTTTTTCATATTGTTCCTTAGCCCCTTTTAAAATAAGATAAGTATCCTCAAAACTTGGTTCTTTAAGTTCTATGCTATGAAATCTTCTCATTAAAGCTTTATCTTTCAAAAAGAATTTTTGGTATTCATATTTGGTAGTAGCACCAATTAATTTTACTTTACCTAAAGTTAATATAGGCTTTAACAAATTTGAAACATCTATGTTACTAAAAGACGTAGCCCCAGCTCCAACTATCATATGAATTTCGTCGATAAAAAGAATTACTTTTTTTTTTAAATATAAGAAATCTAAGAGTTTATTTACTCTATCTTCAAGATCTCCTCTATACCGCGTTCCAGATATAAGTCTCCCAATATCAAGAGAATAAACCTCATAACCTACCAATTCCTGAGGTACTTGGTCCACTTTTATCATATAAGCAAGTCCTTGCAATAATATTGTCTTCCCAACTCCAGGATCTCCAAATACAATTGGATTACTCTTATATTTACGAAGCATTATTTGAATCAATTCGCATAACTCTTCTTCTCGACCAACCAAAGGGTTTTTATCTAAGCTTGGCTCTAAACTATCAATAACATTAACTAAAAAATCTTCAACTAAATTGTCATTATCAGATAAATCATCACTTTGCTCTAACTTTAAATAATCTTCTTCAAAAATACTCAAAACCCCATCCTTATCCATCTCTTTACCAAAAAGATCATTTGCAATAAATTTTTCATTTTCACTAGAGTTTAAATCTAAATCTGAACCTAAGTAATCATAAACTTCAATTATCTTGTCAAAGATAGTCAAACTAAAACCTGATTTTAATAAAGCATCTAAAATTATATTTTTTCTTTTACTAATTAATACCCATAACAAATCTTTCTCTTGCAACTTATAAGGTTTCTTATAATAAAAAATTGTATTGACTATTTCTTGATATAAATCATTCATCTTAAAAAGATAATCTGAAATATCAGAATCTCTTAAAGGAAGCTGTTCAAAGAATTTTTCCAAAATTTTATTAAAACTATAAAAATCAAGTGTACATAAACTAAGCAACTCTTTAATCTTTTCATCGCTAATTAAACTGTAAAAAATATGCTCTTCAGTAAAAACAAGATGCTTACGTTTCATAAAAAACAGAAATGATTTAAAAAACAAATTATTTAAAGTTCTTCTGTTATACATGAAACACCAACTACAAAATAACCCTTAAAATCCTTTTTTTGCCAATTTTAAGTTCAATTTCACCATTGGTAAAATTATACTTACTAAGACAATAATCTTGCTCCCCTATTCTTACTTTATCTATATAAACTCCACCAGAATTAATAAGCCGCCTAGCCTCTGACTTACTAGATACAACTTTAGAGAGAACCATTAAGTCAATTAATAAAATGCTTCCTTCTAAACTATCTAATGCCAATTTAAAGAAAGGAATATCCGCTCTATTCCCTTCACCTCCTTTAAATGCTGCTTGAGCTGCTGAGGATGCCTTTAAAGCTGCATCTTCTCCATGAACAATTTTTGTTATTTCAAACGCCAAGGTTTCTTTTGCCTTATTTAACAAATGCCCTTTAACACTTGACATATGCTCGATTTCATCATCCCCCAAAAAAGTAAATAAATACAAAAAATTCTTAACATCCAAGTCTGGAACATTCCTAAAATATTGATAAAAATCATAAACACTGTAAAACTCTGCATCGAGATAGACTGCTCCCTTTTCTGATTTGCCCATCTTTTTACCATCACTTCTTGTAATAAGCGGCAATGTAAGTCCAAAAACTTCTGTTCCCAACTTTTTCTTAACCAAATCAACACCTGAGACAATATTTCCCCATTGATCATCACCCCCAATTTGAAGTTTACAGTTCTTATTTTTATTTAACATATAAAAATCATATGATTGCAAAAGTTGATAATTAAATTCAATAAATGAAAGACCATCCTTAATTCTTCTCTTATAAGTTTCAAAACCCAACATACGATTAACAGAAAAGCAAACCCCAATATCTCTTAAAAACTCAATATAATTAATATTATCAAGCCATTCTGAATTATCTAGGATACATCCGCTACTGAAATCTATTATTTTAAGCAATTGTGCTCTTATTGCCTTAACATTTTTTTCTATATCCTCTTTTGATAAAATTTTTCTCATTGAATCCTTACCTGAAGGATCTCCTATTTTTGTAGTTCCACCACCAACCAAAGCAATTGGAATATGACCTTGCCTTTGAAGATGTGCCATTGCCATAAAAGGAATCAAATGTCCAATATGCAAAGAATTAAAAGTAGCATCAACACCAACATAAAAAACTACTCTCTCCTCATCCATTAATGTGCTTAAGGCTTCCAAATTCGTACACTGTTTCAAAAATCCTCTTTTTTCCAAAATCCCTAAGGCAAGATTCATCTATTTGCAACTCCCTTATAATTTAGAATTTCAGTTCTAATATATGAATATAAATCATCAATAGGAATCCTTACTTGAGCCATACTATCTCTATCCCTCAAAGTAACGGTTCTATTTTCAATAGTATCATAATCTACTGTTACACAATAAGGCGTACCAATCTCATCTTGACGCCTGTAACGTTTGCCTATTGTACCATTGTCATCATAAAACATATAAAAATCATCACTAAACTGCATAAATACTTTTCTGGCAAGTTCAGGAAGTCCATCTTTTTTCACAAGAGGAAGTATTGCTACCTTATAAGGAGCAAGTTTAGGATGCAAACGCAGAACTATTCGTTTACCTTCTCCCTCAAGCTCCTCATGAGCATAAGCATCACAAAGAGTCATTAAAACACTCCTTGTAAGTCCAAGAGACGTCTCAATAACATAAGGAATATATTTATCACCGCTTGTTAAATCATGATATTCAAACATTTTAGGCTTACCACAAAACTTTGCATGCTGAGACAAATCGTAATTACCTCTATTATGAATTCCTTCAATTTCTTGAAAACCAAATGGAAATTTATACTCAATATCAACTGCGGCTTTAGCATAATGAGCAAGTTCATCCCCTTTATGTTCTTTAAACCTAAGATTATCAGATTTTATTCCAAGAGTTTCAATAAAAAAATTCATTCTCTTTTGCTGCCAATAATAATACCAATCATCCATCTGATTAGGATGTACAAAAAATTGCATTTCCATCTGTTCAAATTCACAAGTCCTAAATATAAAATTCTTAGCTACTATCTCATTTCTAAAAGCCTTACCAACCTGAGCTATACCAAAAGGAACTTTAAGTCTTGTAGAATCTAACACATTGCGAAAGTTAACAAAAATACCCTGAGCAGTCTCTGGCCTTAAATAAATTTCATTAGAACTATCCTCAACAGCTCCAATATTAGTCTTAAACATTAAATTAAAACTTCGTGGAGTTGTAAACATACCCATAGAATTACAACTAGAACAACCATTAGACAAATCAATAGAATTTATTCTAAATCTATTCTTACAATTTTTACAATCCACTAATAAATCTAAAAAACTATCAACATGTCCTGACGCTTCCCAAACCTCAGGTCTCATTAAAATTGAACTATCCAATCCTACCACATTTTCATGTAGGTAAACCATGGTATTCCACCATTCTTTTTGTATGTTTTTCTTAAGCTCAATACCCAAAGGTCCATAGTCCCATACACCTGAGAGTCCCCCATAAATTTCTGAGGATTGAAATACAAACCCTTTTCTTTTAGCAAGCGAAATAATATCTTCTATTTTAATCATATTAAACATCCTAAAAATTTATTCCAAACACTTACTTACATTCATGTTTTCTCAAAAATTGCTGTGCTTGATTTATTCTATTAAAAACTTTGGTTTTACCAAGTAATTGCAAAGAATCAAAAAGAGGCGGTGATACTTTACTGCCAAGAACCGCTATTCTAATTGGAAGGAGCACTTCTCCTATTTTTAGATTATTTTCCTTAGCAAAATCATAAAAAATTTTTTCGTTTTCAGACAATATTCTTGTCTCAAATCCTTCTAATAATGGCTTAACCTTCTCTAAGAATAAACAAATATCACCCGCTGTCTTTTTCTTACCTAAAAACTCATCTAAATTCCACGTTTCAATATCTTCATAAAAAAACTTAAGCATCGTAACAGAATCACTAAGTTTCCTAATTCTTGGCTTTATTAGAGAAACTAAAAGAATTAATTTTTGCTCATCAAAAGAATTAATCTCTTTTTTAATGTAACCTGCTTTTTGCAAGAATGGAATTATAAGCTTGGCTAACTCATTATTTCCTTTCTCCCTAATATAATGGCTATTAAAAAAATCTAATTTATTATAGTCAAAAACAGCAGGAGATTTATTGACTCTCTCAATAGAAAATAATCTTCGAAGTTCATCTTTTGTAAAAAATTCACTCTTATCATCATAAGACCAACCAAGCAAAGTAATGTAATTAATAATGGCTTCAGGAAGATACCCATCATCAATAAATTGTTTTAAAGCTGTAGAACCATGTCTCTTACTTAATTTCTGCCCATCACTTCCCATAACCATTGGTAGATGACAATAAATTGGGGGATTCCATCCAAAAGAACTATAAAGAAGTACATGTAAAGGACCTGAGGAAATCCATTCCTGAGCTCTTAATACATGAGAAACTTTCATCAAGTGATCATCAACAACATTTGCAAGATGATAAGTTGGAAGCCCATCAGATTTAAGAAGAACAGGATCAGGACTAATATCCTTATTTGCCCACGTAATTTTGTCAAGTAAAATATCATTAAAACAAGTCTCACCATCAAGAGGAATCTTAAATCTAATAACAGGAGTGATTCCTAAACTCAAAGCATTTTTCATCTCATTCTCACTTAAATTCCTACAATGTCTATCATAACCTGGTGCCATCCTGTTAACAGTTTGAATTTTTCTGATTCTCTCCAGTCTCTCAGGCGTGCAATAACAATAATAAGCATTTCCCAATTCAACCAATTGTTTAGCATATTTTTGATATATTTTTATTCTCTTTGACTGAACATAAGGTGCATAAGGACCACCACAAGTAGGACCCTCATCAAAATCAATGCCAAGCCACTCTAAACTTTGATACAGATCCTCTTCCGCTTCTTTACAATACCTAGTTTGATCCGTATCCTCTATTCTAAGCAAAAATTTCCCACCACAAGATTTAGCAAAAAAATAATTGAATAAAGCTGTTCTAATGCCCCCAATGTGCTGCAAACCAGTTGGAGAAGGTGCATATCTAACTCTTATATTCACAACATAACCTCTTTTAGTAAAAGATATCCTTTTTTGAAATATCATAAATGTAGTAAAACACTACAAAAAATAAATTTGAATTAAGCAACCTTGTATTTCTAACATTCAGTCGATCTTTATATTTAAAATATTTATCTCGAATCTCAAGTCTATTTTTTTCAACCAATTGGTACTCTAAATTTGATCTCTTTAAGACATAATAAAGATAAACTGTAAAAATAGGCTCTCCTCTTAAAAAATACCTTTTTAAAAAATTTATTTCACTACTCAACTTTTCATAATCTTCATCGGCAATAGCATTAAGTGCCACACAATACCTTAACCATTTATTTTTACTATATGCATGATTAGCAATTAAACCAGAAGCTTTCTCTTCCTCCCTAAAACTAATACATATAGAATAAAGTTCCATGATTGTCTTATTACTCATTTTAGTATCTTTTAAATAAAAATAAATCTCGTCAAGACTATTTTTATCTTGTTTAATTAAAATTATTTTTAAAAGAAGAGAAATATCAAATACACTCTTAAGTGTTTTTCGAAGTATCTTAAGCTTTAAAAAAGTATAAGTATGCTCTATGCCATTCAACATAAAATATAATCTTGAATATAAAAATTTAGAATAAACAATATTAAAAATAAATATAAATACAATAAAAGTTAAAATAAAAAAACAATGTAAGAAAATAAAGTCTAAAAAATTTGAAAATTTGAAAATTTCTAATAAATAAACAAAATACAAAAAAGCAATAAAAAATATGATATCAAAAACAAAAAGTATTCTGTCAACCATTAAAGATCTCTTATAATAAAGTTCAATGTTAAAATTAATGTATACATGTAGTATTATACTAAATAGATAGACAATTAATAAATAATATGCAATAAATGCCTATTATTAAGTTTGCAGCTTGAGGGGAAAAATGCAAAATTTTGATAACCTAGCAAAAGATATAAAAGATTTTTCATACATAATAGACAAAAATTTTTTAGTATGGCCTCAAAACTCGTTCTTACAACCTATAAATACTGAACTTATTGAAAAATGGAACTTAAAGGGTGAACTCAAAATACAAAGGATGTTCTTTAATGAGACATTAATACGAGAAACAAAAAAGCTTATTAATGTAGAATATGATGAAAAATCGATTGCCAACTATCACATACTAATAAGCAATTTAGAAGAAATATATGAAAATTGCAAGAAAAATAAAAAAATTTACTATCAAGACGTCCTTCCAGCCGTCAAAAAGGTAATGGAATTTTATAAAAGGAATCAACAAACATTCATCAAATATATGAAAGTACCTAAACTCCTATCCGATTATCATATTGTTCACTCAATAAATACCGCAATACTAACCGTAGCCCTTGGAAATGAGATGAATCTAAATAATCACAAAATGGTTGAACTCTGCACAATAGCTATTCTGCACAAAATAGGTTTCCTATTTATCCCCTTGCAAATAAGTGAAAAAAAAGAAAAATTAAGTAATGAAGAATTTGAAGTAATAAAAAAATATCCCGTACTTGGTTATAAAATACTCTCAACCACTAATTTTTCACAATCCATCTGCTCAGCAATATTAAATCATAAAGAAAACTTAGATGGTTCAGGCTATCCTAATAAACTTAAAAGTGAAAATATAAATATCGAGTCTAATATAATAGGTGCTGCTAGCGCATACAGCGCAATTCTTCTAGATAGAACATATAAAGGGGCTTCAAACTCTGGTGCATCTCTTATTGAACTAATACAAGATGCTGATAAGAAATTTGATAAAAGAGTTTTAAAACTAATAATTAAGGTTCTCTCTCAATGTCCTCTGGGTTTTATTGTTGAACTCAATGACAACTCAATTGCCAAAATAATAAAAATTAACGAAGATAATATTAATGTCCCATATATAAAATACATAATAAGAAATGACAAAATCGTACCTCCTAGTGAAAATAAAAATTATGTCAAGTCCATACCCAAAACAGAAACCGGAATAAAAAAAATACTAAGACAAGATGAAATAGAATTTATTTCAAAAAAATATGGATTAAAGGAAATATAAAAGGAGTAAAGTATGATTTTAATAACATCTGCAATGGATGAAGAATCGATAGAAATAAATAAAATTATCGAGAACAAAAAAGAAATTATATTAGACGATTATTCAGGTGAGAAGAAAATCTATAAGGGAGAAATTGCGGGTCACAAGGTAATCTCTTTAACTACTGGCATTGGAAAAGTAAATGCCGCAATGTGGAATAGCTACATCATATCAAAATATAAAATCACTCGCATAATCAACTCAGGAACTGCTGGTGGGCTTAAAGAATCTGCAGATCTTAAAATAACAGACATCATAGTATCATCAGAGACTGCATTTCATGACTTTAATTTAACTAAATTTGGACATAAAATAGGACAAGTTCCAGGCCTTCCACAAAAATTTAAAGCAGATGAAAATTTATTAAACAAATTTGTTAATATTACTGAAAACAAACTTAAAAATATTAATGTTCATATTGGTCTAATACTTACAGGTGATCAATTTATTGGAGATAAAAAACAATTAAAAGAAATTAAAAATAACTTTGCAGATGCTTTAGCTGTAGAAATGGAAAGCGCTGCAATTGCCCAAGTAGCACACACATTCAAAATACCTTTTATTATTATTCGCTCTGTATCTGATTTACCAAACATCAAAGATAATCACATAGACTTCAATAAATTCCTACAAAATGCATCAATGAATTCAGCTAAGATAGTAAAGGAATTAATTAAACTTATATAACTTAAATAAGGTGACAATATGCTCAATAATAATTTAACATCAACATCTGAAGCCGTATCTGAAGGACATCCCGATAAAATTGCGGATCAAATTTCTGACGCCATACTTGATGAAATCCTCAAAAGAGATAAAATGGCGAAAGTCGCATGCGAAACCTTAATTTCACAAAATTTAATAATCATAGCAGGAGAGATAAGCAGCAAAGCAAAAAAAGAAATAAATATAAAAGAAATTGCAAAACAAACAATAAAAAATATTGGATACACAAATATAGAATATGGACTTGACTACAAATCTGCTACAATAATTGATGCTATTGGCTCTCAGTCAATTGATATTACAAATGCGGTTGAAAAAAAAAATACAAATGATATAGGAGCAGGTGATCAAGGAATAATCTTTGGTTATGCATGCAATGAAACTGAAAATTTTTTGCCCATAGCATACGAATTATCCAACTTAATCCTGCAAAAAGCTAGCGAATTTAGAAAATCAGGGCAAATTAAATGGCTACGCCCCGATGCAAAATCCCAAGTTACCATTGAATATGATTCTAATAAAAATCCTATTAGAGTCAATAATATTGTTGTATCTCATCAACATGATCCCGGTATTTCCCAAGATTTCCTAAGACAAACAATCATTGAAAAAATTATCAAACCTATCCTTCAGAGTAAATCAATGCTTGATGAAAACATCAGATATTATATTAACCCATCAGGCAATTTCGTCATCGGTGGTCCTACTGGAGATACGGGACTTACAGGAAGAAAGATTATCGCTGACAGTTATGGTGGATTTGCAAGACACGGTGGTGGTGCTTATAGCGGCAAAGATGCTACTAAAGTTGACAGATCAGCAGCTTATATGGCAAGATACATTGCTAAGAATATGGTGGCAGCAGGAATTTCTAAAGAATTTGAAATGCAACTTGCTTATGCTATTGGAATTTCCAATCCAATATCCATTAAAATAACTACAGGTATCAATGATAACAAATATGAAAAAAAAATATTAAATTTCATTATCAATAACTTTGACTTAACTCCCAACGGCATAATTAAAAAATTAAAATTAAGAGAGCCTATTTACTCTAAAACATGCACATACGGACATTTTGGAAAAAATGAACTAGAATGGGAAAAATTAGATTTCGTAAACACAATAAAAAAGGAGTTCAAAATATGAATAAAATACCAAGCTTTACAATTGATCACACAAAACTAAAACCTGGAATATATGTTTCAAGAAAAGATATGTTTGATAATTTAACATTCACTACCGTAGATATTAGGATGAAAGCCCCTAATAGAGAACCTGTAATTAACAATGCAGAAATGCATACAATCGAACACATAGGAGCAACATTGCTTAGAGACAATAAAGTCTGGGGCGATAAAGTGTTATACTTTGGACCAATGGGCTGCAGGACTGGATTTTACCTAATCCTTTTGGGTGATTATGAGAGCAAAAATCTAATTGATTTAATATCTTGGCTTTTTCATAAAATTGCAAATTTTCAAGGAAATATTATAGGCGCAACTGAAAAGGAATGTGGAAATTACCAAGATCATAATTTAAACATGGCAAAACATGAGTCTAACCTATATTTAACAATACTAGCTAACATAAAAGAAGAAAACTTAACATATCCTTAAAGTAAAAATTTATTTAGAATCCAAAAATATTATATCTTTGAAAAATTTAAGTAAGATATTCTACAACATGTCATAATATTCAAAATATATAATAATTAAACTATATATCAAATTTTTGTAAAATCCGTTTTAAGAAAAAATTTCAAATATTCTGACTTATGTGTTTAGATAGGTTTAAAAACTCATCTCCTGAAAGTTTAATATTACTGCCTCTTGCAAAAGCAAAATTATCGCCCTTAAATCTTGGGACCACATGAAAATGAGTATGTAAAATCACTTGTCCCGCATCAGAGCCAATTGCACTATAAATATTAATTCCACTACAAATATTTGAACCTAACTTTTTTAAAGAAAGAGCTACTTTCTTACAAACCTTCAATATTTGTCCATTAAGTTTATCGCTCATACACAAAACATCATTACTATGCTGTTTTGGAATAACAAGAGTATGTCCAACATTTAAAGGATTAACATCAAGAAAAGCAAGCACCAACTCATCTTCATAGACCTTATAACAGGTCATTTCATTTTTTACTATCTTACAAAAAATACAACCACTCAAAATTATCTCCAATTTAATTCTGTTTTAATCTCACCTTTAATTTTACTAAAAATAGATCATACTTAAAAATAATTAGTTAATACTAATCTTGCTATATTAAAATAAGCAATTAAGGTAACAACATCAGCAATAGTAGTAATTAAAGGTCCAGCCATTAAAGCTGGATCTATTCTTATGAACTTGGCTAAAATAGGTAAAAGACCTCCCAATATTTTTGCTACCATCAATCCTATCATCAAACATGCAGAAACAACAAAAGCTATTTTGAATTTCTCAGTATGCTCAGGAATTACAAAAAACACAATTCTTAAAAAATTAATACTAGCAAGAATTGAACCAACTAGAATACTAACACATACTTCCTTAAGTAGCACCTTGAAAAAATCCTTTACTTTAAGAGTTCCAAGAGCAAGCTCACGAATAATCAATGCAGATGCCTGAGAACCAGCATTACCCGAAGTATCCATTAAAAGTGGAATAAAACTAGTTAAAATAACTAAAGATAAAACCAAATGCTGATAATTAGTGATTATAGTGGCGGTTAAGGTAGAAGATATCATAAGAATCAAAAGCCAAATTATTCTATTTTTTGTCATATCAAAAATAGAAGTATCAAGATAAGACTTACCTAAAGGAGTAACTGCTGCCATTATCTGGAAATCTTCAGTATTTAAATTCTGAATAACTTCAAGAATATCATCAATAATGATAACTCCTATCATTCGCCCTTCATTATCAACAACAGGAACACTTGAGATATCATGATTCTGAAAAAGAAGAGCAACATCTTCCTTTCCATCACCAACTTTAACAATATAAAATCCGCTACTCCTCATTATTGCAGAAATGATAACATTATCACCAGATAACATCAAATCTTCAATTTTGATGACACCTTTTAACCGTTTTTCTTCATCTGTAATATAATAGGTATAAATGTCTTCTTTAGTTTTTGCAACCTTTCTAATATAATCAAGAGCTTCTCCCACACAAAAATAATCTTTAAGCTCAATATATTCTATTGTCACAATTGAACCAGCAGAGTCATCACTGTAAGACAGGAATTTATTAATAATTTCTCTATTCTCCTCAGTAGAACTTGCTAAAAATCTTTGCACAACATTTGCTGGAACTTCTTCTAAGAGATCAATAACATCATCAAGATTCAATTCATCTATCATCTCTCTTATTTCTCTGTTTGTAAAAGAATTAGCTAATTTATTTTTTGTGCCTTGATCAAAATTAGAAAAAGCTTCAACAGCAACTTTTTTGGGGAGGAATCTATAAAGTAAAATCAAATCAGAACCATTAAGTTTTTTTAAAGCTTCACTAATATCAAAAGCATCATATTTTAAAAGCTCTTCCTTTATGTCAGAATATTTCTTCTCTTCAAGCAAGGTTCTTAAAAATACAACATCTATCATATCAATATCTCCAAGATTTTAATTTTGAATAAATGTTTATAGCCAAATTATTAATTAAAGCTTATCTAAAAGCATTGAACATCTACCTGAAGGTATAGGCAGAGTCTTTTCCTTTTTATTCAATATATTTATTGTAAAGTAATAAAGTTTCTCAGACTCCATCTTGATCTCCCAGCCCCTCTTGCCCTTATTACATATAATTGTGGTTTGATTTTTTTTAAGTGATAAACTCTCTATTCCCATAACTTCAAGAGCAGGAATATTCCAATAAACTGTTTTATCGGGAAGACTAATTGTAAGTCCAATAATATTTTCTATCATCAGGCTAATACTAAAAAGTGCAAGATAACAAATAACATCTTTTTCTGGAAGAATCTTTTTCTCAACATCTAAATATGCGGGTCCCTCTTTCATTGGCTTATATGCCTCCCAAACATGTCCCTTAACTTTGTCATCAGGCAAGAGAGTATCTAATATATAATATAGATGTCTTATGGTAAATTCTCTTGCAATATTTGCACGTCTACAGTATTCAAGTCCCTTAATAACAAAAAAATTCATATAAGTATACACAGAACCATAATATCCATTTCCATCTAAATTAAAGCTAGGCTCATTAGCTGAAAGAGTAGGGAAAGGATTTGGGGTTCCAAAGTGTTCATGACTTTTTAAATAAAAAATCATTCTCTCTATTCTATCCTCACTTGGAATTTCGGAGAGCAGTGGTAAAAATCCTACTATTGTCTTGCACCTAACAATATTTTCGTTAATATCAAGATCATAATAAAAACCATCTTTTTCATCCCACATCAATGAATTAATTTTAGCCTTAAGAGAAAAAAATCTTTTTTTATACTCGAGGGATAAATTTTTATCGTTTAATATGTCTGCCAATTTTGCAATACAATATGCACTGTGTACTTGAAATGAATTAAAATCTATCGGATAATAAGCATCCTTTCTGGGAGAATTTTTATAAAAAATCTTATTCATATCAATTGAATAAAGGCCATTTGCTTTTAAAAACTTTTTCTCTATCCACTTATAATACTTATCAAGAACTGGTAAAACATCACAGATACGTTTCTTATTGCCTGTTTTATGATATAAATTGTATTCAACCCAAGCAAAAATGGGCAAGCCAATACCCTCATCATTTCCTTCTATATGAACAATATTATTATTGCGGTCATAACGAGCTCTAATTGCACCAGATGCTTCTTGAAGTTCATAAAATTTATCAATAGTAGATGTGGGAGAATATTCCCCATTACTATAAACAAGAAAAAAGCTTGAAAGACAAGTTTGAAGTTGATCTATAAATTCAAGATTTTCAGAATAATAGTTTTTATCCTTTTTACCCCTCTCCAAAGCTTGAGAAAAAACAATTTTGTCTCGAATCCAAGAAAGACTCTTATTATAAATATCAATAAAATCCTGATCGTAATAGTAAATTTTGGGAAAAACACTCTTATTCAATGCTCGAACCTCTGAAAAACAAATATCAATCAACTCCTATCTATTATACATTATAATAATAACAAAATAAGACTGAAAACCAAAAATTTTAATATTAAACACAATTTTAAAACTAAGCAATACCCAAGCAAAATAAATTAGTTAAAACTATATATTGCAACAACAGATTGATGTAACTTAAAATAATTAAAAAACTTAGGCCTAAACGATAAACACACAAACCTAACTGATATTAAAAATGAAAATATATTTTCCAAAAATTACTTAAAATTAAAACTAATTAACAAATTCTTTCAGGAATTTATTATAAGTAGTTTCATTATTTGGGACAACAATCTTCTTGTTAATTATCTTTTCAGAAATATCATCTAATTCCTTTTCAAGCTTGAAAGAAATCATCTTAGGATTTTTAACAAAATCTAAAAAGCTCTCCCTTAATCCATAATTTAATATATGCCCCCCTTCAAAAGCATTAGTTTTTAAGTAATTAGAAATTATAATATTCAAAATTCGTCCAATATCTTTGATTGAAGATGTAATTACACTCTCAGGTGCAAGATGTGACTGATCCTGATCAACTCCAATAACATAAAACTCATCTCCAAAGTTGCTCGCAGCCTCAATAACTCCAAGTCCAGCTAAACCCGCAACATGATAAATAATGTCTACTTTATCTGCATACATCTCATTTGCCATATTTCTTCCAGTATCAATATTAACAAAACTACCAATATAATTACTATCAATATTGATATTCCTATTTGCATACATAGCACCCGCTTCATACCCATACCTAAATGCATTAATAATTATGTTATCAATTCCACCTAAAAATCCTATTTTACCCGTTTTAGATATCCTAGCTGCAATATAACCTACCAAAAATGCTCCTTCTTCATTTCTAAAAGTTATGGCTGACAAATTTTCAGGAATGACTAAATCACTATCATAAACAGGATCAATAATTACATATTTAATCTCTGGGTTTTTTAAAGCAACAGTAATAGCAGAATCACTAAACTTATATCCAATTAACCAGATAAAATTTGAACCATTATTCTTTAATGATTCAAGATCGGCTAAATAAGAATTTGAATTAGATTCTTTCATAACTATTTCCAATCCAAATTTTTTTTCTACTTTTTTAGCACCGTCCCAAGCACCTTTATTAAAAGTCTTATCATCAAAAATTCCATCAACCAAAACGGCAATCTTAGCAAGATTGCCATTAACTTTCGAAGTATAACATGAACAACACAAAATAAATAAAATTAAAAATAAATTTTTCACATAATATCTCCCTTTAAATAAATCTAATTAAAAAGTTTACAATCTTGCCTTAAATAAATCAAATTCATATTCAGTAGAAGGTATAATAAGTTTTCCATTAACTATCTCAGTCTGAATCTTTGTAATGGTATCAAATAAATTATTGCCAATAACATTAGGATCTTTGACAATATCTATAACACCTTCTTTTACTCCTTCTTCAATTATCCTACCACCATTAAATTTGTGTCCTTTTACAGCATCTAATGAACAATTATATATTGCCTTTCCAACATCCTTAAGCATAGAAGTAATAACATGATTAGGTGCAAGGTATGACTGATCCTTATTAACTCCAATGACGTAATGACCAGCTCCAAGCTCCTTTGCAGCAGAAAACACACCAAGTGCAGCAGGACCCATTACAGGAAAAATAACATCAACACCATCCTCAATATACATGTGTTTGGCAACAAATTTACCAGAAGCTTCACTAAATTCGTCTAAAACTCTCTTTACAATCATTTTTGTTTTAGGTTCCGCGTAAAAAGCCCCTGCTCTAAAGCCAACTAAAAATCTCTCAACATACTTAATATTAACACCAGTCAAAAATCCAATCCTATTACTCTTACTCATCTTAGCAGCAAGATAACCAGCTAAAAATGATCCTTCCTCAGCTTTAAAATGAATAACTAAAAAATTTTTAGGGATTAAGATATTATTATCATAACCAACAGGATCTATAATTCCATAAAAAATATTTGTATTTTTATGAGCAAGTCTTAAGGCAGAATCTGAAAAATGAGCACTAATAAGCCAAATAAGATTGGCACCATCCTTTTGCAATGTGTAAACATCTTCTTCTAATACTTCACTAGCCGTCATTAATCTTTTGCCTTCAACAGGATAAGGTGTTAAAACTTTTGGAATAAGCTTAATTCCAAATTCATTTTTTATTTTAACGACACCTTCAAAAGCATTTTGAAAATATCCTTTATCATCGAAATTACCTGGAAACATGATTCCCATAATAATTTGTCTATCAATAAAAGAAGAAGACTCTTTTGAAGAAAAACAAGATACAAACAATAAAATAAACAAAATTATAAAACATAAATTTTTTGACACAACCTATCCTCTCCTTATAAAATAACTTTAAACATTTTTTAATTTTTAGAAACCTACCAACAAAAATAACAATAAGTTATCATAAACATCAAAATTTACCTTGCATAAAGTAAAGGTAAATTTAAAAAAATAAACATTAATGAAATTGCCTCTCTTTAAGCAAGAAATCAATTCAATAGATTATAAACATCTAAAAACTTATTATATTCGTCAAGATTACTTGGAACTGAAATATCGCCACCAACTATTTTATCTTCTATAGTCTCAATCTCGACTTTAATAGCATCTTTAATGGAATTATGCTTAACAATACTTACAGAACCGTTTTTAAGTCCTAATTTTAATACTTTTCCACCATCAAAATTATTTGTATCCAAATAATTTTTTGTTATTTCATAAACAGAATTTCCAACATTTTTAACAACTGACGTTAAAACATTATCAGGTGCAAGATATGACTGATCTTGATCAACTCCAACGATATAATGTCCAGTCCCAAGTTCCTTTGAAACCTCAATTGCACCAAGACCTGCAAGACCTGCTGCTACAAATATGACATCGGTACCATCTTTATACATCTTTAAAGCAATAGTCCTAGCTAAAGATAAATCTACAAATGATCCCACATACTGAGAATTCAACTCAATATCTTTATTTGCATACTTAGCACCAGCTTCATATCCATATCTAAATGCATTAATAACTACACCTTCCATTCCACCTAAAAACCCAATCTTACCTGTCTTAGATGCCTTTGCAGCTAAATATCCAGCTAAAAATGAAGCCTCTTCAACTTTAAATGAGAGGCCAAGCAAATTATCAGGCAAATTTATATCATCCTCACAAATAATATCAACAATTCCATAATTAATACCCTTATTAAGGGTAGCGGCCTGCTCAGTAGCTTCTTGAAGTCTAAAACCAACTCCCCAGATAATGCTGGAACCTTTATCTTTAAGATCTTCTAAATCACTCGCATAAGCAGTACTTGTTGAAGCTTTATCAATAATCTCAACTCCAAAATCTTCTTCTAACATTTGAGCACCTTTCCAAGCATCCTCACCAAATGATTTGTCATCGAAAGTTCCATCAACTATCAGAGAAACTATGGACTTTGCCAAAGATTTAGAAGTCAATGATTTTTTATCACAACCTAAAAAAGCTAACATAGCAAAAATGAACATTATGAATTTATTCATATAAAAACTCCTCATAGTTATATTAGCTCTTATGTCACAGATTAACAACAAAGTCACCATAAGATTTTTCGTCTTTAGGAACTTTAATCTCATTACCAACTATTTTGTTTTTAATTTCTGAAAGAAAATCATAATCTTTGATTAAATCTAAATTTACTGATTTATTAAAAATCAAATCAAGTGCTCCATCTTTAAGTCCAAATTCTAAGTTATCTCCACCATTCCACTTGCCAAAGTCTAGATAAGATCTCATCAAATCTAACATAACTACGTCAACCCTCTTAACATATGATAAGAGTACATTATCAGGTGCAAGATATGACTGATCCTGATCAACACCAATAATGTAATATCCATTTCCAAGCTCTTTTGCAATCTCAATAGCGCCAAGACCTGAGAGACCTGCTGCTGTAAATATAATATCAACCCCAGAAGCATACATCTTACTTGCCATTAAATGTCCAAGAGAAACATCAGAGAATGTCCCCACATATTGAGAATTCAACTCAATATCTTTATTTGCATACTTAGCACCAGCTTCATATCCATATCTAAATGCATTAACAACTATACCTTCCATTCCACCTAAAAACCCAATCTTACCTGTCTTAGATGCATTAGCGGCTAAATAACCAACTAAAAATGCTCCTTCCTCAGATCTAAAATTGACATTCAATAAATTCTTGGGCAACTCAACATCTTCTGCGTAAGCACCTTCAATAATTCCATAATTCACATTGGTATTTTCAAGAGATTTTCGCAAAAACGTATCTGTAAACTTAAAACCAACTCCCCAAACTAAACTAGAACCACCTTCTTCCAATCCCCCAATATCTGCTAAATAGTCAGAAACCTTGGATTCTTTCCGAATTATATTAACTTTAAACTCTTCTTTAATTTGAGCCATTGCATTGGAAGAACTCTCATTAAAACCTCTATCATCAAAGGTCCCATCAACAATGACAGAAATAGTATCAGAAAGTGAAGTTTGATCTTGTGAACCTGAACAACCTAAAATAAAAAAAAACAAAAAAACCTTTTTTAACATATAGATACCCCTAATCAATTATATCTAAGATCAACACACCTCACAACAATATATTAAAAAGGTATTTTACGATTACCATCTGTAATGTGTGAAGGCTCTATTTGCCTCTGCCATTCTATGAGTATCTTCCCTTTTTTTAAAAGCAACACCTGTTGAATTATAAGAATTAACAAGTTCATTTCCCAATTTTTCTTGCATTGATTTTCCACTTGCTTTTCTGGCAGCTGCAATAATCCACTTCATTGCCAAAGCCTCACGCCTTTCCTCTCTAACTTCAACTGGAACTTGATAAGTAGCACCACCAACCCTCCTACTTCTAACCTCTACCAATGGTTTAACATTATCTAAAGCCTTACTAAAAGCAGCAACCTTATCAACTTCCTCAGTTTTTTCTGCAAGAATATCAATTGAATTATAAACTATGGCTTCACTGATGGATTTTTTTCCATCATACATCATTCTATTCACAAATTTAGCAATAACTTGAGAATCATACTTAGAATCTTTAAAGACCTTTTTTTTAACTTTTTTACTCTTTCTTGACATACAATCTATACCTCTTAAGCTTTTGGTTTTTTAGTTCCATACTTAGAACGACCTTGCTTCCGATTATTAACACCGAGAGTATCCTTAGCTCCTCTGATGATATGGTACCTAACACCTGGCAAATCTTTAACTCGTCCACCTCTAATTAAAACAACTGAATGCTCTTGTAAATTATGACCAATCCCTGGAATATAAACTGTTACTTCAAATCCATTTGAAAGCCTAACACGGGCTACTTTCCTCAAAGCTGAATTGGGTTTCTTAGGTGTAACCGTCATTACACGAGTACAAATTCCTCTTCGTTGAGGACAATTTTGAAGCGCAGGAGATGCTGTCTTTTCTTTTTGACTCTTTCTTGGCTTCCTAATTAGTTGATTGATTGTAGGCATCTATGCTCCCTTTTTCCTAATTTTACCAATAAATGGTATCAAATATATAATTTATTTTCAAGCTATATCTCAGAGCTTGAATTTTCCCTCACCTTAACTCTTTTATATAAATTCATACCTGTTCCAGTAGGAATTAAATGTCCAATAACAACATTCTCCTTAAGACCTTTAAGATCATCGACACTACCTGCAATTGAAGCATCTGTTAACACTTTAGTCGTTTCTTGGAAAGAAGCAGCTGAAATAAATGAATCGATATTAAGTGATGCCTTTGTTATCCCAATAAGGATTGGACTAGCCACTGCAGGCTCACCACCCTGTTCAATTACCCTTTTATTTTGGTCATAAAAAGTATGCTTATCTACCTTTTGGTTATAAACAAAATTAGTATCACCTACAGATACAATCTTAACTTTCTTCATCATCTGTTTAATGATCACACCAATATGCTTATCATTAATACTTACACCCTGTTTCCTATAAACATCCTGAATTTCTGCTAATAAAAATTCTTGCAAACTAATTCCACCAAGAATTTCAAGAACATCATGAGGATTAATTCTTCCATCACAAAGCATATCTCCAGCCTTAACAACGTCTCCATCCCTAACTAAAAGATGTTTCCCAGCAGGAATATAATGCTTATGCTCAACTCCATACTCATCTAAAACATTAATGAGTCTCTTACCTTTTTGAATCGCTTTAAACTGAACAACTCCACTTACCTTCGCCATCTCAGTCAAATTCTTTGGAATTCTTGTCTCAAATAAATCATTAACCCTAGGAAGACCACCAGTAATATCTTGAGTTTTTTCAGAACCTTTGGAAAGTTTAGCAATAATATCTCCTATATCAATATCTTGTCCATCTTCAACTTGCAGATAAGCATCTCCAGGAAGAACATAAGATGAAATCTCAATTCCTCTATCATTAATAATTAAAATCCTAGGATCAAGAGATTCAAACACTTGATCTGTAATTCTCTTCTCAATATTTCCCGTTTCAAGGTTTATTTCTTCTTTAAGAGTCGTTCCTAAAATAATATCTTTAAATTTAACTTTTCCCCTAACTTCAGCAATAATTGGTTCCGCAAATGGATCAAATGTTCCAATTATACGCCCAGCCTCAACATAATCACCCACATTAACCTCAAGTTTCGTACCAGTCTTTAAAGATATCTCTTGCTCTTCAGAGACAATCATCAGCTTGTTATCTTTAATTTTAACATAACCAATATGAGATGATAATACATCAATACCATCCTTGCTTGTAAACAAAGGCATTCCCTTAATTACCTTTTGAGAATCTAATACCTTAAGCTCTTTAATATCCTTAATATCTTCTTCATAAATAACATTTATTACTCTTAAAGTTCCTTTTCTTGTAAAAAGCAATCCGCCATTAACTTGCACATTAAATCCCTCTAATCCATTAAGAATAAAAGAGTTTTTAAGCGCAATCTTATCATCTTCACTACCAGCCTGCGCAACTCCCCCAATGTGAAAAGTTCTCATGGTAAGCTGTGTTCCTGGCTGACCTATTGACTGAGCTGCTATTATCCCAACAGCCTCTCCAATATTAACAGGTTTATTATTTGAAAAGTCACGTCCATAACATTTTTGACAAACTCCATGCTCAGCTTCGCAAGTTAAAACAGATCTAATTACAAGCTTGTCAATACCAACGGTTTCCAATAACTTTATCTTATCCTCTGTAATTTCTTCATTTACATCTAAAATAATCTCGCCCGTAATAGGACTTTTTATTCTCTCAATTGAATAACTACCAACGGCTTTTTCTCTTAAAGGCTCAACTATTTCTTCACCATTTTTTAAAGCCTCAACTTTTATACCATTAATAGTTCCACAATCTTCTATTCTAACAACAACATCTTGAGCAATATCTACCAATCTTCGAGTTAAATATCCGGCATCCGCTGTCTTAAGAGCTGTATCTGCAAGTCCCTTCCTTGCACCATTTGTAGAGATAAAAAACTCTATAACAGAAAGCCCTTCTTTAAAATTAGAAATAATTGGAAGTTCAATAATATCCCCAGAGGTTTTAGCCATCAATCCTCTCATTCCCGCAAGCTGTCTTATCTGATTTCTACTCCCACGAGCACCAGAATCAGCCATCATATAAATCACATTAAATCCATCTCTATCTTTTTTAAGAATTTCCATCATCTTATTGGTAAGCTCTTCATTTGTCTTTGACCAAACAGAAACAACATTGTTGTATCTCTCTTCTCCAGTAATAACACCTTTAGTATAATCACTCTGAATTTTTGCAATTTCTCTATTAGCCTTATCCACATATACTTTCTTCTCTTCAGGCACAATAATATCACTCATACTTATTGTACATCCAAATTTAGTAGCATATTTAAACCCAAGTTCCTTAATAATATCCAACATCTCAATTACAATAGAGGAACCATACACAACATAAACTTCAGAAATCAAATTCTGTAACTCATAATCGCTAAGGGTTTTATTTACAAATGAAATACTCCCTGGTAAAGCCTCATTAAATACAACACATCCTGCCGTAGTTTCTATATACTCACCATCAACCTTTACATAAATCCGCGCATTATAGTCTAGACTTTTATTATTAATTGCAAGAAGAACATGATTGAAATTAGAGAACTTACGCCCTTCTCCCACTACATTTTTCCTCTCCATAGTTAAGTAATAAAGACCTAATATAATATCTTGAGACGGAAATACAATAGGATGTCCGTTCGCAGGATTTAACAAATTATTAGTTGACAACATCAAAGCCCAACTTTCAGCCTGTGCTGCAGGTGTTAAAGGAACATGTACAGCCATCTGATCTCCATCAAAGTCAGCATTATATGCATGACAAACAAGAGGATGTAATTTAATTGCCTTACCTTCAACTAACACTGGTTCAAAAGCTTGTATTCCCAGCCTGTGAAGTGTTGGGGCTCGGTTTAAAAGCACAGGATGTTCTTTAATAACATTGTCTAAAATCTGCCATACTTCATCTACTTCTTGCTCAATTAAACTCTTTGCTCGCTTTATGTTAAATACAGATTCACTCTCAATCAATTTTCTAATTACAAATGGTTTAAAAAGCTCAAGCGCCATCTTTGCAGGAATACCACATTGATGTAACTTAAGTTCAGGTCCCACAACAATTACAGAACGACCTGAATAATCAACTCTCTTTCCAAGAAGGTTTTGCCTAAATCTACCTTGTTTACCCTTGAGTGCATCAGAGAGAGATTTAAGGGGTCTATTGGATGTACCCTTCACAACCTTTCTCTTATGAGAATTATCAAAAAGAGAATCAACTGATTCTTGTAACATTCTTTTTTCATTTCTGACAATAATCTCAGGTGCATTAAGAAGCAAAAGTTTTCTTAACCTATTATTTCTATTTATTACTCTTCTATAAAGGTCATTGAGATCAGAAGTTGCAAATCTTCCACCATCAAGTTGAACCATCGGTCTAATTTCTGGAGGAATAACAGGAAGAACATCCATAATCATCCATTCTGGCTTATTTCCAGAAACTTTAAAATTTTCAATGATTTCAAGACGTCTTAAAAGTTTTTTATCTGTCTTATCATCTTTATCAATCATCTGAAGCCTAAGCTTGGATGAAAGTTCATCAAGATCAAGATTCTCAAGTAAAGTTTTAATGGCCTCAGCACCCATTGAAGCACTAAAAGACATTCCATATCTCTCTTTTGCTTCAGAGTATTCATCTTCATTTAAAAGTTGCATCTTCTTAAGATCAGTATCACCTGGCTCAATTACGATATACTTTTCATAATAAAGAATAGAGTTTAAATTAGAAGCTGTAATATCAAGTAAAAGACCAATTCTAGAAGGAATATATTTATAATACCAGATATGAGCAACAGGAGCTGAGAGTTCAATATGCCCCATTCTCTCACGTCTAACTTTAAAATGAGTCACCTCAACATTACAACGATCACAAATAATACCTTTATATCTTATTGACTTAAACTTTCCACAATAACATTCCCATTCTTTAGTAGTTCCAAAAATTCTCTCGCAAAAAAGACCATCTTTCTCAGGTCTTAAAGTTCTATAGTTAATAGTTTCAGATTTTTTAACCTCTCCATAAGACCAACTCCTAATTTGATCAGGAGATGCTATCTTTATTCTTATCTTTTCAAAATCTTTTATCTCTTTCATAAAACCCTCAAAACCTAAGTTTTATTAATTAATTCCTCTTCCTTTTCTGTCAAAGGAATTTGATTGCCATTATCATCATAAATTGATAAATCAAAACCAAGACCTCTTAGTTCTTGCATCAAAACATTGAAAGATTCAGGAATTCCAGATACATTGGTAGGAATACCTTTAACAATATTCTCATATATTTTAACTCTACCTGACATATCATCTGATTTTACTGTTAAGAGCTCTTGAAGAGTATAAGCAGCTCCATAAGCTTCAAGTGCCCAAACTTCCATCTCTCCAAGTCTTTGACCACCAAATTGTGCCTTTCCTCCAAGAGGTTGTTGAGACACAAGTGAATAAGGACCTGTGGATCTTGCATGCATCTTATCGTCAACAAGGTGATGCAGCTTAAGCATATATATAATTCCAACCATTACCTCATTCTCAAATGGTTCCCCTGTATATCCATCATATAAAATTGCTTTTGACGTTTCATTAAATCCGGCTTTTTTCAACTTTTCTTGAATACATTCATTTGTAGCAGACTCAAACACAGGAACATCATAATATTCACTAAGATATTTACCAGCAAGACCAAGCTGAGACTCCATTAGTTGCCCAATATTCATACGAGACGGTACTCCTAAAGGATTTAGACATATATCAAGAGGGGTTCCATCTGCAAGATATGGCATATCTTCAACAGGAAGGATCTTTGCAACTACACCCTTATTCCCATGTCTTCCTGCCATCTTATCACCCTCTTTAAGTCTCCTTTTCTTGGCAACATAAACTTTTAATATTTCGTCAACACCAGGTGGAAGATTACCAACATCATCCTTAGTAATTCTTTGAACATCAATTACAGTACCCTCAGTACCATGTGGTACTTTGAGTGAATTATTCTTAACATCCTTAGCCTTTTCACCAAAAATAGATGTCAAAAGCTTAAATTCAGGAGTAATGTCTCCCTCTGATTTTGGTGTAACCTTACCAATCAAGATATCACCCGGCTTTACATAAGTACCTATCCTTACAATTCCATTTTCATCAAGCTTATTTAATATCTTTCCACTAACATTGGGAATATCAGCTGTAATTTTTTCAGGCCCAAGCTTAGTCTCCCTTACCTCAATACTAAATTCTTTAATATGAATTGAAGTGTAAAGGTCTTCCTTTACAATTCTCTCCGAGATTAATATAGCATCTTCATAATTGAATCCATTCCAAGGAATAAAACCAACCAACAAATTGTTCCCAAGGGCCAGTTCTCCATATCTAGTAGCAGGACCATCAGCTATTATTTCACCCTTATTAACTACTTGACCTTCCTTAATCAAAACTGAATGGTTAAAAGAAGTGTCCTGATTTGTCCTCTCATATTTTGCAAGTTCATATTCATCCAAATCATGCTCACCATCAGCATTATCAGGTCTGATAACTATTCTCTTGCTCGTTGCCAATACAACGGTACCTGATCTTTTTGCCTTAATAACAACACCAGAATCCTTAGCAACTATTCGTTCCATACCAGTACCAACAATAGGAGGTTGTGGAAATAACAAAGGAACTGCCTGACGTTGCATATTTGAACCCATAAGAGCACGATTTGCATCATTATGCTCAAGAAAAGGTATCAATGCCGAAGAAACAGAAATTAATTGTCTAGGTGAAACATCCATATAATCAATATTCTTAGGAATCATTGTAGTATAATCACCAGAAACTCTAACAGAAATTAAATCATCAATATAATTACTCTCAGCATTAACAGCCGCATTTGCCTGAGCAATACATTTTTTCTCTTCATCAATTGCAGACAAATACTCGATCTCATCAGTAACCTTGCCATTAACTACTTTTCTATAAGGGGTTTCTAGAAACCCATAATCATTCACCTTTGCATACGTAGCTAAAGAAACAATAAGACCAATATTTGGTCCCTCAGGAGTTTCAATAGGACACATTCTACCATAATGGGTATAATGCACATCCCTTACTTCAAAACCTGCACGATCTCTTGAGAGTCCCCCGGGACCTAAAGCATTAAGACGCCTTTTATGCGTCAATTCAGCTAAAGGATTAATCTGATCCATAAATTGTGAAAGCTGACTAGTTGCAAAAAATTCTTTAACAGCAGAAACAATAGGCTTAACACTTATTAATTCTTGGGGTTTAAGATTAAACACTTCTTTATTAGACATTCTATCTTTTGCAATTTTTTCTACTCTTGACATTGCACCTTTATATATATTTGTAAGCAATTCACCAACAGAACGAACTCTTCTATTTCCAAGATGATCAATGTCATCAAGAACATCATGTCCATCATATATTCTTAAAAGATGAGATATCGTATTTACTATATCTGTCATAGTAAGCACTGAAGTCGTTAAGTCATTAAGACCAAACTTTTTAGAAAGCTTATATCGCCCCACATGACCAAGATCATATCTCTTCTCTGAAAAAAATACAGTTCTTAAATCATTCTCAGCATTATCAATAGATATTGGCTCTCCAGGTAAAAGCACACTATAAACCGCAAGCATCACAGATTCTCTTGAAAGCTCTTTAAAACCATCCTTTAAAGAAAAATAAGCATCTTCCTTCTCAAAACAGTTCAAAATAACATCAGAACTGATAAAACGTTTCCCAGGAACACTATCATATCCATCAACATCAATAAGGTCTATTTCTTTTACCCCATTTTGCAAGAAATCTTCAATATCTTGCAAAGTTATTTTATCACCTGCACGATAAGTCATATTTTCTTTTATGGTAATGTTTACTGCTAAATATTGCCCTGTAATTTCTCTTTTAGTATCTTCATTTACTTCAATTTTTTTTATCTTATAAAAAGTTTCAATTATCTTTTCCCTAGTATCAAGACCTAAGGCTCTTAAGAAAAGAGTAACAAGTATTCTTTTTTTTCTGTCTATCTTAACATAAAGGTAATCTTTTTTTGTGTCGATCTCAAATTCCAACCAAGAACCACGATAAGGAATAATACGAGCATAATATAAATCTTTTTCCTTGTAAAAAACAACTCCAGGAGATCTATGAATCTGCGATACAATTACTCTCTCAGCACCATTAACAATAAAAGTCCCTCTATCAGTCATTAAAGGAATAGTCCCCATATAGACATCTTTTTGTCTTATCTCTCCTGTTGTTAGAAACTGTAAATTTAATCTTATCTTTAAAACAGCCTCATAACTTTGGCCCTTTCTTTTGCATTCTTTTTCAGTAAAACTAAGAGAATCATATTCAACATAGTATTTCTCATATTCAAGCACAACTTCACCATTGCTATTTTTCATAGGAAAAACATCTCTAAAAACAGATTCAAGGCCTTCATTAAGCAAAGGTTTATTATTCTTTAATCTATCAAGCTGCAAAAATTTTTCATAAGAATTCAATTGTATTTCTATTAGGTTAGGTAAGTCTAAGATTTCTTCGGCTTTTCCTTGTCCTAGATGAACCCTTTTTATCATTAAAAGACTCCTTTTTTAAGACACAATAAACCACATGCCACTAAAGTGACATGTGGAATAACAAATCTGGCATATTTTTAATGTTTTATTTAATTTCAACTTTTGCACCAACTGCTTCTAGTTTCTTCTTTATATCCTCAGCATCTGCTTTCGAAACACCTTCCTTAACTGCTTTAGGTGCAGCTTCAACTAAAGCTTTAGCCTCTCCAAGTCCAAGTCCAGTAACAGCTCTTACTTCCTTAATAACGTTTATTTTACTATCTCCAAAAGACATAAGCATTACATCAAATTCAGTTTGTTCTTCAGCATCACCTGCAGCAGGACCAGATCCAGCAGCAACAGCAACTGCAGCAGCAGTAACTCCAAATTTTTCCTCAATAGCTGTTACAAGCTCAACAACTTCAGATGTCTTGGCTTCTTCAAGCCATGTTAAAATATCCTCTTTACTTAGTGCCATATTAACTTAACTCCTTTCTTTCACATTATTTCAAACAGTGATAGCATGCACTGTATTAAGACTAACACTGTTCTGATTAAACATTAACATCTTTAACATCAGACAAAGCCTTTAAAGTTCTTGCAAGTTTTAAAATTGGTGCTTTAAGCACACTCATAAATAAAGAAATAGATTCCTTTTTAGTAGGAAGTTTACTATACGAATTAAGTTTAGCCTCATCATAAACTTCTCCTAAAACAATCCCCCCCTTAACTTTTAAAGAGCTAGTTTTAACAAATTCATAAAAAATTTTTGCAATCACATTAGCCTCATCAACAGCAGTAACAACAGCTGTTGGTCCTAAAAGATAAGAATCAAGACCTTCCATGTGTCTATCTTTTAAAACTCGCTTCATTATATTATTTTTTACAACCTTTAATTCACCTTTCTCATTTTCAACTCTATTTCTCAACTCAGTAAGCGTTGATACTGTCAAACCTCTGTAATCTAGAAAAAAAATATTATCCTTACCATCTAAAAACTTTTTCAACAAATTAAACATTTCAATCTTTTTAGGATTTACCTTTGCATGCATAATTCAACTCCTAAACAAAATCAATCTTCACAGAAGGTCCCATGGTAGATGACATATAAACACTATCTACAAAAGTACCTTTTAAATCACTTGGGCGTCTTTTAAGTAATTCCTTAATAAATTCATCATAATTTTCCTTCACCTTACTGTTATCCATAGAAGACTTACCAATAGAAAAATTGATAACACCATTTTTATTTGCCCTAAACTCTGTACGACCCTTCTTAAGACTAGCTATTGTACCCTTTAAATCATTTGTAATTGTTTGTGTCTTAGGATTTGGCATTAACCCTCTCTTACCTAAGATAGGACCAAGTTTCCCTACATCCCTCATCATATCAGGTGTTGCAACAACAACATCAAAATCAATAAAACCACCTTTAACCTTGTTAATCAGATCATCATCTCCAACATAAGCAGCACCAGCTTCCCTTGCTTCCTCAGCTTTATCACCTTTTGCAAAAACAAGTATTCGCTTTTCTCTCATAAATTGATTTGGCAAAACAACTGTATCCCTAACTGTATGATTCTTCTTTAAATTGAGATTAACAGATATATCTATAGTTTCATCAAATCTAACAAATTTGATCTCTTTTAATAAAGAGATTGCATCATCTATGCTGTAAGATTTAAGCTTATCTACCTTAGATAGAGCTTGCATATATTTTTTCCCACTCTTAGCCATTATTTTTCCACCTCAACACCCATAGAACGAGCACTGCCTGCAATGATTTTAAATGCAGCAAGTTCAGTTTTTGCATTCAAATCAGGCATTTTAACCCTTGCAATTTCCATTACTTTTTCTTTTGATATAGTCCCAACCTTTTCTGTATTTGATTTTTTAGAACCTATCTCTATACCAACAGCCTTCTTAATCAAAACCGAAGCTGGAGGAGTTCTTACAATAAACGAAAAACTCTTATCAGCATAAACAGTAATAATAACAGGAACGATAATCCCTGGCTCCATTTTTGCTGTTCTCTCATTAAATTCCTTAACAAACTGAGGCCCACTAACACCATGTGGTCCAAGGGCTTGACCTATTTTAGCTCCTGGAGCAGCTTGAGCAGCTGGAACTTGAAGCTTAATCCAAGCAACTTCTTTTTTTTTCTTAGACATAAACAACTCCTTATGGTAATAACGCCTTTTAAGCTCCCATTAATATACTAATTATTAAACTTTCTCTATATGCTGAAAATCAACCTCAACAGGAGTTGATCTCCCAAAAATTTGAACTGCAACTTTCAATTTCTTTTTTTCATAGTCGATAGACCCAATAACCCCCTCAAAAGAATCAAAAGGACCTCCTTTAATTCTAACTCTCTCACCTTCTTCAAAATCATAAAGTATAAAAATAGATTTATCTGCCTTAATCTCTCCAGCAAGCATAAAAACACTCTTAACTTCCTCATCACTAATTGGAAAAGGTTTTTGCTCTTTATTAGTACCAACAAAATTGACAACACCGGGTATCTTAATAATATTAGCTACAGTGCTTTTCCAATCCTGTTCAGGCAAATCTAACTCAATGAGAATATAACCCGGCCAAATTTTTCTCTCCCGTATTCTCTTTTTTCCGTTTTTTATCTCTTCTACCCTTTCAATAGGGGCCTTCACATCTAAAACATTACTACCAAAAACGCCCTCACTGATCAAAAGTTTTATCTCTTGTTCTACCTTTCTCTCATACTGAGAAAAAGTCTGTAACACATACCAGGCCCTGGACATAATCTTTCCTTAAAATACATAAGTTATAGCAAGATACATGATATAATCTACTATACCTAAAAAAATAGAAATAAAAACAACTAACCAAAAAACCTGTTTTCCGCTGCCTATTACCTCACCATACTTAGGCCATGTTATTTTTTTAAGTTCCAAAACACTCTCTTTAACAAATTTAAACATTTAAAAGCCTCTCTTTAACAATACAGACAACAGGCCAGGAGGGACTCGAACCCCCAACATGCGGTTTTGGAGACCGCCGTTCTGCCCTTGAACTACTGACCTATCACTTTAATTATTTTATTTTACCTTCTTTATGAAGAGTATGCTTCCTGAGAATTGGACAATACTTCATTAATTCTAATTTTTCTTGCTTATTACGCCTATTCTTAGTAGTCGTATAATTTCTAATTCCTGTTTCCTCACATACTAAAGCTATAAGCTCAACAGCACCTTTACCTTTCTTCTTGCCCATAATAATACTCCTGACTACAAAAAGCCCTCAATCGGATTTGAACCGACGACCGCCACCTTACCATGGTGGTGCTCTACCACCTGAGCTATAAGGGCATTACTTCCCTTTATAATAAACTCTTATACCATGTTAATTTATTATCTTAAAAAAGACAAGCCCCCAAATTACATTTTCAGACTCTTATTTAATAATAACAAGCCTACCCTCTCTTAAAAGATTAACATTGTTTTTATTTGAAAATATCTTATTAATAGAATACTTATCAAGTATGATATCTGAATGATTTTTACCATAAACTCCTTTAGCAATTAACCTTAAAGGATAATCTCCAACTCTATCTTTATTTTTATAAGAGATGTCATTCGTATATTCAAACATTCCCCACTTCCTAAGTGCATCTGGCTCAACCATTTTTTTATCAAAATAAAGCTTAATATTTTCATCATAAATCTTAATAAAAAAAGCATCCGTTAATTTTACAACGTCACTTGAGGAAAATTGATAATCATCACCTGCATAAATAATAATTCCAGTATAAACAAATTGATCAATACTTGTATTCATCAATGGATAAAAAGCCATATAAGGCTTACTATGAGCTATGAATAAGTTCACAAAATCAGGAAAAAGACAAAGCTCATACCTAACAGTTATATTTTTTAAATCTTCCGAATATTTCGTATATCCTCTCTTCAAAATGCTATTAAGTCCTGAAAAATAAAGTATTAAATGGGGATCAGAATCAAAATAATCCTCAAAAGTATTATCAGAATCAATTATCATTTCAAAAAGAGACTGTCTTATTAAGGTATCCTTAAAATCATTAACGCTAAACACTAATCTAGACGTAGAATCAAGCCCAACTCTGCCAAATTTATCTTCATCTACCGGTTTAATAATATCAAAATAAATGATCTTTGTATCCCAATCAATTGTTCTCTTTATGCTAGACTTAGATAAAGAATCATTTATAATAGAGACATTAGAATAAAATAAAAATAAAAAACTCAAAAGGCCACTTAATAAATTCACATTAAAACTCCCTACTTTTTCCCCAGATAAACACCTATCCAAGCCCAACCATTATTAATTTCTGGATCTTTTGGATAAGAAATTTTTTTAAAGACAAAATACCATTCCCAAATGTGCTCCCAACCACTAGATCCAAGATAAGATATATCATCACTAGAATCAGCCTCAAAACCACTTGCAAACTGTATTCCATTCTTTCTCCTACTTCCAAGCTTAATCATCGTTGTCAAAAAACTGTTTGTATTAATCGAATTACTTTTACCACCCTTTTGATCCCAGCTTTGAATAAAAAAATTATGTTTATCCCTTATACTCAATAATTTTGTAGTATTCCCAGAAAAAATATATCTTTTAACATCTTGAATCAAGTCATTTAAATTTCTATAAATTATAAAATCCGGATTATTATAATAATTAATCTTTGTAATTACACCAGAATAGTCTATTGAATCTATTCTTAAGTCTGACCTTGGTATTGAAAGCAATTTATTATAATAAAAATACGCTTCATCATAATTTTGAATACTCTCCAAACTTAACGCAAGATTGTAATAATAATTACCCCTATCTGAATTAGTAAGACTTTCTGCACTATCATCAAGCAATAGCTTATAATAACGTATTTTGTGCCTAGCTTCAATATTTAAATTGATAACTCTTTTTGCAATATCTAATTTTACAGAACTATTTTCATAAATGTAATCATCAAAATTATCAACAACATATCTATAATAGGTAAAAGCCACTAAGTCTTCCTTAATTAAAGAATATATATTACCCATCAAATAAAAATATAAAGGATAATATTCTCTACTTTCATCATGAGCAATTTCTTGATTTACAGACCTTAAAGCATCTTGATAATCTTTATTGCGAATATGAATGTCGACTATCCTATCAACAATAAGAAATCTATCTAAACCTTTTTTACTTGACTCTTCTAAAAGACCTACGAGACTTTGAATTTCGCTCTGCTCAATCTTACAACAGCTAAAAACCAGCATTAGTCCAAACGCTTGAATTAATAACTTCATTATTTTTATTATATAATAAAGGTCATGCATAACAAAACACACCTTAAGATCAATAAAAATTATCAGGATTTTAACATGAATAAAAAATTAATTTATATCTTATTGCCAATATTATTTCTATCTTGTTTTAATAAAAACAACAAATATGGTGTTGTCCTAGATTCAAAAAATAGAGAAAAATTGCCAAACGGATCACTTGTCAAAATAGAAGATGTTAATCAAGAGAAAAAAACAGTAACAATAAACTATAATGGAATAAAATTTATCGTACATAAATTTACGATAGAAGAGTTTCAAACAAAAAAAGAAGCAGAAAACTTCAAACTGAGCATTCAACCATACGTAAACAAATATGCTATAAGTAAAAAAGATCTCTTACCATTAAGAACATCTCCTGACAGTTATATAGAAAACATAATATATAGAATTTCGAAAGAAGCTATATTGAAAATCATAGATATCGGGAAAGAAACAGAAGCAGGCTCACTTAAAGGGAAATGGCTATACGTCTTAACAAAAGATGGACACAAAGGTTATGTTTTTGATTATGCACTTGAAATTTTCGATAATATTACAGGTACAATACTCACAAGTCCACTAGATCAAGTATCACAGAATGAAATAATCAATACATTTAACAATATTAAATACTTAAGACCACTTTACTATGAAAAAATGATCGCCTATAACACTTATAACACTAACTTACTAAGAGAAGAGTATGGATTATTTTTTACTCCCAAAAATGAAATAAAAATTAACATACCCGAATTAAGCTTATATTTCAAATTCGATATTGTTGAGGAAGTAAAACCTAATGGGTTTTTATTTAGATCTAAAACTTCAGAGGAAGATTTTATTCTCTTAACAAAAGAGACTCAAAATTACTATAAGTCAATCATAAAAGTTAAAGAACATAATTTTGAGTCAAAATTCGTTATTATTGAACAAAATGTCGAAAAAATTATCCTCGAATCAAAAAAACAAAATCAAAATCTAATAAATAGATTAACTTCTTATGGAACATTAATAAATACACAATACGGAAATATTGAATTTAAAAACGATCAAACTTTCATTTGGAAAATAGATAAAAAAATTTATAATTTTCCAAGTTCTGGGACCTTTGAAATAATAGGGCTTAGTCCAAATTTACAAATTTCATATAAAAAAGCTATCAAATTAATGACTGAGGAAAGAGAAAAATATTTTTGTCTACTAGACTATACAGACAATGCCTTACAACTCATATTTGTATCCCTCAAAAATGTTAAAGACGATTTAATAATAATTGATGACAAGGATAAAATTGCAGTTATACTATTTAATAACGCTCAGTCTAATCAGGATATAATTAAAAAACAATCTCAGAAAACTATTTAAAGGTAAAAGTCAATGAAAATAATGTTCATACTGCTATTAACACAATTTATTACATTCTTAAATGCAAATGAACACACAAAAATAATAAAAGAATTATCAAAAACAATTTATAACCTTAGTAATAAAGAATATGAAATAGATAAAGCAAAGCTAGACAATTTTATAGAGTCAATAGACCTAAATAATACCAATATTTTAAAAGAGTTACAAAAAATAAAAAATGATTTTCTAATCACATCTGTATACTTCCAAAATATAAAGGGTACTTTAATAGCCCTAAATCTCTCAGCAGAAATAAACTTTAAATACAAAATATCTCCCCTATCAATTTCAATCATCAATAATGATTTTCAGACTACCAAAACATTAATAGACTACGGAATTAAAATCAACCAAATAGACGAAACAGAATATCCACCAATATTTTGGGCAATATACCTAAACAATGAAAAAATATTTAATCTTTTAAAAGAAAAAGGAGCTGACTTAAGCATTACTCTAAAAAATGGAAAAACACCTATACAAGCTGCAATAGAAATTGAAAATATTAATTTAATCGAACTACTACTTAAAAAAAATGCTTATATCAAAGATAAATACAAAAAAGAAATTAAGAACTTAAAAAATAGAAATATAAAAAACATACTAAAAAAGTACAAAATAATATAAAATAATTAATATTCACTTGACATTTTAATATTTTTATCTTTCTCAAAAAGCTCCTTATATACAAAAGATTTCTCACTAAGCTCCTCCTTTAAATCTTTAGAAAAAGGGGCATTGCGCCACATTATTCCGCGAACTATCTTCTCAATTTTTTGAATTCCCTTGCTTTCTTTATCTAACCAAAGAAAATAGTCATCTAAAAAGAAGTTCTTAACATTGCCTTTCTTAATAAATTTAGAATAGTATTCATAATACTGACCGGTTATCCCTGTTTCCATCCACCTAAAAGATGCTTGATCTTTTGCAAGTTCCCAAAAAAAATCCCCAATACCTAAAATGATAGCTTTTCTCAAATCTTTAGCATACATAGGTATTAATATTTTACCTCGTCCCTTAGCTCGATTTTTAATATCAACAGGCTCCCAGCAAATTCCCCTCTCACCATAAGATGGTATTAATATAAAATAAGGAACAATCCTTAATAAATCTCCTTTATAATTTTTATAAAAAATTCTAGGCTGAATATTTTCAATTTCTCTAACAAGCTGAATGACTCTTTCTCTACTACCAAAAAACTGAGGATCTACAACTACATTATTTTTAAATAATATTGGAAAATGATTACCCCTAGGTCCAATAGTGAGCTTATTAGCCTCCATTAAAGATCCAATCTCTTCAACTGCAATAGCAGAAAAATTAGGCATATCAATTTCTTGAATTTTATCTTTAATCTCAATAAGCTCCTTATTTGCCTTCTCAATCTGAGACATTAAAGATACAATCTCCTTGTTAGCTTTTACAAACTTATCAATATAATGAGAAGCAAAATTTAAAGGTTTTAAAATATCATCGGAATAAATTTTGCTTACTGTATATTCATTTGTAAATATTTCATCATTAGATGACGTCTCAACAAATAAAAATCTAAACATTCTCTTTAAATTAGCAATAGATTCAGTCATTACCTTATCACTTTTATTAAGTGTACTCTTTGCAAAATCAATATTGGCCAAAAGCTTTTCTCGTTTATTAAACAATATCCTCTTAATGTCGTCATCTTTAATGCTTCCCATCGATTCATCGGTCGCAAGCTTTCTTAATTTCAACTCATTAACGCCATAAATCCATTCATCAAAATAGATAAATGGTTCATTATAATTATTGTCCCAAATGGTCCTGGAAATTAAAGACTTAAGTTTACTGCCAAGAGCATTTGGAAGAAGGGCAGCAAATCTCAATAAAACCTTCTGTTCAATTGTCAAATTCAAAACATTTTCAGCTATTGATTTTAAAAATTCCCAATAAGTATTAATTATTTGTCTATATTTGGCAAACCTGTCACCTTCTTGCACTGACTGTGGACTTAAATAATCTAACAACGCTTTATGAAGCCTAAAACCAATATCTTTATCACTTGAAATAAGATTTTTATAATAATCATCAGTAAAGAAATTTTTATCATGTTCTTCTAACAAATTAATTTCTGGTAACTTTAAATTCAAATCTGTATTGACTAATTCAGGATACTTATACAAGAACTTTCCTCTCCAAAATCGGAATTACTTATATGTTTTAATAATAAATAATATTACCAAAGTTTATATTTACCAAAAAATCTAGTAAGATTTATTATGCTATAAATACTATTTTTCAAACTCGCAAAGGAACAATTTATGAATACAAAAGTAAAATTTTCTCTAATTATGCCTATTGGAATATTGCTTGGATTATTTTTTCCCTCTGAAGCTTACAACACACTCTCACACATTTTCATAAGATTAGCCTATCTCTCCTTAATTCCTTTTTTAATATTTTCAATCCCACTTGGTATAGAAAACATTATTGAAAATAAAAAATTCAGAAAATTATTTGGAAAAACAATCTATTACGGAATCTTAGTTAACATTATAGGAATAATCATATCAATTGTAGTCGCAACAATATATTTACCACAAAGAATACCAATATTAGACAAAAATATTCAAAATATATATACATTTGATCAAACAGCATTTCTTGAAACATTTTTCCCAAAAAATATTTTTATGATACTTACAAATAATAATCCAAATCTTTTAAGTATTTATGTCGTCTCAATAATTATTGGTGCTAGTTTTTATTATGCAAAACAAAAGGGAAGAATTGCTAGAGAACTTATTTTAAGCTTTTCAAATCTTTTTTATCATGCAAACGGGATAGTTGTTAAAATATTACACTTTGGGATTATTTTTATTACAGCAGCATATACTACTAACTTAAAAAATTTCAAAAATTATCAATACTACATAGATAGCATAATCTCTTTATCTTTATGGACAATCATTATTATCCTAATAATAATTCCAATGATTAGCTATAGATTAACCAAAAATCTTAAATTATCATATAAGAACATACTAATATCCATCCAAAATATAATATTTGCAGGTTTAACAATGGATGCTTATGCCCCTTATTCTGTTTTAATAGAAGATATTAAAAATGAAAGAATAAATATAAAAAAATCGATAATCACAAACATACCAATAATTAACTTTATATCTAAATCTGGAACAATTTTTATTTCAACAATCTCATTTTTTATTATTTTAAAATCTTACTCTAGTTTGCCTATATCAATTTACGAAATAAGTTATATGAGCACATTGGCATTTCTTTTTATTTTCGCATTCCCACACATACCAAACAGTTTAATTTACATAATTACAATGCTATGCTCAACTTATACAAAAGGAATTGAACTTAGCTACTCTAACATAATTCCAATACTTCCAATTTTAACATCTCTAGCTTTAATGATCGATTTCACCTCCAACATTGCAATAATACAAATAATAGATTTCAACGAATTAAAAGATACCTAATATTTAGTTTATTAAAAACTAAATATTAATAAGATCTTGCAAATAAAACAAGATGCTTGGCTGCTGTATTGCAATAAATACAAGTTAGATTATTTAAAGGCCTATTTTGAAAATCTTCAGGAATGCATCGTATTGTAGCTTTTGTATCATTTTTAATACTATCTTCACACACTCCATTTCCACACCATGAAGAGAGTACAAACCCTAAATACTCATTGATATAAGTCTTAAAAGTATCATAGTCATTCTCTTTAAACCCAATAATTTCTTTGGTATGCAAATTTCTAAACTCTAATGCTCTATTAAATAATTCACATTGCATAGTTTCAAGCTCATGTCTCATTTTCGATGGCAACTCTTTAACTGACATTTGATACTTAGAGTTTTTATCTTGATCCCTTCTTGCAACAGTGACACAGTCCATAAGAATATCATTAGAACCTACCTCAATACGTATTGGAATTCCTTTAAGTTCCACAGCAGCAAATCTAAATCCTGGAGAATTTTTAAAATCTCTATCAAGCTCAACTCTAAACTTTGCTTCTTTTAAAATATTAAGAATAGTAGTAGAATACTCAAGAATTTTTTTATTAACTTCAGCATCTCTTTTAAAAATAGGAACAATAATAATTTCAATGGGTGCTATTTTTGGTGGCAATACTAAACCCTTACTATCAGAATGAACCATAATCAATGCCCCAATTAACCTAGTCGACACTCCCCAACTAGTAGCAAAAACATAATCCATCTTACCTTCCCTATTTTGGAACTTAACATCAAAAGCCTTAGCAAAATTTAATCCCAAATAATGAGATGTTCCTGCTTGTAAAGCTTTCTTATCTTGCATTAATGCTTCAATTGTGTAAGTAGACACAGCACCTGCAAATTTTTCCCTTTCTGTCTTTTGTCCACAAAATACAGGAATAGCTAAGTAATCTTCAATAAACCGTTTATAAAGGTTTAAAATAAACAAAGTCTCTTCCAAAGCCTCTTTAGCAGTTTCATGTGCAGTATGACCTTCTTGCCATAAAAATTCAGTGGTACGAAGGAATGGTCTTGTTCTTTTTTCCCAACGGATAATATTTGCCCACTGATTTATTTTAACAGGCAAATCTCTATAAGATTTTATCCATTTGCTATACATGTTCCAAATAATTGTCTCAGAAGTAGGTCTTAAAACCAAAGGCTCTGCTAATTCCTCACCACCAGCAGTTGTTATAATAGCAAGTTCCGGTGAAAATCCCTTAACATGTTCTTTTTCTCTCTCCAAAAACTCATAAGGAATAAGCAATGGAAAATATGCATTCTCATGTCCTGTCTCCTTAAATTTATTATCAAGTATGCTCTTAATTCGCTCCCAAATAGCATATCCATAAGGCATAATAACCATACAACCTTTAACAGGACTATAATCAACAAGTTTTGCCTTTCGTACTATATCTAAATACCACTTAGAAAATTCCTCTTCCTTTGAAGAAATAAAATTATCCATAAACCTCACCCTTTTTAAAAAATCCATCATTATAGACAAAATATCATTAATTTATAAGATAAAAAGAGATTTTTTGCTCTTAAAAGAAAATCGTATTATTCCTTATATTAATTATCCAAATCAATGCTATTTAGATCTCTAATATGAATATTGTAATATTTAACTAATAAGAAAATAGCAAAATCACCAAATAAAGATCATACATTAAAAATATGTCTTTAAAAACCATGCGAAAGAGCAAAGAGTAACCTTATCAACCTGCAAATCAAATTCTATACTTAAATTTATATTTATATTAAAAATATGTCAAATATATTTTTAATATAAATCTTTGCTCTAATATTTATTTTTATAAGTTGCAAAAATATGTTTGTATTTCACAATAGATGTTTGAAATAAATGTGTAGAAAAATATTTATGAGTTTAACCTTGACGTTATACCAAAACTTGACATCAATTAAAATAAATCCAATTTTTATGACTAAAAATCATTAAAAACATGTTGAGATAAAAAAATTTTTTACATTTTATGAAACATAATTTTAAAAATTGTGCACATCTATCAAACATAAGTTGAAGGAGAATTTATGAAGACATTATTAAAACTGATTATGATTTTTTTAACAAGTTTATCTGTTGCGACAACGATTGATACATTAAATCTTAACAAGATATTGAATAAGCAACAAAACCAATTTAAATCATTTGGAATAGGATTTGGAATTGGAAACCCTATAACTAACATCATAATTAATTTCCCATATGTAGACATAGATATTGGATATGGGGGCTTCAATGGATTACATCCTAACAATTTCATACCTTATATTGTTCTTGGAACTGATATCCTATTTAAAGAAGAAATTTATCAAAGTATAACGCTCACCGGTGGGCTTGGCATAGGTATCGACTTGTCTCAAATAAAACCAAACGAACAAAATGCTTCAAACATAAAACAAGAAAGTACTCAAGACAAACAAGAAAAATTTGCAATAACATCATCTAACAATAGGTTAGGAATTGTGTTTAGACTTCCTATTATATTAGAATACAGTTTTTTGACAAAGGTTGTAATAGGTTTCAAAGCTATAACAACAATTGGTGGAACAATGATATTTAAACCCACATCAATGGAAGGAATAAGATTTGGATTTTTTGGTTTTGGATTCATAAAAATATACATTTAAAGGAAAATTGATGAAAAACAATACTCAAAAAATATTTATATTATTGTTAATATTTAATTTACAACATTTTGCGTTCTCTAAATCTAACAATAATTATTTCATCAAATGCAAACAAGAAGATGACGGAGAAACCTGCATCACACATGATAAACCTATTCTTGAAGAGCCTAAACCTATTCTTGAAGAGCCTAAACCTATTCTTGAAGAGCCTAAACCTATTCTTGAAGAGCCTAAACCTATTCTTGAAGAGCCTAAACCTATTCTTGAAGAGCCTAAACCTATTCTTGAAGAGCCTAAACCTATTCTTGAAGAGCCTAAACCTATTCTTGAAGAGCCTAAACCTATTCTTGAAGAGCCTAAACCTATTCTTGAAGAGCCTAAACCACACATCATTACAAATTTTTACGCAATGAAAAGGGAAAAAAATCCTTACTCATTTGCAGCGGGAATAGGAACTGGAAATCCTCTTATCAATCTTTTAATCTCAGTTCCATATGTAGACATAGAGCTTGGATATGGTAGTTTCTTATACTTTAATCCTACAAATTTTAAACCTTACAATTTAATTGCCATCGATCTAATTTTTAAACAACAAATAGGAGAATATTTAATAGTTGGAGGAGGTTTTGGAATTGGAACAGACTGGTCCCAAGCAAACTTAACTTCCCCTGGAACTACACAACCTTCTCCTTATGATAGGATAGGAATAGTAACCAGATTACCTTTATCAATAGAACATAAAATTACAAAAAATTTATCATTAGGATTTAAAGTTTATCCTACACTTGGTCCAACAATATTTCTCACAAAACCAAAAATAGTATTTGAAGGGATAAGATTTAAATTCTTTGCAATCGGGTTTATTAGAGTTCTCATGTAAATGATAGCTCCTTAGACCAATTTCTCATTATAAAGATAGTGCAATAAAAATTTCTCCATTTCCACAAATCAATAATTTCTCACCACAATTTCCTATAAATATGCTTTCGCCCTTCTTAAGGCAAACCTCATTATTAATCCGAATTTCTCCATTCATAACTAACAATATCATTACACCATCCCTTTCAAAGCAGATCTCTTCATTTATATTTTTTTGAAATAAACTTAAATTAGTATCTGGAAGCTTAAATACATTAAACCCATCAATTTCCTTCCCCCTCAATAATGAAAATACGCCCTCTTCAAATCTACCAACCTTAAGCATTTCATCTTTGTCAATATATTTAGTGGTAAGACCTGCCCTAATCACATTGTCAGAATTAGTCATAAGTTCAAGACAATCACCCTGAAGATAAGCATGAACTTCTTGACTCTCTGTATAAAGCACCTCACCTGAACTTAACTTAAAAATATACATCCCTAAAAATACCAAAAGACCAATATCTGACCCATAAATCTTATAAATTTCATTAAACCAATAAGCTCTAAAATCATTTATGAAACTTAAATTTTTTTTCACTCGATTAATAGCATCCTCAATTTCAAACTTTTGCAAACTAAATATAATTTTTATAAACTCTTTATGGGTTGCAAAATGAAAATCTAATTTCAATTTTTTATATATACTCTTGATTTCAAAAAGGGGAAGAAATCCTTTAAGAGCATAAAAATCACTTAATGCATAAACAAGTTCTATCTTTGGATTTTTATCCTTATAAATTCGCTTAGAATCATTAATATCTATCCCTTTATCATTCTCAAGTTCAAATCCTTTTAAAGCAATATCTTTTGAGGGATGTATTTGAATTGATAAAGGCTTTTGGACTGAGAGAACTTTAAATAAAAATGATAATTCACTCTCACATCCCAAAAGCTCTTGATGATTTTCTAAAAAATCACAAAGAGAAACATACTGACCATCAACTAATATTTTACTAGAAAATGTCTTATGTGCTCCAAGCCACATCTCAGCCTTAGGCAACCCATCTTCTTTTTGTCCCAGAAGAGAAGGGATGAAACTAGTTCCACCCCAATCATATTCCTTAATTTCATTTTTCATCAAAAATATATTATCAGCTCTCATTTAGATTCCTTCATTTTTAATGATTTTAGAAAAATAACCAAACTTGTTGCAACGGCAACACCAACAGCTATTGCAATAATAAAGCCCAATTTGTTATCAACAACAGGAAGAACTATTGGACCTCCATGCGGAGCATGGTCCGCAACACCCAAAAATGCCGCAATGACACTTGCAACCGCACCTCCAAGCACTATTGAAGGCAACACTCTTGCTGGATCACTAGCAGCAAAAGGAATAGCACCTTCACTAATACCAATAAACGAAATTAAAAACGATATTTTTCCAGATTCTCGCTCATCATCTTCAAATAATTTAGGCATAATTAGAGTAGCAAGTCCCATAGCCATAGGAGGAACAGGAATAGCTGATGCAACCATACCCATTATTTGTGGAACTTGGGGAATCATACCAACACCAAAAAGAAATGCAACTTTATTAAAAGGTCCTCCCATATCAATTGCTACCATAGCACCAAGTATTAATCCAAGAAATAATTTCCCTATAATACCATAAGTTTCTGAATTATTTTGAAGAGATTTAAGGCCATCCTCAAGCAATTTCATGAATTGACCAATATACACACCTCCATAAATCATAAAAAGTCCAACAATAACAGTACTTATTAACGGAATTACAAATATAGGCATCACGGGTTTAAGCCATTCAGGAATCTTTCTCTTTGCTATCCATTTAGCAACAAAACCTGCCATAAACCCTACAAGTATTGCCCCTAAAAATCCTGCTTTAACATCTCTGGCAAGCACACCCCCCACAAGACCTGGTGCAAGACCTGGCTTATCGGCAATTGCCATAGCAATAAACCCTGAAAGTATTGGCAACATCATACCAAAAGCCACACCACCAATATCTGTAATTGTTTTATAAAAAGGATACTTATCAAAATTTGGACCATCAGAACCAATTCCTGCCAAAGATATACCAAACGCTATTAAAATACCACCACTTGCCACAATTGGAATCATAGGAGAGACGCCACTCATTAAGTACTTATAAAAACCAGTTCTACTACTACCAAACTTATCTTTAAGAGAATGAACATTTTTATAATTCAATATGGAAGCACTAAATGCTTCTTTAATAACATTTTCTACACTGTTGATAACCTTCGCAGTTGAAACCTTATAAACTCTCTTGCCATCAAATCTTTCTTCATCAACATCTTTATCCACCGCAAGTATTATAACATCAGCGTCTTTAATATCTGTCTCTGTTAAAGGATTATCAATACCAATAGAACCTTGTGTCTCAACTTTCAGGAAGTACCCTTGTCTTTTAGCCTCAACTTCAAGCTTTTTAGCAGCAATATACGTATGAGCAATTCCCACAGGACAAGCACAAACAGCCACTATTTTTTCTGATTTAGAAACACTTGCTGTATCAGCTATAGATGATCTCTCAACATTTTCTATATAAGAATAAATTTCATCGGCACTCTTTAGAACTTTTAACATATTTTTAAAATCATCACTCTCAAATAATTTAGCTATGAAAGCTATAGACTTAATATGATCATTACCTTGCTGACTTTTTGACATACAAATTAAAAATATTAAATTAACAGGGGGATTATCATCAGACCATTTTATGCCATCGCCTTTTATGTAAAGCAATGAAATAAAACTTGATTTAACAATATCCCCTATAAAATGTGGAATAGCAACTCCATTCTCCCAAGATGTATCACCAATATTTTCTCTCTCAAGTAACCCCTGAAGGAATCTTGTTTTATCATGAGTATAACCTCTTTTACTCACCTGATCAACTAAAAAATTAATTGCTTCTTCCTTGGAATTTATTTTATCAGATATAAAAATAAGCTCCTTTTTTAAAAAATTTAAAAACATAACCTTAAACCTCCTAAGTACTTAAATTAATTCTATCATAATACAAACATTAAACACCGATTCCCCCCTCTTCTTTATTTTCAAATTATTTTATATTATTTAAATAAATTTAATTGTGAAAAAATTAATCGAATTTTGCTTTTTATTACTATGTATTAGCTTATACTCTTCAAATAATGAGGGACACAAAAAATATGAAATAAATAATAAAAAAAGTATATTATTAAAAGAAAAATCAACTAATAATGAAAATGATTTTTTCTCAGTAAAGAGAGGATTTATCTATTCAACAGGAACAGGATTTGGAACAGGATTTTTTTTAAATTCAAAAGTCAATCACATAATATTTAGACCTTATTACATATTTGCCATCAACAATTTTGATTTTCTGGCTGTTTGTATGATCCTAATGATTCAAGAATATAACATCTCTAAAAAAGTTAAATATTCAAGCTCTTACATTGGCACAGGAATAAACTGGCATACCATAAATTTGTCTAAAAAAATGAAATATTTATCTTCTACCATGGGTATTGGGGGACGACTTTACCTTTCAACAAACTTAATAGGAGATTTCAAATTCTATGACAAACTACCTTACGTAATAGAACCATATATATTTTTTGAATTCTCTACAAAAAAAGCTACACCTTACTTAAACATATATTCAAAAATTGAGTGTTTATTTCTTGATACATTCAATATTTCTTTTGATTTCGGAATCAGATATAATCTTAAAAATAGCAACGAGGTAAGCTCATGAAAAAAAGACTAAAAATTTTATTCTGTTTTTACATATTAATCTTACTGGTTTTTTTATTCTTATATCACAATCCTAAAATCTTAAAAAACATAAAAGAAATAGCTTCCAATTATTTAAGCAAAATCAAAGATAAAATTTACGTACCTGAAATCCCAACTGAATTAAAAGAAGAATACCTCTTACCAAAAGGATATCTTACTACCCAAGTGATACATAAAAAATACTATTCTTTAGGGTATGCTGAGAGTGCAAGACAATCAGAATGGGTAGCTTACCAATTAAAAAAAGAAATGGTTGAATTAGCTTTAACCTTGCTTAAAGAAAAAAAAATAACGAGAAGTAAAAATTTTTTTGAAGACCAAGATATTAAGGGAATTGCTCCCAAACTAAGTGATTACCTAAAAAGCGGATATGATAGAGGGCATATTGTCAGTTCTGCTGATATGTCTTTTTCCAAGGATGCAATGCTAGATACCTATTTTCTCTCAAACATATCTCCTCAACAAAGGGAATTCAACTCAGGAATCTGGCTCAAACTTGAACAATTAGTTAGAAAATGGGCTATCTTAAAAGAAAAGATTTATATTGTTAGTTCAGGAATTTTAACAGAAAATAAAGGATTTATTGGAAAGAATAAAATTTTAGTCCCAAAAAATTTTTATAAAATAATACTATCATTAAACAATAACAAATTTTATGATATATTGGCTTTTATTATTCCAAATGAAAAGGCCAAAGACTCAGAACTCAGAAATTACGTTGTAAACGTTAATTTAATTGAAGAAAAAACTAAAATAGATTTCTTTGCAAAACTTGATGCTGAAATAAAAAAAATAATTAAAATGAAAAAAGACATACGTTCTTGGAAATTCAAATGAAAACACTCTTTGCAAAATTAAATATTTTCCTGTTAACAACTCTTGTCTTAGGAATAATTATTATATCAATATTTATGTATTATATAAACTTTAATATAAACTTCTATACCTATATTATTAAAATTTATAATAAAAATTTATTGATTTTGATCAATAAATTTTTTATCTTCAGCATTGGAATCATAGGATCTATTTGGACATGCATCAACTATAAAAGAACAAATAATATACAATTTGTATTCTTTTATTGTTTCATTCTCTCATATATATTTGAACCTATTTCAATTTTTAAATATTATTTTTTAAGTAATATATTAAGCCTAGAATTTTATTATTTTATGAAATTTTATAACTTAATAACTGTATTTTCATTACTAAATTTATTCTTCTTAAGCCTATATATATGTGATTTTCAAATAAAATCAATAACCTATGCTATTTTCTTAATTTTCACTTTTTCAATGGTCTATAACTCTTTAGCCCCTATTAATGCATATGAATACACAAAGGATTTTCTCTCTTCAACAGCAAATAATAAATTTTATGTCTATTTATTTTTATTACTAATACCTATAAATTTTTTAGTATCATGCTTAAGGAAAAAAAACCTAAGCTACTTTTTACTTTTTATATCAATATCACTAATAATATCAGGAATCTATCTCAATTTTATAGAAATAACCTATGCATTCATCCCAATCTTAATAGGAGCACCAATGTATTTAAAAGAATCAGGAAAAGTTTTCTTCTATTGGCTATAAAATTTAAGCAATCAATACAAAAGATAAAGTCGCTACACCTACAGGCAAAAATAAATTATCGTATCTTTCACAATCAAAAAGCTCAACAAGCACAGCTCCCATCCCAACAATTGATGCTATTATAAAATTCGGAAAAAAATAATAACAAACAATAAAAGCAACCAAAAAAACAGCAACACTACCTGAGAATGTTTTATTATTTACAAGTTTAAAAGATGGAATTAGTTTACCAACAAGACTTGCAAGACCATCTCCAAGACATGCAGAAAATATCCCAATATAACTAAAAGGCTTATCTATAAGAAAATAAGTACAAAAAATACTCACTACCAAAAATATTGGCGAGAGAGATATTTTGTATGAAGCTACCTCTCTAGACTTTATTATTATTTCTGATATACCTCTTAAAAAAAATAAATTTATTTCCATAATTCTAAATATTTCCAAAATTAAATATGCAAACATAAAAAATAGACTAGATACAAGACCTATCCAAAAATTTAACCTATAAAACAATAAAAATAATAAAGTAGAAATATGAAAAAATTTTCTATAAAGCTCATATTTAATATTTTCGTTATGAAAAACTTGATCAAACATTAATTAATTTTCCTTAAAATAATATTAAACTTCAAAAAAGAATTTGCTTTTATAAAGTCACCAATACTTCTCTCTCCATAAGCAAGATTTGGTGGAATTATTACTATTCTCTCCTCTCCCTCGCACATATCTGACAACATTACGTCCCAACCTTCAATCACTTGACCACTCCCAACCACAAACTCTATTGGCTTGCCTCTGTCAATTGAACTGTCAAATTTTACTCCACTTAGTAAAAATCCCTCATAATCTACTTTGATAGTATTGCCACTTTTAACATTTTTGCCATTTCCTTGTTTATTTATCTTATATAAGATACCATTTTTATCCTTTTGAAAATCTTTGTAATCTTTGTCAATTATTTCAAGCTGAAAAGCCATGTATTTTTTAACCTCAGCAGTCTTCTTTGCCTCATAACTTTCTTTTAATTTTAAAAATTCTTCATTGTCAACTTTAAAAGCTTTTGCATCCTCACCAACACGAATAATCCTTACTTGCTCTATTTTATCTCCTTGACGTATATTACGAACCGTATCCATTCCCGCAACTACCTTACCAAAAATTGAATGCTTAAGATCAAGATAAGTAAGATTATCTGCAAGAGTAATAAAAAACTGACTCCCATTGGTATCAGGACCTGAATTAGCCATAGAAACAATTCCTGGTTCATTATGACTCAAATTTTTGTTTAATTCATCGGGAAAAACATAACCAGGACCTCCAGTACCCGTTCCGGTAGGATCTCCTGTCTGAATAACAAATTCATCAACAACCCTATGAAAAATAATATTTTCAAAATAAGGCTGACTTGTAACAGAATTTTTAATAGTACCTTCACTAAGACCAATAAAATTCATGACTGTTAGAGGTGCAATTTTATAGTAAAGTTCAATCTCTATATTTCCTTTATTTGTATCAATTGATGCAAATATTCCTTTTTTTTTCACTAAATCTTTCCTTTTGCTATCACAAGTTATTAGCATTAAAATCAATAAAAAATATAATAAACATCTCTTCACAAATGTATTCCTTAAGTTAATATTTAAATTAAGCTATCAGTCCTAATTGTACAATTTTTGTAAAAAAATTGTACAATTAATTAGTCATTTATACTCATTAAGTAATATTATTTATTAAGGAAATTTACAAAATTTGGATCTTATAAATGTTAAATATTAATAATGAACTCCTTCTGAAATTCTGCAATTTTATATATGAAAATAGCGGAATTAGATTTGATGAAAAAAATAAAGTTGTATTAAAAGGACGAATTAATGATGCAATACATGAACTTGAAAATATCAATACTCCAGAACAATTATATGACTTAATAAATTCGGACAAATTTCAAAAAGAATATTTCTTAGATCTAGTTACTACTAATCTAACACGATTCTTTAGAAATGAAGCTCATTTTGCAACTTTTGAAAGATTTATAATTCCAAACTTAATAAACATTAAAACTCAAGAGGGCAAAAATAGAATTATTATATGGGCTGCTGGATGCTCAACTGGAGAAGAACCGTATTCACTGGCATTTGTTCTTAAACACAATCTTCCAAAGAATTTTGACTTTATTATTATTGCCTCCGATTTAAGTTTAAAATCTCTAATGATAGCAAAAGAAGGATACTATTCTGTAAAAAAATGCGAACATATCCCAATACAATATAAAACATATATCAAACCTCACATGGATGGTTACAAGGTAATAGATGATATAAAAAAACACATACGATTTGACTATCATAACTTAAATTTTGAAAGTGGCTTTTCAGACATAGACGTTATTTTTTGCCGAAATGTACTCATATATTTTGATGAAAAATCTAAAATAAGGGTCTTAAAAAAATTTTATTCCTCTATGGCTATGCAAAGTTATTTATTTATCGGTCATTCAGAATCCCTTTTTGGTCTCAATCTTCCTTTTAAATTTTTAAGAACACCTTGGGCCATAATATATGAAAAGGATGATAAGGATGTTTCCAAAAAAAAGTTTCTGTTCAAAAACAAATACAAATTATAATTTGATATAAACAGACTCATAGGAGTAAAACAGAAATGCAAACAAAAATTTATGTACTCGTCATTGAAACTTCTTCTGTTAATAGAAAGACTATATCAGACATTATAAATTCATCTTTAAAGCTTGAAATTATTGCAACTGCAGCCAACACAGACTTCGCCCTTAAAAAACTTAAAAAACATCCAGATGTAATATTACTCAGTTTAGAAGAAGAAACAATCAAAGAAATTACTTTCATAAAAAAAAAGAAAAATATAAACAACACGCTCCCTGTTATTATCCTCTCATCAAACAAAGACATAGCAAAAAATGCTATCTTAAAAGGTGCTGATGACTTTATAATAAAAACTGATGACAAATTAGAAAGCATAAAAGATAAAATTATTGATTTACTCTCAATTTACGGAAATAAAACCATAAAAAAAAAAATCATAACTGACACCAATTTCAAATTCAAAACAAATCAATATTTGATAAATAATAAAGTCAATGAAGAAAATTCAAATATAACAAAAGCAACAGATAAAAATGAAAATACAAACCTTAATCAAGAAAAAATAATAGATGAAAAAGATTTAAAAAAACTTAAAAACAGAAAATTTGAAATAGTTGTTATTGGAATATCTACAGGAGGCCCTGCGGCACTAAAGACAATACTACCAGAAATTCCTAAAAATTTTCCTGTCCCAATAATAATTGTCCAACACATGCCAAAAGGATTTACAACCGAATTCGCAAAAAGTCTCAACAATATCTGCAATTTAATTGTCAAAGAAACAAGTAATAAAGAAATACTTAAAAAAGGATTCATATACATAAGTTCTGGGGGATACCATACAAGAATTAATAAAATAAACGAAAACTATCAAATAGAAGTCTTCGATGCTGAGAATGTAAATGGACACAAACCTTCTATAGGAGTACTCTTTAAATCAATATCAGAAAATGTGAAAGACAAAGCAATAGCTTTAATAATGACTGGAATGGGAAGTGATGGCTCTAGAGAAATTGGAGAGATTAAAAAAGCTGGCGGACTAACTATTGCACAAGATGAGAAAAGTTCAGTGGTTTTTGGAATGCCCAAAATAGCAATAGAAGAAAATAATATAGACTATATAGTTTCAATAAGTCATGTGGTAAAATTATTAAAAGCCATTCTTCTTGATGGTTAAATTTTTAAAGACAAGGATCGCATTTGGATATCAAAAAAGAGAATACTGAAGATTGTTTTTTACACGTTAGCACTCTTGACACAGACTATGACAAAATATATGTACTAGGAACAGCACATGTATCAAAAAAAAGCTCACAAGACACATCTACCTTAATTGAAACATTAAAGCCGGATTTTATTGCCGTTGAACTTGATGAGGCTCGTTATCACGCAATTCTAAATACAGATGAAAACGAAAAATGGCGCAACTTAGACATATATAAAGTAATAAAACAAGGAAAAGCATTTTTATTAATAGTACAAATCATTTTAAGTAATTTTCAAAAAAAATTAGCAAAAGAACAAGGAATTAATCCCGGAGAAGAGATGAAAACGGCTATTTTAAAAGCTAAAGAGCACAACATACCGTTAATACTTGCGGACAGAAAAGTTGAGACAACTCTAAAGAGAGCATGGAACTGTGTCCCAACTTTTGAAAAAGTCAAAATAATATCAAGCCTGTTTTCATTCTCAGACATAAAAGTCACACAAGATGAAATTGAAAAACTCAAAGAACAAGATGTTCTATCAAATATGATGGAAGAACTTGCAAAAGAAATTCCTACTGTAAAAAAAGTTTTAATTGATGAAAGAGATGAATTTATAGCAAGTAAAATACTTGAAGGTTCAGGAACAATTCTTGCAGTTGTTGGAGCTGGTCATGTGAAGGGCATAATAGCAAATTTAAAAGAGATTAAAGAAAACAAAAAGATTGTCAATGTTGACAATCTCAATGCCATACCTAAAAATAGTTTCTCAGTGAGTAAATTAATATCTTACTTTATAGCAATCTCAATTGTCATACTAATGGCAAGTTCATTCTACTTTAAAGGCTTTGATTTTGCATACAAAAATTTAGAGTTTTGGATAATATGTAACTCTTTATTTGCAGGTCTTGCTGCTCTTTTACTAAAAGCCAATATTATAACAATAATAACAGCATCAATTGGTGCTCCAATATTTTCTCTAATTCCATTTATTGGAACAGGTATGGTTGCGGGTCTTGTTGAAGCTTACATAAATAAACCAAAAATAAAAGATTTTGAAAAACTACAAGAAGATTTGGCAAACATAAAAGGATATTTTAAGAACAAAGTTACAAAAATTTTATTAATAGTATTTTTCGTAAACATTGGGTCTGCAATTGGAACAATTGTTGGATTTAAATTCTTGTTAAATATCTTTAGCTAAACCAAAAAAAAAATAAGAACATACAGGAGTTACATTATGAAACTTGTTTTTTTAGGACCTCCGGGCTCTGGAAAAGGCACAATTGCCAAGATCCTATCAAGCAAACTAAATTATTATCATATTTCAACAGGAGACCTATTTAGAGCAAATATATCAAATGTTACACCTCTTGGTAAGGAAATCAAACAAATAGTTGAGAATGGACAATTAGTACCCGACTCAATTACAATCAAAATTGTTGAAGATAAAATCAATACCCTTGCAAATAAGGATAATTTTATTCTTGATGGATTTCCTAGAAACATCAATCAAGCTAAAGCTCTAGATACGTTCTTGCAAAATATTCAAATAATAAACTTTTTACTTGATGAAGCGATACTAATAAAAAGGCTTTCTGGAAGAAGAATATGCCAATCCTGCGGCGGAATATTTAACATATATACACTTCCTACAAAAGAAAAGGACATTTGTGATCTTTGCAAAGGAACCCTTTACCAACGAAAAGATGACGTAGAAGAGTCTTTAAAAATCAGACTTAAAGAATATCATTTACAGACAAAACCTCTAATAGATTTTTACTCAAAAAGCAACAGACTTAATAATATAAATGCATCAAAGAATATTGATGGAGTAGAAAAAAGCTTAATAGAAATAATATCAAAGTATTAAAAAATATTAATCTAAAATAATGATGGCAATAATTTATATTTTTAAAAAAATAAGGTATAATGTGAGAAAATCTTTTATAGAAAAAAGAATTCATATGATAAAAAAATTATTCATGGTATTGATATTTTTACAGACTGTCTTAATCTATTCAAAAGAAAATCAAGATGAAATGGAATATTTTTATGTCAACTCTCAAATGGCTTATTATCCACCACATGCACTAGGAACTTCGGGAAGCAAATTTTCTCCAAGCTTCATACCCCCTCAATTTAAATCAGTATCACCAAATAATCAGATCTCACCTAGTTCTTGGGGAAGTATCAAACTAATATCAAATTTGGGTTACTATAAATTTTTTAAAATCTTAAAAAATCCCGAACAACATTCACTTTTACTTCAAAACACTGGAATAGATGTTGATTTCAAAATTGGACTCTCACCTGTTGTTGCACTACTTAAAGGAAAAATCGGTCTCACTCCCATTGCATTTCTTAATATATATACAGGAATTGAAATTGGCATAGGTTGGCAAGGATTTGGATTTAAGGGTATTGGAATACACGTAGGTAATGGGCAATATTCAAGTAAACCTGAATTTTATTCTGAGGTAACAATTGGAAGTAGACTACAATTTGATCTAAATGCGGTGCTTGGTGGAGACTGGACACACATTATTACAGTAGTTGGAAATAATATTCTTCATACACAAAATCCACATGCTAATGACAATCAACTTTGGAAATATAAAGCTGATGAAGGTAAAAATATAAATGGATTTACAATCAACCCTTATGCACTCCTAGCTTACAAAATGCCAATACCTCTTAATATAATTGGACTGTTATACGAAGGCCAAACATACATTGGACATGCAAGAAACGTAAGTACAACACAAAATCAAGGATGGGGAAGTGATTTCTTTTATCACAATTTCTCCCTTATTTCAAAAATTGAAATCATAGAAAATTTAACACTAGACATGCAATTCAAATTCTCAACAGCACCTATGTACACAGTAAACACAATGGGAATGGCCGATATCTCAAAAAGAATAAGTACAAATAATTCATATATTTACTACGATTCTATTGGGTTTTCTTTAACTTACAAGATTTAACTTTAACACTTACATTTATTGCGACCAGAGAGCTTGGCTTCATATAATTTGTCATCAGCAAGTTTAATAATGTTGGTGAAATTGGAATCATGAGGAATTTGTTCAGCAAGACCAATTGAAACTGTAACAAAATTAGAAATATTACTGTACTCATGAACTATTTCCAAATTCCTAATATCTTCAATTAAAACACTAACAATCTTAATCATTTCATTCAAGCTCTTATTTACAGAAAATAAAATAAATTCCTCACCACCATAACGAGCAATATCTATCTTATATTTAATGGCAATTTTATTTAAACTCTTTGCAATTAACCTAAGACATTCATCACCATTAGTATGTCCATAGTTATCATTATATTTTTTAAAATAATCAATATCTAACATTCCCACAATGACGTTCTTTTTATGCTCCAAAGCTTGCATCCAAGACTTAGCAAACTTATCTGTAAAAAACCTTCTATTAGGAATTTGAGTTAGACCATCAATTCTTGCAAGATTCTTAAAATAATCCCTAAGTCTTTTAAGCTCAAGATGAGTTTTAATTCTTGCATCAATTACCCTGCCATTAAAAGGTTTTAAAATATAATCCACCCCACCGACACTAAAACCTTCAAGTTGAGCATCGGTAGAATCGCTTGAACTGATAAAGATTACAGGAATATCTTTAGTCTCAGGATCATTTTTAAGCCTTTTACAAACCTCATAACCGCTAACATCTGGAAGCAATACATCAAGAAGGATCAAATCAGGACTAGCAATCTCAACCTGTTTTAAAGCATCAAACCCATTTAATGCAACCCTAATCTCATACTTATGTTGCAATATATCTATTAATAGATCCAAATTTGTGGGTGTATCATCCACAAGTAGCAATTTCTGAGGTTCAACTGAAAATTCCTCAAAATTATCCAAAATCATACTTTGAGTCATGACTTCCCTATCTTACCTAAGATTCATCATACGTTTAACAATATTAGTGCTCTCTTTGAAATTATATACTCTTAAATATTTAATAAGAGAATTAAATAATATAACATTATTGTCATCTAAACTATACCTTTTAAGCACTTCAAGAACTTCCTTATATTCTTTTGGATTTCTATCTTCTATTCCATTTAAAAGCCTTTGCATAAGACTCAAAAATTCATCATTGCTTTTAAATTTTAATTTTTCCTGATCACAAGTTTCGATAACATCTAAAATCTGCTTCCTTATGTTCTTAATAAGTAAAATCAAACCTTTACGCGCTTCAGAATACAATATTTTTAATTCATGTATTGAACCTGTATTCATCTCAATCTGTTTAAACTTTCCAAATAAGTTACTACGCATATTACTAAGAGCTCCAGCTATTGAATGTACTAATTCTTTTACTAATTTTATATTGTTTAAATTAAAAGCCTCATCCAAATCACATATCAGATTATCGCTCATATCAACAAATCCTCTGCACAAATCAACATACATATCATATGAGATATTTAAATCTCTTAAAGCATTATCAATATCTAAATTGGGTAAATTAGAAAAACTATCGAATATCTTATCTGATATAATTTTATTATCTTCAACTTCAATATGTAAATATTTTTTTAAAATATACTTAATCGAACTAATATGTATCGGTTTTGCAAGATAATCATTCATTCCATTTTCTAAACACCTATCTTTATATTCTCTTAATGCATGTGCAGTAACAGCTATTAATACACATGGATTTAAGTTATTCTGGCTTTCAAATTTGCGTATTTCTTTAGATACCGTAAATCCATCACAATTTGGCATTCTTATATCAATAAAAGCCATATCATATTTATTAGTTTTTAAAAATTCAATAGCCTTAACACCATCATCCACAATATCAATAAAATCTTCCCTGACACCTATAACAATCAAAACATTTTTTAAAATCTTTTGATTAATTTCATTATCCTCAGCTATTAAGATACCAATATTATTTTTAAGCTTAAGAATACTAGATTCATTTATTATGGGAACATCTACAATTGCACCATTTTTAATCCAATTAGAATAAAAATCCCACCTTTTAAAAGGTTTTTGCATGTATTCATATTTAAAATCAATGATCTCATTACCTTTTAAATAATAAAACACAAAAACTATTCTTACATTAAAATTTAAACCTTCAATCTTTTCAGCAAACTTAAGAGCTTCTTGTAAACCAAAATCGTCGACATTTATAAAAACAAAATCATAATAAGGATACCTATAAAACGCCTTATAAGCATGCTCATAAGAATAAAAATAATGTATATTATCCTTATAATCAAATATCTTACTTATGTCTCTTAATACCTCAACAGTTTTTTTACTTAAAAATAAGCTTAAAATCTTTTTATTAGTCACTAATTCCAATTTATTTACTTCTTTATCTTTAATCTTATGACCTAAAACAAAAGGTAACATAAATGAAAAAGTTGTTCCCTTGCCTACCTCACTCTCAACTGCAATACCAGGACCGCCCATTAAACTAACAAGCCTCCTAGATATTGCAAGTCCAAGACCACTTCCTTCATACTTCTTTGAATCAGAATCATTGCCTTGTCTAAATAATCCAAATATTACCGGTATATTACTTTCCTTAATTCCTTTACCAGTATCAATTACTTTAAACTCAATAGTAATTATTTTATTACCATCATTATCTTCTGTACTGCAAATTATTTCATAGTTTAAAACTATGATCCCATCTGTAGTAAATTTAAAAGAATTTCCTATTAAATTAATCAGTACCCTCTTAAGTCTAGCTCTATCCCCTATTAAGTAATTTTCCAAATCTGATTTTGAATAAAAAATCAAATCAATATTTTGTTTTGCACTTTGCGACTGAAAACCTTTCAAAACACATTCAATTTCATGTTCCAAATCTATTTCATTACTTTCAATATAGATCTCATTCATATCTATTTTAGAGATATACAATATTTCATCAATTAAAGAGAGTAATAAGATAGATGAATAATTTATCATTTGCACATACTCTTTTTGCACACCCAAAAGATCAGTATTCTCCAAAAGCTCAGTAGCTGCTATTATGCCATTAATAGGGGTACGAATATCATGGCTCATACTTGCTAAAAAAATAGTTTTGGCAGCAATAGCATTCTCAATAACCTTTTTCTCACTGATTGCAGAAGAATACATTTTTTTCCTAAATCCTATCTCCTTCCACAAATTAAATAGGCAAAACATAAAAATAGTAAAAACAAACATACCAATGGTTAATACTGCTATACCAGATTTTTTTAGTCTTAAATCCTTAAAACTTTCATGAACATTGAATACCCAATCATCAAAATATAATTTATTATTAACATTTGTACGAAATGAAATTTTTTGTATAATTCTTCTTAAAATATAATCTTGGTTATGAACTGCAATATTTAAATCAAATGTTAGATTCGGAATAGTAAAAATTTTCTTAATATCCCTAATATTTAAGTCTTCAAAATTAATAGTTGCAGTATATTCATCACTAACAATCCCACTAACCTTGCCCCTATAGAGAAGATCCAAAGCATCTGTAAAGCTATCCACTTGCATCAGTTGTGTTCCTATTTTGGTTTCCAATTTTTTTGTATACAAAAACTTAAGCACCGCAATATTACCAAACGACCTAGAAGTAAATAGTCTCGTTTTATTTGAAAAAAGATGCAGTCGAATTCTTGATACTGCTTTGATGTTAAAAATATAATCTGAATTCGTATCATCTAAATTAGCAGACAATATATCTATTCTCCCTAATTTCATTAATTCTTCAATATCTCTCTCATGCACACTTATAATATTGAAATCCAAGTTTGTCAATCTTTTTATCTTCTTAATTAACCACTCATTTACTCCTTTATAACGACCAGAATCAAAATAATCAATAGGATACCAATCTTTAACAGCAAGGGTTAACCTCTTATTGTTTTGTAACCAGATTTTTTCCTCAATATTAAAGTTACTGCTATTTATATGCCCATAAAAATTATTTTTATAATCTTCAATCTCATCTTGACCAAGCCAATTTTTACCTATTTGCAACAAAGTGTCGAATAAAATGTTTTCTGTCAACGCATTAAGCATATATGCAAACAACTGTAATCTCTTATTATTAGCAGCTAATACCAAAAATTTACATTTACTTAGACTTGAATCCTGAAATTTCAATATATTATTGTATCCATGCAATTTTAATAAATAGCTTACGGTAATTGAATTTTCTACAAATCCATATGAACGATTGACTATATCTAAAAAATTACTTACTATATCTGTGTTTTTATCTAATTGAATATTATTTAAACTTAAATCAATAATTTGTGAATTTATGACTTTATTACTATTTTTAGCATTTGTAAAATACAAATTAAAATTAAGTGAACATATCGGAGCAATTGCTTTATACTTCTTAGAAGTTAAAATATTATCATCTTCAATAATTCCACCCCAAACAGACACATCCTTATCATCCAGGCTTACTTTAATGCTCTCCTTTGGGAATCCTACAAATTTAACTGAAAAACCATATTCTCTAGCAAGAGTATTCCACAAATCAACTAAAATGCCTGCAAATTGACCTTTAGAATTAATAAAACTCAAAGGAGGATAATCATTATATATTCCAACATCCAGATTAAATAAAAAATCGAATTCTTTAAAAGAAGCATATTCCTCTCTAGAGAAAGATTGCATATAACTTAAAAGATCAACATTTAAGCCTTTTAGCTGATTAATAGCATTTTTGCTAATAGCAACTCTTATACCAAAACTATAAAAATACTCAGAATTAAAAACTTTCATAAAAGATGGATAAAAAGAACTATACCATACACAAGATAATGACTTATAACTCCCATATACTAAATCAATCTTATTATCTCTTAATGCCAAGAGTAATTTTTCAGTATCTGGAAATAAAAAAACATTATCACTATGACCATGAAATCTTAAAATATCTTCATATATAGTATTCTTTACAACACCTACACGTAACTTGTTTGAAAAAAATAAATTGGAAAGTTTTTGCTCTTTTTCTGAATCATAAATCAATGCGGTTATACATTTGCCAATCTCATTTTTAAAATAAAGGTATTCATTTAAGTCTGAATTATAAGTTAATCCCAAATAAACTACATCATCTTCAATTTTATCTTTATCAAGATAATCAACAGCTTCTATACTAATGTCATAATCATTATCTTGTGCCCACTTGTCTAGAAGATAAAAAATCATACCAACCATCTTATTTTCTTGATTTTTATAATAAAGCGGATAATATTGATCTACAAGTTTAAATTTCAAGGTTTCTTTAGCGGGTAAACTAACATGAGAAATAAAAAATAAAAACAAAAATAAACTCAAACCACGCATAATTTACAATATATGTCTAATACATATTAGATATATCAAAATGCAAACAAAAAAACCCTGGCAATAACCTACTCTCCCGCGAACTCGCAGTACCATCAGCGAATAAGAGCTTAACTTCTGTGTTCGGAATGATAACAGGTGTTTCCTCTTTTCTTTAATCACCAGGGTATATAAGGAAGACAAAAATATGGTCAAAGATTTGGGTAATTAGTATTAGTCAGCTTAATATATTACTATACTTACACTTCTAACCTATCAACCTGGTATTCTCCCAGGACCCTAATAGGATATCTCATCTTGAGGAAGGCTTCCCACTTAGATGCTTTCAGCGGTTATCCCTTCCGAACGTAGCTACCCAGCACTTACCCTTGGCAGGATAACTGGTACACTAGAGGTTCGTCCATCTCGGTCCTCTCGTACTAGAGATAGCTCCTCTCAAATATCCAACGCTTGTGGCAGATAGGGACCAAACTGTCTCACGACGTTCTGAACCCAGCTCGCGTACCGCTTTAAATGGCGAACAGCCATACCCTTAGGACCTGCTCCAGCCCTAGGATGCGATGAGCCGACATCGAGGTGCCAAACCCTTCCGTCGATGTGAACTCTTGGGAAGGATAAGCCTGTTATCCCCGGAGTACCTTTTATTCGTTAAGTGACGGCGCTTCCACTCGCTACCGCCAGATCACTAAGACCTACTTTCGTATCTGCTCGACTTGTCAGTCTCACAGTTAAGCTACCTTATGCCTTTACACTTACAGAGTGATTTCCAACCACTCTAAGGTAACCTTTGCGCACCTCCGTTACTCTTTGGGAGGCGACCGCCCCAGTCAAACTACCCACCTGGCACTCTCCTCATATCACTATGAGTTAGAAACTTAATTAAACAAGGGTGGTATTTCAAGTGCGACTCCACTATCCCTAACGAGATAGCTTCAAAGTCTCCCACCTATCCTACACATATTTAATCAAACCTCAATACCAAGCTATAGTAAAGGTTCACGGGGTCTTTCCGTCTAACCACAAGTAATCGGCATCTTCACCGATACTTCAATTTCACCGAGCTCCACGTTGAGACAGCGTCCAAATCGTTACACCATTCGTGCGGGTCGGAACTTACCCGACAAGGAATTTCGCTACCTTAGGACCGTTATAGTTACGGCCGCCGTTTACTGGGGCTTAAATTCAATGCCTCGTTTTACACTAACATCTCCTCTTAACCTTCCAGCACCGGGCAGGTGTCAGTCCCTATACTTCTCTTTACAGATTTGCAGAGACCTGTGTTTTTGGTAAACAGTCGTTCGGACCATTTTTATGCTACCTAATCTCTTAGGTCATACTTATCCCGAAGTTACGTATGTATTTTGCAGAGTTCCTTAACGTGGATTCTCTCGCGCGCCTTAGAATTTTCATCCCACCTACCTGTGTCGGTTTGCGGTACGGTCCCTTATAGCCTAACCTTAGAAGTTATTTCTTGGCACCTTGACTACCTACATTTCATGTCGCCTAAACAACACTCATCATCACATCTCAGCTCTTTTAGCGGATTTTCCTACTAAAATCAACACCTTAATGCTTAAACTAGGACTACCATCGCCTAGCAGTAGTTAACCTCATGCGTCACTCCAATCGAAACTATAAGAGGTACGGGAATATTAACCCGTTTCCCATCGACTTCACTTTTCAGCTTTGCCTTAGGGGCCGACTAACCCTGGGAAGACGACCTTCACCCAGGAAACCTTAGGTTTTCGGCGAATGGGGATCTCACCCATTTTTTCGTTACTCATACCTGCATTCTCACTTCTGATACCTCCATCAAACTTCTCAGTTTAACTTCTCAGGCTTACAGAACGCTCCTCTACCATTCTAACGTAAATTAGAATCCAAAGCTTCGGTAATGTGTTTAGCCCCGTTACATTATCGGCGCTTAAGTACTCGACCAGTGAGCTATTACGCACTCTTTAAAGGTATGGCTGCTTCTAAGCCAACCTCCTGGATGTTTACGTACCTAAACCTCCTTTTCCACTTAACACATTTCTGAGACCTTAGCTGTTGGTCTGGGTTGTTTCCCTCTCGACTATGGACCTTATCGCCCATAGTCTCACTCCTATTCATCATACAATAGCATTCGGAGTTTAACTGAGTTTGGTACCCTTTGACAGGCCCTAGCTCAATTAGTGCTCTACCTCTATTGCACTAAAATAAGGCTGAACTTAAATCCATTTCGAGGAGAACCAGCTATATCCGAGTTTGTTTAGCCTTTCACTCCTATTCACAGCTCATCCCTGCCTTTTTAAACAGACTAGGGTTCGGCCCTCCACTTGGTTTTACCCAAGCTTCAGCCTGGCCATAAATAGATCACTCGGCTTCGGGTCTACCACATCTAACTAAATCGCCCGTTTAAGACTCGCTTTCGCTCAGGCTCCAGCACTACAATGCCTTAACCTTGCTAGACATGATAACTCGCAGGTTCATTATGCAAAAGGCACGCCATCACCATGAATAATCATGGCTTTGACTGCTTGTAAGTCTACGGTTTCAGTTCTATTTCACTCCCCTCCCGGGGTTCTTTTCACCTTTCCCTCACGGTACTCTTCACTATCGGTAGCTTTATAGTATTTAGCCTTGGAGAGTGGTCTCCCCAGCTTCAGACAAGGTTTCTCGTGTCCCGTCCTACTTAGGAACATCTTTAAGAAGATATTTACATTTAAATTACAGGGCTATCACCTTCTTTGGCTAACTTTTCCAAGTTATTCTTCTACATAAATATTTTGTAACTTCTCAGCTTATTGCAGACTAAGCTTCAAGTGTCCTACAACCCTCTAAATGCAATGCTCTGCAGCTTGACACATTTAAAGTTTAGGCTACTCCCCTTTCGTTCGCCACTACTTAGGGAATCTCTTTGATTTCTTTTCCTCAGGGTACTTAGATGGTTCACTTCCCCTGGTATAGCCTTTACTACATACGCAGTAAATAATTAGCATCTAGCTAATTGGATTACTCCATTCGGTGACCTTGGGATCATAAAATGTTTGCTTCTCCCCCAAGCTTTTCGCAGCTTACCACGACCTTCTTCGCCTTAAAGCTCCTAGGCATTCACCATAGACTCTTTATTACTTTGACCATATTTTCATCTTCCATCTCTAACTTGCCAATCGTTTATACAACATAAAATAATATATACTTTTCACTTTACTATGTCAATACCATTATTACACTTTTGATTAAATAATTTTTTCAATAATTAAAGTACTCAAAAAAAATACCAGATTAATTGTTGACAAAAAAAATAATCATACAATCTGTACACAAAATGACCATGAAAAACACATAATTCATGAAATAAGTAAATAAAATAGTTATCTCAGACAAAGTAAAGCAAATATTGAAAACCCAAATGGTTTAGATAAAATATAAGAAAAAGATTACTTAAAATTGAATGTCAAGATTAAAAAACTCAATTAAAAATTTTGCAACTCCATCTTCATCATTACTGAATTTTGTAACCTCGTTGTTTAATAAATGATTCTTAATAAACTTGTTTGCATTTTTCATGAGAATACCTTTTCCAGCATTTTTTAACATCTCATAATCATTGCCATTATCTCCAAATGCTAAAATATTATCAATAGAAATACACTCAAATAAAGCAATACTTTTAATAGCATTATATTTACTAGCATCAATATTTGTAATTTCCAAAAGATCATTAGCAGAATAAAATATATTTATGTCTTTAAAATTTTTATCTCTGATTTTATTTGCAAACTCTTCAAGCTTAGAAAAATTATGAGAATAATAAACTATTTTGGAACAAGAATCTATCTCAAGTTCAGATAAATCAGTAATAATAGGTTGTATGCCTAAATTTTCAATAAAATAATTCATAATTGGACTTCTAATCTCTCTATCAGAATACCAATCATTAAGAGTATAAAGATTAACATCAATATCCCCTCGCTCTACTTTAAGAAGTTTTCTTACTACATCATAATTAATCTTGTATCTCAAAATCAGATTATTTTTTAAAAACACCTCAGCACCATTAGCCGTTATAATATAACTCTCATCAATCTGCACATCTTTAAGTTGCATTAAAATGTCCTTAACTTCATATAATCTTCTACCAGTAGCAATAATTATATGAAAATCATTCTTTAATCTTAAAAGAACTTTAAGAGTCAATGGCGCAATTTCATGATTGTTATTAAGCAATGTTCCATCAAGATCAAAAACCAACATCTTATACTTTTCATAATTGGCATTCATTATAACATCCTCTTTTTAAATAAATGATATCACATTAAATTCATGACTTATAATCTCTAACTTGAATTAAATTAATAAAAAAAATATAATAGTTAATGTCAAAAGTTGAAGAGAGAGTTAAATGTAAAGCTGAATGAGTGATAAAATTTCAACTTTATTCACAGAAGAAAAAATAAAAAGCAAAATTAAAGAGCTAGCGAAAAAGATTAGAAACTATTATGAGGATAAAAACAACGTGGTTTTTATATCACTTCTTAAAGGCTCTTTTATATTTTTTGCAGATATTACAAGAGAAATTGGATTAAACGTAAAAATAGATTTCCTGCAAGCTTCAAGTTATAAAAATAAAACTTTTTCTTCATTAAATGTAATAATTAAAAAAGATATCGACATTAATATACAAAATAGTTACGTAATCATCTTTGATGATATCATAGATACTGGGCTTACATACGAAAAAATCGTTGCTCACTTAAAAACCAAAAATCCTAAAGAGATTAAAATTTGTACTCTTTTTAACAAACCATCCAGAAGATTAATAAAATTAAAGATAGACTATGCGGGATTTGAGATTGAAAATGATTTCATAGTTGGATATGGCATTGACTTTAATGAACAACACAGAACTTTAAAGAATATAGCAAAAATAAGTAAATAGGAGATATAAATGTCAATTTATGCAGTTATTGGAACTCAATGGGGTGATGAGGGTAAGGGAAAAATTATAGACTTTCTCTCATCAAAGATAGATTATGTTGTAAGATTTAACGGAGGAAACAACGCCGGACATACAATTGTTGTCAATAATAAAAAATTCATCTTTAATCTACTACCATCAGGTGTTTTGCAAGGAGCAAAATGTATACTTGGTCCTGGTGTAGTAATTGATCCCTCAATCTTAATTAAAGAACTTGAAGCTCTCAAGCACAATAACATAAAGACAGAAATATTCATAAGTGATAAAGCACATATAATAATGCCTTATCACATTAAACTTGACGAACTTAATGAACAAAAAAAGGGTGTTCACAAAATTGGAACTACAAAACGAGGAATTGGACCTTGCTATGCTGATAAAATTAACAGAACAGGAATAAGAGCTGTTGACTTACTTGACATTGAAATTTTCGAAAGAAAATTAAAAATAAATTTAGATGAAAAAAATGAAATTATAGAAAAAATATACAACCATAAACCTTTTTATTATGATGATATTTTAAGTAAATATAAAAAATATATAGCAATACTCCAATCTGCAATCACAAATACAGAAGAAATATTAAATCAGGTCATAAATTCAGGAAAAATTATCTTAATAGAAGGTGCTCAAGGCACAATGCTTGACATTGAACATGGAACATTTCCATTCGTAACATCAAGCAATACATTAATTACAGCAACAACAGGCTGTGGTATTCCTATCTCAAAAATTAAGGAAAAGATTGGCATAGTAAAAGCATTCTCATCAAGAGTTGGTTCAGGACCGTTTGTAACTGAAATTTTAGGTCCTATTGGGGATAAAATTAGAGAAAAGGGACAAGAATATGGTTCAACAACAAACAGACCGAGAAGAATTGGTTGGCTTGATCTCTTAACAATAAAAAAATCGATAAGCCTTAATGAACTAAACCATTTAGCCCTAACTAAATTAGACATACTAAATGACATTGAAAACCTTAAGATTTGCACAGCTTATGAATTTAAAGGCAAAAGATATGACCATATACCTACTTCTTGTGAAATACTTGAGAATGTCAAACCTGTATACAAAGTCTTTAAAGGATTTAAACAAAATATTAGAAATATTAGCCGTTACGAAGATTTGCCTATCGAAGCTAAAGAGTACATTGAATTTATAGAAAAAGAAGTAGGGGTACAAATTTCGATTTTATCTCTTGGAGCAGAGAGAGAAAAAACCATTTTTAGGAATCAAAAGTGGATAAATATATAAACCCGTTAAAATCAAGATATGCAAGTAAAGAAATGCTTTACATTTTTTCACCAAAATTCAAGTACACCACATGGAGAAAGTTGTGGTACAACTTAGCCTTAGTGCAAAAAGAATTGGGAATAAACATTAGTAATAAACAACTCAATAAACTATCCAAACATATAGAAAACATTGATTTTGAACTTGTAGAAAAATATGAATCAAAATTTCAACATGAAGTCATGGCACATCTCTATGCTTATGCCGAATTGTCTGGTGATGATGCTAGAAAAATTCTACACCTTGGTGTAACAAGCGCATATTTAATGGATAACACAGACTTAATCCAAATCAAAGAAGCTTTATTGCTCATTGAAAATAAACTGATAAAACTAATTAACACTTTAAAAAAGTTCTCACTAAAGCATAAAAACCTGGTAACACTTGCATATACACATCTACAAGAAGCACAATTAACAACTCTTGGAAAAAGAAGTAGCTTATGGCTCCAAAGTCTAATTTTTGACTTTGAAGAACTTAAGTTCATTATGTCCAAAATGTGTTTTAGAGGAGTAAAGGGTACAGTTGGAAATCAAAGTAGCTTTAAAGAATTGTTTGCGTCTAACTTTGAAAAAGTAAAAGATCTAGATATAAATCTTGCAAAAAAAATGGGATTTGACAAAGTTTATAAAATAACTGGTCAAACTTATGATCGCAAATTTGATTCATCAATATTAAATTTCTTAAGCAATCTAGCCCAAAGCGCACATAAGATTACTAATGACATCAGATTCATGCAACATCTTAAAGAAATTGAAGAACATTTTGAAAAACACCAAATAGGTTCATCCGCAATGCCTTACAAAAGAAATCCTATCTATAGCGAAAGAATAGCCTCCCTTGCCAAGTTTATAATGAGCCTACAATCAAGTGGTGGTTTTATAGCAGCAACTCAATGGCTTGAGAGAACTCTGGATGATTCAGCCTGCAAAAGACTCAATATTCCCCAAGCATTCTTAGCTGCTGATGCTATCTTAATATTACTAAATAAAATATTTAATAATATCAAAGTAAACAAAAAAATGATTAAAAAACACGTTACAACAGAAATGCCATTTATATTAACAGAAGACATATTGATGAAAGCAACAAACAATGGAGGTGATAGACAAATATTACATGAAAAGATAAGAATTTATTCAATGCAAGTAAAGGAAAATCTTTATTCAGGAACAACTGAGAACGACTTAATTAAACTAATCCTTAATGATCAAAGTTTTAAATTAACATCTAAAAACATAGATGAAATCTTAAATCTAAATGAAAATATAGGTTTTGCCTCATGCCAAGTTGAAAATTTTATTAAAGAAATAATTGATCCTATTCTTGAAAAAAATAAGGAAAATTAACATTTAGAAACATATTTATTGCCCCTTATGTAAAATCGCCAAAGTTTATTCGCATACTCCTCACCTGCATAATCAACATTTATTCTCTTTGAGCATGACACTTCAAAATTAAAAGATAAACCTCTTTTTAAAAAAAGTTCACAATTATTAATAAGATCAATTTTATTAAATTTTAAATCTATATTTAAAAACTTAGCAAGCTTGCCAGGTCCATTAGTAAATATTCCATCAACTTTTGGTGAAATAGGCTCAATACCTCTTATCAAAACAGCATGGGGATTATATTCATTAGATACCACAACGTTTAACATGTAATACATGCCATAAATCATATAAATATAAGAATATCCCCCAATATTATACATAGCACTGGTACGACTTGTCCTTCTTCCCCCATAAGCATGACAAGCTTTGTCTATTACACCCATATAAGCTTCCGTCTCAACAATTCTTGAAATAATTTCCCTGTCACCTATTTTCCTAACAATCAAGTGTCCAAGCAAAGATTTGGCCACACTAACAGCATCTTGCATAAAAAATTCTCTATTCATCAGTACAATTTTAAACTAAAACAAAAATCAAATTCAAAACTTATTATAATTGAAAAAAACGTTAAATAAAAATTGCAAATAACAAACAAGTATCATGAAAAAAAAACTATATATTGACAAACACAATAAAGTTAAATAGAATCTTAAAGGGTAAGAATATCTAAGGGATCATAGCTCAGGTGGTTAGAGCGCAGGTCTGATAAACCTGAGGTCGGAGGTTCAACTCCTCCTGGTCCCAATTGAATAAACTCAACTCCTACTAAACATTTAGTAATCTCAACAAAATAATTCAAAGATGCATTTTTGAGCTTCAATCAAGCTTGCCGTATGCAATAAAAATTTGTTAAGTCTATTTAAATTTATCAACAAAATCATCAAGACAACAAGTAATATAAAACCATGTGCTAAAATAGCAAACCATATATTATATTTACTCACTCAAAACAAACAAAAACATCAAATATCTTAAAATTTGCATGAAGTAAAAATTATTTCCTACAAGCTAAAAAATTTTAAAACAACTTAAATAAAATAATTTAATTCAAACAAAAAAATAAATAAGTAATACCCTTACTTCTTATATTGCTTATCTTATAAATGAGAATTTACTCTAAATAAATCATTAAACATAAAAAACATTTTATCTGAAAATCAAAATTTTAATAGGATTTTTTTTAATTCTTAAAGCTAGCTTTCAATTGATACAACACAAGTTAATCTTTAAAACCATAACCTCCATTCATTCACTTTTACAATAAACAAATGGAGGTTAAGGGATTCGAACCCTTGACCCCCGGCTTGCAAAGCCGATGCTCTAAACCAACTGAGCTAAACCCCCAAAAAAAGTCTCTGAAAAGACAAAGGAAGAGTTAAAATAATAATTTGCCGTATAATAATTTCTTTCTCTTAGAAAGGAGGTGATCCAGCCACACTTTCCAGTACGGCTACCTTGTTACGACTTCACCCCCCTCACTAAACATACCTTAGATACCTTCCTCCCTTGCGGGTTAGAATAATAGCTTCGGGTATCCTCAACTCGGGTGGTGTGACGGGCGGTGTGTACAAGGCCCGAGAACGTATTCACCGTATCATTCTGATATACGATTACTAGCGATTCCAACTTCATGAAGTCGAGTTTCAGACTTCAATCTGGACTGAGACCTGCTTTATGCGTTTTGCTTCACATCACTGTTTCGCATCGCTTTGTACAGGCCATTGTAGCACGTGTGTAGCCCAGGACATAAGGGCCATGATGATTTGACGTCATCCCCACCTTCCTCCGGCTTATCACCGGCAGTCTCGTCTGAGTCCCCATCTTTACATGCTGGTAACAGACAATAAGGGTTGCGCTCGTTGCGGGACTTAACCCAACACCTCACAGCACGAGCTGACGACAACCATGCAGCACCTGTATACAGACCCCAAACGGGGAATAGTTATCTCTAACTACATCCTGTATATGTCAAGCCCTGGTAAGGTTCCTCGCGTATCATCGAATTAAACCACATGCTCCACCGCTTGTGCGGGCCCCCGTCAATTCCTTTGAGTTTCACTCTTGCGAGCATACTCCCCAGGCGGCACACTTAACACGTTAGCTTCGGTACTAACCTTTCGATTAACACCAAGTGTGCATCGTTTACAGCGTAGACTACCAGGGTATCTAATCCTGTTCGCTCCCTACGCTTTCGTGACTCAGCGTCAGTCTTGACCTAGAAGTTCGCCTTCGCCTCTGGTATTCTTCCTGATATCAACAGATTCCACCCTTACACCAGGAATTCTAACTTCCCCTATCAGACTCTAGTCATGCAGTTTCCAGCATAGTTCCACAGTTGAGCTGTGGTATTTTACGCATAGACTTACATATCCGCCTACTCACCCTTTACGCCCAATAATCCCGAACAACGCTCGCCCCTTACGTATTACCGCGGCTGCTGGCACGTAATTAGCCGGGGCTTATTCATAAATTAACGTCATCACCTTGTCATTTCCTACAAAGCTTATTCCTCATTTATAAAAGAACTTTACAATCTTTCGACCTTCTTCGTTCACGCAGTGTCGCTCCGTCAGGCTTTCGCCCATTGCGGAAGATTCTTAGCTGCTGCCTCCCGTAGGAGTCTGGACCGTATCTCAGTTCCAGTGTGACCGTTCACCCTCTCAGGCCGGTTACTTATCATAGCCTTGGTAGGCTCTTATCCTACCAACTAGCTAATAAGACGCAGACTCATCTATAAGCGAAGCTTTAAAGGCTTCCTTTCATCAATTAACATCTCAATTGACCTTATTCGGTATTAGCTACTATTTCTAATAGTTATCCCCATCTCATAGGTAGATTATCCACGCGTTACTCACCCGTTCGCCACTGAATGTATTGCTACATTCCGTCCGACTTGCATGCTTAAGACGCACTGCCAGCGTTAGTTCTAAGCCAGGATCAAACTCTTCGTTATTTTTATTTCTTTACTTTAAAATTAACAGGTTATTTATTTTATTTGGCTCTTAAACCTTACTTAACTCTTCCCTTCTCTTTTCTTCCAATTCTTAATATCAACTCTTACTACTTTATAACATACGTTACACTTTGTCAATACTTAACATTCATTTTTTTATACTATCTATTTTTCAACCGACTCTCTTCATGAACTTCTCTTTTGCTATCTCGCACTAACCGCCTAACAACACCTAAAACACTCTCTATACCATCATATCCATTATAATAATTCTCTCTTAAATTTGCTCCCAAAACATGCTGAAATCCAGCTTTCTTAGCTGCAATAACCTTACTCTCAATATTAGAGGATGCCTTAATTTTTCCTGAAAGAGAAATTTCACCTGTAAAGATTAAATCTTGATTTATAATAACATTGGTTTTGGCAGAAAATAATGCAACCAAAACAGCAAGTTCAATTTCTATATCATCCATCCTAAGGCCCCCAGAAACATTCACATATACATCATCATTATTAAAACTGAGATTCAAATATTTATTAAGAACAGCTAAAATTCTTGATATTTTCTTAGAATCTATTTTTTCAGAAAAAATTCTAGGAATATTCATACCTGTTCTTGTGATTAAAGCCTGTATTTCAACAAATAAAACTCGACTCCCCTCATTAATGATTCCAATAGCAATCCCTGAAGATATTTCTTCCTTTTTCTCCAAAAAAATAGAAGAGGGATCCTTAATCTCAACAAGCCCCAAACACGTCATTTCAAAAATACCTACTTCATTAATAGCACCAAACCTATTTTTAGTAGCTCTAAGCATACGTAACGATTTTTCTGCCTCTTCAAAATAAAAAACAGAATCTACCATATGCTCTATTACTTTTGGTCCTGCTAAAATACCATCTTTCGTAATATGTCCCACTAAACATAAAGTTATATTCTTCCCTCTTGCCCACTCTATAAGCTTATAAACACAATGCTTTAATTGAGCAACACCTCCAAGCCCACCTTGAACTTCTTTTGAATGCAAAGTTTGAATAGAATCGACAACAATAAAGTCAAGTTCAATATTTACAAGCATTTTGATTAAAGAATCAACATTTATCTCATTAGTTATCAATATATCAGAAGAAATTTTAAGTCTATTTGCTCTTAATTTAATTTGCGGAATTGATTCTTCACCTGCAAGATAAAGCACATTTTTGTCAGCAAGTGAAAGAATACTAGAAATTTGAAGTAAAAAAGTTGACTTCCCAATGCCAGGCTCGCCTGATATCAAAATTGCACTACCAATTACAATGCCATCACCAAGAACTCTATCAAATTCTTCAATACCTGTTAAATGTCTAACATTATCAACATGTTTAAAATCTCTTAAAGAAAAGATTTCATTTTTTGACTTACTTAAATCTCCCTCACAACCAGATTTAAATTCAGAATAATGTACTAAACTTTCCCAACTAAAGCATTCAGGACATTTCCCAAGCCACTTTAAAGATTTATACCCACAATTTAAACATTTGTAAATTTCCTTATCCCTATTTTTTATCATAAAATGTAAATGGGTAGACCTCTCTTAATTTGGACAAGTGATAAATCCATCTTTAAAACTTATGTCCCATCTTGAATTTTCAATATTAAAAAATCTTTAAAACCTTTATCATTGTTCTTAAACTCACTGTAAAAATTGTTAAACCAATTCCTTAAAAGTCAAAATACTCTCACTAAATTTATCACAATTTGCAAAATACATAATATCAGAATACATTAATTATACACAAAATTATACAAATCAGATTTTTATCCATCCTTAAATCTATATTTGAAAAACTTTTTGAACAATCATAACCTCTCTCATCAAGTAATTCAGATTCATCATAACTTATAAACAATCAATAATACCCTTTAATACATTTTTTCTCATCTTGTAAAAAATTTTTAACTTTTAGACTTCCTGCTAACCAAAACCGTAAATTCTCCCTTACTTTTGTTATTTTCTTCAAAATATTTCTTAAGCTCTAAAGGTTTACCAATTTTATATTCCTCATATAATTTTGTCATCTCACGACCAACAAGAACATTAGCATCTAAATTTACTAAAGAAATTTCAAATAATAACTTCAAAATTCTATGACTGGATTCAAGAAGAACAAATGCATCACCCCTATGATAAAGTTCCTCAATCCTTTTGATCCTTTTAATTCCTTTGTTTGGCAAAAATCCTTCAAACACTACAACTTTATCTTTAAAAGGATTTACACTAATAACTGCATTCAAAGAACTAACACCTGGAATAGGAAAAACTTTATGCCCATTTTTAAATGCCGCATCAACAAGCAAACCACCAGGATCACTAAGACAAGGAGTGCCCGCATCACTAACGAAAGCCACACTTTTTCCATTAGACAAGTATTCCAATAACAAACCAATTCTCTTATGCTCTATGACAGCATTACAAGAAATTAATTTTTTAACTATACCATAATGAGATAAAAGTCTCTTAGCAACTCTCGTATCCTCAGCAAATACAACATCAACTAATCTTAAAATATCAATTGCACGATATGTAATATCACCTAAATTACCTATAGGTGTTCCCACAATGTATAACACATAATCTCCTTAAAATTTAAAATACAGCTTACTTAATATGCATTAAACTTATTACTGCATAAATTAATTATTCTCAAAGTAACCTATACTTTTACAAAAGTACTTGGTTTTTATATATCCATATAAAAAAATTTTTATTTTTATGCTATATTTATATTATTATTTAATTTTAACAACTGAAAACTAAAAGGCGGTAAAGTTTTATGTTTAAACTCATTAAAAAGATCTTTATAATCTATTTCCTATGCATCACACTTACTGGACTTACTATGGTTTTCATTAATAGTAAATTTTCTGAAAGACAAGCTACCCAAGATGGTAAAAGTCAAATTATTAGACATGTAATTGATCCAAATTTAATTATGCTTACCTCTGCTATTGGAGGATTTTTGGGAATTTATTCCGGAATATGGTTTTTTGATCATGGAAAAGATAATTTCTACTTAACCTGGGGAAGCCTAATAATGTTAATATACAACATAGGACTAATCATTTCTGTATATTCCAAATCAAAAAACAAATAAATTCAAATTTTAAGAATTACTTACAATAATTCCTCTTTTAATCAGGTACTTATAAACTTCTTCTGGATTTTCTAAGCTTTCAATCAAGTTCTCAGTTTTATCATTTATCTTCTCTACTAATCTTTTAAAACCTACTCTTATTCCTCTACTTTCCAAAAAGTCTTTTGCCGGTTGAGAAATAACACCTGCCTGAACATTTTGAAGCCCAATATTGTAAATAATAACAGCAGCGGCCTTGCCTACAACCTTATCATAAATTTCTAAACCCTCTTTATTTTGAATGTATTTATTAATAAAATTATCAACTTCCAAGAGAGGTTTTAGACCTCTTTCCATATTAGAGTAAAGTATTCTATGTTCCTTAAACAATTTTAATGTAGGATTTAACCCTGATATCATTTCAAACACCTCTTAAAGACTTGCACTCAGAATTTAAAAAAACAATTATTAATAATAATAAACATAAATTAAAAATACTTCAACATAAAAAAGATGATATATTATTAAATTGAATGATGCTAATTCCTAAAGAAAATATTTATTCAAAAATTGAAGTAAAAAAATCAATTTTCTTATCATACATTTTTCATGTAGAGAAAAAAGAAGAAATAAATAAAATATTAAAAGAATATAAATTGAAATTTAAAAACGCAACTCATGTTGTCTATGGATTTAGAATCGGTAATTTAAATTCATTTATAAATGGAATGAACGATGACAAAGAACCACGATTAACAGCTGGAAAACCTACTCTAGACGCCATATTAAACAAAAATTTAACAGACACCTTAATTATTACAATACGCTATTTTGGAGGAACCCTGCTTGGAAAACAGGGTTTAATTAAAGCATATTCCAAAGCAGCACAAGAAGTAATCAACAAATCAAATCTAATAGAAAAGGAAGAAATGGAAACATTATGCCTTAATTTAAATTATAACCAATATAATTTACTTATACGAACAAAAAATAAGATGGGAATTAAAATTACAGACGCAAAATTTCTAGATAAAATAAACACTACAATAAAATTTAACATAAAAGATAAAAAAAATATCATAACATTTTTACAAGCAAACTCTCTGCTCTAATTTGAGTTTAATTAAGTTATGTCTATAACTTAATTAAACTAGACAATACACATGTAGGCATTTAATTTGATTAAATGCCTACATGTGTATTGTCTAGTTTTTTCTAAAAAGAATTTTATATATACTATTATCATTTTTATTACTTATGTTCTACAATAGAATATTATTAATATATACTAATTAAGAGAAAATTGTTATGAAAATAATATCCATTATTAATCAAAAAGGTGGTGTTGGAAAGACAACCAGTGCTATAAATATTGCCTATTCAATTACATTGCTTAATAAAAAAGCTCTTCTAATAGACATTGACTCACAAGGTAATACTAGTAGCGGTGTTAATATTTTAAAAAAAGAAGTTACAAATTCAAGTTATGAACTTATCTATAAAAAACAAAAAATTACACCTATTAAAAATTTTAACTTGGATATAATTCCTTCAAGTCTTAAACTAGCACTACTTGAAAAAGAATTAATACATGAAATTGCAAGAGAAAATTTTCTAAAAAATGCTTTAGAACAATATAAACAAGATGATTATGATTTTATCATTCTTGATTGTCCTCCTACTCTCTCAATACTTACAATAAATGCCCTTGTTGCAAGTAAATATCTTTTAATACCAATAGAAACAGAATTTTTTGCATTTGAAGGAATCAATCAATTATTAGATACAATAACTGCTGTCAAACAGATAAATAAAGAACTAGATATTACAGGTGTATTTATCAATAAATATGATATTAGAAACAAAAGCAAAGAAAAATATATTGATTATCTAAAAAAAGTATTCAAAGAAAAATTTTTAAATACTAAAATAAGAAAAAACATAAGTATTTCTAAATCTCAAGAAGAAAACATACCAGTATATATGTATAAAAAAGAAAGTAATGCAGCAAAGGATTTTTTAGAACTTACAAAAGAAATAATGGAAAAAATCAAAGGATAAAAATGTCAGACAATCTAGACACTTTAATGGCTTTAATGGGCCAAAAGTTAAAAAATAATGCAAAAGACGAACAACATTTGGTAAAACAAGAATTAATTATCATTCAAAACAAAAGTTTTAAATATGAAAAATTGGATAAAGAAATAGCCGACTTTTTAAAAATGAAGCAATACGAGATTTTCAATATATTTAACAATACCTACACAGAAATTGGAAGAATACTAAAAGAGGCACAAGATAAACTACGTGGGAATAACCAATATGACGGTCTTTTTTATAAATGGTTTACCAGTATGGGATTTAAAAAAGATAAAGTTTACTCATTGATATCAAGATACGAATTGCTTGTCGAAAATTCCGATAAGCAACTCATAATAAACAATTTACCACTATCACTCTCATATGAAATTTCTAAAAAATCTTGTCCTACTCATTTAAAAATGGAAGTTCTTAATGGAAAAATAAAATCTTTAAAAGAATTTAAATCACGTTATCAAAAAGATGAACACAACAAAAAAAATCTTCAAATAAACTTTAATAAAATACAACTTAAAAGAGAAAACATTATAAAACTAATAGAACTACTTTTACAAGAACTAGAAAACATTAAAAACATTAAATTAGATAAAATAGAAAACAAGAAAGAATTTTTGATTATTTTAAAAGACATAAAACAAAAAATAAATCTCATAAAAAAAATTACTTAATACTTTCAAAAATAGAAATAATTCTTTTTAAATCAGAAGATGTAAAATAACTTATTTCGATCTTCCCTTTTTCCTTGCTTCCTTTAATACTTATTTTAGTTTGTATTCTGCTTATTAAAAATTCTTTAACACTATTTAAAAAAGGATCTCTTAAGATTTCTGATTTATCATTAATAGGTTTATAAAAATTTTTAATATAATTTTCTGTTTCTCTAACGGACAATTTTTTTTTAATGATTAAAAGATAAAGCCCATATCTATCCTGACTATCTTTTAACGACAATAAAACCTTAGCATGACCCAATGATATTTCTTTTTTATGTAAAGAATTTAATATTTCCTGTTCAAGATCCAAAATTCGAACTAAATTAGCAACGTGAGACCTATTTTTACCTATCTTTTCAGATAAAGCTTTTTGGGTTAAAGAATGCTTATCCATAAGATTTTTATAAGCATATGCCTCTTCAACAGGGGTTAAATTTTCTCTTTGAATATTTTCAATTAAAGACATAAAATCTTTATTCTTTCTAGTTGTCTCTATTTCTATAATAGAGATTTGCCTCATACCAGCTAATTTAGCAGCTCTAAATCTTCGCTCACCTATTACTAAGGTATATCTACCACTATCATGAAAAACAACAATAGGTTGCAATATTCCATTTTCTCTTATAGAGATACTTAATTCTTCAAGCTCAGCAAGATTAATAGACTTTCTAGGTTGCGACTTATCTACATCTACAAGATTAATATCTACCATTTTAAAAGTCTCACTCATTTTATCAAAAACCTCCTTGTAATAATACAAAATTTTATAAAGTTGTTCTATGTCAATTTCAACTAAAAAAATAACCCAAAAAAAAAGAATGTTCTACGTAGAACATTCAAACAATACAAATAAAATTAATTGATCATTTAATAAATTTTGAAACAGATATCAATTTATCCTCATCAAGAGATAATACTTGCATTCCTCTAGCATCCTTACCTTGCTCAGATATTTTGTCAACCAATGTTCGTAAAACTTTAGAAGTCTTACTTACAAGTAATATTTCATCATCCTGTGCAACTGTAATAGCATCAACAACTTCACCTGCCTTTTCATCGGATTTCTTATAGCAAGTATAACCAGTAGCGCCTCTTTTAAGCTCAGTCACTCTAGATATTTCTAATCTCTTTCCATATCCATTCTCAGAAACAATTAAAAGATGAGATCCTTGTTTTGCTGATAACGCCTTAATAAGCATATCGCCCTCTCTTACTTTCATACCAGACACACCCTGAGTTCCTCTATGTGTAAGCCTAATATCATTTGAATTAAATGCAAAAGCATTGCCCTTCTTAGAAAGACAAATAATTTTATCATTCTTAGAAACAATCTCAGCACTTGTAACAAAATCCTTATCATCCAGTTTAATGACAATAACGCCTCTTGATTTAACTGTTTTAAAGCCCTCTGTTTCAATACGAGCTATTTTTCCATTTGCTGTTGTTATTAATAAATAATTGTCCAGAGATAACTCATTGCAATTCTTAATAGCTAATATCTCTTCTGTCTCTCCCAAATTAACAAGCTCACGAATATTTTGTCCCTTTGAAGTTCTAGAAGAATCCTTTATTCCATAAGCATTAATTACATAAAGCTTCCCTTCATTTGAAATCATAAGTAAAAAGTCATGGGTATTTACACATAAAGCAATATTAACTTGATCTTTATCTTGTAAGTCAAAAGAACCAAGTCCCTTACCACCTATACCTTGAAGTTTATACTCATCTTGTAAGATTCTTTTAATGAAACCCTGCTTTGTAAGAATAACAATAACATTTTCCCTCTGCATTAAATCTGACATACTAGTTTTTACAACCTCCTCATCATAAATTATTTTTGTTCGGCGCTCATCGCCAAATTTTAAACTTAAATTAATAATCTCTTCCCTTACAATATTAACAACTCTCTCTGGACTAACAAGAATATCTTCATAATCTTTTATTAAATCCAAGACAATTTTAAACTCTTCTTCAAGTTTCTCTATTTCAAGAGATGTTAACTTCTGTAACTTCATATCCAATATAGAATTAGCTTGAATTTCTGATAAATTAAATTCCTTAATAATACATTCTTTAGCATCTTTTACAACTCTAGAAAATCTTATTATCTCTATTACCCTATCAATATGTCTTAAGGAAACATTTAATCCTTCAAGAATATGTGCCTTTTCTCTTGCCTTTTTTAAGTCAAACTCTACACGCCTTCTAACAATTTCCTTTCTATGATCAATAAATTCAGATATAAGTTCCTTTAAATTTAATTGTTTTGGAATACCATTAACAAGAGCCAAGTTATTTATGCTAAAATTTTTCTTCAGTTCAGTATATTCATAAAGCAAATTCATAACAACATGAGGATCAAAACCTTTTTTAATTTCAAGGACAATTCTAATACCTTCACGGTCAGATTCATCTCTTATATCAGATATACCTTCAAGCTTTTCTTCTTTTATTAAGAATGCAATCTTCATAAGCAAGGAAGATTTGTTAACAGCATAAGGTATTTGCGTAATTATAATAGCAATATGATCTTCTCTCTTTTCTTCAATATGATACCGAGATCGAATAACAACACTGCCCTTCCCTGTCGTATAAGCCTTAACTAAACTCTCATTATAAATGATTTCAGCATAAGTAGGAAAATCTGGTCCTTTAACTATTGCAATTAAATCATACACAGAAACACTATCATGATTTAACATATAAACTATGGCGTCACAAACTTCTCTCAAATTATGTGGGGCCATATTGGTTGCCATTCCAACAGCAATTCCACTAGAACCGTTAACTAAGAGAAATGGAAAAGCAGCTGGTAAAACTTCAGGCTCAAGCAAAGAATCATCATAATTGGCTCTAAAATCAACAGTTTGCCTATCGATATCTTTAACAAGTTCTTCAGCTATTTTCGCCATTCTAGCTTCAGTATACCTCATAGCAGCAGGAGGGTCTCCATCAATAGAACCAAAATTCCCCTGTCCGCTTACTATAGGATATCTTAACGAAAAATCCTGTGCAAGTCTTACAAGTGCTTCATAAATCGACTGGTCACCATGAGGATGATATTTACCAAGAACATCTCCAACGATTCTCCCAGCCTTCTTAAATGCTTTATCAGCCCTAAGTCCCATTTCATGCATTGAATAAAGGATTCTTCTGTGAACAGGTTTAAGACCATCTCTCACATCAGGAAGAGCTCTTGAAACAATAACAGACATTGCATAATTTAGATACGAGGTTTTAACCTCATCTTCTATTTTTATATTTAATATTTGCTCTTTATCTTCTTCAATTGCCATTAATGCTCCAATCACACATCAAGATTTACTACATCAAGCGCATTTTGCTCAATAAATTCTCTTCTAGGCTCAACATCATCTCCCATAAGAGTAACAAAAATATCCTCAGCCTGTACAGCATCATCTATCTCTATTAATTTCATTTTTCTAGTAGCAGGATTCATAGTGGTTTCCCAAAGTTGTGTAGGATTCATTTCTCCAAGCCCTTTATACCTTTGAAGACTAATTTTATCCCTTTTACCAGTCTCGATAGAGCTTAAAAAAATTTCCTTTTCCGAATCATCATAAAAGTAATGAACACTATTTTCATACTTAATTTTATAAAGAGGTGGCATAGCGATATATACATGTCCATTATCAATTAACTCCCGCATGTAACGAAAGAAAAAAGTAAGAAGCAATGTTCGAATATGAGATCCATCAACATCGGCATCAGCCATAATAATAATCTTATGATAACGAAGTTTTTCAATATAAAAATTCTTTCCAACACCAGCACCAAGAGATGCAATTATTGGAATAAGCTTATCATTTGTAATAACCTTCTCTTCCCGTGTTTTTTCAACATTAAGCATTTTACCCCACAATGGCAAGATAGCTTGATAAAACCTATCTCTTCCCATTTTTGCGCTTCCTCCTGCAGAATCCCCTTCCACAATATAAATTTCCCTTTCAACCGGATTTTTAGATGCACAATCTGCCAATTTGCCAGGCAATGCCAAGCTTTCAAACGCACTTTTTTTTCTCTCAGACTCTCTTGCTTTTCTTGCGGCCTCACGAGCACGAGCGGCTCTTATTGCCTTATTAAGAATAATATCTACTTCTAAAAGATTATCACCAATAACTTTCAAAAGCTCATCGTGTACAATAGTTTCAACAATTTTCTTTATATAAGAATTTCCCAATTTTCCTTTAGTTTGACCTTCAAATTGAGGTTCTGGAACCTTAATAGAAATTACCGCTGTTAAACCCTCCTTAAAATCATCTAATGTAAGATTTGGAACATCTTTTTTGCTTATCTTTGAATCCTTAAAAGCTTCACTCATTGCCTTTAAGAAACCAGTCTTAAAACCAGCAACATGAGTTCCTCCTTCTCTAGTATTAATATTGTTTACAAACGATAAAATATTATCAGAATATCCTTCAGTCCACTTAAGTCCAACACTAACAATAACATCATCATAAGTTCCTTCAATAAAATAGGGCTCACTTTGAATATTTTTTCTATTATTTGTTATAAAATCTACAAAAGCTTTTATTCCACCTTCAAAATAAAATTCTAAAAATCTCTCTTTCCCCAATCTCTTATCTTCAATTGAAATTTGTATCTTATCATTTAAAAATGCAAGTTCTCTCAATCTCTTTGACAAAGTTTCAAAATCATAATCCAAGGTTTCAAAAATCTCAGAATCAGCTAAAAAAGTAACTTTAGTACCCCTATTAGAACTTACCCCAATAATCTCAACCCCAGATGTGGGAATCCCCCTAGAATAAGTCTGCTTAAAAAATTTTCCATCCCTGCTCACAACAACTTCTAAAAAAGATGATAAAGCATTAACAACCGAAATCCCAACCCCATGAAGTCCACCAGAAACCTTATAAGTACCTTTATTAAATTTTCCTCCAGAATGTAGCTTAGTCAAAACAAGTTCAAGAGCACTAATTCCTTCCTCTTCATGAATATCTGTAGGAATTCCTCTACCATTATCATTGACTGTTACAGAATTATCTGAATTTATAACAACTTCTATTTTATCGCAAAAACCCGCTAAAGCCTCGTCAATACTATTGTCAACCACTTCATAAACCAAGTGATGCAATCCATCAATTGAAACGGATCCAATATACATACCAGGCCTTTTTCTAACAGCTTCAAGGCCCTTTAACACTTGAATATTACTAGCAACATAACTCATAAACCTTCCACACAATTAATCATAATATAGATATAAGCAAATTTTACATTAAAAACAATATAATATCTATTAAATAACACAAATTACAAGACACATTCAACTTGACTTAAAACTAATAAAATTTCAAGATCCACAAATAGTTAAGATAATGTTCCAGTTCATTATTATACTATATACTTATACATACACAATACTAATAATCAAAAAGATATAATGATAAAAAGCCAAAATCGACGAGGATAAGATATGCAAGAAGGAAAAAACATATGGAGCTTAATTTTAGCAGCAATAAGGAAAGAACTTTCTGAAGAAGAGTTTTACATATGGTTTGAAAATTTATATTTCATAGATGCAACTGACGAGAGTATAAAAATATCTGCTCCAAATTCTTTTCATAAAAACCAAGTAGAAAAAAGATTTTCCAAAAGAATAAAAGAAATTCTCACTGAAAAAGGCCATAATACGATTAATGTTGAATTTATAAATCCACCAAATGAATCCAAGACTCATAACATGGAATTAAAAAACACTTCACTTAAAGACATTTCTATACAACAAGATTCACCTGAAAAAAAAAGAATACTTAACACTCACACAAAGAACATAATAGAGAATACAAAACACTACGTTATAAAAGAAGATATTCATACAAAATATAGGAATCCTTTTCTTAAAAAGAAATACACATTTGAAAATTTCATTATAGGTCCAAATAATAAACTTGCATATAATGCAAGCTTATCAATTGCAAAAGATCCTGGTAAAAAATACAATCCATGTCTAATTTATGGTGGAGTTGGTCTTGGCAAAACACATTTACTCCAAAGTATAGGAAACAAAACAGAAAAATTATATAAAGAATTTAAAATACTTTACGTAACTGCTGAAAATTTTTTAAATGAATTTGTAGAAAGTATAAAAACAAATGAAACAAAAAGATTTAAGAAAAAATACCGACACCTAGATATGTTATTAATAGATGATATTCATGATTTACAAAAAAAAGAAGGTATACAAGAAGAGCTTTTTCACACTTTCAATGCTCTTTATGAAGACAATAAACAAATGGTATTTACATGCGACAGACAACCCTCAGAACTCATCAATTTTACAGATAGATTAAAAAACAGATTTACAAGGGGACTCAATGTTGACATATCAAAACCAAACTTTGAATTAAGAGTGGCAATTATAGAAAAAAAAGCAGAAGAAGATGGAATAAAAGTTCCAAAAAACATTCTCAACTTAGTTGCTAAGAAAGTTACAACAAATATAAGAGATCTTGAAGCTGCTGTAACAAAATTAAAAGCTCACATAGACCTTGAAGATATAGAAATCGACACTAGCATAGTAGACAAAATAATTAAAGAGATAATAGCTTATGAAAACAATAACACAAATACAAATAACACAATTAACATTGAAAGTATAAAAAAAGTTATCTTAAGGGAATTAAAACTTACAAACAAAGACATTGAGGGCAACAGCAAAAAACCTGAAATCACAAAAGCAAGACACATTTATGCTTATCTTCTGAGGAATTTTACAGAGCTTTCAACAATTGAAATAGGTAAAATCATTGGGGGGAAAACCCATTCAACAGTGCTTTATTCGATAAATAAAATAGATAAAGAGAGAAACAATGACCTAGAAATTAACAATTTAATCATAGAACTTATGAACAAAATTAACAAAAACTAGCAAAATCTATAAAATCCAAAATATTTTTGAACAAATTAAACAAATAATTCATCAAAAAACACAAACAATTAAACATGTATTATTGCTTATAACATAAATAAATAAATAGAATTAGACAATTAGACAGCCTTCTACTAATACAACTATATATAAATAAAAAAAATACTTATAATAAACTGAATAAAATTTACATTAATGAAAACCAAGAAATGATAATATAATATAAGGGGGTAAAACATTGAACGAAAAATTTATACTGTGCGACACAGAACAGATTTCAAAAGAGATTGACAAAGCCAAGAGTATAATTTTAAATAGGAACATAAATGACATTTGGAGCGCAATATTACTCGAAGTAAAAAATTCCAACCTCAAGATAAAGGCAACAGATAGGAATATCTTTTTTGAAAGTACAATTCCAATTGTTTCAGCAGAAAACTTTAAAGTATTAATCAATGCTTCAAACTTTTCAGATGCAGTAAAAGCATTAAATTTGTACAATGAGCTAAAAATAAAATTTATAGAAGATGAAAACAAATTAAGCATTATTGGTGAATCAGAAAATAAAAATGGTAATTTCATAAATGATCATTTAAGTGAGCCAACTTTTTCTAGTGAAGAGATTGAAATTTACAATTATGACATAAATGAAGAGACCTATAATTTAACAATTGAGTTAACTCAAAGGGAATTTAAGAAAATTATAAACAAAGTCTCATTTTCAGCCTCACATGACGAGTCCAAAAACGTTTTAAATGGAATTTATTTTACAAAAGACAAAAACTCTGCATTGACATTTGTTTCTACCAATTCGCATAGACTATCTGTATATAAAACAGATTTAATATTTGAGGAGGATATCAATTTTATAGTTCCTGTCAAAATGGTTAATCTCTTAAGACAGATGATGATAGGAGAAGGTATTATAAAGCTCAAGGTCTCTGATAAAAAATTTTATGTTGAATTCAATAATTATAAAATAGTTTGCAGTCTGATAAATGGAAGCTATCCTGATTATGAAAGTATTATACCAAATGAACAGCAGAACAAGGCGTTAATTGATGTTAACATTTTAAAAGATAGGCTCTCAAGGGTAAGTTCTTACACAGACAAAAGGTTTAAAAAAGTTATTCTGGATTTTGCAGGTAATCAACTAAGACTTATGGCAGAAGATCCAATTACAGGAAGAAAGGGTGAATTTTTTGTACAAAGTCCTAATTATGATTATGAGGGGAGCGAGGAAATTGTAGCTATTAATAGTGCTTATTTTACTGAGGCAATGGGTGTATTTGATACTCCAAAGTTAGAGATAAAATTCAGTGGAGGAGGTATATTGAAATTAAGTGACCCTGCGAATTTTGGTTTCATTCATTTGATAATGCCCATGGTATTAAACTAAGATTCTTTTTTGTTGGCAAGATGATAAAGAAAGTGGAATTTTTTAATTTTAAGAATATAGAAAATCAGGTTATTAATTTTGATTTTAATAACATTTATTTTTGCGGAGAGAATGGTTCAGGTAAGACTAATATTCTTGATGCTATTTATTGTCTTGCTTTTGCATCTTCTTTTTTAGTTAGCACTGATAGAGAACTTATTACATATGGCAAGACAGAATTTTATTTAAAGTGTCTCTATAATGCTGAGGGAAATGCTGGAGAGATTGGTTTGTCTTTAAGGAATGGAAAAAAAGAAGTAAAGGTTAACAATAGCATTGTAAAAGATAGAAAAAATTTGATATTGAACATTCCATCAGTTATTTTTTCAAATTATGATACTGACTTTATCATTGGAGCTCCTGCTAAGAAGAGATGGTTCTTTGATCAGGCAATAAGTCTTGTTTCTTTAGATTATTTAGATTCTCTTAGGAAATATCGAAAGATCTTACAGCAAAGAAATTTGATTTTAAGACAAGGAAATAAAGATTTACTTAAAATTTATAATGAAACTTTTGTTGATTTTGCTTTTGAGATAACGAAAATGAGAGAAAATTTTATCAAGCATTTTTATGAGTTTTTTAAGTACTATTATTCTTTTATTTTTGATGTTTCTTATAGTTTAGAGATTAAATATTTACCTTCTGTGAAATGTTCTAAAAGGGATGAATTTTTGCAAACTTTGCTTTTAAAAGAACAAGATGAACTTTACAATGAAAGTACTTTAATAGGTCCACATAGAGATTTATATGAGATATTAAGTGGTGATAGAGTATTTACTCATCATTCTTCAACAGGACAAATTAGGGCACTTGCTTTAATTTATAGGCTTGTTCAGGTCATTATGTTTAATAAGCGATTTGGTATAGCTCCTATTTTGCTTTTTGATGATGTGTTTTTAGAATTGGATAGTGTGAGAAGAAAAAGAGTTTTTGATATCCTGCCAAAAGATTCTCAGTGCTTCTTTACGTTTTTAGATGACTGTTATGATATTAGACAGGGCAGTAATTTTATGGTATACAGGATTAAGAATGGAAGATTTGAGCTTTAAAAAAGCCGCTGATGTACTTAAAGAATATTTAAATACGGATATATGTTCTAATGAAAAGCTAAATGCTAGTTTTATATTGTCTAAAAATTGGCAAATAATATTCAAAGAGCTTGCAGATAGAGTAAAATTATTGAATTTGAAGGAGGATAAAATATTATTTGTTTCTGTTAAAAATTCAAGTGTTTTATATAGTGTTTCTCTTAATAGATCAAAAATAATAAAATTAATAAAGGAGTCTACAGGTCTTGAAATATTGGATATAAAGGTTTTGATAAGATGATTTTATTGACAATTGTATTTGTATAATATAATATTGTAGTGTTTAACTTATATCTTATGACTAAAGAATGTTTTTAATTGGAGGACTTTTTTGAAGAGGACTTATCAGCCGAGTCGGGTTAAGAGAAACAGGAAATTTGGATTTAGGGCTAGGATGAAAACTAAGAGCGGGAGACTTATTCTTGCCAGAAGAAGAGCTAAGGGAAGATCAAAATTAACTGTTTCTGATGAAAAAAAGAAATATTAGCATAAAATCAAAGGTAGAAATTCAGGAGCTTTTTAAAAAAGGTAGATTTATTAGGATAGAAGGAATTAACATATTTTATGAGTTTACAAGCTTATCAATCTCTAGAATGATTGTTACTTTTCCTAAAGTTTTTAAAGGTGCTGTTAAGAGAAATCGTGTTCGGAGAATTTTTAAGGAATGTTTTAGGAAACAGTTAGCTTTACTGAAAAATAGGTATGTTGACTTTATTTTTGTAGTTTATCCTCAAAGAGTAGATGTTAATTATTATGAAGTTGATACTATGCTAAAGAATATAATTGTGCATGTCATGAAGAGGAAAGTGTGAGTCAGAGTAAAAGAATTTTAAGAGCTATTTATTTGTCTTTATTTTTTATTGGTATTTTTATGCTTGTTGATGATGTCTTTTTCTCTAGAAAATCCCCTTCTGTAATGGATAGAGAGATTGGATTTAATTTAGATAGGGATTTTGATGTTGAGCATCATTCAATTGATGAAGATGATGTTTTAAGTTTAAGTGTTAATTCTAAAGAAATTGGTGTTGAGACTAGTATATATTATGCTACTTTCTCTACATTTGGGGGTAATCTAGTTTCTCTAAAGCTTAAAGATCATTTAAATTTAGAGAGGAATCCAACAGAAATGGTTAAGGTTAATATAGATAGGGAAGGTCTTTTTTATATTACCTTTGATAACTTAACTAAAAGTTTGTTTTCATATGACAAAATAAATGATTATACACATGAGTTTAAGACCAAGTTTGAATATAATGACAAATATTATGAGTATGTAAAGAGATATACATTTTCAAGCAAAAATGAATATTTAATCAAGCTAGAAATTTTTTTAAATAATGTTGATGCTAGTGATAATTTTGATGTTGATTTTTATAAATTTGTATTAAGTTCTGATATTGAGAATTTAAGCGAGAGAGGTAAACTGCAATATAATAATTATTTATCTCAGAGTATTTATTATGATACTAAGCTTAGATATGGTAAGGATGGTTTAAGTGTTATTAAGCCTAAGTGGGTTGGTTCGAGCACTAAATATTTTGAAGTTTTGGTTTCAAAAGAAAATATGAATGTTGAATTTAAACAAGAAAATAAAGTTTTAAAGACTTTTATTTTAAACAAAATAGTTGACGCTAATATTAGTGACACCTTTTATATTTATGCAGGTCCTAGAGATAATGGATATTTAGATATTTTTAATAAAAATAATCTAAATAGTTTTGGTTTATCTAATGTTGAATTTGGAATGTCTGTAGAGAAAAGCTTATTATACTTTATTCAAGTTCCTATGCAATTAATAATGCGAATTTTTTATAATATTATTCCTAATTGGGGACTTTCAATAATTTTTTTGACAATTGTGGTAAGAATACTTATATTTCCTTTGACTTTTAAGAGTTTTAGAGCTACAGCAGAACTTTCTAAGTTACAGCCAAAAATGAAAGAGATACAAGTAAAATTTAAAAATGATCCCAAAAGATTAAATGAGGAAATGGGTAAACTTTATAGGGAAGAAGGTGTTAATCCTCTTGGAGGATGCTTGCCTATTATTTTACAACTACCTGTGTTTTTTGCTCTTTATGGTCTTGTAAATAATTTCTTTTTGCTAAGGGGGGCTAGTTTTATTCCAGGTTGGATTGATGATTTGTCAATTGGTGATAGCATATATTATTTTGGATATAAAGTTTTTGTATGGACTGATATTAGAATTTTACCTTTTATTATGATGATTACTCAGTTATTATCTACAATAATTAGTTCTAATGTTAGTTTTAAAAATCTTGGATCACAACAGAAATTTTTATATTTTGGTATGCCTATTATGTTTTTTTTCATACTTTATGATATGCCATCAGGACTTTTAATCTATTGGATTACAACCAATATTTTTACTATTTTGCAACAATACTATATAAAGATGAATGTATCTGAAAGGAGGAACAGATGAGTTATGAATTTTATGGAAAAACAGAACAAGAAGCAATTAAAAAGGCAATGAGGGATCTTGATTTAAGAGAAGGTGAGTTTGATGTAGAGATTTTGGATAAGGAAAAGGTTGGATTTTTATTTAAAAAAGAGATGATTAAGATAAAAGTGTCTCCTCATGTGAAAGAGTACACACTAAATTCTGAGGCTCAGATTAATGAAGGTATTTATGATAAGGTTTTGGATTTTATTAAAGAAATGATAAATAAAATGGGTTATTGTGTTGATTTAAAGATTGAATCTAGAGAAGGTGAGTATATTAAGATTTCTATTGATACAGACAGTCCAAATATCTTGATTGGAAGAGAAGGAAGAAATTTAGATGCTTTGCAACTTTTGGCAAATGTTTACATGTCTAGGCTTATTGGAGACAATGGTATTTTTAATAGGATAGTATTAGATATTGAGGATTATAGAGAAAGATTTAAATCAAGATTTATTAATTTGGCAATCAATTCTTTGCATAAAGTTAAAAGGAGTAGACGTTCTATTCTTTTGCCAACAATGAATCCTTTTGAGAGAAGAATTATTCATACTACTTTAAATCGTTATAGTGATATTAAAACAGAGAGTGAGGGAGATGGAAATTTAAAGCGAGTTAGAATTTCTTATGTTAGGAATAGTAAATATAATAATAATTTTCGTAGTTATCAAAAAAGGGATTCTAATGTTAGAAAGTAAGGTTTTTTTTCTATATTTGTAAATCGATGATTTATATTCATATGTTTATCTTTTACTTAAGCGATTAATATTTAATTGGTCGATGTTTTGTAGTTATGGGGGTTAGGGTAATAAATTTATTATTTATTTAATTTAAGGGAATTATTGTATGAGAGTATTTTTAACGGGTATTGCAGGATTTATTGGATTTCATGTTGCCAAGAGGCTTGCTGATAATGGACATGAAGTTTTAGGTGTTGATGTTTTAAATGATTATTATGAACCTAATCTGAAATATGAGAGATTAGAAGTTTTAGGATTCGATCGTAAGAATATAGGTAGTGGAAAAGTTATTCAGAGTAATAAATATAATAATTTAAATTTTATTTATCTTGATATTTTGGATAAAGATAAAGTCTTATCTCTTTTTTCTGATTATGAATTTACGCATGTTTGTCATTTGGCAGCTCAGGCCGGTATTAGAGATAGTATTGAAAATCCCGATAGTTATATTTCAGTTAATATTGTTGGGTTTTTTAATGTGTTGGATGCATGCAGAATACATAAAAGTCATATTGAGCATTTTGTTTATGCTTCAACATCTGCAGTGTATGGGATAAATAAAAGGATGCCTTCAGATGAAGATAGCATTACAGATCATCCTTTAAATTTATATGCGGCTAGTAAAAAGTCTAATGAAGTTATAGCTCATGCTTACAGTTCATCTTTTAATATTCCAACAACAGGATTAAGATTTTTCACGGTTTATGGGCCTTATGGACGACCTGATATGGCATTATATTTATTTGCAGATGGGATTATGAAACAAACCCCCATTAATATTTTTAATAATGGGAATATGGCTAGAGACTTTACGTATGTAGATGATGTTGCAGATGGTGTTTATAGTGTACTTAAAAAACCAGCTGAGAGTGATGGTAATTTTGATGTACAAAATCCTAATTCTTCAAGTTCCCTTGCTCCTTATAAGATATACAATATAGGTACGGGACATTCTACTGAGCTTTTGAAGTTTATTAATGAGCTTGAGACAAATCTTGGAAATAAAGCTTGTAAAAAATTTTTACCTATGCAAAAAGCAGATGTTGTGAAGAGCTGTTGTAATATTTCAAAACTTAAAAATGATTTTGCTTATGAGTCCTTAACCTCTATTAAAGAGGGTATAAAAAGATTTGCAAATTGGTATAAATCTAAGATAGTTAATTAGTATATTGTTCTGTATTTGTTTGTTTTTTGCAATTTTGTTTTTTTAAATTAGGGTTAGTTTTAGGTTTTAAGGTATATAATATAAGATATATGTCATTTTATGAGGAAGGAGGTATTATAGGTGGGTGTGTTAGATAAGATTAAGCCTGGAGTGGTTTATGGTAAGGAGCTACATACTTTATATGAGATATGTAAGAGTGAAGAATTTGCTATTCCTGCAATTAATTGTGTAGGTACAAATTCAATTAATGCTGTTTTGGAAGCAGCAAAAGAAATTAATTCTCCTATCATGATACAGTTTTCAAATAGTGGTTCTGCTTTTGTTTGTGGTAAGGGACTCAATGTCGAAAAACCTCAGGGGACTTCTATCCTTGGAGCCATTTCTGGTGCTATGCATGTTCATTTGCTAGCAGAACATTATGGAGTGCCTGTTGTGCTTCATACAGATCACTGCGCAAAAAAATTAATCCCTTGGGTTGAGGGGCTTTTAGAGTATGGAGAGAAATATTATCAAGAGCATAAACGTCCTTTGTTTTCTTCACATATGTTAGATTTGTCTGAAGAGTCAATTAAAGAAAATATTGAAATATCAAAAAAGTTTTTAGAGAGAATGTCCAAAATTGAAATGTTTTTGGAAATTGAGCTTGGAATTACTGGTGGTGAGGAAGACGGTGTTGATAATTCAGATAGGGAGCAACATGAATTATTTTCAACCCCTGAAGATATTTATTATGGATATTCTGAACTTATGACAGTTAGTCCTAATTTCCAGATTGCAGCAGCTTTTGGAAATGTTCATGGAGTTTATAAACCTGGAAATGTTCAGCTTACCCCTAAAGTATTAAGAGATGGACAAAACTATGTTATGTCAAAGACTAATTCAAGTAATCCAAAGCCTGTCTCATATGTGTTTCATGGGGGTTCTGGCTCTACAATAGAAGAGATTCATGAAGCACTCTCTTATGGTGTTGTTAAAATGAATATTGATACAGATACTCAGTGGGCTGCTTGGGAAGGTATATTGAATTATTATAAGAAAAATGAAAATAGATTACAAGGGCAACTTGGTGATGGTAGTAATGCTGATGTTCCAAATAAAAAGTTTTATGATCCAAGAGTGTGGCTTAGAGAATCTGAGATTAGCATTAAAGAACGTGTAAAACTTGCTTGCAAGAGTCTTAATAATATTAATAGAAATTGAAACATGTATAACTTAAAAATTTGAACTTTGTCGCCTATAAGGGCGACTTTTTCATTTTTTGTATTTATTATACATAAATTGGCTTATTATTATATTTAAATGTTAAATTTATTCCCAGAATCATTATGCTTGTTATTTATTTATAATATTTATTAAATTTTATTTAATATTATTAAATTTTTGTTTAATATTTAAATAGAATGTTTTTGTATGAGCTTTTATATAAATTGATAAAAAGGAGTTTTATATGTGGTTAACAAATTATAAGAAAAGTTTTCTGGATTTTTTGAATGATGACTTTGATTTTATGAGTCCTAAAGGTGTTCATGATATTCCAGTTAATATTAAGGATGAGGGTAAGTCATTTATTCTTGAAGCTTACTTACCGGGGATAAAAAAAGATGATATATCAATTTCAATTAAAAATGATTATTTGACAATAAGTTATGAGAGTAAGGATGAATCAGAAGAGAAACATGATAAGTACTTAAGAGTAGAGAGAAGAGATATCTCTTTTGCAAGAAGTTTTAGGTTATCTGGGAATATTGATCAAGATAAAATTAAATCAGAACTAAAAAATGGTGTTTTGCATATTAAGCTTCCTAAAAAGGCGGAAGTTATTGAGAAAACCCAAGAAAAAAAGATTACGATTGAATAAGTTTGGTGTAAGGATGCTTTGGCATCCTTAATTTTTATAATTTTCAATTGTTAAATTTAGTTCTCTTAGTTGTTCGTTTGTAATCTTTGAAGGAGATTTGTCAAGTGGGCTTGCTGCAAATGAATTTTTTGGGAAAAGTATTACATCTTTTATTGAACTTGAATGTGTCATTAGCATTAAGAGCCTATCAATTCCAATGGCTATTCCACCATGAATAGGAGCTCCATATTCTAATGCTTTTAAAAAGAAACCAAATCTCTCTTCTGCTATTGTATCTTTAAATCCCACTATGTTAAAAATTCTTTGTTGAAGTTCTCTTGTGTGCACTCTGATTGAGCCTGAACCAAGTTCCATGCCGTTTAATACAAGATCATAAACTTCCCCTAAGACTTTACTTGGATTGCTTTCTAAAGTATGGATATATTTTTGTTGGGGAAGTGAGAACATATGATGGGCTGCTTTATAGCTTTTTGTGTCTTCATCGTACTCAAATAGGGGAAAATCATAAATCCATAAAAATTCAAATGTATTTTTGTTTGTAAGGTTTAGTTCATTTGCAATTTTGATTCTAATTTGTCCCATGGCTTTGCAAGCAGTTTTCCATGAATCAGCTATAAAAAATATTATGTCGTTGTTTTCAAGTGAGTAAGTTTGCAATAAAGTTTGTTTTATTTTATTTAAAAATTTGGCAATTCCCCCTAAAAATTCATTATTTTCTATTTTTGCAAAATAAAGACCGCTTGTTTTGTAAATTTTGGCATGTTCTTCTAAATTATTAATTTTGCTTCTTGAAAAATTATGAGCTTGGTTTTTTATTATAAGTGCTTTTATTGTGCCTTTATTTTTTAATATATCTTTAAAAACATTAAATGAGGATTGTTTAAAATGCTTACTCATGTCTTGTATTAATAATTCATACCTAATGTCTGGTTTGTCACTTCCATATGTATTCATTGCATGTTTATAAGTCATTCTTTTAAATTTTTTGGGTAAATTAATGTTTAGTGTGTTTTTAAAAATGGTGAAGATAAGATTTTCCATTAATTTAAATATATTTTCCTTCTTTATAAAGCTCATTTCAATGTCAAGTTGTGTGAATTCTGGTTGTCTGTCACCTCTTGAGTCTTCATCCCTGTAGCATCTAGCTATTTGAAAGTATTTGTCAAGTCCAGCTATCATTGTGAGTTGCTTATAAATTTGTGGTGATTGTGGTAGTGCGTAGAAATGCCCTTTATGTATTCTTGATGGGACAAGAAAATCTCTTGCGCCTTCTGGGGTTGATTTGACAAATGTTGGGGTTTCTAATTCTAAGAAGTCTTTTTTTATTAAGTAATTTCTGATTATATGTGTTACTTTGCTTCTTAATATTACTTTTTGTTTTTGCTCTTCACGTCTTAAATCTAAATATCTATATTCAAGTTTTGCATTTTCATTTGCATTATTGTTATCTTCAATCATAAAGGGCAGTTCATTGCATCTTGAAATTATATTTATATTCTCTGCAAGTATTTCAAATGCTCCTGTTTTCATTTCTTTGTTTACTAGATTTGGAGGTCTTAGTTCTAACTTTCCTTGGACTTTAATGCAGTATTCCATCTTTATTTGAGATATTATCTTTAAAAGCCTCTCGTCGTTTACAAGTACCTGTGCTTCATCATATCTATCTCTAAGATTAATAAAGGTAACTTTTCCATGATGTCTTATTTTTTTTACCCAAGCATTGATTTCTATCCTTTGGTTTATAAGTTTGTTGTTTATTTGATTGCATTTAATGGTCTTGAACATAATTTATCCTACTATTATATTATAAATTTCTTTATCGGTTTTAGCTTTAAGCATTTCTTTTTTATTAGAATCAACCTTACCCACAATCGATGCTAAAATGCGTGGATAATTAACATATTCTTTTGCTGGGTATAGTATTAATATAAATATATGACTTAAATTTTTATCAGTGGCATTAAAGTCAATCCCATCATGACTGATACCAATGGCAATATGCATTTTTGTAATTAAATCGGTCTTTAAATGAGGTATGGCAAATCCTTCTTTAAGGGCTGTGGTTATTAGCTTTTCTCTTTCCATTAAGTCTTGTAATATTATTTCTTTGTCAATTTCAATTTTTATTGCACTTAATAATTCTCTTAATACGTCAGTTTTATTTGTTGCTTTTAATTCTAAAATAATGTTTTCTTTTTTAATTCTTTTGTTTAGAGCTATGTTACTGTGTATTTTATCATAATTGATTGAGTAGTTTAATTTTTGTGCCTTCACAGAAACATTTTTAACTTCTTCAGTTATTCTCTCTAAGTTTAGAATAGTTTCTCTAAATAAATCTTGTATGATGATTAAGTGTTTGTTTGGACATTCAAATGTAATCTTACTTCCCTCTCTTTTTATGGATAGTGAAATGTCATTGTATCTTGCATTTATGTATTGTGAGAAGTCATTTTTTATTTGTTGGGTAAAAAAACCTTCTTTCCTTAGTTCATTTTTTAATTCCCATACAAGTATTTTTGTTAGGTTGTCATATTTGAATGATACTGTAATTTGAGTATTTTGATCTGTTTTAATTTCTTTCTTTAATCCATTTTTATTTATTTGGAATAGAATATTTATTATTGGTGTTACAATGATTGTTGGCAAGAAAACTATGATTATTATTATTCCAAATATTTTTTGACTTATAAATTCAGAAGAGAGTGCTAAGTTTGCAATAATTAATGATATTTCACCTCTTGGAACCATTCCAAAAGCTATTCTTAGTGCACCTAGTTTGTTAAATCCTAAAAAACATGATGGAATAAAACAATATATGAGTTTTGTTGCTATAGCTATGAGGCTGAGCAGAGTTCCAAGGATTAAGACTTCTTTTGATAATATTACATTAATGTCGGCCATAAGCCCTATTGATGTAAAGAATATTGGAATAAAAAACCTTTCAAATATTGTTAATTTATCTTGAATTACACATACAATATCCGTTTTTGACATAGCTAGTCCAAATATGTAGGCTCCAATTACAAATGACATTCCTAAATTTTGAAAAAAGCTTGCAACAATAAAAGTAAAAGTAATAGTTATAACGGTTGCTAGAGTAACACTATTGAAGCTTTTGAGTAATTTTGAAATTGGTTCTGACAGTAAGATCAATATGAATGTTAAACAAAACCAAATTAGTATGTTCTTAATTGTGGCTGTAATTGAGATTGCGATATCAATATCCGAGAGTGATCTTGATATCGTTATGATACTTGTGAGCATAATCATTGAGAGGAGATCATCAATTATTGAAGTTGATATTATTGTAACTCCTTCTGATGTACTCATTTTTTTCTTAGCTGAGAGTATGCTTGCAGCAATTCCTGCAGAAGAAGGTGTTGCAATAATCCCTATAAAAAGAGCTGTAGGACTTATTAATTGTACATCAAACAAAGTGGTAGATATTAATGCAAAACTTGTAAAAGTACCAATAACTTCCGTTATTCCTATTAGTCCTCCACGTGGTAAGAATTTAAGGAATAATTTTAGATCTGTTTCAAGACCTGCCATAAAGAGTAGGATAATTGAGGCTATTGTTGATATTGCAAATATTTCTTCATTTATTAAATAATGATCGCTAACACTAATAATTCCTAGTGGAAATAATAAAGGCATTTTAATCTTGCCAAGAAATGTTGGACTTAAAAGTATGCCTGCTGTTATTTGTCCTATTACTTTTGGGATCCCCAATTTACTTACTAAATTTCCAAGTAGACTGGCTGATATTACAATGATTGCTAAACTCATTATGAAAGAAGAAATTTTGGCGTCGATATTGTGGCTTGTATCTTTCAGATAGTCTGCCGTTCCAAATGAAAGAATAGGATTTATGATAAATAATATTTTGTATAAGATTTTCTTGTTCATTTTTGAATCTCTTTTTTAAAGTTTGATTTTAATAATTTTGATAGTATATCAATGATTTCAGTTTCTTTTTTTCCATGTGCGATGACTTTTATTTTTTCTTTATATATAACTCCAAGTATCATAATTTCAACTGTAGATTTGGCATCAGCTTCTCTTCCATCTTCTGTAATCAATTTTACATTACAAGCAGGGTATTTGCTTGCAAGTTCTGCAATCATGCTTGATGGCCTTGAATGGAGACCCTCTTTGTTATTTATCTCAATTGTTATTGCTTGCATTTAATTTTACTTGTTTATTTTACTGTATCTTTTTTATTTTTTTCTTTATTTGCTGTATTTTGCAGTCTTTCTACTAAGCGTTCTATTAAAGCATATAATTCTTTGCCATGTTCTGTAATATGTATTATTTTTCCCCAATTAAAGTGAAGATGAGCATCTATATCAAAGATATCGTTTTCTTTTTTTATTGTAATTTTGAGACTTTCTGAATTTTGTTTAATATGTGTCCTAAGTTTTTCTAATTTTTTTACAATAAAATCTTTTGTATGATCACTTAAATGATAATTAATGGCTTGTATTTTAGGTTCCATAAATTTCTCCTTTAAATTTTAATTCATTCCTACACTTATTGATAGTTCTTTTTGAAATGGTGATTTCTTTAGCTTTTAGTATATCAGAAATTTGATTATCTACCATATTTTATTTTGTTCTAATGTTTTCTTTATTATTAGTTTAATGCTTGATTTTGAAAATTCATTGTTTTAGCATTTCTGATTGAATTAAATAGTTTGTTAATTGAGATTGCGTCTCAGTCGAATTTTAAGTATTTATTTTTTATTGTTCTTGATATAATTAATCTTAAGGCCTTAAAGCTTTTTAGTAAAATTCTTTTTTCAGTGTATATGTTGATATTCTTATTTTAGCTAGTATTTTATTTCTGTATTTTAAAGATTCAGTTAACCATTTTGATTGTTTATATTTTTTCAAATCTTTATTATTTTTTTGAAAATATTGACTTTTTTAATTTTTATCTTTAGTTTATTGTCTTTACTTATAACAATTGTATCTGGTTCAATATAGTCATTTATATCATTTTTGTTTTTAAGCTTGAATGTAATATTGGGGGTAAGCTTAAGTTGAATTGTGTCACGAGCATCGTTTAAATCTTGAGTGCTGATGTTAAGCTTTTCTTTTAGCTTATTTTGAGTATTTTTAAGTAAATCTGCTCATTTAAAAATTTTAATTTTATTTGCATTTAATTTATGATATTTTATTTGTAATATTAATGATTTTATGATGTTAGATACGCCAATTTTTGTTGGATCAAATTGTTGAATTATTTTGGTCATTTTATTTACTTGATGCTGAGATTCTTTTTTTGAAGAAGTCATAAGGTTTTATTATATAAAATCTTTTGCTGTTTAGATGATTTATTATGATTTCTCCTATGTTAATCTCATCTTCACTGAGTCTTTGAATTTGTAGTAAGAGGTGTTCTTTAAGAGAGAGTTTTGGTGATGTTTTAGCTGGCGCAATTTCATATTATGTTTTATTATTATCATTTTTGTAGGAAATTTTTCTAACTTTATAAGTTTTTAGTGTCTCAGAAAATGTTTTTAAATCTATTTGAAAGTATTTATTATTTTCAATTTCGTCTGATATAACTTTTATTAATTTTTGTTTGTCAAGACTTAGAATTTTGATTGTATTAATTTTAAGTTTTGTTTAAGCGTCTTTACATAAATATATATAATATTCCACTAGATATGATTAGTATTGCGGGGGTAATGTTTTTATAAAATAATAGAATTATTAAGTTTAATCCTGCAAGTACAAATCTTTTTAAAAATTCTGTACCATTGTAGTTTATTTTTAAAAATATACTTTCAAATAGAATAATTATTGTCATTATCCATAATGCTATAATTACAGGTCTTAATCTTTTAAGGTAATAATTTAAGAAATTTATCTTATGGAGTGTTAATGTTATAAAGGTAATAATTAATATGGGTGCAGTTATTAGAGCTATGGTGGCAATTATTGCACCAGTAATGCCGGCTACTTTGGTGCCAATATATGTTGATATATTGGCACCAACAGGACCTGGAGTAATTTTAGATATTGTAATGATATTGATAAATTCTTCTTTTGTTATCCATCCTTTATTATCAATAATTTCTTTATTGATAATCGTTGCAATTCCATTTCCTCCACCGAAATTTAAAATTCCTATTTTGAGAAATGTAATGAATAAATTTATTAGAATCAAATTTATGCCTTTTTTTGAAAAAATATTTTTTGTATTCTATATGTTATAGAAGATATAAGTAAAACTATTATCAGTATATATGATATATCTATATGAAACTTATATAGTGTATATGTTATTAATAAGCATGTTATCCATTTTGTTATTGATTTATTTAGCATTTTTTTTGAAAATTCAAGTATGATTATTGACATTATTATTGTTGATGATATTTTTGCACCTTCAAGGAATTTTTGAATGTAGATGTTACTTGAGTTTAAATTTGCATAAAGGGCTATCATTGTGATTACGAATATGGATGGTAGGATTCCAGCGATAGTTAACATAATTGCTCCTTTAAATCCTTTAAGTTTTTTACCAATTAAGAATGCAAAATTGATTGCTGTTACCCCGGGAACTACGTTTGATGTTTCAAGTATTTCATTAAACTCTTTATCAGATATTAGCTTTTTTTTATTGACAATCATTTTTCTAAGTTCAGATATTATTAATAATCCCCCACCAATTGTAATGGTTGTTATCTTTAGTACAAGATAAAATAATGTTATTAATTCATATTGTGTTTCTTTTGTTTTATCCATGCATCTTTTATCCTAACTTTAAAGAGTATGTGGATTAAATTACATTGTATCACAGTAACTATGTAATATTTATTAGTATCAGTGCTTTTGTGTATTAATTTTTTGTTTTAGTGATAGGTCTTTTAAAGATTGTATTTTTATTTTATTTTTTTGTACTATAACCATAGTAGCTTATGGATAAACAGTCAAAAACGTTAAGTGTCTTTAGAGAAATATTTGTTTTTCAGGATTATGTCAATGAAATTTTTGAAATGGTAATAGTTTATGGATTAAAGGTTCTTGTAGCGTTGGTATTATGGTGTGTTTCAAGGTTTTTTGTCAAAAGGGTGGGTAGGCTTTTCTTTAGTGCTTTTGAAAAATCTAAGTTAGAAACAAAATTAGATTCTACTATTCTTAATTTTTTTAAGTCATTTTTTGGAATTATGATGGATATGATATTAATTTTGATGATTTTACCTTATCTTGGTGTTTCTACAACTTCTATTTTTGCTATATTTGGATCTCTAGGTCTTGCGGTTGGTCTTGCTGCTCAAGGGATTTTATCTGATTTTGTTAGCGGGTTTGTTGTTTTAAATTCCAGTTTTTTTAAAATTGGTGATTACATTAGCTGTGATGATGTTGAGGGTGAAGTAAATGATATTCATGTATTTTTTACTACACTCAAGACTGTAGATGGTAAAATTATTAAGATTCCAAATAGTAAGTTTACAGACACATCTGTTACTAATTTTTCTACAAATCCTGAAAGGAGGATTGCATTCGATTTTCAAGTTCCTTATGACATAGATATTGGTTCTCTTAAAAGTAGAATAGAAATTTTGGCATTTTCCTTTAATAAGGGACAATGTGGTATTAATAAGCCTAGTGTTGTTGTAAAGGAATATACTCCTTATTACATAGTCATGCAAGTGAGATCTTTTGTAAAAACCGAGTTTTTTTGGGATTTTCAATATTTCATAGCAGAAAATATTAAAGGTATTTTAGATGATATGGGAATAAAATTTCCCATTCATAACGTGGATTTTAACAAATTACGTTAATATTTTTTATTTTTAATGATTTCATAATAGTACTGTTCAATTTTTTCTACAAAAAATGAGCTTGAAAACATCATAGATGTCTCTTCTGTATTTTTTTTTAAAGTTTGTAATTTTTCTTCGTTTTCTATTATTTCTTTTATGTATTTATACAAATTTTCATAATTATCTATTAAGAATCCATTTTTTTCTTGCTGAATTACATCTTTGTATATTATGTCATTAATAAGTACCGCAGGTATACCGGCTGTTAATGCCTCAATTGTTGTCATTGGATATACTTCGCTTCTTGATAGACTTACAAATACATCAGATATTTTATAATAGTAATACATTTCTTCCCATGGAATTGTTCCAATAAGTATTATTTGTTTTTCAAGTCTATATTGCTTTCTAAATTGCCTTACTTTAGTTTCTTCTTTTCCCTTTCCTATGAGAATGAGCTTGCAATTTTTGTTTTCAATTAAAAGTTTTTTTAAATGTTTAATTAATAAGCATATATTTTTTTCTTCATTTATTCTTCCAACAAAGATTATGATTTTATCGTTTTTACTTATTCCATGTTTGGTTAAAATCTCTTGCTTTTTTTCTTGGCTTAGGTCTTTTATGAAAATTTTTCTGTCTACTCCATTTGGAATTATTTTATAGTCAGCATTTGTTGCAAGATGAAAATATTTGTCATGTGACTTAATTGATGGATAAATGAAATGATGGATTTGGTCATAAAATTTTTTCATCAGTTTGTCTGGATTAGTTAAATGTTTGAAAATTCCTAAGTAATGTAGATAATAATTCCACATTGTATGGTTTGTATGGACTATTGGAATATTGTGTTGTAGTGCTAATTTTTTCCCGATTTTTCCCATAGTGAATTCTGAATGTGTATGAATGATTTCAGGTTTATATTCTTGTATTATCTTTTTTATTCTTGTTTTGTTTGGGAATGCTATTTTGGCATCTACTGTGTGGTTCAATTTAATTGAGAAGCATCTGTGAATATGGTCTTCTTGTAAATCTGTTTTTTGAGATTGTGGACAGAAAATATAAACACTGTGACCTTTTCTTTCAAAACCTTCTTTAATTTGTTTTATAGATGTTGCTACTCCATTTTTGTCTGGAAGGTATGTATCTGTGAATATTGCAATTTTCATATTTTATCCTAATAATTGAAGTATAACATATTTATTACTTGGATTATAATATTATTTAAATGAAAGAAATTTATTTACTTTTAGGCAAAGAGCAGGGATTAAAAGAAGCTTATTTAAATGATATTTTTAGTAAGTTCAATGCTGATGATATATGTGTTACTAAGCTTTTTATGTCGGAATTGTCATCAATAGAGCTTTCTGAACGACTTTTAACTAATTCTTTTTTTTCTAAAGAAGATGTCTTTATTATTTATGAGTCTGAAAATTTAAAAAGTAAAAAAGATTTAAAGTTGATTTATAGTACAATTTTAAAACCTTTAAATAAGATTCTTATTTTTGTTTCTAATGAAAATTCGATCAGTTTTGATCCTAAAGGTTCTTTGAATCTAGTTAAGAAAACTTTTTATGAGCTATCTGATACTGATAAATTTTTATTTGTAAAGAAAAGTTTTTTTAAACTTGGAATTAAAATTACAGATAAAGCCATACATTTAATGCTTTTTATGTTAGGTGCAGATACTAAGATTTTGTATTTTTATGTAAATTCCTTTGCTCTTATGATTAAAAATAAGACGATTGATGAACATGATGTAAATTCTTGGCTTAGTTTTATGCGTCCTGAGAATTCTTTTTCCTTATTTGAATCAATTTTGAAGAAGGATATGGAGTCTGCTTTAGTTAGGATTAAATCCATCCTGGAGCAAGGAGAAGATTTGGTTAATATTGTAATGAGTCTTGGTTGGCAGTTTAAAAAATTTTTAAAGGTCAAAATAGATTGTGAGAGCTTGCATGACATTCCGTCTGTCTTTAAAAAGCATAAAATATTTGTCTCATTAGAGAAAGTTTATAAGATAGGACTTAAAAATTACTCGATTTTTGATATTAAATTTATTTTAAAGCTTTTACATAAGTTTGATTTATATGCAAGGATCTATGGTAAAAATATGCATTTGAATTTATCATATTTTATGATGTTAGTTTTGTTAAGTCAGGATGATACTATATTTGATAATTTTTCTTCTAAATTTAAATTTACTAATATTTTGTAATTGTTATTGTCTTTGTAATACAGTGTGTAAGAGCTTTTAAAACTTTTTTTAGTATTGTTAATCTTTAACCGTTATTTTTAGTAATATGAACTGTTCAATTAAAACTCTATGGAATGAGTATTTTTCAAATTTTGATCTTCTGAGAATTTTTTTATTTTTTTAGCCATTTTGATATTGATTTTCATTTTTTGAGTTATTTCATCTTCGTTTAAGAGAAATATATCTTTGTATGTTCCAAGCGTTTTTAAAATATTTTTAGCTTTTTGTTCCCCAATTCCTTCTATTTTACTGTAATGCAATTTTATATTTCTGCGTAATTTTCTATTAAAGCTATTTGCTTTTCTGTGAGCTTCATCTCGAACATTTTGTAATATTTTAAGAGCGGGATTTCCTTTTGGGAGTTTAATACCTTGTGTTTTGTTTGGTAAAAATATTGTTTCTTCTTGTTTTGCTAGAGCACAAATAGTGACTTTGTCTTCAATTTTTAATCCTTTTAAAATAGAGTAAGCAGCATTTAATTGACCTTTTCCTCCATCAATTAAGATTAAATTGGGTAATTCTAATTGCTCGTTAATTAGTTTTGTATATCTCCTTGATATAATTTCTTTTATTGCCTTAAAGTCATCAATTTCACCATCATTTAATGAATTGATTTTATAAACTCTGTATCCATCTTGAAAGGTTTTGCCCATTTTAAAGGTAACAAGTGATGCTACTGTTTTATATCCGTTAAGATGAGCAATATCAAATCCTTCAATTATTTTTGGTAATTTTGTCATTTCAAGAATGATCTTTAAATTTTCTAGTGCTTTATTGTTTTCATTATTATATGCTCTTAATGCGATTTCTGCGTTGGAAATTGCCATTTCTATTATCTTTATAGTGTCTTTGGTGTCTTCGTAAACTATTTCAGTGTTTGTACTTTTAAGTTCATTTATTAGTTTTGTAATATCTTCAGTGTCAATCTTTTTAAAGATACATATTTTATCAGGTACTATCATATTTAAAGATGTATAGTACTGTGTTATAAATTCTGCTATTAGCTCATCCTCTTCATATATACTTTCATCAAAATTTATGTCTTTTTCTACTAGTTTGCCGTCTTTGTATTTAAATATTACTATTACATTTAAATTGTCGGTTTTATGAATGTATATATAGTCTGTGCTAAGTTTATTTATTTTTGTAATTATCTGTGTTTGACTTATCTCAATTAATGCTCTTTTAGTTTCTTTTAACTTTATTGCTGATTCAAAATCTTCCCTTTTAATTACCCCTTTCATTTTTATTTCAATTTCATTTAAAAGTTTAGATATGTTTCCATTTAAGATATGTCTTATTTTGTTTACTTCTTCTTTGTATTGTTCTTCAAGATCATTTCTGTAACAGACCCCAAGACATTGACCCATATGAAAATAAAGACATGGGTTTTTTGATTTTTTTTTGCATTTCCTGGTTTTAAATGTTTTGTTGATAAGGTTTAGTACTAAGTCTAAGTGTTTTGCATTAACGTATGGACCAAAGTATTCACTTCCGTCATTTATTATTTTCCTAGTTTTAAAGACTTTTGGGTATTTTTCGCAAGTTATTCTGATCATAGGATACCCTTTATCGTCTTTTAATTTGATGTTATAGTCTGGCTTGTGCTCTTTGATTAAGTTGCACTCTAAGAGTAGAGCTTCATATTCACTGTTTGTGGTAATTACTTCTATGTTTACTACGTTTCTCATTAGTATTTTGGTTTTAAGACTGATTTTTTCTAGAAAGTAGTTTTTTACTCTTGTTCTTAAATTTTTTGCTTTTCCAATATACAGTATCTTGTTGTCTTGTGAGTACATTTTATAACAGCCACTTGTTGTTGGGAATTCTTGTACTTTTTTGTGTAGACAATTTAAATGTTCTCTCATGTTGTCTATTATTGTTTCTAAGTAATCATTTTTATTTTTATGATATAATATTATATCATATTTGGGGTATTGTATATTTTTGATTTTTTACGTTGAAAAAGATAAAGGTCTATAATGAGGTTAATTTTTATATTTTTGCTATTTTGTTTGTGTCTTTCTAGTGTTTTTTCTCAGGAACTTAAGTTGATTCTTGATGCTAAAGATGGATTTAAATTTATTCAGGAAGCTCATAACATTAGCTTTACGAGAGGTGATAGAGGTATCCTTGGAATTTATTTGGATAGACATAAGGGAGTTTTAGATTTTAATAATGTTGATTTTAGATTAGAAATAGAAAATGACAGTATTGTTAAGGATGCTGCTTTAAACTATTCTGTTGAATCAAATAATGCAAAAATTTCAAATTCTTTTCATAATATTGCAGGTAATTCTTTAATTTTTTATTCAAGTCGAAATACCATTAAGCTTAAACCATTGACAAAAAAGGCTTTTTTCTGTTCAGGTAATGTAATTTCTGATTTTACTATCCAGTTTTGGGCATACCGTTCTACTTCTGTTACTGGAGAAGTTATTGTAAGTTGGAACGGGTATAAAAATATTAAAGGTGTTTGGCTAGATCAAGCCATTCGGTTGGAGAGTGAAGGCGGAACTTTCGTTTGGAATTTTAATAATGTGTTTTTAAATGATAATGGGGAACCTATTAAGATTAAGCTTAAGAGTGATGATGATTTTATTCCAAAAGAGTGGCATTTACATACTGTAAGGTATAGGCAAAAAGATGGGTTACTGGAATATTTAATAGATTCTAAACCTCAGGCCATAGAGTATGTTACTGCTGATAAGAGAGAAGGTTTTGGTTATTTGTTAAATATTGGTAATTTTATTGATTTTACATTGGGGCAGTATTTTACGGGGGCTATTGAGAATTTTGAAATTCATAAAAGTTTTGAAGAAGTGCATAATGCTTTCTTTTCAAGAGATAAAGGATATATTATTACGGAACCAATCAAGCTATCTAAAGATTATTCTCAAATTTTATCTATAGAATTTGATACTGTGAAGCCAAAAGATACAGATATTTTTTATTATTATAGATTGGATAATAAGATGTTTTATAGAACAGATAATAATGGGAAAATAAAAAAGAACTTAACAGGAGATTGGATTCATTTTGATCCTAAAAATGGATTTCCTAAATTTGGTGTGTCAAAATATATTCAAATTAAGGTCGAACTTTATCCAAGCGGTGATCCTATAGACAGTCCATCTCTTTATAGCATGATTCTTACTTACATACCTGAGGCCGCACCTTTTCCTCCTCTAATAACAAAGGCTGCTCCAGGAGCTGGTGAGATATTGATTGAATGGTTCCCCGTTATTAGTAGTAATGTTGGTGGCTATTATATTTATATTGGAGTTAGTCCTGGTAATTATCATGATAGAGCTGGAAATATTTTGACATCTCCTATTGATGTTGGGAATCAGACTTCTTTTAGAATTACAGGTCTTGAGAATGGGAGACTTTATTATATTAGTGTTGCTTCTTATAATTTAGACAAGAGTGTCAATGAGGCGTCTTTTTCTAAAGAAGTTTCTGTGAGACCTATGGAGTTTTTTAAGCAGTATGAATAGTATTGATTTTGAAAAAGCCTTAGAGCTTTATAAGAATGGTGATCTTAAGAGTGCGCTTTTAAATCTGGATGTTTTTGATGATAGTTTTGATTCTCTAGCTCTTAAGTCTCTTATTTATTTTAGACTTAAGGATTATAAGGCGCTCCTATATGTATTAGATACTTATCCTGTTTTAAGTGAGTATCGTTTTTTAATTAAGCTCTTACATTATGGTAAGTTTGAGGATCAGAAAGGTGAATTGAGTTATTTCCAAAATTATAATCTTGGGGTTTTTTATTTTGGATTGAAAGATTATGAGAAGTCTTTGAATTATTTTTTAAAATCTAGCCAGCAACATCCTAGTTTGATTCAGGCTATTAATAATGCTGCTATTTTACTTGAGATAATGGGTAGAAAAGATGAAGCTATCCGAATGCTTATTAAAGCTGTTGATGTGGATAAGAATAATGCTCTTATTAAATTGAATACTTGGTTTTTAAAAAATAATTGTATATTTAATAGTACTAAACTGTTTGAGATAGATGAGAGCTTTAAAGAGGCTAATCTTTCTCTTGTTGTTAATTATTTGATGTATTACCTTTATTCTATTGGAGAGATAAGTAGTGCGATTAAACTTTCTGAGAGGTTTTTAACAGATTCAAATTATTCTAAATATATTTGGCATAATAGAGCAACTATTTTGCATAAAATAGGTAATATGACGCAAGCCACTAAATCTTATGTAAAAGCTATTTTGAGTTTTCCTAATATCTATACAATATATAATATGCATATTGCTACAATAGAGCTTTTGAATTTTTCTCCTAAAAGATCTATTGATAGAATATTGTTAGATTATCCTAATATGGATTCAGTTTGTTTTTATGCGTTTTTGTTTTTTTTAAGAAATCGTGAACTTGAAAATGCTTATTTTTATATAAAAAAGCTTTGTGAAATTAAACCAGATACTTATTCTAAATTTTTAAATATACTTGAATCTAGAGAAGATATTTTGATTGAAGAACTTCTAGATGAATTTGCAATGGTTTTGAAAGGCAGGTGGACGTTGGAATATTTGTTTTTTATTGACAATTCTTTGAATTTAAAAGATCCTGTTTTTGTTTTTGATTATGATACTAGACTTTGTCCATATATTTGGAAAATTAAAAATGAGCATATTGAACTTAGAGCTAATAGCAATGAGATAGAAATTACTAAGAAGATTTTTTCAGATGAACTTATGCAAGTTAAATTGGATATTGCAATTAAAGAGATTAGGGATTTAATCGAAGCTTATAGGGATTTTAAGATCAATTGTTAAGATTTAAAGTTATTTTTTTGTTGACAATGTAATGACTCTAATATACTATTTATTAGTATGGCTGCAAGGAGAGATGCCAGAGTGGCCGAATGGGGCTTCCTGCTAAGAAGTTGTCCTTTTAAAAAGGGGACCATGGGTTCGAATCCCATTCTCTCCGTAAGAGTTTTCGTTAAGGGTTGTCTTGACAAAGATTTCTTTAGTTTATTAGTATGATAATAGTTTGGGAGAGGTGGCAGAGTGGTTTAATGCTACGGTCTTGAAAACCGTCGTAGGTTTAGCCTACCGTGAGTTCGAATCTCACCCTCTCCGTTGTTTATTTTATTATGAGCAAATTTGACAATCAGTTTTCGGTATTATTATCGATTGGGAATATAAACTCAATTTTTCCATCTGCTCGTGGTCGTATTGTGAGCATGTCATAAAAGATCACCACATTATTGTTTTTAAAGTAATATTTATATTGTTTGAAAGTTTTTTCAAATTCTTCTTCAAATTTAGATTTATTATCAGAATGAATACTAAATTTTTTAAAATCTGTCTCTACCTGTGTCCTTAGTACTTGCATCAAAGAGTCTAATTGATCTTTTGAAATTATATCTGAGAGTTTTATTTTTTCTTTTCCTCTTAGATTAATTGGATGATATGTTGTAATTCCATTTGCATCATACTTATCTATTGTGTATTGACTGTATAGAATTGATGTTATTTTAAGGTCTGGGCTTTTAAATATTTCAAAGTCAGAATAATAAAAAAATTCATGGTTATAGTTTTTTGATTTTTTTGTTTTAAGAGATTCGATTTTATGAGTTTTCCATTCTTTTATAAGCTTTTCAAATCCAATTTCTAGACCTTCTGTAATGGGAATTTGGGCGTTTATCTGAAAAATATTATTATCTTTATCAGTGATGGTTTCTTTGATAATTTTTTTTTCAATATTAATGTCAGTATTTTCTATTTTTTGTGTATGTTTTGTGCATGATATTATTAGTAAAAATGTCGCTATTATGGTTGGAAGTTTAATTGTCATTTATTGCTCCTTTTTAGAGATGAATTAATGCTTTAATTTTGAATAATATTTTTTGATTATTTGTTATAAATTTGATTTTATTGTAATAAATAATAATTTTTATTACAATTGAAATTGAATGTTTGTTTGTGCCCATAGCTCAGCTGGATAGAGCATTAGATTGCGGTTCTGAAGGTCAGAGGTTCAAATCCTCTTGGGCACGAAAGTCGTTGGTTTTGGAGAGATGGCCGAGCGGCTTAAGGCGCACGCTTGGAAAGCGTGTATACATGAAAATGTATCATGGGTTCGAATCCCATTTTCTCCGATTCCTGGGATCCGCACTATTGAGTGTTGCCTAATCCCGTCAGGACTGGAAGGTAGCAGCGGTAAGTAATTACTCAATGAGTGCGAAAATCTTAGGATAAGTTTATTTTAGTTAAGTAGGCAAATAGGCTTTTATAAAATTAATACTTGATCATAAGTATTGATATATTATCAAATGATGATTTTTATTGTTTGAATGCTTTTGATTTTGTGTAATTTAAGGTTTAATTAAGATTTTTGTTAGTATATGGGGAGATGGGATGATATCTGCAAGAGGTACTGCCATTAAGAGGCGTCCCAGAGATTTGAATTCTCTTGAGGGGCAAGATTTTGTTGTTGAAACCTTAAAACATTCAATAGAAAATAATAAGATAGCAAATGCTTATATATTTTCAGGACCACGAGGAGTTGGTAAGACTTCTTCTGCAAGGGCTTTTGCACGATGTTTGAACTGTAAAATAGGGCCAACAATTATTCCTTGTGATATGTGTTTTAGTTGTAAATCCATTGATAATGATAATAAACTTGATATTATTGAGATTGATGGTGCTTCAAATACTTCTGTTCAAGATGTTAAACAAATTAAAGAAGAGATAATGTTCCCCCCTGCCAGCTCTAGATATAGGGTTTATATTATTGATGAAGTGCATATGCTTTCAAATTCTGCTTTCAATGCTCTTTTAAAAACAATTGAAGAGCCCCCTAGCTATATTGTTTTTATTTTTGCTACGACAGAGGTACACAAGCTTCCAGATACAATAAAGAGCAGGTGTCAACATTTTAATTTTAGACTTTTGCCTTTGGATAAGGTTTATGAAATGTTAAAGAATGTTTGTCTTGAAGATAACATTCAATATGAAGATGAGGCTTTAAGGTGGATTGCTTATAAGAGTGGAGGAAGTGTAAGGGATGCTTATACTCTCTTTGATCAGATTGTGTCATTAAGTAATTCCGATATACAATTTGAAGAGATCAGATCCAAGATGGGGTTTACTAGTAGTGAATTTTTAGAAAAATTGGCACTAAGCATTCTTAATGATGATTTAAAAGAATTGCTTTGTATTTTAGATGCTGTTTTTTTAACCGGGATTTCATATGAGCAATTTCTTTTTGATACTATTGAATTTTTTAGAGAGATATTATTTCTAAAATTAGGTATTAAAAATCTTATGTTTATTGGTATTAAGCCTGAGAGTTTAAAAGAAAAATTATTAAGTTTTGATTTAAAGCATGTTGAGAGAAGTATTAGCGTACTACTTGAAACTTATAGGGATTTGCAGTTTTCAGTGAATCCTAAATATGAAATTGAAATTAATTTTATTAAGATACTTAGACTTAAAGATTACGTGCCCAGTCATGTTTTAATTAAGCAAATTCAAGATATTGAAGCTAAGGTGCTTGATGAGGTTGGTTTGAATTTAAATGATACTGACTTAGATACGGATATAGAACCAAAATTAGGAAATATCTCTTCAGTAGAGCCATTGGAATTGGGTCTTGACAAAACTGAGACTGCATTAGAGTCTGAAGTTAAAACTTCTACTCATCTTGACCTTGATGGGGATGATATTGATGAAATTTTTATAGAAACAAAAGATAATTTTAATAAGGTGTATAATAATGATAAAATTAAAGAAAGTTTTGTTTATTTAGTATCTAAGTATGTTCAAACTTTAGTATATTCAGGAGAGGTTTTGATTGACAATGATGTGCTTTATTATAAAATTTTTAGTGGATTTGAGTATAATCAGCTACAAGCCTATCAAAATGAGATAAGAGCTGAATTTTGTAAAGAATTTCCTAGATTAAATGTTATATTTCAAAAGCAGTTTGAGGATGATGATTTTGATAATAAGGTATTAAAAATTAAAAACATTTTTGGAGCAAGTGAGGTAAAGTAATAGGATATGGCAGTAAATCCATTAAATTTTTTAAAGAATATGTCAGGATTTAAAGATAATATTGATAATTTTAAAAAAGAAATATCCCAAATTGTTGTATGTGGAAGAGCAGGAAGCGATGTTGTCATTGTTGAGATGAATGGAGAATTTGTTGTTAAGAAAGTTTCAATTAAGGAAGAATTTTTTAGTGATTTAGATAATGAGGCCCTTGAGCACATGATAAAATCGGCTTTTAATGATGCTATTTCTAAGGTTAAGGAAGAGATAAAGTCAAAAACAATGAGTTCTATTCCATTTGGGATTTAAAATTTGATTATACAAGATTTAATTGTTTTACTTTCTAAGTTGCCAGGTATAGGTAAAAAGACAGCAGTACGAATGGTTTATGATATTTTGTATAATGGTGAGGAGTATTCAAGAGCTTTGGGACAAATTTTAATTAGGTTTCATTCTAGTATAAGAAAATGTAAAAATTGTTATAATTTTTCTGAGGGAGAATTTTGTAATATTTGTATGGATCTAAGTAGATGTAAGGATATGATTTGTGTTGTAGAGATGCCGCAAGACTTAGAGGTTATTGAGTCTACTAGAGAATATGATGGATTGTATTTTGTGCTTCATGGTCATCTTGATCCTTTAAGAGATATTGGTCCAAATAGGCTAAATCTTGATAAATTAGCAAATTATGTTAGGAAACTTGGGGCTCAAGAAGTGATTATTGCTACAGAATTCAGCATTGAAGGTGATGTGACGGCAAATTATATTAGAGACATTTTAAAGAATTTAGATATTAATGTTACAAGAATAGCATCTGGTCTTCCTGTTGGAGGTAGTATTAGTAATGCAGATAAAATTACTACTCTGAGGGCTTTTCGTTTAAGACTTAAAATGTAAGCTTAGGTATTTATTTTTATAATTTTTAAAAAGTGTTTCAATTGATTTTTTATATTATTGAAGTATTAGTTTTAATTTTCTAATTTGTCGTTTTAAATATTAAACTTATTTGTAAGTGTATTTTTTTTAAGCTTAATAACACAGTAAGATACTTTGACATGTTTTTATATTGATGTATTAATTTTTAAAAATTAAATTTTTTAAAAATAGATTATTTTTTCTATATTTTTTTTTGAAATTTATGTTTATAAACTTAATAAGTTATGTCTTATAATTAACTTGAATTGTATTGAAAACATTGGGAGGTTTTTATGTCTACTTTAATACAAAGAACTTTATGTATTATTAAACCTGATGGCGTTAGGAGGGGGTTGATTGGTAATGTGATTTCTAGATTTGAAAGAACGGGACTGAAAATTGTGGCTGCTAAGATGATTTTAGTTAATAGAGAAATGGCTCAGGCACATTATTTATATGATGATATTGCTGTAAGGCATGGTGAGTTTGTTTGGCAGTCTTTGATTAATTTTATAATAAGTTCTCCAGTTTTTGTGTTTGTTGTTGAAGGTGTTGAGGCTGTTGAAGTCGTTAGAAAATTTTGTGGTTCTACAGAACCAAAGATGGCGTCTCCTGGGACAATTAGAGGTGATTTTGCTTATCATAGTTTTAACTATGCAAATGAGAAGGAATTTTCAGTTTACAACGTAATTCATGCTTCTGATAATGTTGATGATGCTTTTCGTGAAGTATCCCTTTGGTTTAAAGAAAATGAAATTTTAACTTATAAAAGGGACGATGAGTTTGAACATTATTATGGCTAATGTTGATATGAACATTGCAATACGGCCTATCTTGAAATGGGCTGGTGGTAAGAAAAATTTGTTGAGCTCTATTTTAGACAATATTCCTCTTGCTTTTAATAATTATATCGAACCTTTTATAGGCGGAGGAGCATTATTTTTTGCTTTGAATTTAAAAAATTCAATTATTAATGATATAAATTCTAATTTGATTAATTTTTATAGAGAAATTGCCTATAATTTAGATAATTTTCTGTTAGAAATTGAGAAATATAATAATGCTCCTTTGACTAAGGAGTATTATGTTCATATTAGAAATAATTTTAATAATGGGAATTTGACTAATTTAGAAAAGGCATGTGTTTTTCTTTATTTAAATAAAACTTGTTATAATGGTCTTTATAGGGAAAATGGTAATGGGAGATTTAATACTCCTTTTGGTAAACATAAAAAAATTAGTCTTTATGAAATTAAAAATTTACAATTGGCTTCTAAGCTTTTAAAGGAGGTTAAGATTTTAAATCTAGATTTTTTTTGTTTACTTGATTTTATAAAAAAAGATGATTTTGTTTATCTTGATCCACCTTATATTCCTTATTCCAAAACAAGTAATTTTACAAGTTATAGTAAGTATGGATTTGATTTTAGAATGCATGAAAAATTATTACAATTTTGTGACAAAATAGACAAAAAAGGGGCTAAGTTCTTACTTTCAAATTCTAATACTGCGTCTAGTCTTGAACTATATAAAAACTATAATGTTACTTTTGTTGATGCGAAAAGATTTATTAATTCAAATCCAATTAAACGTGTCAGTATAAGAGAAATTTTAGTGAAAAATTTTTAGGGGTATTGCATAATTGTTGTAGTATTTTTTAGTAGTCATAAAAATGAACTATTTTAAAGAAAATCAGAAATTTATGTGTTGTGATTAGTTTGTATTATAGATTTTTTAGATTTAACAGATGTGGATAATAATTACTTAAATCTGATGAGTGAGAGTCGCGTTGAGGTTTTGGTGTTTATTTTTCAATTGTAAATCTTAAAATACATCTTTTTATAATCTTGTGTAAGGATTTGTATGATGAGATTTGTTTTGTTTTATTTTTTGTCGATTTTGCTTTTCTTAAATTGTACTTTTGATTACGATGAGCATTCTGGTAGGACAAGCGCTGCAAAAGAAACCCCTTCAATACAAATATTAGGGATTAGTTATCATAACGTTGTAAGTGGAAAGAAGCAAACTATATTGGAAGCTTTAAGCTTTAATTATTTTAATTATTACAAAATTTATAAAATTGATAATGGAAGATTTTTGTATCATGCTTTGGAAAATCGGATTTCAGGTAGATTTAATAATTTAGAAGGCTCTCATGTTACTAAAGATTTAGATATAAAGGATTCTGTGGAGTTAAAAATAGAAGATGTGAATAACTATTATCTTATTAATACCAATAGGCTTTTATGGAAAGATAATGACAAAAAACTATTATCTCCTCCAAATGAGTTAGTGTTTATTAGATTTGATGAGAGTAATATAACTGGAAAGGGTTTTTCATATTTTTTGAAGAATAATAATTTTTATTTTTATTCTGGTATTGATGGACTTGTAAAATGAAAAGTTTAGTTATCTGTTTGGTTTGTATTTCTTTTTTAAGTAGTTATGCACAAGATGAAAAGAGTTTCAGTAAGTCTTCTAAATTGAAGACTGAAGGGGATGTACATAAAAAGAATGAATTTACTTTTAGAGCGGATTTTTCACATGGTATTTTTTCTTCTGTTTATAGGAGAGTTATTTTAAAAGGAAATCCTGAGGTGATTTCTTCTGATTTTAAGCTTAGAGCTGATGAGATTGAAATTTATGGTGAAGGGAGTGCTTATATTGAGGCCCGTGGCAATGTTTATTATGAGGATTATGTAAATAAAATGAATGTTAAGTCACAATTTTTATTTGTTAATAGAAAATTAGATAATTTTTATCTTCAAAAAGGTGTTGAGCTTGAAGATTTGGAAAATGAACTTATTGTTAAAGCCGAAAGAATAGAAGGTAATCGTAAGACAAGTGTTTATATTATGCAGTATTCTGTTAAGATATATAAAGGTGATATTTTTGCACGAGCTGAGAACGGAATTTATAATAAGGAAGAGAAAGAGATTGTTCTTGAAGGTGTTCCAGTGATTTATCAAGATGATAATTATTATTCTGCTTCAAGGATAATTTTTAATACAGAAACCAAAAAATATAATCTTGAGGGTGATGTTGAAGGTAAATTTACTCAAGAGGAGGGAGATGTTCCTCAACAAAAAAAATAGCATAAAGTCAATAAAAGAAAAGCTTAGCCTTGACACTGTTACTAATATTGTTCTTAAGGCAGATAATGTTGTTAAGAGATATGGAAAAAAATTAGCCGTTAATGGTGTGACCATTGATGTTCATCGAGGTGAAGTTGTAGGTTTGCTTGGTCCAAATGGTGCTGGGAAAACTACAACATTTTATACTATTGTAGGTTTTATTAAAGCTAATAGTGGACGTGTCTTGATAAATAGTCATGATATTTCTGGTCTTAACATGTATGAGCGGGCACGGCTAGGAATTGTGTATCTGCCACAAGAACCGTCTATTTTTAGGGAGCTTACAGTTGAAGATAATATTTTAATTGCTCTTGAGAGGCGAGAAGATTTATCTCAAACTGAGCGTAAAATGGAACTTGTAAATTTGCTTAAAGACTTTGAAATCAAGAGAATACAACATCAAAAAGCTTATACTCTCTCTGGTGGAGAGAGAAGGCGGACTGAAATAGCTAGGGCTTTAGCAGTGAGTCCATACTTTTTATTGCTTGATGAGCCTTTTGCAGGTATTGATCCTATTGCTATTGGAGATATAAAAGATATAATAAGAATTTTGAAAAGCAAGAATATTGGAGTTTTAATTACGGATCATAATGTAAGAGATGCTTTTGATATAATAGATAGGGCTTATATTATTTATCAAGGACAGGTGCTTGATGAGGGAAATGTTGATTATATTATAAATAGTGAAAAAGCTAAAAGGCTTTATTTAGGTGAAGAATTTAGATTATGAGATTAATAGAGAATGAACTTTATTATGAGTTTGAATTAGATCCTAGCATTAAATTGATCTATACTAAAAAACCTTTTGATTTAGATATAAAAGATATTAGTATTGATAATTTAAGTTTTATTCCTAAAGATAAAAAGGTCAAATATTTAAAACAGTTACATACTAATGTTGTTTATGAAGTTTCTGATGATTTTGTTAATTTTCAGGAGGGAGATGGGCTTGTCTCTTCTTCTTGCAATGTTGCCCTTCTTGCTTATTATGCAGATTGTCTTCCGATATATTTTTTTGACAAATCAAAAAAATATATCGGACTTGCTCATAGTGGATATAAGGGTAGTTTTAAGCTTATTATTTTGAAAATGTTATTTATGTTTGAGAGTATGGGTTCAAATTTTGAGGATTTAAAAATTGTATTTGGACCTTATAATAGGTTATGTTGTTATGAGGTTTCGTCAGAGTTTTTATCAGAAATAAATTTAAAATTTAGTAAAAAGTTATTAGATATGTCTTTTTATAAAAAGGATGATAAAATATATTTTGACAATGCCAATTTTAATTTGGGATTGATTTCTACTTTTAATTTAGATGTTGAGGATTCAGGTTTGTGCACTTATTGTAATTGCAATCTTTATTCCCATAGAAAATTTAAGGGCAAGAGAAGTTACGCTGCAATTTGGAGAACTTAATTTGACTGTTAAAGAATTATCATTTAATTTGGATGAAATATTTAAAGTAAAGGATTACAGGAATATTGATAAGAGTCTTAATGGACTTCAAGTGGGTAATTTAGAGCTTGAGGTTAAAAGAGTCGCTTTTGCTGTTGATGCAAGTATGACAACTTTAAGAGAGGCAAAAGATTATGATTTTTTAGTAACTCATCATGGTATTTTTTGGTCAAAATCGGAAAAAATTGTTTCTGGGATGTATGAAAAAGTTAAATGGCTTATTGATAATGATTTATCACTTTACTGTGTTCATTTACCGATGGATGCTCATCCTGTTTATTCTCATAGCAGAGTATTATCTGATTTTTTTGGGTTCCATAGTCCTATTCCCTTTGCAAATTATAAGGGGATTAATTTAGGTATTATTTCTATTGCTGGTTTTAATTTTTCTGAGATTTTAAAAAAATTTGAAGTTCATAATAAACATATTCTTTATTACAAAAAATTTAAAGAATATGTTGAAAAGGTAGCTATTGTTAGTGGTTCTGGGTATTCTTTTTTTGAGGAATCATTGGAGCATGGTGTTGATTTGTTTATAACAGGGGATACTTCTCATCAGATATATTCTTTAGCTGAAGAGTATGGTGTGAATTTGATATTTGCTGGTCATTATTTTACCGAAACATTTGGCTTAATGAAATTGATGGAATATTTTAGAAGTAAGAGAAAATTAGAGGTTAATTTTATTTTAAGAAATACTAATTTATAAGGATTTTATATGAATATAAATAGAAGCAGATTAATTAACAATTTTATATTTATTTCTATTTTAGTTTTTTTTGATCAATGGTCTAAGTATTTAGTTGTTAAATATATCAGAATTGGAGCTGAGTATTTATCTTTTTTTGGAGATTTTTTTAAAATAATACATGTAAGAAATACTGGTGTTTTATTTTCAATAGGTTCTAATATTGATCCTAGCTTGAAGAATTTGTTTTTTCTTATAATTCCTATTATTGTTTTGATTTTTGTTTTTTCTTTTGCTTTGAAAGAAACTAATAAAATAGCTAGAATTGCTCTTGTATTGATTTTATCTGGTGGTATTGGGAATATTATCGATAGACTTTTTAGACCGTTAGGGGTTGTAGATTTTTTGGATGTGAAATTTTTTGGTATTTTTGGACTTCAGAGATGGCCAACTTTTAACTTTGCAGATAGTTATGTTGTTATAGGAATAACTTTATTTATAATTTACGATTTGTTTGTCAAAAATCAAAGTACCAATTTATGAAGATTTTATACTTTATTTTATGTTCATTAATTAATTTGTCTTTAATGTTTTTTGTTTTTTTTCTTGAATTTCTTTTTATTGCTAAACTAAATATTATTGTTTCGTCTGTTTTTCAGCTTGTTTTAGTTTTTTTTATGATTATTATTGCAATTGTGATAAGCTATGTTTTATCAAGTATTATTTTAAAAAATATTATTTCTAAGTTTTTTAATCTGGATAAATAAAGAGAGAGGATTTCGTGAGTTTGCGGATTTTGATTGCTGGGGAGGTTGTAGGTAAGCCTGGCATTGTTGTGATAAAGAATTTTTTGTCTTCTTTTAGACAAAAAAATGGAATTGATTTTGTGATATCTGGTAATAATTTTACTACAGGTTTTCGAGGTCTTTGTAAGAGACATGCATTTTTGCTAAAAAAGTATGGTGTAGATGTTTTAACTTTAGGAGAAAACGCGTTTGTAAGATCTGGACTGAGTGATGAACTAGATAAATATAATTTTATTTTAAAACCTTTAAATTGTCCTACCAAATTAAAAGGTTGCTCTTATTTTATTTACAGTGTTAGTGGTAGTAAAATTGCCGTAATTAGACTTGTTGGACAGACGGGAATTACAAAATATAATTTTAATAATCCTTTTTTTGCTTTTGATTATTTTTACGAAAAAATTAAATTACACACTAATAATATAATTGTGCTTTTTGATTCAAATACTACAGCAGAGGTTAATGCTATGTTTTTTTATCTAAAATCTAGAGTTAGTGCTTGTTTAGGTATTGGTAAGAGGATATTAACAGCAGATCTTAGGATTTTTGATACTACTGCAGTTATTACTGATCTTGGTAGAGTTGGTAGTCTAAATAGTGTGATTGGATACGAGCCTAAATTTGAGATAGATAAGTTCTTAAGAGGTTTTTTGAATAATCGATTTACTGAGTCCTGGGATGGACTTGGCTTTAATGGTGTTATAGTTGAGATTGATAATGGTAAAGCTGTTATGGTTGAAATTGTAAGAGAATATATCGATTTTGATGGTCATCTTGAGAATAGTAATGATGTTTAAAGATATACTTTTGATTTTCTAAAATGTGCTTTATGTATACAAGTTTTGTTTAGTGTGGAGGTAATAATGTATAGCTATCTTGTAGAGGGTGGTTTTAAAATAGGTGGAAAGATAACAGCTAGTGGAAATAAGAATGCGGCTTTGCCTTGCATTACAGCGACATTACTTACAGATGAAGAAGTTATTTTAGAAAATATTCCATATATTAAAGATGTAGAAGTTATTTTAAGCATTTTAAAGGACATAGGTGCTGAAGTATTAAGGGAAGGTGATATTCTTAAAATTAAGGCTTTAAATGTTGTGAAGACTGAGGTAGATTCTTCTTTAACGGATTTAGTTAGGGCCTCTATTTTGTTTGTAGGTCCTATGCTTGCTAGATGTGGTAGAATCGATATTGCTCCTCCTGGTGGAGATGTTATTGGTAAGAGACGTCTTGATACTCATTTTTATGGACTTGGCAAGCTTGGTGCTAGGTTGATGAAGGGTGAACGGATTGTTTTAGAAATAGATAAGTTGGTTGGTGCTTGTATGTTTTTAGATGAGGCATCAGTTACTGCTACTGAAAATATTATTATGACTGCTGTTCTTGCTTTTGGTGAGACTGTGATAATTAATGCTGCATGTGAACCGCATGTGCAAGATTTGTGTAACATGTTGAATTCTATGGGTGCTGATATTTCTGGTATTGGTTCTAATGTTATTAGAATAAAGGGTGTAAAAAAATTAAGTGGCACTAGATTTCGAATAGGGGCTGATTTCATGCAGGTGGGTTCTTTAATTAGTCTTTCTGCATTAACGGGTGGTGAGCTTGAGATTAATAAAGCTGATCCTAAAAATTTTGTTTTAATAAGACATGTATATTCAAGGCTTGGCATTAATTTTGAGTATGACAACGAAAATATATATGTCAAAGAAAAACAGGATTTAAGGGTAAAATTGGATTTTGGGGGACATATTCCCAAAATTGATGATGGGCCTTGGCCAGCTTTTCCAACAGATCTTATGAGTATAATGATAGTAACTGCGACTCAAGTTCACGGGACTGTTCTTATTTTTGAGAAAATGTTTGAATCAAGAATGTTTTTTGTAGACAAGCTTATTAAAATGGGTGCTCAGATCGTCCTTTGTGATCCCCATCGTGTGGTGGTCACAGGAAAAACCATTCTTAAGGGAAGTAATGTATCTTCTCCTGATGTTAGGGCTGGCATGTCTTTGCTTATTGCAGCTCTTTGTGCTGAAGGTGAGAGTCGTATTCAAAATGTTTATCAAATTGAAAGAGGATATGAGAATGTTGTTGTCAAGTTAGGTGCTTTAGGAGCAAAGATTACTAGAGTGGAAGAGAGGTGAAAATTTTATTTTTATTTGATTATAAGCAGGCTTGTCTTTTTAGGAAAGGCAAGATAAAAAATATTATTGTTAGTATTATCCAGATTTATGGATTAATCTATATGTTTTGCATTACAAAATACAGTGTTTCATGCATTTGTATATCTTTGGTGTTTATGGAAAAAAAGTTTTTTGTAATTTTCTTAATCTGTTTTATTTATTTTTTTAAAGTTCAATAAAAGCATTTTTTTATAAAGTTGGATAATTTATCAGTATAATAAAATGCAAGGTGTGTTCTTTATGTTATTAAGTAGAGCTAAAACGAGGAAATTAATATTAGAAGGCAATTTATATCGAGTTTTTTTAGTTATTAGTTTTCCTATTGTGATAACCAATGTTCTTCAAGCTTTTTATGAGCTTGTAGATATGTTTTATGTTGGTAAGCTTGGAGCTATGCCACTTGCTGCATTATCTCTTACTGGTCCTATTAATTTCTTTATTATGGTTTTTGCTATGGGAATGGCTATAGGAAGTTTATCATTAATGTCTAGATGTATTGGAGAAGAAACTTTTACTAAGTTTTCAAAATATGCAGGGCAATTAATATTTTTAAATTTTGTATTGTCTTTGTTTGTTGCAGTTTTAGTTTTAATCTTTATAGATGCAATTTTAGATATTATGAGTATAACTGGTGAACTTAGAGAACTTACAAAGTCTTATTTTTATGTCGTAATCTATGCGATACCAGTAATGTTTTTAAGTGTTTCCGTTGTGTACATATTAAATGCTCAAGGAGAGACTGTCATTTCAATGATGCTGATTTTGGTTGCAAATGTTATTAATTTTATTCTTGATCCAGTCTTTATATTTACTTTTGGCTTGGGCATTGCTGGTGCTGCTTGGGCTACTCTATTGTCTAAATTAATGACAGTTTTATCTTATCTTTTTTTTACTTATAGATTAAATTATGGAATTAAGGTGCGTTTTAAAGATATTATTCCAGACGTTTATGTAATAAAAAACGTCGTTAATTTGGGATTACCGGCAGCTTTTGGACAAGTGATGGCTTCCCTGTCTTTTTTAATTTTTAATTATGTTGTATTTCAGATTAGTTCAAAATTTTTAGCTGCTTATGGTATGGTTAATAATATTATTTCTTTTTTACTTCTTCCTGGAATGAGTATTGGTACTTGTGTTAGTTCAATTGTTGGACAAAATCTTGGTGCAAAAAACATAATGAGAGTAGGGGAGATTTTAAAAAAAGGGTTTTTTGTTACTTTAGTAGTAATGATTACGGTTGCCTTGTTTATTATATCTTTAAAAAAAAATATAATATTAATTTTTACGGTTGATTTGGAAGTTATTAATTATGCCAATGATTATTTATTGTTGGCAGTTATTGGAACTATTGGATTTGGTTTGCAACAAGTTTTTTTGGGTGGATTAGTAGGTGCAGGACTTACAAAACTTGTTATGATTGTTGTTTGTGTTCGTCTTTGGATGATTCGGTTGCCGGCTGTGTTTGCTTTGCAATATTTTGGAATTATAGAAGATTCGCTGGGTTATGCTTTTATAATCTCAAATTATGTGGCTTTGATTATCTTGTTATGTTTGACTTTTACTAAATATTGGGAAAATACACAATAAGATCGATATTCAAATTCGGATTGGTTCATTTCATTTTACGTTAGTTTTATGTTAATCTTATCAGAACCCAAGAGTAGATAAATTGGTTTTGGTAAGTAGAGGAATCATACAAAATTGACCATTAATAGATCTTGATAAATTAATCTTGTTTTAGAAATATATAAAATGTATTTTTTTGTCTCTTATTGATATTAATTTTTAATTTAAAGGTTTTTTCTTCTCCTACTTTAAGACCTTCTTTAATTATATGGCCGATTTTATTTCCTTTCTTAAAAATTGCTAATGAATTCCGCTTTATAGCTATTTTTTTATTGTTTTTAAGAGTAATGATTAATTCGTTTTTATTGTTAGTATGAAATTTTACGATTTCAATTTTTTCTATATCTTTCTTTATGCTAATAATGTGGGTAATCTCTCTGCTAATTTCTTTTGATTTGATAGAATTGTTTTTTATACATGATGTAGTTATGGATACAATGAATATTGTAAAAATATTTAATAGTCTTTGTTCCAAATTGTGTTGTGACATATTGTTATTTTATTGTAACCTTTTTAATGATAAGCATGAAATGATTGGTAGATATTAATATCCATATTATTTTTTCTTAATAAGATTTAAATTATCTTTATGATTGTCAATTGTGTATTTGTGAGATGTTGATTATTTTTAATATTTTTGTATTAAAATGTTAAATGTATTGACTATATTATAAATAATATGTAAACTAATGGAGTTATTAAGAATTCTTTTAGAAAAACACGGAAATCGGGTCAATTTCTAAAAAGTTATGTTTTTTGTAAATATAGTGGTTTTACTTAGTGTGTGATTATTGTATCTTTCTATAAATAAACAAAATAAAATTCTTAACAATAAAAGTTTTGAAGAATAGATAAAGATTTAGATTACAAATTTTGGGAGGTGATTCATGGCTAAGGAAGTCTTTCAGAGAACAAAACCGCATATGAATGTGGGTACAATAGGGCATGTTGACCATGGCAAAACAACATTAACCGCTGCTATTAGTATTTATTGTTCAAAGGTAAATAAAGATGCTAAGGCGCTTAAATATGAAGATATTGATAATGCGCCTGAAGAGAAAGCAAGAGGAATAACGATAAATGCCAGACATATTGAGTATGAAACTGCAGGAAGGCATTATGCTCACGTTGATTGTCCTGGCCACGCTGACTATATTAAGAATATGATTACAGGTGCAGCTCAGATGGATGCTGCGGTATTGTTGGTTGCTGCTGATAGTGGAGCAGAGCCACAGACAAAAGAGCATTTACTTCTTGCTCAGCGAATGGGAATAAATAAAATAATAGTATTTTTAAATAAACTAGATTTAGCAGATCCTGAACTTGTTGAACTTGTTGAAGTTGAAGTTTTAGAGCTTGTTGAAAAATATGGATTTCCTGGTGATACGCCAATAGTAAAGGGTTCAGCTTTTGGAGCTATGTCAAATCCTAATGATCCTGAAGCTACAAAGTGCATAAAGGAACTTCTTGAAACTATGGATAATTATTTTGATCTTCCTCAAAGAGATATTGATAAACCATTTTTGCTTGCTGTTGAAGATGTTTTTTCTATCTCTGGACGTGGGACTGTTGCTACTGGTCGTATTGAGAGAGGTGTTATTAAGGTTGGACAAGAAGTTGAAATCGTTGGAATTAGAGAGACTAGGAAGACAACCGTTACTGGTGTTGAAATGTTTCAAAAGATTCTTGAGCAAGGTCAAGCAGGAGATAATGTTGGTCTTTTATTAAGAGGTGTTGATAAAAAGGATATTGAGAGAGGTCAGGTTATTGCTGCTATTGGTACAATTACTCCTCATAAGAAGTTCAAAGCTTCTATATATTGTCTAACTAAGGAAGAAGGCGGAAGACATAAACCATTCTTTTCAGGATATAGACCACAATTTTTCTTTAGAACAACAGATGTTACAGGTATGGTTAGCTTAGAGGGTAAAGAAATGGTTATGCCTGGGGATAATGTTGATATTGTTGTTGAACTTATATCTTCAATAGCTATGGATAAGAATGTTGAATTTGCTGTTAGAGAAGGCGGTAGAACTGTTGCTTCAGGAAGGATTCTTGAAATATTGGAATAGTGTAGGGTTTAGAGGTTTATGTTATCTCTAAAGATTAGGAGAATAAATTGATTACTAAAGATAAGATACGGGTAAGACTTTTTAGTTTTGATATTAAGATATTAGATCAGAGTGCTGAGTCTATTGTTAGGGCTGTTCAAAAATCTAAGGCACAAATTAAAGGTCCTATTCCTTTGCCGACAAAGATAAAAAAATATACTGTTTTGCGTTCTCCTCATGTTAATAAAAAATCAAGAGAACAGTTTGAAATGAGAACTCATAAGAGGCTTATTGATATTTTAGAGCCTACTTCTGCTTTGATGGACTCTTTAATGAAATTAGAGCTTCCTGCAGGAGTGGAGGTTGATATAAAGCAGTAAATAGATTTTTTAAGTTATGAATTTGAGGTGTTTTAATGTTGGGATTGATTGGAAAAAAAGTTGGCATGACGCAGGTCTTTCAAGGCAACGGAGTTGTGGTGCCTGTTACGGTAATAGAATTTGAGCCCAATTATGTTATAGGAAAAAAAACAGTAGAAAGAGATGGATATGATGCTCTGATAATGGGTTCTGTCGATCTTAGGAGTTCTAAAATTTCAAAGCCTATAAGAGGTCAGTATAAAAACTTAGAGAATGTTGAACCTAAGAGATATGTGATAGAATTTAAGGGTCTTAAGGGTTATGATGCTGGCGATGAAATCGGACTTGATGCTTTCAGAGAGATTAAGTATGTGGATATTACTGGTACTACTAAGGGTAAAGGTTTTCAAGGGGCTATGAAAAGGCATAATTTTAGCGGTGGTCCATCTTCGCATGGTTCTAAGTTTCATAGACATCTTGGTGGTACAGGTCAAGCTACTACACCTGCTAGAACCTTTAAGGGAACTAAAATGGCTGGCAGAATGGGTGGAGAGCAACAGACTATTCAAAATCTTGAAGTTGTTTTTATTGATGAAGAGAAAAGAGCCATTTTGGTAAAAGGAGCTGTGCCAGGGATTAAGGGTTCTTTTGTTATTGTTAAAAAGGCGAAAAAAGTGGGTGTTTAGTATGGAAAGAAAAGTTTTTTCTAAGGATGGACAAGAACTTCGAACTATAAATTTAGAGGATGGAGTTTTTAATATAGATATTAGTTATGGTTCTATATATAATGCTATTAATAATGAACTAGCCAATCTTAGGGTTGGAACAGCTTCAACTAAAACTAGGTCTGAGGTTAGGGGTAGTTCAAAGAAGCCTTGGAAACAAAAAGGTACAGGACGTGCGAGGGTTGGTACTAAGAGAAATCCCGTTTGGGTTGGTGGGGGTATAGCTTTAGGGCCAAAACCCAGGGACTATAGTTATAAGCTTCCAAAGAAAGTTAAACGACTTGCTTTTAGATCTGTTCTTAGTCTGTGTGTATCTGTAGAAGATAGATTAAAGATTGTTGAAAATTTTACTATTGAATCAGGAAAGACAAAAGATCTTGCTTTAATAATGAAAAATTTTATCAATATTAATGGTAAAACGGTAATTTTGTTGGGTAATGATGATCAAATGGTTAAAAGAGCAGGAAGAAATATAAGAGATTTAAAGATTTTATCTTTTAATAGACTTAGAATTGTTGATTTATTTTATGCTAAAAATTTAATAGCGCTTGAGTCTGCTATTAATGGGCTTAATGAGCTTTATGTTAAATAAAAGGGATAGTAAGGATGAGTTATGAAAGCTTATGATATAATAATTTCACCTATGCTTACTGAAAAAACTAATATTCAAAGAGAGAATATGAATGTTTATTCTTTTAAGGTTAGGAAGCAAGCAAATAAAAAAGAGATTGGCGCTGCGATTAAAGAGCTTTTTAATGTTACTCCAATATCATGTAATTTACTTAATGTTAAGAGCAAGGTTAAAATGGTTGTGTCAAGGAAAGGTTATCCTATTGGTAAGGGAAAAACTTCTTCATGGAAAAAGGCGTATGTTTATCTTAAAAAAGAAGATAAGATAGATATTTTTTAGTGGTTTTGGAGAAATAATATGGGTATTAAGACTTATAAGCCAAAAACTTCATCTTTACGTTATAAGACAACTCTATCTTTTGATGAGTTAAGTAAGGGTAATAGTCCTTTGAAGTCTTTAACTAGAGGTAAGGTATCTAGGGCTGGAAGAGATTCTTCTGGAAGAATTAGTGTTAGAAGAAGAGGTGGGGGACATAAAAGACGGTATAGAGAGATTGACTTTGGCAGAAGGGATAAGTTTGGTATACCTGCTCGAGTTGTGTCTATTGAGTATGATCCAAATAGAAGTTCTAATATAGCTTTGCTTGTATATAGAGATGGGGATAAAAGGTATATTGTTGCTCCTAAAGGAATTAAAATTGGTGATGTTTTGGAGAGTGGTCCAAATGCTCCAATAAGGATTGGCAATGCTTTGCCACTTGAGGATATTCCTGTTGGTAAAGCAGTGCATAACATTGAGCTTAATGTTGGAAAAGGTGGACAGCTTGTAAGAGGTGCTGGAGGATATGCGATGGTGCTTGCTTCTAAGGGAGATTATGTAACAGTTAAGCTTCCATCAGGTGAGATGCGCATGATCTTTAAAAAATGCATAGCTACTCTTGGAGAAGTTGGCAATGAAGATTATATAAATGTTTCTATTGGTAAAGCTGGTAAGAGTAGATGGCTTGGTAAAAGACCTAAGGTAAGAGGTGTTGCGATGAATCCTATTGACCATCCACATGGAGGTGGTGAGGGTAAGACTTCTGGTGGTCGTCATCCTGTATCTCCTTGGGGACAGCCAACTAAGGGATATAAGACTCGTAAGAAGAATAAGTATTCAGATAAATTTATCATTAAAAGAAGAAATAATTAGGAGTGTGTAGTGGCAAGATCTATTAAAAAAGGACCTTTTATAGATAAGAGTCTTTATCAAAAAGTTTTAGCCTCTTCTGGCAGAGAGAAAAGGGTGGTAATTAAAACCTATTCTAGAGCCTCAACAATAATTCCTGAGATGGTAAGTCTTACTATATCTGTTTACAATGGGAAGTCTTTTATTCCTGTGTATATTACTGAAGATCTTGTTGGGCATAAGCTTGGAGAATTTTCACCTACAAGAATTTTTAGGGGACATGCTAAATCAGATAAGAAGGGAAGGAAGTAGAGTTTATGTTTGTAAATAGAAGATATACTGCAAGAGGCAAAAATTTGCCATCTTCTCCGAAAAAAGTAAGACCTATAGCTGATAATATACGAGGTAAGCCTTACAGTGAAGCTGTTGCGATACTTTGTTCTATGCCCAATAAATGTGCTAAACTTTTAGGTAAGGTGGTCAAATCAGCTGCGTCGAATGCTATGTATCATAACAGAAATCTTTCTGAAGATATGATATTTATAAAAACAGTCATGATAGATGATGGACGAAGGCGTAAGAGCATTTGGCCTAGAGCTAGAGGTAGAGCAGATAGGCTGGTTAATAGAAGTTGTCATATTTTTGTTGAAGTTTATGAAAAGATGTATGGTGGAGAATAAGATATGGGTCAAAAAGTACATCCTTACAGTTTAAGAATTAAGATTAATAGGGATTGGAAATCAAAGTGGTATTTTGATAAAAAATTATATTCTGAGATTCTTCACGAAGATTTCTTGATAAGACGGGAAACTATGAAGTTTCTTAAAGGAATTAGGTTTGATATTTCTGACATAGAGATTATTAGAAATAATCTTCAAAGAGTAACAGTAGTAATTTCCACTCCAAGACCTGGTTCTGTTATTGGTGTTAAGGGCGCCAATCTTGAAAAAATTGGACAATTATTAACTAGGAAAATATCTAAAAAAATTAATATTAAAATAAAAGAGATTAAGAAGCCAGAATTTGACGGGCAAATTGTTGCTAATGGGATAGCAAAGCAATTAGAAAATAGAGCTTCTTATAGAAAGCTTTTAAAGTCTTCACTTTTATCTTCTATTTCCAAAGGTGTTCAAGGTGTAAAAATTAAAGTCTCAGGCAGGCTTGGTGGTGCTGAGATTGCCAGAAGTTTTGAAGTTAAAGAAGGACGGATTCCTTTACATACTCTTAGAGCTAATATAGATTATGGTTTTGCCGAAGCTCAGACAACTTATGGTGTTATTGGTGTTAAAGTTTGGTTGTTTAAGGGAGAAGTTTTAGGAAAACAGACTAATTCAGATGCTGGTCAGGTAATTAACAAAAAAACTTCAAGAGAAAAGAGTGAGCATTTTGACAAAAATAGAGTAGATGATAAGAGTAAAAAAATTGTCAATGACGATAAATTTTCTAGAAAAAAATTAGAATTTGGATCTAAATCCAATAGTAGTTTTAAAAAAAAAGATGGTTCTGATGTCTAGAATCTTTAAGGAGCGTTAAATGTTAAGTCCTAGAAAGGTTAAATATAGGAAGAAGCAAAGAGGAAGACTTTCTGGAGAGGCTCAGAAGGGTAACGAGATATCTTTTGGAGAATATGGGCTTGTTTCTCTTGATACATATTTTATTACTGCACGTCAGATTGAAGCAGCTCGTGTTGCTATGACACGTAAAGTTAAGAGGGGCGGTAAGGTTTGGATCAGAATATTTCCAGATGTTCCTTATACTAAAAAGCCAGCTGAAACTAGAATGGGTAAAGGTAAAGGAGGAGTTGATCATTGGAATGCTCCTGTTAAGCTTGGAACCGTTATGTTTGAGATGGCTGGAGTGCCTAGAGAACTTGCTGAGGCAGCTATGATGCTTGCCAGTTCTAAGCTACCGATTAAAACTACATTTGTGGTAAGGCGAGATTTGAGGTGAGTTATGTTGAAAAAATTTAGAGATCTTACTCTTGAAGATATGAGAGCTAAGAGATTGGCTTTAAAAAAAGAGTATATGGACTTAAGATTTAAGGCTGTGGTTGGTCATGTTGAGAATCCTTTAAAAAAAAGAGAGCTGAGACGAGATATTGCAAGGCTTAATACAATAGTTCATGAATGTGAAATAGGTATTAGGAAGGTTTAAGTTTTATGGCAAGGGAAAATAAGAAAGAGTTAATTGGAAAGGTTGTTAGTGATAAGATGAGTAAAACAATAGTTGTTGAAATTGTTCAAAGGAAAATGCATCCTATCTATCATAAGTACTTAAAAGTTAGCAGAAGAGTGAAAGCTCATGATGAGAGAGAAGAATCAAAACTTGGAGATAAAGTAAAGATTATTGAGTCCAGGCCTATTAGTAAAGAAAAAAGATGGATGCTTGTTGAAGTTTTGGAGCAATCAAAATAATTTCAGTTATTTTTGTAGAGGAGATTAATTATGGTACAGATGCAGACATATTTAGCGGTTGCTGATAATACGGGTGGTAAGATAGCAGAGTGCATAAAAGTTATTGGTGGAAGTAAAAAACGATCTGCTAGGGTTGGAGACATAATAGTTATTGCTGTGAAGCAAGCAATTCCCAATTCACCTATTAAGAAAGGAGAGGTGCATAAAGCCGTAGTTGTTAGGACCTCAAAAGAGATAAGACGAAAGAATGGGACTTATGTTAGATTTGATGATAATGCATGTGTTATACTTGATGCTAATTTGAATCCAAGAGGTAAGAGAGTTTTTGGACCTGTTGCAAGAGAGCTAAGGGATGCTAATTTTATGAAAGTTGTCTCATTGGCTTCAGAGGTAATATAAGGGGTTATTTATGAAGACTAAGTTGAAAGTAGGCGATAATGTAAAAATTCTTTGTGGTAAGGATAGAGGTAAAACAGGTGAAGTTGTTAGCATAGATAGGAAAAATCTTAAGGTTATTGTTAAGTCTTGTAATATGGTTAAGAAGGTTATCAAGGCAAGAACTCCTCAAGAGAAGAGTAAGATAATTGATAGGGAAGCACCTATAGATATTTCAAATGTAATGTTATTTTCAAATGGTATATCTTCAAGAATAGGGTTTAAATTTGAAAATAATGAAAAAAAGAGATTCCTTAAAAAGAATGGGGAGAATGTTTAGCTTATGAGTTATGTTCCTGCGTTAAAGAAGCATTATAAAGATAATATTATAAAAGAACTTGTTAGTGAGTTCCAATATAAGTCTATTATGCAAGCTCCAAAAATAGAAAAAATTATTGTTTCTGTGGGAGTTGGTGATGCTGTTAAAAATAAAAAACTTTTAGATTCAACTGTTTATGAGCTTAGTCAAATCACTGGTCAACGGGCTGTTAAGACAAAGGCCAAAAAAGCCATTGCTGGATTTAAGATTAGACAAGGTCAAGAGATAGGCGCTAAGGTTACTCTTCGCGGTAATATTATGTATGAATTTTTATATAAACTTATTAATTTGGCGTTACCTCGTGTTAAAGATTTTAGAGGTGTAAATGGAAATGCATTTGATGGCAATGGTAATTACTCTTTTGGAATAGCAGAACAAATAATATTTTCTGAGATAGATTATGATAAAATAGAGAGGATATCTGGCTTGAATGTCACAATAGTAACTACGGCTTTAAACGACAGAGAGGGTAAAGCTTTGCTTTCGAAGTTTGGTATGCCATTTAGTAATTAAAGGAGTTTTTATTTATGGCTAAAAAATCAATGATAGTTAAGGCCTTACGAAAGCCAAAATATAAAACGAGACAAAAAAATAGATGTAAGTTATGTGGGCGTCCAAAGGGGTATATGAGAGATTTTGGTATGTGTCGTATATGCTTTAGGAATCATGCATCTGCAGGATTAATTCCTGGAGTCTCAAAATCAAGCTGGTAAGGAGAATTTATGGCTGTTACGCATTCAGTGGGAGATATGTTAACTAAGATAAGAAATGCAAGTAAGGTTAAGCATGAGTCTGTGGACTTAAAGATGTCTAAAATAAATAAATCTATTTTAGACATTCTGAAAGAAGAAGGATATATTAAGAATTATAATATCTTTGATAAGAAAGGCATTTCTTTTATTAAGGCAATACTAAATTATGATAATAAGAGAAATCCTGCTATAAATAGAATAGATGCTATTTCGACTCCTGGTAGAAAAGTTTATTCTTCATACAAAAATATGCCAAGAATAAAGAATGGGTATGGCATATTAATAGTGTCTTCTTCAAAAGGTGTGATTACTGGCAAGCAAGCCAAAGATAATAAAGTAGGTGGTGAGCTAATTTGCTCAGTTTGGTAAGTTTAAGAGGTAGGTAAATATGTCACGTATTGGTAAACTTCCTATAAAAATAGTTGATTCTGTGAAGGTTGATATTAAAGACAACATAGTAACAGTTGAGGGTAAAAGAGGCAAATTAAGCCAAGAAATAAAGAGTAGCATTAAGGTTAGAGTTGAGGAGAGTAATATTATTGTTGAGCGTTCTTTTGACGATAAACAGACAAGAGCTTTTCATGGACTTTATAGAAGTTTAATTTCTAATATGGTTAAGGGAGTATCTGATGGATTTTCAAAATCTCTTACTATTAGTGGTATAGGGTACAGGGTTGAGCAACAAGGAACGAGTCTTTTTTTTAACTTAGGATATTCAACTCAATTTGAGTATGTGATTCCCAAGGGAATTAATATTCGACTTGATGGTAATACCAAAATTGCTGTTGAGGGCATAGATAAGTGTAGAGTTGGACAGGTTGCTTCTGAGATTAGAGGTTTAAGGCTTCCTGAGCCATACAAGGGTAAAGGAATTAAATATGATAATGAAGTAAGCAGACGCAAAGTAGGGAAATCAGGAGTAAAAAAGTAGGTTTTGGGTGAGTATTTATGAAAAAAGTAAAAGAATCTGAAAAAAGAAATATAAAGCGTAAAAAGAGAATAAGAGATAGAATTGGATTTGGTGTTGCAGATAGGCCTAGGGTTACAGTTTTTAAATCCAATAAATATTTTTATGTTCAAGTCATTGATGATGTGGCTGGTCATACTCTTGCAAGTATTTCTACTATTGAAAAAGATCTTAAATTGAACAAAAATATTGATGATGTAAAGAAACTTGGCGAAATTCTTGCAAAGAAACTTAAGGATAAAAATATAAATAAACTTATTTTTGATAGAAATGGTTATAAATATCACGGTCTTATTGCAAGTTTTGCAACTTCTTTGCGTGAAGCCGGTATTGATGTTTAGGGGGAATTATAGTGGAATCTCAAGTTCATAAAAAGCAAATAGAGAAATTGATATCATTAAGTAGGGTTACTAAAGTTGTAAAGGGTGGAAGAAGGTTTTCTTTTTCTGCTTTTATGGTTGTTGGTGATGGTGAAGGTCAAGTTGGCTGGGGATTTGGTAAGGCTAATGATGCTAGTGATGCAATAAAGAAGAGTTTGGCTAGTGCTAGAAAAAATTTAAGGGTTATTCCTATTAGAAAAGGTACTCTTCCTCATATGGTCATTGGTGATTTTAAAAAAGCCAAAGTTTTAATTAAGCCAGCAACTCAAGGTACTGGTATTATTGCAGGTGGACCTGTTCGTGCTGTCATGGAAGCTTTGGGAGTTCATGATATTTTAAGTAAGTCTCTTGGTTCAAATAATTCTATGAATGTGGTAAAGGCGACTTTTAAGGCATTTGACTTGGTTTTAGATGCTAGAAAAATAGCAGAAATAAGAGGTAAAACTTTAAGGACTTTATGGGGTTAGTTTATGATTAAGAGAAAATTGCGACTTCAGCTTAAAAAGATTAGGTTTAAATCCTCAAGATCTAGGTTGAAGAATAAGGTTTTTATTAGAAAGATGAAAAATAATAGAGAAATTCTTACTAAGAGCGACATTAAGATCGAGGTTGAGCTTAAGAGAAGTCTTATTGGAAAATTAGACAGTAAGGTTAAGACATTGAAAGCTTTGGGTCTTAAGAGAATAGGAGATAAAAAAGTTCATGTTTTAAACAAGTCTCTTCAAGGGATGCTTAATAGTGTAATTAGCATGGTTTTATTAAGTGAGGTAAAGAATGATTAAGCTAAGGAGACCTTTAGGAGCTAATAAGTCTCGAAAAATTGTTGGTAGGGGGCCAGGTTCTGGTCTTGGAAAGACCTCTGGTAGAGGGCAAAAGGGGCAAAAAGCTAGGAATAATTCGCCAAGGATTGGTTTTGAAGGAGGACAAACTCCTCTTTATAGAAGACTTCCAATAAGAGGTTTTTCCAATCATGATTATAAGGTAAAGTATGAGATTGTAGGACTTGGGGATATAGATAGAAAGTTTGAGGATGGAGATTTAGTAAATTATAATACTTTGTTACAAAAAGGGCTTATAAGTAAGAATAAAAAAAATATCAAGATTTTGGCTAATGGCGAGCTTACTAAGAAAGTGAATTTTGAAGTTTCTCGTATTTCAAAGTCTGCTGAAGAATTGGCAACGAAATTTGGTTGTAGTATTAAATTAGTTTGAAATGGTAGTGAAATGAGAGGTTTGTTTTTTAATTTATTTACAATTAAGGATTTAAGGATCAAATTTTTATTTACTCTGTTTATTCTTTTTATTTTTAGGGTTGGATCTTACTTGCCAATACCAGGAATAGATCCTGTGGCTCTTCGAAGTTATTTTAAATCCCAGTCGGATTTTTCAATTACTAATTATTTTGATTTTTTTTCAGGTGGTGCTTTTAGTAATTTTTCTATATTTATGCTTAGCATAAGTCCTTATATTTCAGCATCAATTATTATTCAGCTTCTTGTTTATTCTTTTCCTTCTCTTAAAAAGATGCAAGAAGGGGATAATGGGAGAAAAAAAATAAAAAAATACACGAAATATCTAACAATTGTTGCGGCTGTAGCTCAAGGATATGCCACTAGTCTTTATGCTAAAAGCATTCCAGGTGCGCTTAATATGCCTTTTTATAGATATATTTTTATTGCTATTTTAACAGTTACAACAGGTACTTTTGTTCTCTTATGGCTTGGTGAACAAATTAATCAGAGAGGCATTGGAAATGGTGTGTCTTTAATAATTTTTTCAGGAATAGTGGTTAGGCTTCAAGCGGCTTTATTTAATCTTTTTCAGAGCATTCGAGATCCATCTCAAAATATTAATCCTGTCTTTATGATACTGGTATTAAGTGTGTTTATTTTGGTTGTTATATTGATCATATATGAGTATAAGGCGCAAAGACGGATTGTTATTCATTATGCTAGAGCAAACTCAAGGAATACAGTTAGTTCATATTTACCAATCAAGCTTAATCCATCAGGTGTGTTGCCTGTTATTTTTGCATCTGTGCTTATTACCTTGCCTTTGCAAATTTTAAGTGGATTTGCTGGAACTTCTGTTCTCTCAAGACAAATTTTATCTTATTTAAGGCCTAATGGGCTTTATTATACTTTATTGAATGTAGTTTTAATAATAGGTTTTACATATTTTTATTCAAAGATACAATTGAGTCCAAAAGATATAAGTAATAATATTCGTAAAAATGGGGGAACTATTCCAGGTATAAAGGCGGATGAGATGGAGGGTTATTTAGATAAAATTATGAATAGAACATTATTTTCAGGTTCTATTTTTTTGTCTATTATTGCAATTATTCCGTTTTTAGTGCAGAATATTTTTAGATTTCCTTATGATGTCTCAAGGATTATGGGTAGTTCTTCACTCCTTATTATGGTAGGAGTAGCTCTTGATACATTAATTCAGATTGATGCATATTTAAAGACTCAAGGATTGTCTCGTGGACCTGGCAAAAAGTATGCTTTTTTGCAGAAAATTTAGGAGTAGTTTATGAAAGTTAGGGTAAGTGTAAAGCCAATTTGTGAAAAATGTAAAGTGATAAAGAGAAAAGGTGTTTTAAGAATTATTTGTGATAATCTTAAACATAAACAAAGACAAAAATAAGGGGAAAAAATGGCTAGGATAGCAGGAATAGATTTGCCAAATAACAAACAACTTCAAATAGCTCTTACGTCTATTTATGGAATAGGAAGAGCTAGAGCTTTAGAAATTTGCAGAAAAACAGATATTTTACCAGAAAAAAGAGCTAAAGATTTGGATAATGATGAAGTTAATAAGCTTAGGAAAATAATTGAAAGTGATTATGTTGTTGAGGGAAAGCTTAGAAGTGAGTTAGCTATGTCTATTAAGAGGCTTATGGATATTGCATGTTATAGGGGGCTTAGACATAGAAAAGGTTTACCCTTAAGAGGGCAGAGAACTAAGACTAATGCAAGAACCAGGAAGGGAAAGAGAAAGACTGTGGCTAATAAGAAGATGGCTGCTAAATAAAGTTTTTTTGCTTATATAGGAGAGATAAGTTTGAGTGCAAAAGTATCAACTAATAAAAAAAAGGTAAAAAAAAATATTGGTGAAGGCAATGTTTATATACAGGCTACTTTTAATAATACCATAGTAACTGTATCAGACATAAGAGGAAATACTTTAGCTTGGGCAAGTGCAGGTGGAATGGGATTTAAGGGTGCTAAAAAATCGACTCCTTATGCTGCTCAGATGACTGCAGAAGCGGCTTTAGGTAAAGTTAAGGATTTTGGTATTAATTATGTTCATGTTTTTGTTAAAGGTCCGGGGATTGGTAGAGAGTCTGCCATACGAACTGTTGGATCAACAGGTATAATTGTTAAATCAATCTCAGATGTTACTCCAATACCGCATAATGGGTGTAGACCTAAGAAAACTAGACGAGTTTAGTTAGAGGAGCTATTGATGTCTTTAGGAAAGCTTTTGAAAGATTTTACTATACCTGATAGGATTGAGTTTTTAAGAGGAGAGGATGATAGTTCTTATGGAAAATTTATAATGTATCCTTTTGAGAAAGGTTTTGGTGTTACTATTGGTAACACTTTAAGGCGAGTTTTGCTATCTTCTATTGAAGGATATGCTATTTCTGCTATGAGGGTTCAGTCTAATCAAGGTGGGTCTTTAAAGATCGTTTCAAGTGAATTTGATTTAATACCTGGTGTTGTAGAGGATACTCTTGAAGTAATTGCTAATATTAAAAATATTCACTTAAAGTTAGATGAGGGAGTTAATACTACTACAATAAATCTTTCTGTTAATGGAAAAGATACTAATGTTTTAAAGGCAGTTCATCTTGAAAGAGAAGGTGTTGAAGTTTTTAATAAAGATTTAGTTATTGCTACACTTTCAAGTGAGGCAAATTTGGATTTTGAATTTCAAATCAATTATGGAAGAGGTTATGTTTCTTCTGAACAGAATGCTAAATATTTAGAAGAAGTTAATACCATTGCACTTGATTCTATATTCTCTCCAATAGAAAAGGTGACATATTCTGTTGAAGATACTAGAGTTGGGCAGAGATCTGATTATGATAAACTTGTTATGGAAATTTGGACAACAGGTGTAATTAGTGCTAAAGACGCAATTAAAAAAGCGGCTTCTGTAGTGAGGGACTTTTTGCTTCCATTGGTTAATTTTGAAGATAAGGTTGTACATTCTGTTAAGAGTTCTGAACTTAGAGATTCCGATATACTTAGTATAAATATTGAGAAATTAAATTTATCTGTTAGATCTCTTAATTGTTTAACCAAGGAAAATGTTAAGACTTTAGGAGAACTTATTAGCAAAAGTGCAGAGGATCTTTCAAAGGCAAGGAACTTTGGGAAAAAAAGTTTAGAAGAAATAATTGAAAAGCTTAGTGCTTATGGATTATTTTTGGGAATGTCTAAGGCAGAAGCTCTAAAAATATTGAATAAAAACGATAAAATATCTCATTAGAAGGGAGATCATTGTTATATGAAGACTAAGGTAGGATTTAATAGGTTAGATAGAAAATCAAGTCATAGAAAGGCGCTTTTGAGAAATATGGTAATTTCTCTTTTTAGGCATGAAAAAATAACTTCTACTAAAGCAAAATTGAGTGAAGTTAAAAGATTTGCTGAAAAATTAATTACTAGGGCTAAAGTTGATAGTGTACATAACAGAAGAGAAGTATCAAAATTTATACATGATAAATATATTCTGAATAGATTATTTACTAGAATTTCCCCTATCTTTAAAGAAAGAAAGGGTGGGTATACTAGGGTTATTAAGCTAGGACAAAGGTATGGGGATGCAGCTGAGATGGCAATTCTTGAACTAGTTGATAAAACCTTAGAAGAAAAGCAATAGTCTTACGTATTAAATATATCCTTTTAAAGGATTTATATTTAATTGGTTTGGCAGAATAGGGGGTAAATTGTATGTCATATATTACTTTTTCTTCTATTCTTGTTGGTGTTTTAGGTATTGTATTAGGTTTTTTAATAAGAATTATTTTAGGTAGGTTTTCTTTATTAAATTTAGATAAAAAGCTAAAGAAAGTACAAGAAGAGGTAATCGTAGAGATAGAAAATGAAAAAAAGCGAGTTATTTCATATGCAAAAGCTCAAATGCTTAAAGAGAAAAACCAGCAGGATAGGGAAATAAGAGAGCGAAAAAATGAGGTTTTTAATTTAGAGAGAAGATTATTACAAAGAGAAGAAACTTTAGATAAAAGAATATCAGCTCTTGATAAGCAGCAAAGTAGGATTGATTTTAAGCTTAAGGAATTTGAGCAAAAAGAAAAAATAATACGAGATAAGGAATTATCTCTTGTTAAAAAGTTAGAAAATATTGCTGGTCTTACAAAAGAAGAAGCAAAAAAGATTGTAATTGAAAAAGTTGAAAATGAATCCAAGAGAGATGCTCAAATAATTATTAATAAAAGTGAACAAGAGGCTCAACTTCTAGCAGATAAGGTAGCTAAAGATATATTGGTCTCTACTATGCAACGTATAGTAACAGAGGTCAGCTCTGAGTTTACAGTTACTTCTGTTGAACTGCCTAATGATGAGATGAAAGGTAGAATCATTGGTAAAGAAGGACGTAATATCAGGGTTCTTGAGACATTAATAGGTGCAGATATTATTATTGATGATACTCCTGAGGCTGTTGTTATATCATGTTTTGATCCAGTAAAGAAGGAGATAGCAAAAAGGACTCTTGAGAGACTCGTTGCAGACGGGAGAATTCATCCTGCAAGAATTGAAGAAATTGTTTATAGTGTTACTAATGAGATCAATAATATTATTCTTGAGGAAGGCGAAAAGGTAGTATTTGATTTAAATATACATGGATTTGACAAAAGGCTTATTAGGGGACTTGGAAGGCTTTACTTTAGAAGCAGTTATGGTCAAAACGTTCTAAGTCATTCAAAAGAAACAGCAATAATTGGAGAAATTTTAGCTAAGGAGATGAAATTAGATCCTGTTGTTGTTAAGAGAGCATGTCTTTTGCATGATATTGGAAAGGGTATGGAAAGTATTTCTGAGAATAGTGAGGGGCATGCTATTACGGGTGCTGAGCTTGCTCAAAGTTGTGGAGAGAGTGATATTGTTGTCAATGCTATTGCTGCACATCATAATGAAATAAAGCCTGAAAGTTTTGAGGCTATCGTTGTTCAAATAGCTGATGCTATTTCTGCATCTCGTCCTGGTGCAAGACGTGAAAGTTTGAACAATTATATAAATAGACTTAAGAGACTTGAAGAGATTGCATATGGATTTGAGGGTGTTCAGAAGTGTTATGCAATTCAGGCAGGTCGTGAAGTTAGAATTATCGTTGACAATTTATTGATTAATGATGAGAAAGCTACTATTCTTGCAAGAGATATTGCAAAGAAAATAGAAGTTGAGATGAGATATCCTGGTAAAATAAAAGTTACTATTATTCGTGAAACTAGAGTTATTGAGTATGCAAGATAACGATGTGATTAGAGCATTAATAATTGGAGATATCATAGGTAATGGGGGACTTAAAAAGGTTTTTTTTAATCTTAAGAATCTTAAAGAGAAGTATAATATAGATTTGACAATTGTCAACGGGGAGAATTCCTCAGGTGGTTTTGGAATTACTCCAGAGATAGCAGAAAATCTTTTTAAGGTAGGTGTGAATGTTATTACTACAGGTAATCATGTTTATGCAGATCATAGTATAAGGGAATATTTGGATAAACAGGAGTATATTTTAAGACCAAATAATTTTTCAGATCTTCTTGAAGGACATGGGTATTGTATTTTAAATGTTAAAAATGAAAAAGTTGCTGTTATAAATATTCAGGGATTTTTAGGAATGACTTTCATTGTTAAAAATCCTTTTGAAAATATAAAAAAAGTTGTGAACATGATTAGAAATAGAGTTAAAACTATTTTTGTCGATTTTCATGCTGAGAGTAATTATGAGAAAGAGAGTTTTGGATATTTTTTAAACGGATTGGTAACTGGAGTTATTGGTACGCATACACATATAATGACCCAAGATGAGAGAATCTTAGATAAGGGGACTGCTTATATTAGTGATCTTGGAATGACAGGTAGTTTGAATTCTGTAATAGGATTTAATCCTGAGATTTCTCTTAAAGGATTACTTGAATATGTGGCTTTACGAACAGAAACTGTTGAAGAGGATGTGATTATACAGGGAGTTGTTATTACTTCTCATTTAAAAACAGGACGTGCTTTGAAAATTGAAAGAATACAGAAATAGTTTATTAAATGTGCTTTGCAAGAATTGTCCAGGTCTGACAAGAGAAGAACTTAGAATTTTAATTTTGACTGGCAGGGTGTATGTCAATTCTCACAAAGAAAGAAATCCTAAGGTTTTGCTGTTAAGAAATAGTAAAATAAACTTAATAGAGAGTGAGTCTAGGCAATTTGTTTCAAGAGGAGGTCATAAACTTTTTGAATCTTTAGAAACATTTAAAATTACAGTTAAAGATAAAATCTGTATAGATGTTGGTGCTTCAACAGGTGGTTTTACAGATTGTCTTTTGCAAGAAGGTGCAAAGTTAGTTTATGCAGTTGATGTTGGATTTAATCAGCTATCTTATAAATTAAGAGTTGACCCAAGGGTTAAAGTTTTTGAAAAGACTAATATTTTTGATATTAAACAATTTGACATACAGCCTAATTTTGCCGTTATTGATGTTTCTTTTAGATCTGTAATTAGTATATGTGCAAATTTAATTGATAAGCTTTATGATAAGCTTATCGTTGTTCTTGTTAAACCTCAATTTGAGCTTAAAGGATTAAATTTAAATATAAAAAATTTTAATGGTATAGTTGGAGAGAGATATCTGAGTAATATATTAAATAAGGTAATTAAAAAGTTTTATGATAATGATCTACAAATTAAAAATATATTAAAACTTGCAACCAAAGGACGGAAAGGAAATCAAGAATTTATGTTTTTGGTTGTTAAAGATAATTCAATAAATCTTATGCAATCTCTTGCCCTTCTTGATGATATTAATTTTTAATATTTTGCGAGTTTTTTGTTATCTAGGATTCCTGAAAAATCTAAATTTAAGTCTTCAAGTATTATTGGATTGTTTTCAACTTTTAAAGTTATTCCTTTGATGCCTTGAATTTCAAGACATGTTAAAATAATTTGCTTGACTTGATTAATTGTTCCTTCTACTCCAAAACTATTTTCATAAAACTCTTTAGATAAATTTATGTGGGCAATTCCATCATTTATACTTAAGTTTAATACTTTGGTGTTGATAGGAATTAAACTTAAAAAATTATTTTTAAGTTCATATTCATTAGGACCATTAATTAGTGCTTTTAATGTTTCTTTGAGAATATTTTTATCATATTGAATGGTTCGTTTAATCCATTGTTTTAAAAAATGTCCCTCAGCGGTAACTTTTATAAAATATAGCTTAACTTCTTTTTTGTTTTTTAAGTATTTTTGTTCTTGATATTTAAATTCTTCTTCAATTTTTTGTATTTCAGGTGGCTTTATTAAAAATTTTTCATTGTTAAGTATTTTAATAGTTTCATTTTTTGTATTCTCTAGTTTTGCTTCTATCTTATTAGGTTTTGATTGGCTAAATTCAAAATTGTCATTATTTCCAATTTGCTCATTGAATATATTTTTAATGAGTGAATTTTTAATTATTAGTAATAAACACAGTCCTGTTAAGAATATTGCAAATAATACTAAAAATATATCTATTTGATCAAAGCTACTTGTTTTTCGTTTACTATTTCTTTTTTTCCTTATCAATTGGGATTCCGTTTATAATTGGCATAAAGCTGTAATATTTGATATTATAATAGAAAAACCTACATAAGGAAAGAGGCAGTTTAGCTTTGATTAGTTCTAAAGTTCAAGATTATAAAAGTGTTCTTATTGTTGGCAGACCAAATGTTGGAAAGTCTACTTTATTTAATAAACTTTTAAGCTCAAATAGAAGTATTACAGATGAAATTTATGGAGTTACTAGGGATTTGATAAAAGAGATTTGTACAGTAGATTCTTATAAATTTTATTTGATTGATGCTGGTGGATTTACCCTTTTAAGGGATGAACTTAGTAGAGTTGTGGTTAATAAAGTTATAAGCTTGTTTGATAGCATTGATTTGATCTTGTTTGTTTTAGATGTAAATGAAATCTTATCAGAAGATTATGAGCTTATTGATAGGTTAAGAAAATATAGTGATAAGATAGTATTGGTATTAAATAAAATAGATAGTCATCATAAGGAAGTCTTAACTTATGAATTTCAAAAGTTAGGCTTTCAAAAGAGCTTTTTAGTTAGTGCGACTCATGGAAAAGGAGTAAATAGCTTAAGAATTTTTTTGAAAAATTCAGTAGGTAAATTGGCAAGTGATGATAATGTTGATGTTAAGATTGGCATTATAGGGAAACCAAATGTAGGCAAATCTACTCTTATTAATTTTTTAGCAGGACGTGAAGTTTCAATTGTGTCTCAGGTTGCTGGGACTACAAGGGATTTTGTTAAAGCAAGATTTCAAAGGAATGGTAAAACATTTGAGCTTATTGATACGGCTGGAATAAGGCGGCGAGCAAGGGTAAATGAACTTATTGAACATTATTCTGTAAGTAGAGCTTTAAGGGTAATTGATATGGTAGATATTGTCTTTTTATTAGTTGATGTTAAAGAAGACTTGACGGCTCAAGATAAGAAAATTGCTCATTATGCAACTAAACGGGGTAAAGGGATTATTATTGTGTTTACCAAGTGGGATCTTGTAAAGTCAAAAAGCGGTTATTTTGAGGCTTTAAAGAATCGTGTTAAATTTTTTTTCCCGATTTTAAATTTTTCTCCCATATTAAGAATATCTGTTCATAAAAAAGAGGGGATAGATAATCTTTTTAAAGAAGTAATTAAATTAAGAAAACAACTTGAACTTAAAATAAGTACTGCTGATTTGAATAAGATGTTAAATTTATGGATTAAGGATTATCATTTGAATGCTTCACATAAAGTGAAATATATAACTCAGATTAGTGTTAATCCTGTGAAGTTTATTTTATTTGCGAATAAAATAACTAATTTTCCAAATTCTTATTATAATTATTTAGTGAATAATATTCGTAAAATTGGTTATTATAATATTCCAATTTTAATAGAACTGAGAGAAAAAACAAGAGACTTAAAGTGAGATATATATTTTTATTTTTGATAGTTGTTAATCTGAATCTCTTTGCATTTGAGAATTTTTTTTATGATTTTAGTGTTAGAGCAAATTATGCGAAATATTTTAATTCTAGGAATACTGCTTTTAAGATAAAAACTCAAAAATATTATATTTCAGATGATTATTATGTTGAAGTATCAAATTCAATATTGGGAGATTATGCTTACTATTCTTTTTTTAATCGAAAAAATGGTGTTTCTTATATTTTTCCAGGCTCTTATGTAATTAAAGTTGGAAGATATGGTATTGAACAGATAAAGATATTTTTTCTAAATAGAGCAGATACTTTTATTAGAATAAAGGCAGGTGATGTTCATTCAAGTGCTGATTTTTATTTAATTAATACTTTCATTTATAAAGATATTAAATTGCCTTTTAAAATTAGTGATATTGCTACTGGTTCTTTTTTAGAAATAGCTAAATATATTAGTAATTTTATTGATTTTGAACTTTTTAGACCTAGCTCTCTTGAAGCTTATGATAATATTTCTAATATTGTTGATAGTCTGAAAGCCTTTTTAAAAGTTTCTCCTTTAATATTTGAAGTACATGATGGAGCAATGAATGAACTAGGTGAAATGGTGTATATTAGAACGGGTGAACCTCAAAGAGAACCTATAGGATTTAATTGTTCTGGATTTGGTAAATGGGTAGCAGATTCAATTTATAAGGCAATGACAGGAAAGCTTTTAAAAATAAAGGATCTTAAAGTTAAGCATATTGGAATTAGAGGTAATAGTTTTACGAAGTATTATGAATTTAGTAGGGATCCATTTTTTGGACTTGATTGGACTCGTAATATTGCCTATAAACTTAAAAATGTTGATGCTAATCTAGACTTATCTAGGGTTAAGGAGTTAGATGTAAATAATGTTGGTTTTCTTAAGTATATTGAAAACCGTGGATATGAGATTGATAATTTAGAGTTTATTTTGTATTATTTAGCTGTCAAGGAGCCTGGTCACATGTATTTTGGCTCTTTGAATACAACAATTAATGGATTTCCAGGAAAGGTTTTTCATAAACATGTTGTTGTGTTATTTCCATTTATTGATAGAGAATCTATTTTTAGAGTATCTTTAATGGAAATTAATGATGAAACTTCAATTAAATCACTTAGAGGTAGATATCCAAATTCATATATTCATTTAGTTAGGGCCAAAGTTCCAAAGAATATATCCATAGTACCAATACCCAAAAGGATAAATCATTAAATATTATGATAAAAGCTGTAGTGTTTGATCTTGATGGAACTCTTTATCCTGGAATTAATATTAATTTGATGATGTTTCCTGAATTTTTAAAAAATATTAAATTTTTTTTGGCTTTTAAAAAGGTAAGAGAAGAGATCAGAGGTTTACAAAAAGGAAGAAGTATTCCTTCTAGTAGAGATGAGTTGATGTCTATTCAGATTAAGATGCTTGCTAATCATTTGGGTTTTGATGAGAATAGGTGTGAATTTTTATTAAATAAAATATATTATGGTAAATCTTTTAGGAATAAATTTAGAAATCTCAGACCGTATTTTGGTGTTCATGATTTGATTTATTCTCTTAAATTGAGAGGGATAAAATTAGGAGTGATGTCAGATTTTCCTATTGCAACTCGTGTGAGTAATTTATTAGGCATTGAAGATAGTTTTTGGGATGTTCTTTATTCATCAGAAGAGACCGGTTACTTAAAGCCAAACAAAATAGCTTTTTTAAGGATTATGGATGAATTAGGTATAGATAGTAATCATGTTTTATATGTTGGTAATTCTTATGAGTATGATATCTTAGGTGCTAGTGGTGTGTGTATGAGAACGGCTTATCTTTCTAAAAAAAAGTTGTTTAAAGATATGAAATGTGATTTTATTTTTAGTAATTATAAAGACTTACAAAGATATATACTTTTAAATATATAGAGTGTGGGTAAAATATTTATGATAGATTTTGTAACCGTTTTGGTTAATCTTTTATTGGTTTTTGTGATTTTATTTATTTATAGGCAGTATGATAGACGTTCAAGAGCTTTAGATAAGATTAAAAAATTTATTGATATTGCTAAGGATAACCTTGAAGATTTTATTGATGAGAAGACAAAAGATATCAATAATCTTGCTGTTGATATGGAAGCGTATCAACGTTCTAGTATAGAGATCATAAAAAAAATAGATGAAGTTCAGCGAAAGATTAAAGATAAAAGTAAAGATTTTGCAGAAGTTGAAAAAAAGATTTCTTATCATGATTCTATGCTTAAAGAGCTAGATGAAATGGCCCTTAAAGTGCAAGATAATATACAACGACTTCAAGTGGATGGAAAAGTAGTAGATAAACTTTCAAAAACTTTAAAAAATTTTAATACTCAAATTGATTCTATTGATTCTAGATTGAGTACGGTTTTTGAAAAATTCGATAAGACAAATAAGGAAAATCTTGAGACTATCAGGATTGAGAGTTGGGATAAGTTTGATAACACTATTAAAGATTTTAGTGTGAGAATGGATAATCTGGATAGAGAGCTTATATCTTATCAAGAGTCATTGGTAATGATTGAAGAGAAAAAAAGAGAAATTTTAGATAAGGGTAATGAAAAGCTTGAGAATGAATTTAAGGAGTTTGTGTTTAAAATTGAATCTAGCATAGATACTTATAATAAGTCAATGGAAGATTCTTTTGGTATATATGAAACTAAATATAAATCAATAGAAAATTCTCTTGATCTTATTGTAGAGCAAGCTAAGACTAAAATTAATGATAAGGAAGATTTTATTTTAACTAGATTAAATGAGGAGCTACAGATAAAATTTGATGAAGTCTTTATGTACGTTGATGAGCGTTCTCATCAGATGAGAGATAAACTCGAAGGCAAATTGGTATTAATAGACAATGAAATTTCTTCTCTGAGTGCTATTTTTAAAGATAATACCTATTCTAGGCTGAATTCTCTTGAAGAGACTATAAGACAAGAGATGAGACAGTATGAAGAGCAATTAGCAGATATTTTGGAACAATTTAGGGTTCAAATTGAATCTGGTGTTGGTGATATTTATAAAGAATATGATACTAGGATAAATCAATTTGATAAAGACATAAGAGATAGGATAGAGAGTAGTTTAAAGGATGCTAATTCTAGGATAGAGAGTGTTCAGTGTGGAATTAGGACTTTGCTTGATGATCTTGAAGAGGATTCTAATAGGATATATGTTGAATTTAAGGAAAGAGTTAAAGGGGATATTGATAGTTTTAGTGACAATGTATTTTCAAGAATGAATGATGTTGGAAATGAATTGGAATTGAAACTTTCAAATATCAGTACAGATATTCAAGATAAAATTTCCCAGTTGGATAGTAGCTTGTATTTAGAGCTTAAAGAAATGAATGAGAAATTTGTTAATGATTATTCGTGTTTAGATGGTAGCATTAACTTAAAGTATGAAACTCTCTTAGAAACTCTGAATTTAAAAAGTGATGAATTAGAAACCCAACTTAAGGACAAGTATAAAAATATTGCAGATAAATTTGAGCGTGATGTTAATGATCTTACCATTAAATGTGATGAAAAATTTAGTAAAATTGCTGAAAAATCAGATTATGATTATCAAAATTTTGAGATTACTAGTACAAAGCTAAAAGAAAGTATAAATTCTTTAAATGATTTGTTAGTGCAAGACTTTGAGACTTTAAGAAAAAATTTCGAATCCAAGTTGAGTGAGATGAGTGCTGATATTAATGATGAAGTGTTTAATTTAAAAAGTCATTATGGAGAGGATATAGGTAAATTTATTAAGCAGATGGAAGCTGACAAATTGCAATATGAACATTGGCAAGGTGAAGTGGGCTTGAATTTAGAGAATATTAAGTCTCATTTAAATAAAACTAATGAAGAATTTTTAAATTTGATTGAAACCCAAAGGATTAAGGGAAATGAACTTAGTGAAAATATTTTCAATGAACTCTCAGAACATATTCAAAAAAAAGCAATAGATATGCATACTAATTGGAAAGATGAGCTTATTGTTTTAAATAAATCTTTACTTGATATTAAGATTTCAAGTGAAGAATTGCTTTTATCAGCTTCTTCAAAAATCGAGTCTTTTGAAAAAGATGTTAATGATAGACTTGAGTATGTTACATCAAAGACGGAGGACTTTGAAAGTTCAGTATTAGATAAGTATAAAGAATTAAGAGATATGTCATATAGTAACAGTGAAGAGACTTTATCAGGGATTAAGGAGTTTATTGATAATCAAGCTGAAATAATTCATGACAAAATTATTATGATGCTTAATGGATTTAATGAGGACTTCTCTAATAAGGAAGAATTAATTAAAAGCAATATAGAAAAACTTGATTATAGACTTAAAGATTTCAAAGTTGAATGTGAAGATGTTTTAAATAGTCTTAGATCGGATCTTGATGGATTTATTGAAATTAGGATGCAAAAAGTTTCTGAAATTAAGATAGATAATCAGAAGCAGATAGATAATTTTTTAAATAGAATATCGGAAGACATCTTAAGTAAAAGAGATATGCTTAATAGTGAGATAGATAATAAGCTTAATGATTGGCAAGGTAAGTTAAGTGAAATATCAGTTAATATTGAGAATGTATTATCTTCAGGAAAGATTGATATAAACTCAATTGATTCTGAGATTACTTTAAAAATTGAGGATCTTAAGAGTACTTTTGAAGGACTTGAGAGTTATTATCTTGAGAAAATAGATGAGTTTAGAAATCAAGGAAATGTATATGCAGATGAACTTCTGAAAAATATTATGAGTCATTTTGATACGGATACTAAGGATCTTGAAGAAAGTTTATCTAAGAAATTTTCTACAGTCTTAGAAAGGTCAGAAGAGTTTGTTAAGGAAGTTGATAGTTTGCTTAAGGATAAAAGGACAGATATTGCTTCATTTCAGGCAAGTATTGATATTACCATTGATTCTCTTAATTCAAGATTTAATGATGTGAATAGAGAAATTAATGAAAAATATAGTAAGGTAATATCTGATTCTAGAGAATATTCAGAAACCCTTGCAAATAAATTAGAGAATGAGATAGGATATGAGATTGAAAATGTAAATAGAAGGCTAACAGACAAAATAGATATTCTTAGCAAGAATATGGATGACAATTTAGAAAATTTTAAGTCATCTTTTGATGTATCAAAGTATCAGGTTGAAAATTTTGAAATTAAAATTAAGGATATAATAGAAAAAGAAGAGCTAAGACTTGGTGAATTGCTCAGAGAAATTGAGCGACAGTATAGAGTTAGACGGGAAGAGGCAATTGATTACAAGAAAGCCATAGATAGTGATATTATTCAGTTAAGAGAACAGTTTATAGGAGTAATTAATGAACTTAAGAATAATATTGAGGATAAATCTGAGTTTTTAAATGATCTTTATAAAGAAAGATTCAAGATTATTGAAAATAATTTTGAGGAGAGATATTCAACATTTTTTATTGAGAGTGAAGGGGCTATTTCAAAGATTAGAGATGAAATATATAAGATACTTACAGATAATGATGAACATTTGAGAGTAAAAATTTCTGAGATAGATCGTAATTTTGAGATAATCGATGGAAGGTCAAAAGAAATTCTAGAGCTTGAAGAAGATTTAAGAAAGAGAATACAAGAAGATAGTAATGACATGCATCATCAATTTGATATCATTAAGTCTGGTCTTGAGAAAGAAATAAAAGATCACTTTGATATGTATATGATGAAAGCCACTGCTGCAATTGATGAAGAGATTGAAAAATATGAGCATGGAATTAATGAAAAGATATCTGCTCTTAAGTCAATTGAAAATAATTTTGAGATGATAGAGAAAAATTTAAAGGATAAAATTAGCGAATGTCATAATGAATTAGACAAGACTCTTGATATGAGATATGCTGAGCTTGAAAGTAAATATGATGAGAGGCATTTGCTTGTAGAGAAGAAGATAAATGATAAGGCTAATTCAGTTGAAGAGTTGATTGCAAATAAGTATGCTGAGCTTGAAGGTAAGTATGATGAGAAACATCTGCTTGTAGAAAAGAAGATAAATGATAAGACTGATTCAGTTGAAGAGTTGATTGCAAATAAGTATGCTGAGCTTGAAGGTAAGTATGATGAGAAACATCTGCTTGTAGAGAAGAAGATAAATGATAAGACTGATTCAGTTGAAGAGTTGATTGCAAATAAGTATGCTGAGCTTGAAGGTAAGTATGATGAGAAACATCTGCTTGTAGAGAAGAAGATAAATGATAAGTCTAATTCAGTTGAAGAGTTGATTGCAAATAAGTATGCTGAGCTTGAAGGTAAGTATGATGAGAAACATCTGCTTGTAGAGAAGAAGATAAATGACAAGACTGATTCATTTGAAGAGTTGATTGCAAATAAATATGCTGAGCTTGATATCAAATATTCCAATATGCACCTTGACATGGAAAATAGATTAAATGCATGTATTTCTGATTTGGGTATAGAACTTGCTCGTTCAAGTAAAAAGATGGATAAAGAGATTGAAGAACAATTAAAAAATCTTGGTGAACTTAAGTTGAGTTTGAGTAATATCGAAGGGGATATATTAAAACTTAAAGAGGATTCTTATCACAATGTGTCATCCCATCTCAAACTTCTTGAAGAGGATTTTTTTAAAGATTTGAAAGGAAGAAGTGATAATTTAAAAAATTCTTTAGAAAATTTTGTGGCATCCTCAGATCAAAGAATTGAAAATTTAGAGAGACATATAATTAAGAACTTGGAAGAAAAAGAAATCCTTATGAAGAATTTTAGAGTTGAAATTGAACAGGAACTTATGTTGAATAAAGAAAGTTTTTACTCAGAATTTAATAAAGAGTTTGATGTTAAAAAAAGAGAAGCAGAGAGTAAGATAGTTGTAATGGAAACTAATATTACTAATCGAATAGATGAGTTTATTAAACTTGTAGACAATCGTCAAGATAATGTTGATTCTTGGTTTTTAAGAGTTAAAGATGATATGGTAAATTGGCAAGAAAATGCTTACAAAGAGCTTGAAGAAAGAGCGGGCATTACAAAAAGGAGTTTAGATGAAATTAAAAGTGATGTTTCTGCTATTGAGAGTGGATTGGAAGTTGTTAAAGATGATGTTAATCAGAGAGCAAAAGAGATTTTTGATCGTTTACAAGCAGATATTAAGGAATTTGAAAATAGATCTTATCTTAACTTGAAGAATATTTCAGATGAGGTTCAGGGTAAAGTTTTAAATATTGAGGATTTCATGGATTTTAAGATTAAATCTATAAATGATAAGATAGACTTACATGTTGAAGAGCTTGCAACACAAGTTGAAATTAAATTTTTAAGTCAGCAAAAAGATATTGAAGATAAAATTATTGAGGCTAATGAAAAGTTAGAATATGAATTCAATTCAATGGTTTCTAGGCTTGATGATGAGAAACAAAATATTGTAAGTAAATTTTTAAATGACACAGGCAGTTTTGAATCTCAAGTGCAATTGATGCAAAGTGATGTTTTAAAGCTTACTGATAAAGTAAATGCATATAGAATTGATATTGAGAAATCAATTAGAGAAAATTATGATTCTTTTTCCAGTTCTATAAGAGAGGAATATACTGTGTTTGAGAATGAAATTAAGAATAGTTTGAATTGTTCAGAAGAAGAGATACAGGCTTTAAGAGATAGCTTGAAGATTCAAGTTAATAGCATAGAATCTGAATTTAAGGATAAATATGATCTAATGATTAAAGGTATTGATGAGCATGTGTCACAACTTAAGTTGAAAGTATTAAACTATGATGGTGAGCTTAATCATTTTATAGATGAGGTTAAGGATAATTTAATTGTATACAAGTCTGACTTGAGGGAAGAACTTGATAATCGTTATGCTGTCATGAGTTCTAAGCTTGAAAATTTTAAGAAACTTGAAGTTGAGTTAGAGAAAAATAATGAGCTGATGAAAGAGGTTTGTTATTTCAAGAATAACTTAGAAGAGTTACGGGAAACTTTAGAAAGTGAAATGAATCTTATTCAAGGATATAAGAGTGGCTTTGAAGGTATTACTAGAGAAATTGAAGACATTAAGTCTAAATCATCAAATATTATTGAGGTATTTAATGATTTAAAGGTTCATCAAATGGATATTGAGGGAATTAAAAAAGATCTTACTCAATTCCTTGAATTTTATACTTCTTTTAAGGATAGGTATAAAAAATTTACAGAATCTTATGATGAAATTCAGATTTACAAAACTAAACTTAAGGAAATAAAAGAAGCACAAAGTAATATTCTTGATAATTATGATAGGATTATTAATAAAGATAGCATATTAAAATCTACATTAGAATCTGTTGATAAAAATTTTGATTTGATAAATGAAATAGAGAGTAGGATGCATGTATTATTTAAAGAGAGTTCTGGGTTTCAGCAGAGTCTTGGTGAGTTGCAAGGCATTATGTCGGAATTATTGGTAAATAAAGATTTATCACAGGAAGTTATAAATAATGTTCAGACGCTCAAAGAAATGCTAGGTGAGATTGAGAGTAAGTTAGAATATACTAGAAATATAAGAGAAAAGGTTGCAAAATCTGAGACTCGGTTAGAGAATTTAAATATTGCTGCGGAAGAGAGAATCAAAACCCTTGGAATTCTTGTAAAGACAGAATCTAAGTACAAAGATAATATTGGTCTTAATAATGAAACAGTTAGAGATTCTGTCATTAAGCTTATGAGACAAGGTTGGAGTGCCTTAGAAATTTCTAGGGCTACTAAGTTATCTATTGGAGAGGTTGAGCTTATCTTGGAACTTGGAATTATTAGTAAAAGTGATGATTAAAGGGATAATTTTGTGAAAGATAAATTTGAGGTGGTAAGGACATTACATCCTCTTGAGATAAAAGTGATTTTAAATTACAAAGAGGGAGATGAAATTTTTGCCTTAAGACTTGCTACGGATTTACTTTATAATGAAGGACAATCAAATAAGACAATTGAATGGCTTGTTGCTAAAGGTATTCTTAAGGAAACTTTTAGAAAACTTAACGTGTTTTATCGCCTAACTGAAAAAGGTGTTGATGCTTTGGCTAATGGTTTAGTTGAAGAGAGAATAATCAGTCTTGTATCTAGAAAAACAGTTCTAGTTGCTAATTTGTCATCAGAGTTAGAAATTGATACCAGAGATGCTGGTAAGGCATTTGGCAATTTGTCTAAAGAGGGAGTTCTATCTTTGGGTTTGGGTAAAGAAATTCTTGTTAAAGATTTAAAGCGTTCTAGTTATAAGATAGTTAAAGAGTTACTTTTCAAAGCTCAAAACAGCGATCTTTTAGAAGATGATTTATCTCAAGATGAATTGCTAGTCATTTCTAATTATTCTAAGAAAAAAGGCGCTAGTGATGTGTTATTTAAGGTGATAGAGAGCTTGAATCTAAAATTTGAATTTTCCAAATTTGGGTTAGAAGTAAAATCTGAGCTTGGAAGAAGAAATCTGACAGGTGATGAAATTGTAAAGTTGACTCCTGAAATGTTAAAAAATAAGACTTATGAGAATAAAAACTTTAGGGCTTATAATATTCATGTTTCATCTAATAAAACCTTTATTGGGCGTGCAAATCCTTATTCAGAGTATATTGCTAAAATTAAGGATAAGCTTGTAAGTCTTGGGTTTGAAGAATTTGATGGTCCTTTAGTCGAGAGTGAATTTTTTAATAATGATGCTCTTTTTATGCCTCAGTTTCATCCTGCACGTGATATAAGGGATGTTTATTATATCAAGGACCCAAGTTCACTTAAATCTTTGCCCGAGCCTTATTTTTCTAATGTTAAAGCTGTTCATGAAAATGGTTATACTACAGGTTCAAGAGGTTGGAGGTATGATTTTAGCGAGAATATTTCAAAAAGATTAGTGCTTAGGACTCAAGGTACGGTGCTTTCAGCAAAGCAATTAATTGATGCAAAAAATCCTGGTAAATATTTTGGGATTGTTAGGTGTTTTAGATACGATCAAGTTGATGCTACTCATGGAGCCGATTTTTATCAAACGGAGGGGATTGTTATTGGAGATGTTAATATTCAGACCTTATTAGGTCTTCTTGAAATTTTTGCTAAAGAATTGGCGGGGGCTACTGAGGTTAAATATGTTCCTGCTTATTTTCCATTTACAGAGCCGTCAATTGAAGTTCATGTAAAACATCCTGTGCTTGGTTGGTTTGAGTTAGGCGGGAGTGGTATTTTTAGACCGGAGGTTACAAAACCTTTTGGAATTGATGTTCCTGTTATTGCTTGGGGTATTGGCATTGATAGAATGGCTTTAATGCATTTAGGTTTAAGTGATTTAAGGGAGCTTTTTACCCATGATATTGGTGATGTTGTATTGAGACGAGGAAAAGTCAATGCCTAAGGTTGAAGTTTATAAGAGTATTTTATTCGAAAAGATAGGAAAAGATTTAACTAAATCTGAACTTATATCTGTTCTTGAAATGGCTAAGGCTGAAATTTGTGAATTTGATACGGTTAATGATAAGATAAAAATTGAATGTAATGATACAAATAGACCCGATTTGTGGTCTTGTACAGGGCTTGCGCGTCAAATTAAGACATATCTTTTTGGTCATTTACCATTGTTTAAGTTTTTTTCAATGGCAGATAATTTGCAAGAATTTTATGGTGAAATTTTGGTCAGTTCCGAAGTATTTAGTATTAGGCCTTTTATTTTTGGATTTTTGGCCAAAGGTGTGATTTGCAATGAACGAATGCTTGAAACTTTAATTCATTTGCAGGAAAAGCTTTGTCATAATTATGGACAAAAGCGTAAAAGAGTTGCGGTGGGAATATACTCATCAGATTTAATAGAGTTTCCATTAAGTTATATTGCATGTAATTCTGATTATAGATTTGTTCCTCTAGGTATGGACACTGAAATGTCTATTGAGGAGATCAATAGGGTACATTCTAAAGGAATAGAATATGCATCTATTCTTTCGAGTTTTAATAAATATCCTTTATTGTTAGATTATAAGGATAAGGTACTCTCTTATCCTCCGATAGTCAATTCTCATGATATTGGAGCTTTAAAGGTAGGTGATACCGATTTATTTATTGAAGTTACGGGAACTAATCTCGAAGCTACTTTGTTATCTTTGTCAGTGATTGCTTGTGATTTGCATGATATGGGTTTTGAAATTTTACCAATAAAGACAATCTTTCCTAACGAAACTTTATTTGGGAAGGAAATAATTTGTCCTTATTATTTTCAAAATACGCTAGAGGTTAATGTTGATAATGTTAATAGAATGCTTGGTAGCAATTTTACGGCAAATAATATGTGTCTTGACTTAAAAAAATTGGGGATATCAGCTTACTTTAAGGAATTAGATAAATTTTATGTTATTCCTCCTGTTTATAGGAATGATTTTCTTCATGAAGTGGATGTTATTGAAGAAATAATGATAGGTATGGGATTAGATAGTGTTAAGCCAGAGCTTCCCAAAGATTTTACTTTAGGAAGACTGAGTCAGATAGAAGAGTTTTCAAGAAAGATTAAAAATTTAATGATTGGAATGGGTTTTCAGGAAATGATTTATAATTATCTGGGATCTAGGACAGATTTTATTGAAAAGATGAATATTGAAGGTGATGACTTTTTAAGTGTTTCTAATCCAATGACAGAGGGGTATGAGTATATTAGGGGCTCAATAGTATCCGATTTGCTTAAATCTGAGAGTATTAGTTCCAATTTTTCTTATCCGCATAAAATTTTTGAGATTGGAAAGGTAGCTTTAAAAGATTTAAATAGTGTTGATGGTACTGTTACTTATGATAATTTGGCTTTTCTGATGGCTGATAAGGAGTTTTCATTTAATGAGATTAATTCTTTAGTTTCATCTCTTTTTTATTACTTAAATATTGAATTTAAGTTAAGGGAATCAAGTAAATCTCTTTATATAGGTGGCAGAGGAGCTGACATTTTAATCAATGACATCGTTTTAGGTGGCTTTGGTGAAGTATCGCCTTACATATTGAAAAATTTTGGAATTATTGTTCCATGTTGCGTTCTAGAGATTAATCTTAATAAACTTTTAAGTTAATACAAGTATTTTTTATTGATGTAATATTTGGATGAAATTATATTTAAACATTTTATGTAGTGGTTTTAATAAGTGAAATGGGAGTTGAAGCATATTTATGTTAAAGTTTGAAGTACTGGATATAAAGAGGAGTAATAAAAAGGTTTTAAGATCAGAGATGAATTTTGTTGAGGATGTAATCATTGTTGGTTCAGGACCTGCGGGGATTACGGCTGGAATCTATGCTGTTATGAGTGGGTATAAGACAGTTATTTTAGAAGGACCTGAGCCTGGAGGGCAACTTACAACGACTATGGAAGTGTATAATTATCCAGGATTTAAAAAAGGTGTAAATGGAAGAGAATTGATGTTGAATATGAAAGAGCAGGTGATTAATTTGGGTGCTATCACTTATCTTGAGACTGTAACATCTATAGAAAAAAGAGATAATATTTTTTATCTCTTTACTGATAATTATGTTTATAAAAGCAAAGCTGTTATTATTGCATCGGGATCGGTACCTAAAAAACTTAATACTCTTAAGAATTCAGATTTATTTTGGAATAGAGGTATTTCTGTGTGTGCAATTTGTGATGGGCATCTTTTTAAGGGAAAAACAGTTGCAGTAATTGGTGGGGGTAACACAGCAATCTCTGAAGCTATTTATTTAAGCAAATTATCAGAAAAGGTATATGTTATTGTGAGAAAGGATTATTTGAAGGCTATTTCTATGTTAAGACAGAATGTTGAAAAATTACCTAATGTTGAGATTTTATATAACTGTGAGGCGATAGAAGTTAATGGAGATAATGTTGTATCTAGGATACAAATTCTTGATAAGAATAATTCTATTTTTAAATTGAATGTAGATGGGATATTTGTGGCTATTGGTTATAAGCCAAATACAGAGTTTTTAAAAGGGTTTTTGGAATTGGATGAGGATGGATATGTCTCTACTCAAGATATTGTTAAAACTAGTGTTGAGGGAGTTTTTTCGTGTGGTGATGTTAGTAACAAGCTTTATGCACAGGCTATTACAGCTGCTGCTGAAGGGTTCCTAGCTTCTGTTGAGCTGAGAAATTTTTTGGGATAATTAGGTATACATTGATTCTAAAAAATATGTTAAAGTAAGTTAAGTTGTCTTTTTATTTCAAATATTAAAATTCCTGTTGAAACCGATACATTCAATGAATCTATTTTTCCTGTAGTTGGGATTTTTACTAAAAAATCTGAATTTTCTTTTATTAATTTGTGTATTCCTTTGCCCTCATTGCCCATAATAAGTGCAATTTTGGTATTATTTATTTTCATGGTGTTTATTGCCTTACCTTCGATATCGCTGGCATATATCCAAAATCCATTTTTTTTTAAATCTTTTATTACATTATTTATATTTGGGACTGTCAATTTATTAACATATTGACTTGCGCCAGAGCTAGTGCGTAAGGTTGTTGCGTTGTCTTTTGCACTGCGTCTCTGGCTAGTAATTACAAGATCAATGTTAAATTGTTCTGATGTTCTAAGAATTGCTCCAAAGTTTTGAGGATCTTCTATTCCATCAAGTATTAAGATAAATATATTATTTTTATGTTGAAATTCTTTTAAGAATTTTTCTAAGTTTTTATCTTGTTTTTTTGTATTGTTGGATTTAGAAATTTTTAATTTTAATGCAAAACCCCTATGATTGTTATTGCCAATTATCTTAGCAAGATCATTCACTTTTATTATTTGAATGTTATAGTCTCTGGCTATTTTTTCAATATTTATGATTTTTGAACTTGTTTTTGAAATGTATAATTTAAGTCCTTTATTATTTTTTATGCTTTCAATTATTGAATTGGCGTGTGTAATATACATATTAAATTTTATTTAGAGTAACTTTATCAATATCATTAATTTCCTTGCTTAAATCTTCCAGTAGACGAGTGGCATTGTAACTTAGATTTTTAGGAGTTTTGATCTTAATAATCAAAATGAGATTTCCGAATTTTTCTGTATGTAGTATTGGCATGCCCTCATTTTTGATGATGATTTGTTCATCATTGTCTGTTCCCTTTGGAATCTTTATTTCAATCTTTTTTTCTGCTATTGTTTGTATTTTTATCTCTTTTCCAAGTGCTGCTTGAGTAAAACTTATTGGAAGAGTTGCGTATAAATCTTTTCCATTTCTTTTGAAAATTCTATGGGGTTTTATTGATACTCTTATGTAGAGATCTCCGTATTGTTGATTATCGGGATTTACGCTGCCTTTTCCTCTCATTTTTATTTGTTGAGAATCATCAATTCCTGATGGAATTTTAAGTTCGATTGTTTCTTTATATTTAAGGCTACCAGCTCCTTTGCATGATTTACAAGGATTTGATATTATTTTTCCATTTCCATGGCATTTAGGACATGTAGTTGTTACTCTAAAAAAACCTCCTCCTTGCATTATTCGGCCACTACCATTACACATGTTGCATATTGAAGGACTGGTTCCCTTTTCAGATTTTTTTCCTAAGCAAGATTCACATAACATATTTCTTGAGATGTTAATGTTATTTTTATAACCTAAATAAGCATCTTCAAGTGATATTTCTATTTGATATGTTATATCTTGACCCTGTTCATTTTGTCTATTTTTATCTTGTCCTCGTCTTCCAGTAAAGAATGAATCAAAGATATCTCCAAAATCTTCAAAAATGTCTGAGAATCCACTAAATCCACTAGAAAACCCACTAAATCCCCCTCCACCTTCAAAAGCTGTGTGTCCAAATCGATCGTATTGAGCACGCTTATTGTCATCTCCCAAGACTTCATAAGCTTCTGTTGCTTCTTTAAAAATAGATTCAGATTCTTTGTTACCTTTATTTTTGTCTGGATGATATTTGATTGCTATTTTTCTATATGCTTTTTTGATTTCATCTTTTGAGGCTCCTTTTGAGAGCCCCAAAATTTCATAATAATCTCTTTTCACTATTTCTTATCCTCATCAACAACTTCGTAATCAGCTTCTTTGCTTTCACTGCCTGCATTGTTTTGAGCATCGTCTTGATTTGATGAACTGGATTGAGCATCTTTGTACATCATTTCAGCCATTTTATAAGAAGCTTGTTGAAGTTCTTCTGTTTTTGATTTGATTAAAGCTATATCTGAGCCTTCTAGTGCGTCTTTAAGTTCCTTTTTTTTGTTTTCAATAGCTTCCTTGTCCTCACTTGTTATTTTTTCTCCATATTCTTTTAGAGATTTTTCTGTTTGGTAAATTAAGGAATTAGCTATGTTTTTTACTTCTATACTCTCTTTCAGTTTTTTATCTTCCTCAGCATGAGCCTCAGCATCTTTAACCATCCTTTCAATTTCGTCTTCAGATAGTCCTGATGATGATTCAATGCGAATTTTTTGTTCTTTTCCAGTTCCCATATCTTTGGCAGAAACATGAACTATTCCATTAGCATCAATGTCAAAGCTAACTTCTATTTGTGGAACTCCTCTTGGTGCTGCTGGTATTCCATCAAGAATAAAATTACCCAGTACTCTGTTTTGTGATGCCATTTCACGTTCACCTTGCAAGACTTTAATGTCTACAGAAGTTTGATTATCTGCTGCTGTTGAGAATACCTGACTCTTTTTGGTAGGAATTGTAGTGTTTCTCTCAATTAGTTTTGTCATAACTCCACCAAGGGTTTCAATACCTAATGAGAGAGGTGTAACATCAAGGAGCACCATATCTTTAGTTTCTCCTGTCAATATTCCACCTTGAATTGCAGCTCCTATTGCAACAGCTTCATCAGGGTTTACACCTTTATTTGGTTCTTGACCGAATATTTCTTTTACTATTTTTTGGATGGCTGGTATTCTCGTAGAGCCTCCAACAAGTATTACTTCGTTGATGTCAGAAGCTTTAAGTCCAGCGTCTTTAATAGCCTTAAGGCATGGTTCTTTTGTCTTTTGAACTAAATGATCTACCATCTGTTCGAATTTTGCTCTTGTGAGAGTGTGTTGTAGGTGTTTAGGTCCATTTGCATCGGCTGTGATAAATGGAAGATTTATTGATGCTTCTTGAGCACCTGAGAGTTCTATTTTTGCCTTTTCGGCTGCTTCTTTGAGCCTTTGAAGTGCCATTTTGTCGTTTGATAGGTCAATAGCACTGTCTTTTTTGAATTCAGTAATTAAATGTTTGATGATTTCATCATCGAAGTTATCACCACCAAGATGGGTATCTCCATTTGTTGATTTAACTTCAAAAACACCATCCCCAAGTTCTAGTATTGAGATATCAAACGTTCCACCACCAAGATCATAAACAGCAACTATTTCTTCATTTTTTTTCTCAATTCCATAAGCAAGAGCTGCAGCTGTTGGTTCATTAACGATTCTTTTAACATCGAGTCCTGCAATCTTCCCGGCATCTTTTGTTGCTTGCCTTTGAGCGTCATTGAAATATGCTGGAACTGTGATTACAGCTTCAGTAACTGTTTCTCCTAAATAGGCCTCAGCTGTTTCTTTCATTTTGGTAAGGGTTGCAGCTGATATTTCTGGTGGTGACATTTGTTTTTTTATATTGGAAATGTTTACGCGAGCATCTCCATTTTGTCCCTTTTCTACTTTATAAGGAACCATTTTGATTTCACTTGCAACTTCTTCAAATCTTCTTCCCATAAATCTTTTTATTGAGTATATGGTGTTTTCAGGGTTTGTAACCATTTGGTTTTTTGCTACTTGTCCTACAAGTCTTTCACCCTTGTTTGTGTAAGCTACAATTGATGGAGTAGTTCTCCCTCCTTCTGAATTTTGTATTACAACAGGTTTTCCGTGTTCCATGATGGCCACACATGAATTTGTTGTTCCAAGGTCAATTCCTATTATCTTTCCCATATAAAACCTCCTTTTGTATTTTTGATTTCTAATATTAATTTTTGCTTTGTGCAACTTTAACTTTTGCAGTTCTTAATACTCGGTTATTGTAGCAGTATCCTTTTTGGTATACTTCTACTATTTCAGGGATTTTAACCTCTTCTTTTTCTTCTATGCTTATTGCTTCATGTTGACTTGGATCAAAGGTTTCTCCCGGTTTGCCAAACTTTTTTAGATTATATTTTTTGTCAAAGCTTGAGAGCACTTCACTTTCAATCATACTAATTCCTGATAATAGAGTATCAAAATCTCTTGATTGTTTTGATGAATCTATTGCTCTTTCTAAATTATCAAGAAAATTAATTATATCTTTCATTATGTTTTCGTTTGCGAATTTAATAAAATTTTCTTTATCTTTTTCAAGTCTTTTTCTAAAGTTTTCAAATTCTGCTTGTTTCCTTAAATACGAATCTTTTAGATTTGAAATTTCGTTTTCTAATTCATCCACTTTGTTTTCCATGCTAGGACTGTCTTCATTTGTTAGTATGTCATTTTTTTGTTCTTTGATTTTTTCAGGTTCTTCACATTGTTCCTTTTCTTCCACTTTAGCCTCCTTTTATAAAGCATTTTATCTTTAAAGAAAATGTTTTACAAATTTTTTCTTTAAGGGATTTTTTGTGAATTTGGTTCGTTTTAATTATCTTTAAAAGAGTCGATTTTGACTATTAAGCCATAATAGTGTAATATTGATACATATTTCAAGATTAGTAAATTCTTATGTGTACTTTTTTGTCAAAATAAAAAAAATACATTGGTTGTTTTTTGTTTAAAGTTGTGTCTAAAGATTTGTTTTTAATATGTTTTAGGGGGTTTTTATGATTTTATGTGGTTTTAGATTAAAGTTTTCATCAGGTTTTTAAATTTCTCCCTTGGATTACATTCTTAAGATATTACTTATAGTTAATATAGCAAGTTACTGTGTTTATATAGAGCAATATCAGGATTTGGAAGTGCTTTATAGGATATATAAGCGTGGATTTATTTAATATTGGGATTTTTTTGTAATCAGTTTGCCTTTCAGGAGCCTGGAACAAATGATTAGATTAAAAAACTGTTAAGTGTGATTTATCATTTTCTTGTAATTTTTTCTGTTATTGCTTATTATTTACTTTGTGAAAATATGTATAGCGCAGACAAAATGTAGACTTTTTAAGTTTAATCATATTTTGGGTGCGTTTAAGAAAAGTTATGAGCATGCTCTTCAAAATAAGGTTGATATTTTAGTTTTTCCTTTTATTTTTATTGGGGGCATTGAGTATGCGAATTTGTTTCATAGAGCAGAATATTTGAAAAAAATTCTTGATGGCCTTGATTTTATAAAAGATCAGGTTGATGATAGACTTTGTGTTGTATTTGGACATTATAGTTTTTATGAGGGTAATTTATTAGATTGCGTATCAGTGGTAAATGATCATCAGTTTATTTTGACAACGAGAGAAGTCAATAAGCCGGTCTTATTTAATTATAAGGGTCAAAGTATTGCTGTCTTGAATTTGAACGATGATCTTTTGTTTCAAGGACTTGAGGACAAATTGAATGGGTCTTTCAGTAAAGCCGACTATCTTTTAGTTCCATCAAAGTCTTATTTTACTGGCGAGAAGAATAACTTAAGGCTTAAATTTTTCAAAGAAATAGCTATGAAAAATAATTTGGAAGTTGTTTATGCCAATTTATGCGGTGTTTATGGCTCTACTGTATTTGATGGCCTGAGTTTTTTTATTGATAAGTATGGAAAAATAAAACAGGCTAAAAAATTTGAAGACGATATTTTATTTAATGAAGAATTTCATGATTTAGAACTTGACTGTGAGTCTAAAATTTTTGATAAACTTATTGAGGCATTGATAATTAGTTTAAGAGAATATGTTGATCTCTCTGGTTTTGATAAAGTTCATTTAGGTGTTTCTGGAGGAATTGATTCTGCTGTTGTTGCTTATATTGCATGTGCTGCTTTGGGGGCTCATAGAGTTGTTGGTATTTCTATGCCTAGTAGATTTTCATCAAAGGGATCTGTTTTTGATGCGAAGGAACTTTCTAGTGAATTGGGATTTAAATTGATTGATATGCCTATTGAGAGCATGTTTCAATCTGTTTTAGAGTTTTTTAATGGGTATTTTAATACAAAGGGTATTACTGAAGAAAATCTGCAAGCCAGGCTTAGGGGGCTTTTTTTGATGTCTTATAGTAATGCAAATAAGTCTTTGCTTTTAAATACTGGAAATAAAAGTGAAATTGCTGTTGGTTATTGCACTCTTTATGGTGATACTTGTGGTGGAATTGCTTTGATTGGCGATTTATTTAAACGAGATGTTTATAATCTTGCAAAATATATTAATTTAAAAGAAGGTAGATCAGTTATTTCTGTTAATATTCTTTCAAAAGAGCCTTCTGCTGAGTTGAGACCTGATCAAAAAGACAGTGATTCTCTTCCCGAATATGAAATTCTTGATGAGATATTAAGTCGATATTTGCTTGAAAATGAACCTTTGGGATTACTTTATGAATCTTTTGGAAAAGAAGTGGTTGCAAAGGTGTTAGATCTTTATTCTAGTAGTGAGTATAAAAGAAGGCAAGGTTCTATGATAGTTAAAGTTTCTAGGAAAGCTTTTGGTGAGGATATTTTACTTCCTATTTCAAAAGTTGTGTTGACTGAGGATGAATAGTAATAATGTTATTAGTATATTAAATGAATTTAGTTTAAAATTAGAAGATATTTTCTTGCTTATCAATACTTATTCTTATGAACTTTATAAAGAAACACCTAGGTATTTTTATGATGATATTACAAATTGTCTTGAGTTAACTTTAGAAATTGTTAATAAGTTTCAGGGAGAGTTTGAAGGTTCTCAAGACTTAAGCTTAGGTAAATTTCTGATTAGAGGTATGAAATGTGATTTGGTTTCTTATTTGTATTTATCTTTGGAATTAATAGACAATTCTATGCATTATAGTGGGATTAGAGATGCTGGTATTGCTTTTTTTAAGGCAATTGCTTATAAGATCTCATCTATAATATCTTATATAGAAATTGAGCTTGAAAATGTGTTTCTCTCTTCTTCTCTTGCAAGTAAGCAAGCTTTAAATAAAGATGGACATAAGATATTGATTTTTTCATGTGATAGTATTCATAGTAAAAGTCTTACAGATTATTTGGTTTTAAGAGACTATATTGTTGTATCTTCAGATGCTGTTGATTTGTTCAATCAGTTACTCTGTAATGATTTTTATGATTTAATTATTCTTGATTTAAGTTCGTATGAAGATATACAGTTAATTTTAAATTTGCTTAAGAATATTAAAAATAATAGTCTTTATGAGATGATTCCTGTTATTGTTATTTCTCAAATAAGTGAAAAAGATATTATTCAAATTTTTATTGAAGAGCAAGTTGATGATTATTTTTTGAAAAGTTTAGATTTTTTGGTATTGGGTCTTAGGATAAGTAGTTTTATTGAAAAGAAAAAGATTATAGAGCAGGGACAAAAATATTTAGATCTTGTACTTCGTGGTAAGAAATATTTTGAGAGTGAACTAATAGAAGCTGGAAATTATATTGAGAATTTATTGCCCAAGAAGATGCAAAACGAATTTTTTAATTCTAATTGGATTTTTGTTCCATCAAAAAGAATCGGAGGAGATTTTTTTAATTACTATTTTGTTAATGATGATAATTTAATAATTTATTTGATAGATATTTCAGGTCACGGGATAGGTTCTGCACTTTTATCTCTTAGTGTTTCAAGTGTTATTAATTCTTATATCATGGATAATAATGATATAAGTCCTTCTGAAGTTTTAAGATATGTTAACAGGTATTTTGTTAAGTTTAAAAGTGATATGTTTATTACGTTATGGTATGGTGTTTTAAATGTAAAAACAAGACATCTAAGGTTTTCATCAGCAGGAGCTCCGCCTGCTGTTGTTTTAAGTGCTAAGGATAATATTTATCTTCCAACAAGAGGAACAATCCTTGGGATTGAAGAGATGTATTCTTGTGAGGAGAATGAATGTATATTGAGTAAATTTTCACATCTTTTACTTTTTAGTGATGGTGTTTATGAGGTTGAAAATGAGCAAGGTGTAATAATGGCTATTGATGATTTTTATAACATATTGGAAGACAATACATATGATTTGGATGATTTTATTTTAGTGAGTCTTTATAAAAAGATGTTAAATTTATCAAGATATAATGCGTTTAGAGATGATTTTTCTATTTTGGAGTTTATTCTTAATTAATGGGTAAACTTTCAAAGTTTTGTGACTTTTGAATTTAATAGCTTGAGATATTTGTTTTTAGTTTCTTATTTCTTTACATTTTTTTTATATGTTTGTTTATCTTGTGTTATATTTGAGCTGTTAAGAGATTTTAATAGTTTTTTTAGTGTCCAAATTGAAAACTTGATATAAAGTTTTTTTATAGGATTTTTTGTATTTTTAAGTAGTATTTTTAGAGATTCCATATTCATTATAGTTATTATTTCTTTTAAAATTTTTGACAAGTTGTTAAAAATCTTAGAACCAACTTTGTGTCCTTCTATGATGAAGTTTTGAAGAATTATTTGATCTTTTTTTTGTAATCTTCTCATGTATAATTTCAGTATTCTTTCTTGTGAATTCATTATTTCTGCATTTATTTGTTCTTGTTTTTTTGATAATTTTTTTGCTTCAATAATAGGTTTCTTGGGAAGAGATTTATATGGATTTGTTCCTGGGATATAGTTTTTTGGAATCTTCATTTATTTTTTTTACTCCTATTTATATTGACTGTGCATACTTCTATTTAAGTTTATTAAGTTTTTTGCTTTTATACAACTGATGTTGATATTTTAATTCTTTATTATTAATATTTAATGATATGAATAAATATTGTGGTTTAAGTTTTTTTTACTTGTTAATTGGTATTCTATTTTTGTTTTTGATTGTTTTTATTCAGTTTAGAGATTTAAGTTCAAATGTATTTTTATTAAAGGATTTAAAATTTTTAGTTAACAATAAGGTTGAAGGTAGTCAGTATGTTTTAGATAGTCTTATCCTTAGTATAAGGGGTATTAAGATAAATTTATCTAAAACCAAGCCAATTATTGTTCCTGCAAATGAACTTCATCTTTATCCCATTTCTTATAAGATTCAGGATAATGCAATTCATGTTTATTTTGAAAATAATATTTTCTTACTATTTTCATTTGATTCAAATGAAAACTTTAATGTTAGTTCAAATCTTTCTAAAAAACTACTAATTAGTTATGAAGTTGAGAGTGATTATAAAATTTTATTTGATGAAAATGTTATTATTAAGGGTACAGATGGTCATTTTGAAGTTGCTTTGGGAAAACATAGTCAAATGAATGAGAGAGAAATTTCAGTTAGTCCTCAGGAAGTTTTTCAGATCGGAAATTTGGTTGAAAAATTTCAAACCCCAGATAAATTGATCTCTAGAGAATCTTCTAGGGATATTCCTCTAGACATAAACTCACCTGTTGTGTATTCATTAATTAAGAAGGTAGGTAAAAAAATTCTTGACTTAGCATTGCTTGAATTTAGAAATAAAGCCTATGATGCATGGAGTCATAAGTCAAACTTTAGTGTTAAAAAGGGTGGATGGCGTAGAGGTAATGTATATTCTTTTGATGAGGATATATTTATTTATCTTTTAGCTGAGTCTTTTACAAGACCTGATTATGAAGCTACTTTTTTAAATCTTAAGTCTTTAATTGACCTTAATGAAGAGCATTTAACATATTTAAGTGCAAGTTATTATGTTAATGCAGAAAAACTTGATAAATTTTTTCGCTATTTGTCTGTAAATGAAACTTTTATTAATTCTCTTGAGTCGGATAAGCTTTTAAGATATTTAAAAGAAGATGCATATCTTTTGGAGAAAATTTTTTTATCTGAAAATATTTCCATTTTAAATGGTGCATTAGATATTTTAAGGAAACCGGAAGTGATATTGACTTCTGGATTTAGTTTAACTCAGGCTTATAATGTGCTTTCTAATTATATTATATTCTTGCAGTTTGATAATGATAGTTTTGTGCTTAAGAGACTTAGGGAAGAGTTAACTAAATTTGTATCTACTTTATTTTCTGTAACTAGTCATGGAGAAGCGTATGTTTCTGATAATAAGGATGACTTGTCTTGGGATTTTGAATATACACTTAAGATTGCTGGCTTACTTAAAAGACTTGCTTTCCAATTAGGTGATGATTTAATTTTGGAATTTGCTTTTAATGCTATTTATTATTCTTTACTTAAACCTGATATCGAGAAGATTCCTTATGAAAATTATTATGCTGATATTGTTGATAATGATCATATTCCGAAATTTAGTTTATTTCCAAGTCTTGGGATTGGACATTGGATATATGGTGCGTCAAAGATTGTAAATTTTAATTTTTCTAATGCGTTTTATTCTATTGATTTTAATCGTAATTTAAATTCCCCTGGGTATTTCTTTTTTAAAGGTATTTCAAATCCTACTTTGGTTAAGTTTAGGAATATTAATTGGTTTACAGATCCGCAGTTTTACATATATTCTGATGGATGGAGATATTATTCTGATAATAAGATATTGGTTTTAAAAATAACGCCTAAGAAGTCAGATGATATGAAAATTCTCTTAAGATTTGATGATGTAAAGGTACTTAAGGATATTGATGAGTAAACTTGTTGCTTTCGCTCAGTTAATCATTGATATTGGAAACACCAGTATATCTTTTGGGTTATATGGACTGGATAAAATGCAGGTATTTTGTAAGCTTAGCACAAAACGTGATTTAAGTTTTGAGGAGCTTTATGAGTTTCTTAAATTTAAATTTGATTGCAAGGTTGATCAAGTTTTTGTAAGTAGTGTTGTGCCAGTTATTGATAAGGTACTCATTAATGCAATTGTTGCTCTTTATAAGGTGAATCCTTTATTCATTAGATTTGATTTAAATTATGACTTAAGTTTTGATCTTTATAATACTAATCGATTTGTATTAGGGTCGGATATTTTTGCAAATCTTGTTGGGGCTATTGAGTATTATAATATTAATGATGCTTTAGTAGTAGATCTTGGAACGGCTTGTACTATTTTTGCGATTAGCAGAAAGGAAGGCATACTTGGTGGTCTTATTAATGGTGGGCCTTTCACAAGTTTGAGTGCATTAATTGAAAATGCATATCTTTTAACAGATTTTGATCTTGCAGTACCAAAAAAATTGCTAGGTTTATCAACTGTTGACAGTGTAAATAGTGGTGTGATTTATCAGTATAAATATTTAATAGAAGGTATTTATCATGAGCTTATGCGTAATTATGATAGGAAATTTAAATTGATAATTACAGGTGGAAATTCTTATTTGGTTTTACCTTTAATAAGTTTAGATTTTGTATCAAATTTGTATTTAACCCTTGAAGGCATTAGGATTTTGGGCAATGCTTTTAAAGGTGTTTATTAATGTTTTTCTTGATAAAGATTTTTATGTCGTAATTATTAAATACTATTGTATTGTAAAGATAAATTTAATTTTTCTTGTTAAATAAATTTAGAGATTCTTTTGTGTATTGACTTTTATATTTTTATCACTGAATTTATTTTCATTTTTTCTTTAGGTAAAATCTCCTTGAGTAATTGTTTAATAGCATTTACTTGCGATTAAAATGTTTGTTCTTATTTGAGTTTTTTTGATATGTATTTTATAATTAATTTAAATTTTTCGGAATTTTCGTAAGTTTTTGCAGTATTAATATTTTTAATGCCTAGTATTTAAAGTTTGAAAATGTTTGTAAATAGTTCTTCTTTATTAAATTCTCTGTTTATTCCAAACCTGGTTAAAGAAAAATCATATTTTACAGGATCATCTTTATTCTCTTTTGCAAAATGTTTTGTTACTTCTATTGCTTTTTTAATACTTACATTTTTTTTGTTTTTGAGATTAAATAGTTTTGATGAGATATTTGTCATGTGCGTATCCATTGGAACTATTAAATTTGATGGGCTGAATTTATTCCAAATTCCTAAGTCAACATCATCTTTTCTTATCATCCATCTTAAGAATAGAAATAGTCTTTTACAGGCACTTCCTCTTGAAGGTTTTGGAAGTATTATGCCAAATGGGTGTCCATTGATGTTTTCCATTTGTGTTATTAGGTCGTTTAGGCTTGATATGAAATTTTTATTTTTTTTGTAAATGTTATGAAGTAAATTTTCAATTGTTAAGTATTTTTCTTTTACTTTTTTAAAAGACATTAATAGTCTTACAATATCTTCTGTTTTGAAAAATCTATAAGTAAAATCTTTGTATATTGTATCTAATTCTTCTTTTTTAAGCGTTTTAAGTGTTTCTGAAGGTTTATTTCCAAGTGGTTTTAAAACAGATTCAATTGCTGTTAATATTCTCTCAACTCTTCCTAGTGCGAGTGATGAGCTAATGAGACCTGCCAGTTCGATGTCTTCTTTTTCTGTATATTTGTATAAAAATTCTAGTGGATCTGGATGAACAAATTTGCGTTTATTGTATTTATTGTATATCCATTCTAATATGTTTAATGTAGTATCCTTATTTTTTTGCATTGTCAGATTCTAATAGTCCAAGCAATATTTTCTTTAACTTTTTATCATAAAACTTATCTTTGGCCCATTTTCCTGTAAGATCGTATATTGTTGGAGCAGATCCTCTTTGCACAAGATAAAATCTAGGATCAACCATATTCGATTTTATGTTTTGTCTTGAAGCATAAGCTTTTAAATGTTGAATATGAGCTCTTATTCCTTCTTTGATATTAGAAAAAGAGTTTCCCTTTGTAAAATTGTCAGTAGCTCCTATACCTGAGAAGTTGTGTTGCTCTTTAGAGACGATACCATTGAATTTTAAAATTCCCGTTTCAAGTAGCATTTGAGCATAGGCAATATCATAATTTATTCCTTCAATTATGGCCTCATCTATATAAGTTTGTGCAATTGTTTTAACATATTCTGATTTAAGATAAGGATTCATTTTCAATGTGTATTTTACAAGATCTTCTACTTGACTTATTCCTTTACTTAGTAAAAATGGAATGTACTTTTCTTTTTGTATTTCAGTGTTTATTTCAATTATTTCTTCAATGCAGTAACTCTTTACTGTTAGTAATGTCAGACATATTGTTAACAGTATAAATTTTTTTTGCATTTTTAAGATCCTCTGTCCTCAATAAATTGATTGATTTTGTTGGTTATAAAATCAAATCTTGGTAGCATTAATTTTTTGTCTTTAAAGAAATTGAAACTTTCTAAATAACTTCTACTAAAGATGAAATCAGAAATTTCACCAATATGATTCATGTTTATTACTTTTATAGAGGATGGATCTATGTCTGTTTTTTGCCATGCATTTTCATCCTGCTTTATTAGTAGTTGCAATGTTTTTATTTTTGAGCTTTGAGGTTTTCCACCGATGTTTATATATTTTTTTATTTGTTTGTTTTTACTAATGATTTCATTTGCAATATTTGCTTGATTTCCCATTGTAATTAGGGTTAATTGATTTAGATCTGTTTTTAAATTTAGAAATTTTAATTTTTGAGTTGATTTAATAAGTTCAAGAATATTTTGAATCTCTGTAACTTCAGATATTTTGTCTTTTCTGTCGCTGAAAATTTTGATAGGCTCTATTAAATACTTAATAGTCGTGTTAGAAATGTGAGCTAACAATCCTGCATTTTTATTTTTAATAAAATTATGAGTATTTATATATCTGTATTGTGGGGCGTATAGATATACAATGTTTCCTTTTTTAACCAATCTGTTTACAAATGATTTAAACATTGAATCATGAGAATAAAAGGGAAGTATAACTAAGATACTATCATACAGTTTTTGATTGTCACTAATTGGAGCATCTTTATATACATTTTCATATTTTGGCAGATAGTTCATTTCATTTATGAAGAATGGATTAAAATCATAATACAAAAAAGGATTTTGACTTTTAAATCCTAAGGTAAGACTGATTGGATACCAAACTGATAGATTTAAATTATTCTTGTGATCTTTAACTTTTGTAAATCCTATTTTGTAGGTAGAATTGACATCTTTTTGGTAGTCTCTAAATAACCCAAGGTATGAAAATATTGTTGTAATTAGTATTACCATTATTGATGGTAGTACTATCATTATTTTAAATGGGAGAGTAAAAATAATTCTTTTAAGTTTATTATCTTTCTTTTTTGTTCGTCTTCTAAGAATTATTGTCTTTATGGTTTTCATTGTAGTTGCTATTAAGAAAAATAAAAATATGGATCCTGTATAGAACATTAATGGTCTAATCTCTATGAGATATAGAGTAATTATAAAGAATATTCCTGGAAAAATTATGAAATAATCCTCGTAAGAAAATTCTCTTTTAAAATTGAAGAAATTTATTATTAAAAATATACTAAAGCTTAGTAAAAATATTATTTCATAAGATTGTTCATGCATAAAAAGTAATTGTTTCCTTAAATAATTATAAGCATAAAAACTCTATTTACAAAATAATTTATTGAGTTATAAATTAGATTATTATGATATAATGTGATTTATAACTCAATAAGTTAATGAATTGGTATTTATCTTGTTTGACTTTAAAGTACTGATTATAACTTTTTAAATTTTTATTTGAAAATATAAAATAGGAGTTATAATTAATTGATATAGTTTATAATTTCTTTTTCTGAATGGTTTGTGATATAATACCTTAAAATCTGAATTGTAAATGGTTTAAACTTTGTCTTTTTTGTTTATTATTTCTTGTTTAATATATTATTTTCTTTTATCATTTGTTTTTATTGTGGTAGAATTAGGTTCTTTAAGAGGCAATGGTGGTACATGTTGGGAATCTTTTTAGGAACTGGTTCGTCAAGTGGTGTTCCTATGTTGAGTTGCGATTGTAGAGTATGCAGTTTAAATTTTGGTAAAAACAAGAGGTTTAGGAGTTCATTTTTAATCAATTTATATGGAATGAACTTATTAATTGATACAGGTCCTGATATCAGAGCACAGCTTTTAAGAGAAAATATCGTTAAGTTAGATTTGGTATTGTATACTCATGAGCATTATGATCATATTATGGGTCTTGATGATATTAAATTTTATACGAGAGGTGTTCCTTTGCCTATTTATGCTCGAGAGAGTACAATGAAACATATTAGAAATGCTTTTCCACATAATTTTTCATCAAAAGTGACTATAAGTGGGAAAGCAAATATTATTCCTAATTTGGCGATGGATTTACAGCTAATTTTTTTTAGAGGAATAAAGATAATGCCCATTCCTTTATTACATGGGGATATAATTAGTTTAGGATATAGAATAAACAATTTAGCATATCTTACGGATGTTAAATTTATTCCTGAAATTTCTTACAATTATTTAAAGGGATTGGATGTATTAATAATAGATGCTTTAAGGCTTAAACCTCATCCTGGACATTTGAATTTTGATGATGCTATTGTTGAGGTTAAAAAAATAGAGCCTAAGATTGCTTATTTTACGCATATTTCACATGATATAATGCATGAAGAATTCGATTATCTAAAGAGAGATAATATTTATTTGGCTTATGATGGTCTTCAGATACATGTTTGATTTGAATTGGTAAATAATTATGAATTTGATTTCTTGGAATGTCAATGGAATAAGAGCTATTTTTGGTAAAGGTTTTTTTGAGTTTATTGAGAAGTATAATCCGGATATTTTATGTCTTCAGGAGACTAAAGCTTGTAAAGAACAGTTACCAAAGGAGCTTATTAATATTGAAGGGTATTATTCATATTTTTCAAAATCTATAATAAAGGGTTATAGCGGGGTTGGTATTTATTCAAAGGTTGAGCCTATTAAATTAGAAAATATGAATGTAGAAATATTTGATAGGGAAGGAAGATGCCTGATTGCTCATTATCGTGATTTTATTCTTATTAATGCGTATTTTCCTAATTCTCAATCTTTAAGAAAAAGACTTCCTTATAAGCTTGAATTTTTAATGAGTCTTGAGTCTATTGCAAATACATTTGTAACTTCTGGAAAAAGTATTATCATTTGTGGTGATTTTAATATTGCGCATACGGAGATTGATTTAGCTAATCCTAATACCAGCAGAGAATCTGCTGGTTTTTACATTGAGGAGACTACTTGGATGGATAACTTTTTAAATGGAGGTTATGTGGATACTTTTAGAATGTTTAACATGGAGCCGGGTAACTATACCTGGTGGGATTATAAAACAAGGGCAAGGGAGCGTAATATGGGCTGGAGAATAGATTATTTTGTTGTAAATGAATTTTTTAAATCAAAGATAAAAGATGCTTTAATTTTGAGAGAGGTCATGGGTAGTGATCATTGTCCTGTTTGTTTAGAGTTAAAGCAGTAAAGTTATATGTATGAGAGATGTATATGGGTAGATATTTTATAACTATTCTGATTTTTTTTGTTCATGGTTTTAGTTTTGGGATTAATTTAGAGAGTATTGATTTTTATCGCAGTCTTGAGAAGAAAGATCTATTATTTGTGATCCACTTGTTGGAGCGAGAGAGATATTTAACTCAAAAGAATGAGCTTTTTACATATATTGATTTGGCTAAGCAGGTTTTATCTGAAATGGGTTTTGAGGTTTTAAGTGGTGGTAATAAGTTGGATGGTATTCAACATATTAATACTCTACAACGTCCAGAAAATTATAATAGTTTGAAATTTGTCTTAAAAGCCTCAAAATCTTTAGACATTTTTGTTTACTTTGATGATAATGATGGATTTTTGAAAACTTTAGATGGGCGGAATGTGGGTATTCAAGATGGTAAGTTTATGATTTTAGAGCCAATATCCTTTAAAAGTTATGATAGCTTATCAAATGATCATACTACTATTGAAATTTATGAGATGAGTATTGAAAATCCTGATTTCAGTAAATTTGTTTTAGATAAATTGAAACCTTTTGTTTATATTGGGGAATTGAATAAGAGAGTTTACTTTGATGATATTTCAAAGTTATCTAAAGGAGAACTTTTATTTTTATTTTATGAATTGTTTCCTCTTGCTAGGTTAAAGGGTATTAATGATTGGTATGATTTTGGATTTTCGTCTATTCTTAGAGAAATAAAAAAAATTTATAACGTAAAAATCAACTCAAGGAAAATAAAATGAAATGTAAACATATTGACAATATTAGCATATTAAAATTTATCTTTTTAATTTTGGTCTTTCTTTTTTTATCTTGTTCATCTTCTAAGTTAAAGGTTGATAAAAACTTAGTAAGTGGCCAGCTTAAAAATGGACTTAAATATTATATTTATGGCAATCAACTTCCAAGTAAGGCTGTTCATATGGGAATTTTGTTTAATGTTGGCTCTTTAAATGAAGAGGAAAATGAGAGAGGTTTGGCGCATTATCTTGAACATATGGCTTTTAAGGGTACAACAGATTATCCTGGTAGTGAGGATATTTTGGAAGTTCTTAAAAAATTTGGGATGAAATTTGGGGCTGATATTAATGCTTATACTAGTTTTGATAAAACTTATTATCATCTTGATTTGCCAGATGGTGGTAATGAGTCAGAGATTGATGAGGCCTTGAATGTGTTAAGGAATTGGGCTTTTCAAGTTAAATTTGATGAGGTAGAAATAGATAAAGAGCGTAATGTTATTCTTGAAGAGAAAAAGCGTAGAGAGAATTATGCTGGTAGGGTCGCTGAAAAAATATTTGGGGTTATTTTTAATAATAGTAAATATGCAGTCAGATTCCCTATTGGACTTGAAGAGAGAATTTTATCTTTCAAATCAGAAGATTTTAAGAGATTTTATAAAAAATGGTATAGACCAGATCTTACCAGCATCATTATTGTGGGAGATATTGCCCCTGATAAAATTGAAAAGAAAGTAAGAGAACGATTTGCATCGTTAGAAAAACCAGTAAGTGAGCCTGAAAGGGTTAAAATAAGTTTGGATACTATTATTGATAAAACTTTTGTAAGTATAGAAGATATTGAGACACCATTTCCTAGTATGAATTTTGTTGTTAAAAAGGAGATTGAGAATGATTTTAGCACTGTTGATGATGTTAAAAGATTGGTTGAAAAAACCTTATTAGACGAGCTTTTTGTAAATAGATTTTATGAGTTAAAGATCGCTGGAACAAATTATTTTATGTCCTTTGATAAATTTGATTCACAATTTAAATCAGATGATAATTATATTTTAATTAATGAAATTTCTTTTAAAATTAATCCAGAGCATTTTAAAGAAGCTATTGAAGGATTTTTTTATGAAATTGAGAGAATTAAGAGATTTGGTTTTACAAAGGGGGAAATTGATAAGATCAAATCTAAGCTTATAAGTTCTGCTAAACTAAACAAGGATAATGTCAATAAGCGATATTCATCTAGTATTGCGAATACTTTAGTAGATGTGGCGTCTCAAGGTTATTTGATGTTTGATATGGATGAGTATTTTGATATTTTTGTTGATCATCTAAATAAAATTAGTTTAAAAACAATATCAGATTTTGCCAGAAATGAAGCATCCATAGATGATATGGCTATTATTTATTCTTATTCTAAGAAGTATCATCCTAGTTTAACTTTTGAAGAGATAAAAGAATTGCGTAATTTTGCTTTAGAGAGAGAAATTAAACCTTATGATGATGTATCTATTCAAGGAAAATTCTTTAAAAAATCTTTAGAACACAAAGATATTATTGATGAGAAAGAATTGTTTGATGGGATTTCATCCTTTATGCTGGAAAATGGAGTTGAAGTTTATTTTAAACATAATGAGAATAAGCAAAATATAGTCGATTTTAGTGCATCTTCTTGGGGTGGTTTGTTAAGTGAGAATGCTGAGCTTATACCTATTTTATCTTTGGCTCCAAGAGTAGTTTCTAGTTCAGGGTATGGAGATTATTCTCAGCTTCAAATTGAAAAATATTTGTCAGACAAGATTGTAAGTTTATCACCAACAGTTGGTGATCAAATGACAAGTATTAATGGTAGTGCTGATATTAAAGATCTTGAAACTCTTTTTAAGCTTATATACTTTACCTTTAATGATTCAAAGATAGATGATGTTGTTTTACAAAGTATCATTGATGATGTAAAAGCAAGAATTAAGAGTAGAGAAAATAGTTCTAAACATCTTTTTTACGGTGCTGTTGAGCGATTTTATAACAATGATGATTATCGTTTGAGAGATATTAAAGAATCTGATTTGAAAAATGTATCTAAAGATATTTTTTTAGATTTTTATAGAAAAAGGTTTACTTATGCAAACAACTTCAAATTTGTCTTTGTAGGAGATGTTGATTTAGAGACAATAAAAAATCTTTCAAGTAAGTATTTAGGTAATTTAAGTTCAAAAAAATTAAATGAGTTTAGAGATTTGGATTATTCTTATAAAAACAGCACGGATAGAATAGTTATAAGAAAGGGTGAGGATTCAAGTAGTCTAGTGTACATTTTGTATCCTTTTAAGTTCAATTATACACCTGAGAATATTTTGAATTATGAAGCTTTAGCATCGCTATTAACAGAAGATCTTGTTAAAACCGTTAGAAGGGAAATGTCTAGTGTTTATTCAATAGGAGTCTCTTTTGATTATTTACTTAGAAAACATTCTAATTCGGATGGTTTTATGACTGTGTATTTTACGGTTGAACCTAAAGTTTTAGATAGTGTATTGCAGGTTGTTAATGAGTATATCTTGAAAAAACAAAAATCAGATTTTGTAGACAAAGATTTTGATTATGTTAAGAAAAATATTATTAAAAATAATAGTATTCGTTCTGAATCTAATGGGTATTGGCTTTCAAAGATATTAGGTTCAATTCTTTGGTATGGTGCTTTAAAAGATACTTTCAGTGCTAAATTTATTGAAAATACTTTAAATAAAGATATGATAAATCTGTTGTTTAAGAAAATAGATTTTAAGCAAGGGGCAGAGATTATCTTGCTGCCAGAAAAGGATAATTAATTTGAAATTTTTATTAGCATATATCATATTTTGTCTTCAAAAAGGATTAATAGTTCCCCGGCTATTAGTCCTTTTGCTTTCCATAATAATTCTTCCAATTTTATAGCCCATTTTTCATATCTCTTTAGTCCAAATTTGGGAAAATATTTGCTGTTAATCAAATATTTTGCAATATCTTTTTTTGAAATTTGAGTGGTATAGGTGAAGAATTCGTTTATTATTAAATATTGAGATTTAACATCATAACCTTTATTGTCTAAAAATTTGATCCAGGATTTTTTGTCTTTAGATGAGACATTTTTATTCCAGAAATTAGAGATTGCTTTATTGAAATTATTGTCTGTGAAGAAATACATGTGTAAGATTTCATGCATAAATATTGTCATTTGATCTGTTTTTGATATAGTTTCATCTTCTGCATAAGTTGCAAATGCAATATTTCTTGATTTATCTTTTATTTTAATTGTATTGTTTTCAATATGTGCTAATTTATTGATTATAACTAAGTTTTTTAAAATTATTTCTTCTTTATTTAGTTTGATATTTGATTTTTGTGCTACGTTGAAAAACGTAATTATATCTTTAAGTCTGTAATTGTGGCCTTTCCATCCTACTTTATTTTTTAGCTCGTTGTTTGATAATAACATTCCCCTAAATCCTTTTTTTTCGATAAAAAATACAATTCTTTTTAACATTAAAGATTGATAGTTTAAGTTTTTAAATTTTAGTACATATATGTCAGGTTCTGCTATTAGCTTAAATAGCTCAAATGAATCCCTTCTGTAATTTTCTTTTTTATAATTAAAGATGAATTTTAAATCAGAATTTATTGGTTTGTTTATATCGTAGTAATCATTCATGTCAATATATCCAATTTCGCTTATTTGAATCATATTGTTGTTTTTAGTAAATTTTATTTCATCATTCTTATTTTCTAGTGATGTGTACTTGATAAAATTAGATAATACTATTTTTTGAGATTCTTTTTCTGAACATAAGTTTGTGATCATGGGACTTAATATTATTTCTTTTGCTTTAAAGCCTATAATGGGAAACATATTATTGTTAAGATTAAATTTAATAAAATATTCATTTTGACTGATTAATATTTTAAATTTTTGAGGATTTGAACTTGCTGTTTTACTCTTTGAATTTTTTATTACAATGTTATTTAGATTAATGGATTTGATATTATTCATTTTGATTTCTATTGTTAATATTTTATCTTGATTAATGATTTTTGGAATATTATATGAGTAATTTTTGTCTTGAGTGTTGATTTCTATGCTTGCATTTTCATTGATCTGAAGATTTAGTACAACGTGATTTATTTTGTCTTCATCATAGTATATTTTTTTTTGATTGTTATGGCTGATCGGGAATTTGATTTCTTTTTTGTTTGCGTATATTATATAGAAACTTGTTAATAAAATTAATACCGCTAGGATATTTTTCATTATTATATTCAATTACTACAATTGTATATAATAATGAAAAATAGAGAATCTCATGGAGTTCTCTATTTACATCCTCTAGGGGAATTGAACCCCTGTTGCCAGGATGAAAACCTGGAGTCCTAGGCCACTAGACGAAGAGGACGAAAAATTGAGCTCAGTAGGGCTTGAACCTACGACCCTCGCCTTAAAAGGGCGATGCTCTACCAGCTGAGCTATGAGCCCTTAAATAATTAAATTTGCCAAATCTAATTATACCATTTATCTTATAGTATGTCAATATCTTGCAATAAGCAAAATTTTTGGCTTAATCCATGCAAGTGAGCTGCACAGGACTCGAACCTGTGACCTGCGGGTTAAGAATCCGATGCTCTGACCACCTGAGCTAGCAGCCCCATGTTTATTAATAAACTAATAAATAGGATAAATGCTTACAAATATAATGTCAAGGATTATTATTATTTTTTTCTATCTTTTTTAGCAGGTTTTTTGCTTCTAAATGATTGGGATTTAAGGTTAGCAGTTTTGTTAGAATTTCTTTTGCTAAGATTGTATTTTTTGCATTAACCCTTGCTTTTGCAAGCTTTAATAGTATGTTTTGATTATTTGGTAAAAATCTTAAAGCATTTTCATATGCGAAATCAGCTTCATTATATCTTGCAAGTTTGTGAAAAGAGTCTGCAGTTAAAATATATACTTTAGCTATTCTTGCTCCATTAGGTTCAAGACTAATATATTTTTGAAAATGTTTAAGAGCATTTTTATATTGTCCTTGAAAAAAATATGATTCTCCTAATGCTTGGATTATTCTTACATCATGCTTATTTATTTCAAGTCCTTTGATGGATTCTAGTTCTGCTCTTTTGTACTCGCCTGTTGCTATTAGACTCCATATAAGTATTACTCTTGCATCTAAATTATTTGGATTGTATTTTATTTCGTTTTGGGTATTGAGAATAGCTTCTTGAAATTTGCCTTGTCTGTAGAGTAGAAGCGAATCTTCTTTTTCTTGTGCATTTAGGAGGCTTAGGCATAAGAGTAGTATTAGAATTATTTTTGAGTAAAAATTTTTATTTATCACTTTTTTCCTCCATTTCACAATTTCCGTTAAAGAGTGCCCCTGAATCTATGAAAAGTTCCTTTGTTTTAATATTTCCGATCAAATTTCCAGTTTTATAAATTTTTATTGTCTCTAAAGCCTCTACATTACCTTTCATTGTTCCATGATTTAGGAAATTATTGCACTTTATTTCTGCTTCTACATTAGCTTTTTCTCTTAGGTATATTGAACTTGTAGAATTTATGATTCCTTTAAGTACTCCTTCAATGATTATTGGCTTATTGCTTTCTATATATCCTTCAAATTCAAAATTGCCCTTTATAACATTTTGGGTATTGTTTTCTTCAAATTCTAGAGTATCTATGCTCAATTTGGCTCCTAAAAATGAATGCTTGACTTAAGCATTCATTTTTACTTTAGCTTTAAATTTGTATTTTGGCTTTTAATCTTTTCTTTCTCCTAAAAATCTTAGTAAATATAAGAATAAATTTATGAAATCTAGGTAAAGCTTTAAAGAGGCTACAACCGCCATTCTACTTTTAATTTCAGTACCGTCTTCTAACATTCTATTCATTTTAGAAATATTTTGCACATCGTAAGCCGTTAAACCTGTAAATAATATGACACCTAAAATTGAGATTAAAAAATTGAGACCTGAACTTCTAAAAAATATGTTAAAGATAGATGCAATAATGATGCCCCATAATCCCATAATAAAATAGCTTCCCATTTTTGTAAGATCTGTGCTTGTTGTGTATCCGTAAAAGGACATTGAAAGGAAAGTTAGAGCAGTAATTCCAAATGTATAGAATATTGAACTTTGAGTATATATCATAAATACAGAAGATAGTGTTACTCCTGTTAAAGCTGAGTACCCTAGAAAAAGAGCTGTTGCTGTGCCGCTTGATATTTTCTCGATTGCTCCACTTATTGCATAAACAAGTCCAAATTGTACAAGTATCATTGCTATATATAACATTGGATTTGTGAATATTATAGCTCGCATTGCAGGATTTTCAGATGTTGTGTATGCAAATATTGCAGATATTAAGAGACCAATTGCCATTAATCCAAAAACCTGAGCCAAAAATTTGTTTTTTATCCTTATTTCTTGTTTTTCATGCGTTAATTCAAGCATAATGATTCCTCCTTATTTTTGTTCGTTAAATTTTTTGCATAATTCATTAAATGTTACACTTGGAACTTTTCCATATCTTAGGAATTCCATTGAAAATTCAGCTTTTCCTTGTGTGGATGACCTTAAAACGGTTGAAAATCCAAACATTTCGCTTAAAGGTACCTCAGCTTCAACTTTTGAGAAATTTCCTTCTTCAACAGAGCCCAAAATTATTCCTCTTCTTTGGTTTAGGAGACCAAACATATTGCCTTGAAATTCGGTTGGACCTTCAAGAGTTACTCTCATTATTGGCTCTAGTATTGTAGGTTTTGCCTTATTATAAGCTTCTCTGAATGCTCCTATTGCTGCAAGTTGGAATGCAATATCTGATGAGTCAACAACATGGTATTGACCGTCATTAATTGTGATTTTAATCCCGACAATTGGGAAGCCGATTAAAGTTCCCTTTTCCATAGCCTTTTGGAATCCTTTGTCACATGATGGAATGTATTCCGTTGGAATTACTCCACCTTTTATAAGATTGACAAATTCATAAGTTTGTCCTTCACTCTCAAGTGGTTCCATAAATCCAGCAACTCTTCCAAATTGACCTGCACCCCCTGATTGCTTTTTATGAATATAATTAAATTCGGCTTTGTCTGTAATGGTTTCTCTATATGCTACTTGAGGCATTCCTGTTTCAACTTCTGCTTTAAATTCTCTTCTCATTCTTTCAATGTAAACTTCTAAGTGTAGCTCACCCATTCCTTGTATTATTGTTTCTTTTGATTCGGCATCTACATAAGTTTTGAATGTAGGGTCTTCTTTAGTAAACCTTGCAAGAGCTTTTGCCATGTTATCAGCTGATTTTTTATCCTTGGGTTTTATTGATAAAGATATTACTGGTTCTGGAATGTACATTGATGTCATTGAATAATTAATTGAAGGGTCACAGAATGTATCTCCTGATGCGCATTCTATCCCAAATAATGCAACGATATCCCCACTGCTTCCAAATTCAATATCTTCAGTGTTATTAGCATGCATTCTAATAAGTCTGCCAACTTTGAATTTCTTAGAAGTTCTTGAATTTATTAGTTCTTGTCCTTTTTTTAAAATTCCTTGATATATTCTTACATAAGTTAATTGACCGTATTGACCATCTTCTAATTTAAAAGCCAGTGCTACGGTTGGTAAGGTTTCATCAGTTTTAAGTTCAATTTCTTTTTCGTTTTCGTTTAAATCAAGAGCCACATTTTTGATGTCATGGGGAGAAGGCAAAAATCTATTTACAGCGTCAAGTAAAAGTTGAACACCTTTGTTTTTATAAGCAGAACCCATAAATACAGGACAAAATTTTAAAGCCAAAGTACCTGTTCTAATGGCATCATATATTGTCTCTACATCTATATCTTCTCCTTCCATATGAAGTTCCATAAGTTTATCATTAAAATCGGATAGAGCATCAAGCATTATTTTTCTCTTTTCTTCAGCTTCATTGATTAACTCAGCAGGAATTTCCTTTTCTATAATTTCTATTCCATCTTTGCCTTCAAAGTAGTAGGCTTTCATTAAAACAAGATCCACAACGCCCATATGTTTATCTTCAAGTCCTATCGGAAGTTGCATTAAGACTGAGTTTAAACCAAGCTTATCTTTAAGCTGATCTTTTACATTGTTAGGATTTGCTCCAGTTTTGTCACATTTATTTACGAAAGCAAGACGTGGTACATTATATCTTTTTAATTGTCTATCAACTGTAATTGATTGAGATTGAACCCCTGCAACAGAGTCAAGAACAAGTATGGCTCCATCTAGCACTCTAAGTGAACGTTCAACTTCAATTGTGAAGTCAACGTGACCTGGAGTGTCAATAATATTTATTGGATGGTTCTTCCATTCGACGTGAGTTGCAGCAGATGCAATTGTGATGCCCCGTTCTCTTTCAAGTTCCATTGAATCCATTGTTGCTCCAACTCCATCTTTTCCCTTTACTTCATGAATGGCGTGAATTTTGTTGCAATAAAAAAGAATACGTTCTGTGAGTGTTGTTTTTCCTGAATCAATGTGGGCACTAATACCTATGTTTCGCAATTTTTTATAGTCCATGGAATATTTTCCTCCTGAGTGATGTTATACTTAAGAACACTAAATACCTTAACTATTCTACATGATTTTTTAAAAAAAGTCTATTTGAAACTGTTTTGGTAGATTTTGACTTAAGGAAGTTTCATTGTTTAAAAGGTTAAGTAATGTATTTAATTGCTTTTTTTAGCAGGGGATTTTTCGTATTGAATTTTAATTTTTTATTTGTTTTATTAAATTTAATTAATTATTTTTCAATTGTAGCTTGTGAGCAAGTCTAGTTATTTATAGACTTGCTTGACTAAATTGTATTAAACATATACAATTAATTATAAGGAATATATCATTTAGTAAATTTTGATTTCATTGATTAAAAATGCTTAATATTTAATGAATTTACTCTTTCTTTACTTTATATTTTATACTCCTAAGAATTAATCATTGGAGGATATAAGTTTGAATACTTTAACAATATCTCATGAATTGAGTAAAATATGTCAGGTTGATTATGATTCTGCTTTGTCTGAACTTTCTGTATTTTTTAAGGACGGAAGAGCCTATAAATATTTTAAGATTGAACCAAGGCACTTTAATATAATATCTAAGCTTGTACAAGAGAAAAGGTCAGTTGGTAAATATTTAACGGAACATATATTTAATAAGTATGACCAGGAAAAGCTTTAATTTTAGTTGTTGACTTAGTTATTTAAGAAGAAGGATTCCTATACATTAAGAATTCTTCTTAATTTGTTTCTTTTAAATTGATAATAGGGGATAGCATGATTTGATTAAAAAAGTGAAATCAGGTTGTATTTTTTTGCAATAAATGTTATTATGGCGTAATTATTTTGTAAGGGCTTAGGATATGAAAAATTTTTTAATTACTATAATACTATTTTTGTCTTTTAGTACATCTTATGCCAAGTTTGTATATTTCTCAGCGGGTTTTAGTACACAAGTTAGTCTTGAATCATTTTCTTTATTTAATAGAAAAACTGGTACAGTTTTAGATAAATTGATAAGTTTTGAATTATTTACTATCTTGACAAATTTTCAAAATAATTTTCTTAATCGTTTAAGTGAATTTGAGGATAGTGCATCTTCTTTATATAGTTCTTTCCAAAACAATTTAAGTCTTCTCACTAAGCTGTTTAAGAATAGGAAGGATCCAAATTCACAGGTGAATAATATGGAGGAGTCGGATTTGGATGATTTAGACTCGCTTGTTAATAGTACTCATGATTTGAGAAAATTTTTGCGTGCATTGAGTAAATTGAACAAAAAGGTTACGCTTCAAAAATTAGGTGAGACTGGATCGAGTATAAGAAAGCTCTTAGTTGATTTAGAAAAAACGGCAAAACGCGCTCTTGAATTAAAAGAAGTAATATTTAGTCAATTAAATGAGTTTGGAATTAGTAATAAAGATGATTTTTTGAGATTATGTAAAGAAATTTCTACACCAGGGACTGTTTTAAATGATGCTTTGCGGCAAAAATTGTCACCTTTATTTAGTACTGGTTTTCAAGGTTATTTTCAAATTGGTCTTCCTATTGCTAGCAGTAATTTTTATTATGGATTTGAACTTGGATTTGGTGTGAATCTTGGAAGGATGATGTTTCCTAATTTAAACCTTTTAAAGGTTTCCTATCCTGTTAAGTTGGGTTCAGGGATAGTGCCAAGATTATTTATAAAATATGATATTTATTATTTAGCAGCTACTTTATTTTCAGGTTTTGGTGATAGATCTTTAGTTGTAGATCCTGTTTATGCAGGAAATTTAATTGGTAATGGCGAAGTAACCAATCCTTTTAATGTTATTGAAACAGGTCTTAGATTGAGATTAGCTTTTCTTAGTTTTGAATCGTCATTATTATTTTCTATTAATGATTTTAAATATAGAGATTTAAGGGCTGGATTTGGATTTGAGATTCCGGTAGTTATTTAGGCATTGATATTGATTGAAATTTGTAATGTTTATTTTAGTCTAGTATTTGGGTTGTGTTTTGATATATAAGGGTTTATTTTTTTTCCTTTTTTATTTTATATTGTCTTGTAAAACTTTTGCTGAAGATTATCAAGCTATTTCAGATGAGTATTATAAGCTTGCCAAATTAAATGAGGAACTTGGTAATAATCAGTCATCCGTTGAGCTTTATGAACAAGCTATTAAATTTAATTCTAATGTGAATGATGCGTCTACTTATAATTTTATTTTGGCTTATATCAATTTGAAGAAATATGATGAGGCTGGCTTAAAGATTGAATCTTTATTGGAAAATGATCAGGACAATATTTTGTTGATTAATTTAAAAGCTTATCTATATTTTAAAAAGGAAAATTTAGAAGAGGCTTTGAAATTTTATTTAAAAACTTTGGAAATCGCACCTGCTAATCAAGAAGCTTTATTTAATGTTTTTTATATTTATCATTTAAAGAAGGACATGGAAACTGCAAAGAAGTATATTTTGAAATATAAGGAATTAAAATATTCAGTTCCTTCTAATGCAAGTGAGATAGTCTCGTCCGTTTTGGAGAATTAAAGTTTAAAGATTGTTTTATGCTAATTTTGGCATTCATTTTTTAATGATCTTAATGTGAAAATTCATTTAAATATTTTGGGAGACTTAAGTATTATGCAGATAAAGATTTTATTTTTAACTTTATTGATATTTATCACAGGTAATGCTTTCTCGGATGTTGCTTTTGAACTTAATTTGGGAGTGGGTCTGGATTTTCCGGTTAGTACTATTTCAAACTTTTATAATACAGCTTTATATATTGGTGAAGAACTTGAGAGTAATATGTCTGATTTGGCTAGAGAAAAAATCGTTACAGATTTTGCAGATATGGTTAATATTGCTAAGACCGGTTTAACTTATGGAGGATATGCTCAAATGGGAGCAAAATTTGATGATTTTTTTTCGCTTGGTTTTGAACTTGGATTTAGTTTTAATGTATTGAGGTATGTTAATTGTAAGGGACGGTTGAATGATATTTTTTCATTCATTGCAACTATTGAATCTAGAGTTTATACAAGGTTAGATTTTTTTATTGGAGCTGTTGCATTATTGACTGGACCTAGAGTTAATATGGCTACTGCTTTTAGGGATTCCATCATGGATGAATATGGTATTTTTGGTTGGGATCTTGGTGCAAGATCTACATTTGCCTTTTTGGTACTTGAGGGATATTATTGTTGGAATATTCAGAATAATAAATTTTCTGATTTTAAATTTGGTATAGGGTTTGAGTTTGGAGTTATTTAGGTGGATAATAAATAAATTTTTGCATTTTTAAGCTTATTGCATTGTCTAGTTTTAATTTGCTCATGATTAAAATTGTTACTGTTTTAACTTTAGAGATTTTCCTTAATCTTGTGTGAATTATTTGTATTGATGTACAATGAAGTAAAGAGTTTTTGTTTGAGGTAGGGAGTTTTAAAATTGGGTTTGCTTATTAAGAAATCAATAGGAATTATTGCCTGTCCTGGTGGAAGGGTATTTGCAGATAAAATAATGGAAGAACTTAAAAAAATATTTTTAGAGAGTGAGAGTGAAGTTATTGAAAAAATTTCGCAAACTTCTAGTTGTTTCAAAGAAGATGTCTTGAAGCTTGAAGAAATTTTGTCTCCTTTTTTAGAAGGACTTGAATTTTCTAACTTAAGATTTGATGAGTCGGTGGAAATTCCTGTAAACTTTGTTAAGTTTGCTAATGGTGAATTTAAAGCAGAAATTTTAAAAACCATAAGAAATAAAGATATTTTTATTGTGCAAGATGTTTCTAATACTTATCCAGTTAATGTAAATAATAATGAAAAAGTAGTAATGACAATTAATGATCATTTAATGAATTTGATGACCACAGTAGATGCATGCATGCAGGCTAAGGCTAATTCTGTTAGTGTTATCATTCCTTCTTATCCTTACTCGAGGCAAGATAAAAAGCATTCAAGAGAAGGTTTAACAGCAAGTCTTTTTGGGAGATTTTTAGAAGAATTGAGAGTTAAACATATTTTAACACTAGACATTCATTCAAAAGCGATTGAAAATGTTTTTAGAAAAACGTATTTTGAAAATTTGAATGCATCTTATGAAATTTTTGATGCTTTAGCTGAATTAATAGATATTAGAGATTCAAGTTTGGTAGTTGTTTCTCCTGATACAGGTGCTGTTAATAGGAACAAATTTTTTGCGTCTAATCTTAAAAGGCCTTTAGCTTTGCTTTATAAGGAAAGAGATTATTCAAAGGTAACTCATAATGTGAACGATTCTAATATTTCTGTTACTAAACTTTTAGGAGATGTTGAGGGTAAAAATGTTTTTATGAGTGATGATATTTTAGCTACTGGTGGAACTTTAATTAAGGCTGTGAAACTTTTAAAAAGTATGGGGGCTAAGAAGATTATATGTGCAATAAGTCTTCCATTTTTTAATGGAGATGCAATTAAATATTTTGATAAAGCTTATGAGGAAGGCTATTTTTATAAAATAATTGGGACAAATGCTGTGTATCATGATGATAGACTTATAAGTAAACCTTGGTATTATGAGGCTAATGTTGCACATCTTTTTGCAGGTGCAATTTTTGCCATTCACAATAGGATTAGTTTGCAAAAAATTCTTGATAGAAGTCATGACATTCAAAATTTGATTTCTAAGAGTTAATTTTATGGATGTACTCAGTATTGATATTGGTACTAGTACTTTAAAATCTGCTTTAATTAATTCTCATCATGGGGTTTTAGAGGGTTTTGATGTAAATTATTTTGATTATTTCAGTATTGATTTTGAAAACTTTGATTATAAAATATGGCTTTTTGCTTTCAAGAGAATAATTTCTAATTTTAAGTATAAAAAAATAGATTGTATTTCTATTAGTGGGATTTCTCCATGTCTAATAGCTCTTGATTCAAATTTGGTGCCTTTGGAAGTTTTACATTGGAATTCTTCTAAGGTGGTTGGTAACTTTAGAGGAAAGTCATCTTTCTTACCCTTTGTGCTTAGCACAGTTGAGAGGGGAGTTTATGGCAAGGTCAGATATTTTGTATCTTGTTTTGAATATTTTATTTATTTGCTTACAGGTAATCTGATTACAAGCTATCCAAGTTTGTCTTATATCCCTTTTATTTGGAATGATATTGAAATAAGAGAGTATAATCTTGACACAAATAAATTTCCCCCTTTCTTAAGGATGGGAGAGGTTGCTGGCCGGGTTACTAATAGTGCTAGTATTGAATTTGGCATTGATAGTGGGATAGAAGTAATTAATGCTGGAATGGATTATTTAAGCGTGCTTATTGGAAGTGGGGCATTCTTTTCTGGAATTGTATCAAATAGAACAGGTACAAGCGAGGGTTTGAATTTTATCTCAGATTCATATTTGTCAGATTTTTCTTTGGTGTATCCTTATTTTTTAGATAATTTATTTGTTATTGGAAGAATAGTTCCTTCTGGATACTTATTGCAATTGTTTAAAGATAGATTATTTAAAAAGAAAAAATCGTTTGAGGAATTTTTTGAAGAGATTCCTAGAGTATATGATTCAGGTAGTGTTTATTTTTATTTAAGTAAGAGGAAGCTTTTTTCTGATCATATTTTAATAGATTCGCAAATAAGAGATAATTTGAGTAAAGGTATTTTCGGAACAGTAGATAATCCTTTACAGGTAGGAATTGCAATTCTTGAAGCTGCTTATTTTTCCTTTTACAATAAAATACTTCAGATTAAATCTTTTAAAGGGGATGTTTTAGACATTTTTGTGAGTGGTTCTAATTCAGATAATTTGTTTTTAAATGAACTCAAAGCGAATATTATTGGTAAAGATTTAAAGATTTTTGAGTTTAAACATGCCGAGATTATCGGTAATGCAATCTTGGCTTTTTGTTGCTTAGGGGAGTTCGATAGCTTAGATAAGGCATTTAAAAAGCTTGCTAAATTTAAACAGGTTATATCCTTTAGTGCCAGTATGCATGATGTTTATTTAGAGAAATATCATAAGTATGTCTCTAATTTTGATTTATTTGTTAATAGTTAATATGTAAGCATCTTTAAATTCACTTGAGCCTGATATTTTATTGAGATCAATTTTTGCTTCTGATATGGTTTTGTAAGGTCCAGATCTGACTCTATAGGTGTCTTTATCGTTTATTGTTGCTGAATAAATTTTTGCATTTATTTTATATTTCATCAATTCTTGAATATTGTTATCAGCAGAGATTGGATCTGAGAGTGATGCAAATTGTATGTAGTATTCTTTTAGAGGGTCATATTTGTTTTCAAAGTTATTGTGTTTTTGTTCTTTTTTGTTTTCTTGATTTGTCTTTGCAAGTGTTTGTGTTTTTTGCAATTTTTCTTCTTTTGTGTATGTTTTTGTAGTTTTATTTTGATTTATGCTCTGTGATTCTTTTTTGTTAATAATTTTTTTATTATTTTGATTTATACTACTATTGAAACTTTTATCTTGTTTGACCTCTTGTGTAAGGTCAATTATGATTTCATTTGGATTATCAGTTATTTCTAAAGTATCTTCATTGTTTTCACTTTCTATAACTTTTTCATCTTTTGTCTCTTGTAAAATAATATTTTTACTTGCGATGTCGGAGGCTAAGTTTTTATTTGGGAAGAAAATAATTATTCCAAGAAATATAATTGTACAAACAATTACAATTGAAGTTAATGCTACTAAAAATCCTTTGTTATTATTTTCATTAAAATCTCTCATCTATATTACCTCTTTCATCTTTGTCCTAATTTCATTTTTTAGATATTCATAGCTCTTATTGTTAATTATATTTATTATTTTTGAATTTAGAATGTTTTTGTTTAAAAAAATATCTTTTTGACACTTAAGAATATTTATAATCGAATTTTCATCAATATTGCGACTTAATCTGAGTCTTTTTTTTATTATCTCATCATTTGTTTTTGTTATAAATATATGCCCGCAGAATTTTGCAAGATTTAATTTAAAAAGTAGTGCAGCATTAATTATAATTTTATCAAATTTTTTCTTTAATATTACTTGTTCTACTTCTTTATATATAAGGGGATGTGTTATTGCTTCTAATTTTTCTAGTTTTTTTCTGTCATTAAATACAATATTTCTCAGTTTTATTCTTTCTATTTCGTTTTTATTATTTAATATTTGTTTCCCAAATATCTTGACTACTGTGTCTTGTTTTGCTTGTAGGGCTATGTGTCCAATTTTATCTACATTTATTTCGTGAAAGCCATATTCACTGCTAATGATTTTTGAAACGGTGTCTTTGCCAGTTGATATTTTACCAGTTATGCCAATTATTGATGAATTTCTCCCCATGATTTTCCAGTCTCAATATTTACTTTTAGAGGAAGTTTTAAAGGATAGGCATTTTCCATCATTTCTTTGATTATTTTGTTTACTTCTTCACATTCTTGTTCGGGTGATTCGATTAGCATTTCATCGTGTACTTGTAAGAGTATTTTTGACTTTAAGTTTTTATTTTTAAGTTCATTATATACTTTAATCATTGCGATTTTCATTATATCGGATGCACTGCCTTGAATTGTACTATTTATTGCTATTCGTTCAGCTCCTGAGCGTTCTGAGTAATTTTGACTATTAATTTCTTTTATATATCTCCTTCTTTTAAGAAGAGTTTCACTGTATCCATTTTGTCTGACAAAATCTATTTGATTTTGTATAAAAGTTTTTATTTTAGAATAAAGATTGAAGTATGCATCGATGAACTTTTGAGCCTCTTCTCTTTTAATAGACAGTTCTTTTGAGAGTCTAAAGGCTGACATTCTATAAATTATTCCAAAATTAATTGATTTTGCTATTCTTCTCATGGAAGATGTTACTTTTTCCTCATCTACTTTAAAGAGTTGTGATGCTGTTTTTATGTGAATGTCTTTTTTATTTTTAAATGACTCAATTAGTGATTCGTCTTCTGAGAGGTGGGCTAGTATAACAAGTTCAATTTGTGAATAGTCAGCAGAAATAAAAATATTGCCTTTCTCAGGCTTAAATGCTTCTCTTATTTTACGTCCTTTTTCATCTTTGATTGGGATATTTTGTAGGTTAGGTGAGGTGCTTGAAATGCGACCCGTTGCTGTTTTTGTTTGTATGAAATTTGTATGTATTTTATTTGTTTTTTCATTTACAAACTCTATTAAATTATCTGTATATGTATTTTTTAGTTTTGCGATTTGTCTATATTGTATGAGTTTTGGTATAGATTCATGTTGCTCTTTTATTGTCTCTAGTACTTTAATATCTGTTGAATCTTGCTTGACATTTTGGGGTAGTACTAGATTTAATCTTTCAAATAAGACTGTATGTAATTGTTTCGTTGAATTTAGATTAAATTCAATACCTATATTTTTTATTATCTCATTTTCAATTAATTTTAATTCTTTATCAAGTTCACAGCCATATTGTCTTAGATAAATTTTATCAAGATAAATTCCATTTTCTTCCATTTCTGTAATGACATTGCTAAATGGCATTTCTATATCTGTCATTAGATTTTCAAGCTTGTCTTCTTTTAGTTTTTTTGTAAAGATTTTAAATAACCTGAAAGTAATATCAGCATCTTCAGCAGCATAATTGGAGACTATCTCAAGTGGGACGTCTTTCAAAGTACTATTTTGTGCTACTATTTCTTCGTACCTGATATTTTTATGCATTAAATATTTTTCTGCTAAGAAATCAAGAGATACTTTTGTGTTTGGATCGATAACATATGCTGCTATCATTGTATCAAAGTAAGGTGGGATTGCATTAAATTCATGTTTTTTAAGTATTTTGTAATCGAATTTGTAGTTTTGACCAATTAACTTAGGTTTTGCTTTAAAAAATTCATTGAATTTTTGGATTATGTATTCTTTTTCAATAGTTTTTTTTTCTTTAGTTTCTATAGGAATATAGTAGCTTTCAAATTCTTTAAATGAAACCGAAATTCCTATGATTTGCGCTTCATTGACATTAAGCGAAGTTGTTTCTGTATCTATTGCTACATAGTTTGCTTGTTTTAGTTTTTCTATTAGTAAGTCAAGTTGTTCTTTTTTTAATATTGTTTCATATTTGATATTTTCTTCTTGTATTGTTTTAAGAGCATTTGAAGGTGATGTTGTTTGTGAAATCTCTGTGTCTGTTTGATTTATGTTGGTTTCAAAGAGTGACTTTTGTGTTTGATTTGTAGCATATCTTTTTTTTAATATAGTCTTGTAAGATTTAATTAGGGTTGTTGCAGAATATTCTTCAAATAATGAAAGGATGTCTTCTTTTAAGTTTTTCAGTTTAAATTTTTCAAGTGATGGCAATTTTAGATCGTCTACAAGACTTATAAGTTCATAACTTAAAAAGGCATTTTCTCTCTCTCTTAGTAATATTTCTCTATATTTATTGTTGATGGAGTCTAAATTATCGTATATTCCATTTAATGTGTGAAATTCATTTAATAGCTTGACAGCTCCCTTTTTCCCAATTCCTTTGATACCTGGTATATTATCTGATCTGTCTCCAACAATGGATAAATAATCTTTGATTTGGGATTTATTTACTCCAAATTTTTTTATCACATAATCATTATCCATTTCCACAAAGCTACTATTCTCGATTTTAATTATTTTGGTTTTATCCGACATCAGTTGTAATAAATCTTTGTCTGGAGAAATGATATAAGTTAAGTAATTGTTGCTTTCTGTTTTTTTTGCAAAGCTGGCTATAAGATCATCAGCTTCGTATCCTTGTATTTCGAACATTGGGATGTTTGCTTTTATTAAACTTTCTTTGATCCAGTAAATTTGAGGAATTAAATTATCTGGAGGAGCATCTCTTGTTGCTTTGTAACTTGGATACTTTTGTTGTCTAAATGTTTGTGTCTCTGAGTCAAAAGTTACGATTAGATTTTCTGGATTTTTCTCTTTTATTATGAAAAAAAGAGTTTTGAAAAATCCAATAAATGCATTAACATTTTCTCCTTTGCTATTTGTTAAAGGATTGTTTTTCATTACATGATAGTTTCTAAATATTATATTTAAGGCGTCAATTAGGTAAATTTCTTTCATATTTTTACATCTACTAAAATTGGGTTATTGTATTTAAAGAGAGTTTTAGAAAATTGTGTTTTTGGTATTGTTGTTTTTTGGGCAAATATCCTTTTTAAAGTTTTGTGTGTATTTTGATATTGAACGCATATTTTTTCTTTTAACAAGCAAGTGTCCCCAATTAATTTTTTAATTTCTTCTTGCATTTGTTCTTGTCCCTCTAGCCATGAATTTATGGTTATATAATAATTATTGATTGAATTTAAGATTAAATCCTTTGCAGGATTTGTAATATTTAACATGTTTAGCATTCCTTTATTGATTTCTTCATTTTCAAATTTTAGAATAGCTTTTAATTTTTTTAGTTCAAGTATTAAATCTTTTAAATATATTTTTAATATTCTATTAGTTGACAATATTGATTCCTAATTTCTTGTTAATAATATTATTATCTTTTTTAAGCAATGCTTTCCAAGCTGTGTGCAGATTTTTAAGATGCTTTAAAACTTCTTGAATATTATCCCTATTCTTTTCTAATGTAACATTTTCTAATGTTTTGTTTAAAAAAGAATATATTGAGAATAAGTTATTTGAAATATCTCCACCATCTTCGAAATTTAGTGTAGACATTAATTCAATGATGATGTCTTGTGCATGGTAAACTTTTTCATCTGCTTTTGCTGTACTAGTTAGATCTTTACTTTTATAAAATTCTTTGGCAAGCTCTAAATCTTGTATTGCTTTTTCATAAAGCATTACCAATATTGATATAGGACTGGATGTATTGATTTGTGTTTTTTTATAGATTTCTTCTTTTGCTATCAAGGATGTTCTCCTAGTTTAATCTTTGTATTTGTTCTACTATTTGTTCTTCTTTGAAAGGTTTTGTAATATATCCTTTTGCTCCAAGTTCTAAAGCTTTTGCAATGAGTTCTTGTTTTCCAAGTGCTGTAACCATCAATACATTCATTTTTCGTGCAAGTTTTTTGTTAACTTCATTTATTTTTTCAAGGGCTGTAATGCCATCCATGCTCATCATTGTTATATCAAGAGTTATTAGATGAATTTTTTCCTGTTTTTCGAATTCTTTAATAGCCTGTATTCCATCTTCTGCTTCAAAAAATTCGTTAAAGCCTAGTTTTTTCAATATCTTGATTAAGTTTTTTCGCATAAAAATAGAATCATCAACTATTAAGGCCTTTTTATTTTCTTCCAAACCCAACTCCTTATCTAATTTTAACATGATAACATATTAAATATCATTTAATATAAATAAAGATATCATGCATAATTATCTATTTTGTATTTTACTTTAGATTTTAGAATGAATGAGTTTATTACTCAATAACTTATCCCTGAAAATTTATATTTTTATTTATATTATTTTGTTAAAATATAATGTGAATTTTGGGTAGGTTCAGTGTTAAATTTATGATCAAAGATATAGAAAATGAAATTTTATGTTTAAGAGATAAGATCAAGAAATGGAATAAAGAGTATTATGTTGATTCCTCACCCAGTGTGAGTGATTTGACTTATGATAAAGCTATTTTAAGACTTCAAGATTTGGAGAGTAAGTATCCTGAATATAAAACTTTGGATTCTCCCACTCTTAAGTTTGGAAGCGATCTTTTAAATAATTTTGAAGAGGTTGCACATCCTTTACCTATATTGAGTTTGGATAAGGCTTATGATATTAAGGAATTATTGTTGTGGATTGAGAAAATGGTTTTAGAAGGTTCTAGTTTGGGGGCTTATACTGGCATCTCAGTTGAGCCCAAGATTGATGGGTGTTCAATTGTTCTCTATTATAAAGATGGGATACTGCAGAGAGCTTTGACTAGGGGAGATGGAAGGGTTGGTAATGATGTTACTGAGAATATTAGAACAATTAAAAATATTCCTTTATCTATTGATGAAAAGGTTGAATTGGTATTGCGGGGTGAAATTTATATTACTAAGGAAAATTTTTTGAAAATAAATCATACATTAAAGAATCCTTATCTTAATGCTAGAAATTTAGCCTCAGGTATATTGAGAAGAATAAATAGTAGAGAAGTTGCTAGTTTTCCTTTAGATATTTTTGTTTATGATATTTTATATTCTAGTTTGGGATTGAGTACTAATCATGATGCGTTTGATAAGCTTAAGAAATTTGGATTTAAAATTAATCCTTTTTGTAAATTTTTTGGTGGCAAAAACTTAGAGAAAATTACTAATCATGTTAAAAAGATAGAGATGCGAAGAGATTCTTTAGAATATGAAATTGATGGTGTTGTGTTGAAAGTTGATAGCTTTATTTTAAGGGAGATTTTAGGATATACTTCTCATCATCCGAAGTGGTCAATAGCTTATAAATTTAAATCTTGCACAGGCGTAAGCAAAATTGTTGATATAGTCGTTCAGGTTGGCCGAAGTGGCAAAATTACTCCTGTTGCACATGTGGAGAAGGTATTTGTTACGGGGGCTTTTATTACTAATGCAAGTTTGCATAATCAAGATTATATAGATTCTATTGGCTTAAATATTGGAGATGTTGTTGCGATTTCAAGACGTGGGGATGTAATTCCTGCTGTTGAATTGCTGGTAGAGAAGCTTGCGATTGGTAGTTTTAAAATTTCGAGTAATTGTCCTTCATGTAAAATGACTTTAATTAAAGAGGGGGCACATCTTTTTTGTGTAAATAAACATTGTCCTTATCGAATAATTGAACAGATAAAATATTTTTGTAGTAAGAAATGCATGAATATTGTAGGACTTTCAGGGAAAACAATAGAATTCCTTTTTGAAATGAAGTTTATATCTTCGGAGATTGAGCTTTATACTTTTAATTTTGATAGACTTATTAATTTAAGGGGTTTTGATCTTAAGAGAATAGATAATTTAAAGCGTTCAATTAGCGATAGTAAAGGTAGGCCATTTAGAAAATTGCTTCTTGGGATGGGAATTAAAGAGCTTGGAGCAAATACAATATTGGTTTTAATTAATAACAATTTAAACTCGTTTGATATAATTAGGACTCTTTGCAAAAATAAAGAGGCTGCTCTTGCCAAACTTTTAAAGATTAAGGGAATAGGTGAGAGGATAGCTTTAAATATTATTGAAGCGTTTAATGATAAGACTATTCTTGATAAGTTTAATGTTTTTAAAGAATTAGGGTTTAAATTGGAAGAATATAATACTAATTATGCTGTGGATGACTCTTTTTTATTTGGCAAAAAATTTTGTATTACAGGTTCTTTTAAAGGGTATCCTAGAGATGTTCTTATTGAAAAGATTACTAAAAAAGGTGCTATTTTCAATAGTGCAATTACTAAGCGTTTAGATTTTTTACTTGTTGGAGAGAATCCTGGATCAAAATTGAAAATAGCTAATAATTTGAGAATTAAAACCTTTGGTCTCTTTGATATTAAAGATTTTGTGGATTTAGATAATTAAATTTATTTTATTATTCTTATTTTTTTAAATTCAGATGCTAGGTTTTTGTATAGAGTTCCTATTTCATTTGTATGTTCTATTTTTATTAAGTTTCTGAAAAATTTTTCTTTATGTTTGAGTGATGGGTTAATAAAATGGGTTTTAACATTGTATTTTGGTATTAATTTGTAAATTTCTTGTGCTCTATATAAATTTTTTGTTGGTTCTATTTCAATGTAATATCCGTTAGATTTTTTAAAATCAAACTCACTGCTTTGATCTTTAAAATTATAATTGTTTGAATGTGTATCTGGATATATTGTAAATTCAGCAGTTTTTATTGCAGTGTTTTTATGCTTTGTTTTTTCATTTTTAGGATAAAATTCCTTTTTTATGTATTGTGGTTCTCTGTTGTCATGTGTGAATAGGTCTTTATTTTTGTATTTTGCAAATTCTTCTTTAAGTATTAAAATATCATTTTCATTATTCGTTAATTTTTCATCTAATATATTTATTTTGTCTTGCTTTTGTTGAATTTTATCTTTATTCTCTTCATATAATTCTGTATTTTTATCAATTTTGTCTTTTAGTGCATTGATTACTTTTTCTATTGAAGATAAATTATTTTCGATATTTTTTAAGCTAGCATCATGATTATTTTTTAAGTCTATTAATTCTTTTTGAAATGCTAATAAGGTGTCTTTATTATTATTGATTTTGTCATCCAGTTCACTTAATTTGTGAGTATTGTTGTTGAGAGTGTCTTTATTATTATTGATTTTGTCATCCAGTTCACTTAATTTGTGAGTATTGTTGTTAAGAGTGTCTTTATTATTATTGATTTTGTCATCCAGTTCACTTAATTTGTGAGTATTGTTGTTAAGAGTGTCTTTATTATTATTGATTTTGTCATCCAGTTCACTTAATTTGTGAGTATTGTTGTTGAGAGTGTCTTTATTATTATTGATTTTATTATCCAGTTCACTTAATTTGTGAGTATTGTTGTTGAGAGTGTCTTTATTATTATTGATTTTGTCATCCAGTTCACTTAATTTGTGAGTATTGTTGTTAAGAGTGTCTTTATTATTATTGATTTTGTCATCCAGTTCACTTAATTTGTGAGTATTGTTGTTAAGAGTGTCTTTATTATTATTGATTTTGTCATCCAGTTCACTTAATTTGTGAGTATTGTTGTTGAGAGTGTCTTTATTATTATTGATTTTATTATCCAGTTCACTTAATTTGTGAGTATTGTTGTTGAGAGTGTCTTTATTATTATTGATTTTGTCATCCAGTTCACTTAATTTGTGAGTATTGTTGTTAAGAGTGTCTTTATTATTATTGATTTTGTCATCCAGTTCACTTAATTTGTGAGTATTGTTGTTGAGAGTGTCTTTATTATTATTGATTTTATTATCCAGTTCACTTAGGATTTGGGTTTCTGAGTTGAGATATTCCTGTTCTTGAGCATGCATATCATATGTGTTTTTTTCAGGTGGATAATTATATTCTTCATTTGATATATATTCATTTTGATTTTCTTCATATTCTTGATCATTGTTGTAATGCTTGTTTTTTGATTGAAGGGCATGATTAAATAAATTTTCTTTTATGTTAATTAGATTTTTTATCTTTTCAATGATTTCTTTTAAACTTTTTGTTAAAATTTCATATTCTTCATTATTTTTTTTTATTGATTTTATATTTGTGTGATTTAAAAAATTTTCTATATTTTCTATTTTTTTCTCGTAGTTTTCAATTCTAAGTTTTAAGTTATTTATATCTTTTATGAACCAATCGTCTATATTTTCTTGTTCTGAGTAAAAATTTTTTGTGTTTAGACTTTGTGGATATTGTAACTTTTCATTTGTTAAGGTATTATTTCTAGCTTTTCCGTTATCTGATACTTGAAGTTGTTTTGAAACTTTAAATTTATTTGATTTTTTACTTGATGCATTTGAGTTGTTATCTTTTGAAATTTCATTTCTCTTGTGATAAATTATTTCTTCTTCGTTGTCAAAATCTTCACTTAAGTCTTCTTTGGGAATATAAACCTTTGAGTGATTCATTATATAGTGAGTTATATTTTTTTTGGACTCTCCAAAAAGTAATATACAAGAGAGCAGCATAAAAATTTTAGAGAGCATTGAAAGTAGCTTTTTACCCATAAACACCCTATTAATATTATTTGATATTCATTATTAATTTTGATGTTATCATATTTTGTAAAATTTATCAAAAGAAAATATTATGTATATAATAAACATTAAAATAATATAATAGTTAAGCCCTATGTTTTAATCTTTGAGATATCATTAATTGAGTAAATGTAATTGTTACATCATGTTTTGGTTTTAATAGTAATTTTGTTGGTATTGTGCCATAATGATACAAATAGAAGATAAATTATGAGTTTTTGATCTCTTATTTTATTTAATTGTTTATGAAGCTAAAGAATATGGAAGAAGTTTGGGCTTTGCCAGTTTGTTGTAATATCAAGAATTCTATCATTGAAGATTTTAAGATTTTAGATAAATATAAAGATCAGGTTTTTAATATAAGTTATAAAGATGATATTATCTTAAAGTTCATCGATGCTGTTGATTCTAATGAATTTGATTTAAAACTTTTTGATAATAAAATAAATTTTGAAGGACAAATTCCTTTGGTTTTATATTCTAATAGCTTAGACTCTTTAGTAGAAGCAGAAGCAAGTGTTGTGTTTGAATTAAAAGCCATTGAGCAAAACGATGTTTATTTTGATTCAGGATTAAAAGAATTGGGTGAATTTAAAATTTATAATTCTTATTATGAGTTTTCAGACTTTTTGAATTATTGCAGTGATGTTATTTTAGTTAGAGTATGTTTTAAGGATGATAGTTTAGTCATTGATGCAGACCTTGATAATATTGCACTTGTAAAGCAAATTATTAGTTATAATTTTTGTATTGCTAAAGATAAGATCATTATCAATCCTATTAATAATGATTGTATTAGTGTTTTGTTTTCAGTTTCTTTTAATGCTGTCTTACAAGGCATAATAATTGCTAAAAAACTTGGGCTGAAGGTTAATGTTATTTATTATAAGAGACATTTTTTAATGGCACAATCTTTAAGCTTAAAGTTTTCGGCTGTGAATTATTTATCATCAGAAAATAGGCTTGATAAGATTATGTTAGATCTTGAAATCAACAGACCATTAAACTTTTTATATAAATTTTATTTTGATTACCTCAGGCATATTTTTGATAATTTATTTTTTGATGTGTATGTACATTTTAATTTTATATCAACTACAAGTAATTCTGTATTTTTTTATGATAATTATTTTTTATTTGGAATTGCTGTTTATAATTTTATTTATTCAAATTTTTATAATCTTGCAGTCAGTTTGTCAATTGAACCTCTTAGTTATTTGCTCAGCTATGTTAAGAGTGAATATAATGTTTTTTTCAAGCTTTTTAAAGAGATGGATTTGAAAAATTCTATCATGCGTAAGTCATCTTCTATAAGTTTAAAGAATGAATATAATATTTTTGATGTGAGAAGAAAAGGTATAGGATTTGCTTTTTTGAATCTGGACTTTAATCTAGATTCTGCTTTCTTAGGTGGCAATCAAACCGTTTCTATGAGTTTACATAAGGATAAATTAGATGTGTTTATTCCTTATAAAATTATGGATATTAACTTAATGAACTATTTAAGGAATATTTTAGCTAGGACTTTTAGTTTATCTTATAATAATGTAAATTTTATTGTTAGTGATGTTTTTATAGATGATGTTGGAATTTATAGTACGTTAATTAAAGAATCTTACATTATTGAAAGAGAAGTTTTGGCTATTAAGGATGTGCTTGTCATGATGATCGGTGATAATTTTAAGGGAGAGTATCCTGTTGTAGCTGGGCAAAATTTTGTTATAGATATAGATAAGAAATTTAATGTTGCTTGTTCTCTTGAGATTGATATAGAAATATATTCTTTTAATATTGTGTTTAGTAATGTGAATTTTTTTGTTGAAAATGGTAAGTTTGATAAACTTAGGATAAATAATAAGCGTATATTTTCAATTTTTAGCTTGGCAGTTGATTATGTTTTTGGAAATATTACTTATGATGTTGTTGATTCTGTGGAACTTGAGTTTATTGAAGATGGTGAATTTGTTTTTTCTTTTAGAATATTATTTATTGCATCTGTTTCTGCAGTAAAGACAGCTTTAATCCAGGCTTTTGACTTCAATATCTGTAAGACCCCTATTGATCTTAAGGATATTCTAGATAATTGGAGTATACGAATTGATACTAATTAGCTTTAATTTAAATGGAGAGACTCTTTCAAAAAGTATTAAGCTTCCTTTAAGTACTAGAGAGCTTTTGATAAGTATTTTTTATTCAGGCAATCGAAGTTTTATTGAAAATATGAATAAAAACTTCTCATTAGTGCTATTAGACTTAAAGCCTGTATATTCGTCTTTAGTTTCAGCCTTTATGTTAAATGGACGTAGCATCATTACTGTTGAGGGATTGCAAAATACAACTTTTTATGAAACCTTAGTTAAGGTTTTATTAGAAAATGATTTTGGGTTTTGTACAAATTGTTTTTCATCTAATGCATTATTATTTTATTATCTTTTAAAACGTAAAGTTATAATTAGGGCTGATATTTTAGGGTATTATAATACATTAAAGTGTAATTGTCTTGATGTTAATACTTTTTTAGATCTTTATTTGAGATTGGAAGAATTAGAGAGGAAATAAGAGGTGTGAAGGTATATTATCCAGAAAATTTTAATGCACTTGTTAATTTATTTAGAGAAGAGTCAAACAATTATATAGTTTATAATGAGATTGATTTTCATAAAAATTCTGAAATTTTCATGAAAAATGAAATTTCTGATAATTTTTTTATAATTAATAACTTTGAAAGATTTAATAAAGTTTTTCTTAAGAGTAATTTTTTGGAAATGGGACCATGTGTTACTTATGATACAATATTGCAATTTGGAGAGAGAAATATTCCAAGGTTGTTTTATGAATTTATTTCAAGACTAAATGATAGGATATATCTAAATAGTATTAATCTTTCTAATGGATTTTATTATAAAAACACAGTATTTGATTTATATCCTTTATTGTTAAGTCTTGATGCTCAGCTTGAATTTAAAAATATTTTAACTAAAAGAACTTATACTTATAATGCTTACAGTATTAACAGGGATGATTATATACAAAGTCGCCATATTTTATTTTTAAGTAAATTAAAATTTCCAATCACAAATTTATGGAATAAGAGTTTTTGTAGCAGAATATTTGTTGATACTTTTTCATTTGATATTTTAAAAGAGGCAAACATTATTTTTATTTGTGTTCTTTTAAATATTAAAAGAGATATTATAAGTGATTTTTTGATGAAGATATTTTATAATGACAAGGTTATTACTTTAAGGGATTTTCAAGTTTTACTTCTTAGTAAGTCTTTACCTTTATCTTTAGTTGAAATTGAAGATTCTCTTAAGATGCTGGATAAAAATATTAGAGATGTTAAAAACTTTAGTTTAGGGGAGAGAAGTTTAAGACTTATAAAAAATTTTTATTTTGATATATTATCTAGTTTTTAGTCTTGTAAAAGTTGGCATTATTAAGTAATTGCTGATTTTTTGGCATAGTTTTAATATAAAAGCAATAGAATTAATTTATCAATTTGTTTTTATGCATTATAATATTTATTTGTTAATAACTTAATCAAAAAATAATTATTCAAATAAGGGGCTTAAGTTTATGGTAAAAAAAGAAGCTACAATTAACGCTGTTAATGGCTTGCATGTTAGACCGGCATCAACGTTTGTCAAAAAAGCTAAGGAGTATGCTAGTGATATAACTATTGAAGCTGATGGAAAATCTGTTAGTGGAAAAAGTTTATTTCGATTACAAACTCTAGAATTATCTTCTGGTAAGAAGCTTGTGGTTTGTGCTGATGGTGATGATGAAGAAAAGGCTGTTACTGAACTTGTTGAGCTCATTGAATCTTTTAAAGAATAGGTATGGAAGGTTTATATGACTTTATCGGGGAAAAGAATATCTAAAGGGATAGGTGTAGGAGAGGCTCTTTTTATTAAAAAGGATTTTGATAAATTTATTGATAAATCAAAAATTGCTTCTTTACAAATTGATGATGAGATAAAAAAATTTAATGATGCTAAATCAAAAGCTATATCTGCACTTAGAGAGCTTACAAAGAAGGCTGTGGATCAATTTGGTGTTGATAAGGAAGGCATTTTTGAAGGACAGATATTAGTGATTGAGGATGATGAATTTTCTGATTCTGTTACAAATTTTATTAAGAATGAAAATTATTGTGCTGCTTATGCTGTTTATCTGTCTTTTAAAGAATTAATTGCGAGTGTAGAAGAATATACAGATTCTTATTTAAAAGAGAGAGCTTCTGATTTTAAAGATATTAGAAATAGGCTTATTTCAAATATTTTAGATCAGGTAACTGATCTCTCTGAGGTTAAAAGAGATGTGGTTCTGATTACTGAAGAATTAACGCCTTCTGATACAATGCAGGTTGATTTAAGTTATGTTAAGGGATTTGTGACTACAGTTGGTGGTGAGACTTCTCATGCTGCTATTTTGGCAAGGACAATGGGACTTCCTGCTCTTGTGATGACACCTTTGGATATTGCTAAAATTAAAGAAGGTGAACAGTTGATAATTGATGGATTGTCTTCAATAATTATTGGTGATCCTTCATCAAGTGAACTAGATAAATATGAACATAAGATATTAGAGTATAATGAGTATGAGAGAGAGCTTTTCGCATTAAAAAACCAAGATGCAAAGACAAAAGACGGTATTAAGATATCTCTGAAGGCTAATATTGGAACTTCTACAGATATTTTTTATGTTAATAAATATGGGCTTGATGGTATAGGGCTTTTTAGGACAGAATTTTTATATATGGAATCTGTAAAGCCTCCAACAGAGGATGAACAGTTTGAGGCCTATAAGAGAGTTGTAGACACTATTGAAAAAAAAGGTGTTGTTACTATTCGTACTCTTGATATTGGAGGAGATAAGGAAATTCCATATTTTAAATTTCCAAAGGAAGATAATCCTTTTCTAGGATATCGTGCTCTTAGGATGTATATGGACTATGAGGATTTAATACAAAGTCAATTTAATGCGATTTTTAGGGCTAGTCATTATGGCAAAATAAGAATCATGGTTCCTATGCTTACTAGATATGAGGAACTTGATATAGTTAATTATTTTGTAAATAAAGCTAAAACAAATTTAAAGTCTAGGAATTTACCTTTTGATGAAAATTTGGAAGTCGGGTGTATGATAGAAGTTCCTTCAGCTGCTTTAATGGCATCTGACTTTGCTGACAGATTGGATTTCTTTAGTATTGGTACTAATGATTTAACCCAATATACTTTGGCTGTGGATAGGGGTAATCAAAAAATATCAAATTTATACGATAAATATAATCCTGCTGTATTAAGGCTGATTAAAAATGTTCTTGATGCTGGTAATAATTTTAACATTGATGTTTCTGTTTGTGGTGAGCTTGGGGGAGATGAGGCTGGAGCTTTAATTCTTATTGGGCTTGGATTTAGATCTTTAAGTATGGTTCCTAGTGCTTCACTTAGAATTAAGTATTTGCTAAGCAAATATACAATGTCTGACTTAAGTGAATTGGCAAGTAAAGTTTTAAATAGTAAGTCAGAATCAGAGACTTTAAAATTTTTAGATAAATATATAGGAGATTAGTATATGGGTTTTTTGGGTTTTTTTAAAAAGTCTGCTACTTTGGATTTAATAGCGCCTGTTAGTGGAAGAGTTGTTTCAATTGATAAAGTTCCAGATGAAGCTTTTGCTGAGAAGATAGTTGGCGATGGAATTGCAATTATGCCAACTGGAAGTGAATTAGTTGCGCCTTGTGATGGAAATATTGGTAAAATTTTTAAAACCAATCATGCTTTTAGCCTTGAAACTAAAGAGGGTATTGAAATTTTTGTGCATTTTGGTATTAATACTCTTAATTTGAATGGTAAAGGTTTTACAAGAGTTGCCGAGGAGGGTATGAGCGTCAAACAAGGTGATGTTATTATTAGACTGGACCTTGAGTATTTAAAGGCTCATGCAGAGTCAGTAGTTACACCTGTTGTTATTGCAAATTCTGATGAAGTTTCAAGCATTGAGTATGTGTTTGGGAAGCTTGATGATGGCTCTGAATATATTGTACCTTCTTCTACTACTTTAACTGAAGACATTAAAATTAAGATAGCTCAGACTAAACCTGTTGAGGCAGGCAAAGATTTGGTTCTTAGAGTTAAAAAGTAAGTTCGCAAGCATAAGTTTGCGAACTTACTTTTATTATATGTTTTGCTCTAACATTTCATTTATTATGTTTATAAATTGACGTGGATTTTTGCTTTGTAGACCTGAAGTTATCATTGCTTCTTCAAAAAGAATAATGCTTATTTTTTCCAAGTTTGCATCATCTAGATTTTTTAAATTTTGAATGATTTTATTGTTTGGATTGAGTTCAAGAATAGGTTTTATTTCTTTAACCTCTTGTCCCATTGATATCATAATTTTTTGCATTTGATATGTGGGGTCAGCACTATCAATTATTATTGCTGATGGTTCTTGTGTTAACGTTGCAGATAGTGACACATCTTTGACATTATTTTCAAGTATTTTTTTTACTTTAAGTAGGATGTCTTTGAATTTTTCTTCCATTTGTTTGAAATTTTCATCTTTTAGTTCGTCACTTGTTTCGTTTTTATTGATTGCTTTTAACTTTATACCATCATATTCTGTGATGAAATTTAAAATTGCCTCATCAAGTTCATCATCCATAATGAGAGTTTCGTATCCTCTTTCTTTGTACGCATTTACAATTGGATTGATTTTGAGTATATTTTCTCTTCCTCCAGTTATATAGTATATGCTTTTTTGTTCTTCAGGCATTCTCTCTTTGTATTCTCTTAAAGATACAAGTCCATCTACGTGAGAAGATTTAAATCTAATTAGGGATATAAGTTTGCTTCTGTTATCAAAGTCAGAATAAACCCCTTCTTTTAAACATCTTCCAAATTCTTTGGAAAATTCATTGAATTTAGAATTATCTGCCTCACTTAGCTTTTCAAGTTCACTAAGTATTTTTTTTACAGAAGATGTCTTTATTTTGGCCAATATTTTGTTTTGCTGTAAAATTTCTCTACTTACGTTTAAGGGCAAGTCTTGACAATCTATTATTCCCTTTATGAATCTTAAGTAATTTGGAAGTAAACTGTCTGCAGAATCTGTGATAAAAATTCTGTTTATGAATAATTTTACCCCAGGTTTAGTATTTGGGTAGTACAGATCATAGGGAGCTTTGCTTGGAACATAAAAGAGATTTGTATATTCAATATTTCCTTCTGCTTTTGTATGAATATGAATTAATGGATTTTCATAGTCAAAGGTTAGATTTTTATAAAATTCATTGTATTCTTCATCAGTTATTTCATTTTTATTTTTTATCCAAATTGCTGTTGTATCATTTAATTTATCTTCCTTCTCTTCAAATCCTTCTTGTTTGCCATCCTTCATCAAGGGTTCTTTGTACTTGATGAAGATAGGATAACTTATGTGATTTGAATATTTTTTTATAATCTCTTGTATTTTCCATTTGTTGGTATATTCAATCCCTTCTTCGTTAAGATAAAGGGTTATTTCAGTTCCATATTCATCTTTTTCTGTTTTATTTATTTCATATCCTGTTTTTCCATCACTAGACCAGAGATAGGCAGTGTCTTCCAGTGCTTTTTTTGTTACAAGTTCAACTTTGTCAGCGACAATAAAAGCACTATAAAATCCAACTCCAAACTGTCCAATTAAGCTTGCAGCATTTTTTTCATCTTTTTTTAGGTTATTTATAAATTCTTTAGTTCCTGATTTTGCAATTGTACCAAGATGATTAATCAGGTCTTCTCTGTTCATTCCAATACCATTGTCTTTTATTTTAATGAGTTTTTCGTCAAAGCTTATTTCTATTTTTGGATCTAGTTTGATATCCTTGAATTTTTCGTTTGTTAAGTTTAAAAATTTAAGCTTATCAATGGCATCAGAGGCATTTGATATTAATTCTCGTAAAAATATTTCTTTATGAGAATAAAGAGAATGTATGATTAAATAAAGTAAATCATTAACCTCTGTATCAAATTGTTTTTTCATATAATTCTCCTATCTTGCATTTGTTTTAATCTTTACTTTTTTTATAATATAACATAATCTAAAAATAATGAATAAAGTAAATTTGTCTGTAATAAAAAATTAGGGTAGAGGATAGTGCAATGGATATTGGTGTTTATGGGCTAGGAGTTATGGGGAGTAATTTGGCGTTAAATATTGCTGATAGCGGTTTTAATGTTTCTGTTTATAATAGAGATAATGATAGGACAGAAGTTTTCCTTGTAAACAATGTTCATAAAAAGATTAATGGATTTAAAAATATTGAGGATTTTATTGGAAGCTTAAAAAAACCTAGAAAGATCATTTTAATGATATCAAATTCAGCTGTTGATGAAGTCATTGAACAAATTTTACCTTTAGTTGAAAAATTCGATATTATTATTGATGGTGGAAATTCTCATTATAAAGATACAATAAAAAGAGAGAAAAGATTATCTTCTAAGGATATTTATTTTGTTGGACTTGGAATTTCAGGTGGTGAAAAAGGTGCAAGATTTGGACCTTCGTTGATGTATGGTGGGAACAAAAAAGCTTATGGATTAATTGAGCCTATTTTAAATAAAGTAGCTGCTAAAACAAGTATGGGAGATATTTGTTCTGCTTATGTTGGTGAGAGTGGAGCTGGACATTATGTAAAGATGGTTCACAATGGAATTGAATATGCAGATATGCAACTCATTGGTGAAGCATATTTTTTTATGAAGAGAGCTTTTAATTTAGATAATTTAAAAATTTCCGAAGTATTTGACAAGTGGGGAGAAGGTGATCTCTCTAGTTATTTAATAGAAATAACATCTAAAATTTTAAAATATAAGGAAAATAATGAATATTTACTTGATAAAATTTTAGATGTTGCAAATCAAAAAGGTACTGGGAAGTGGGTATCAATTGAAGCTTTGCAATTAAATGTGCCAGTGAATTTAATTTTTGAGTCTGTGTTTGCTAGGTTTTTGTCGGGATTAAAACATGAACGAGTAATTGCTAGTGATATTCTTAAAATGGACGTGGATTCTGTTGCATTTGATTTGAGTGATTGGATTTTAGACCTCTATTATGCTCTTTTAGTGTCCAAAATACTAGCTTATGCTCAGGGCTTTATGATGCTTAAGAGTGCATCTGTTAATTATTCTTGGGACTTGAACTTGGGAAAAATTTCTTTGATTTGGAGAGAGGGTTGTATAATTAAAAGTGTTTTCTTGGATAAGATTAAATTGGCTTATGATAAGAATCCACATCTTATTAATTTAGTTTTTGATGATTATTTTTTAGATATAATAAAAAATCATCATAAGTCTTTAAGGCGAATAGTCTCAAAAGCCAGTGAAATTGGGATACCTTTGCCAGCATTTTATGCAAGTCTGTCTTTTTTAGATTCTTATTCTACTAATTATTTACCAGCCAATTTAATTCAGGCTCAAAGAGATTTCTTTGGTGCACATAATTTTGAAAGAATTGATTCAAATAGAGGTGAATTTTTCCATAGTACTTGGGAATGATTTGAGATTGGTGTTTAAATATAGTATTTAATGAATATTCCACCCATTATATTTGTTTTCAGTCCTGCATAGAGGTGGTGATATGCAATGGATTTTGCGTTTGATACAAATTCTATTGAAGGTGCTATTTTAAGACCTAATTCTATTTGTTCTGTTAAATCATAAAAAATAGCTATTGGAATTCTAAATCCAAATCCTATTTCCATGTTTATGAAATTTGATTTGTTAGATGATATGTGTATATTTCCCCCAATGCCTGTTCCAATAGATAATTTTTCTATTAATGGTATTGTTAATATTAGATCTAAGGTTGAGAGTACAAATACGTTAAAATCATATTTTTTTGATTTGAGTTTGCCTTCTGAGAGATTAATACCATTAGTTCCCCCATAACCTATTTCAAGATCTATAAATGGGAATGACATAATATAATTAAATATCGGGTTTCCAATGCTTCCTCCAAATCCTATTTTTCTATCTGAATATGAGCTTTTTCCAGATGCACTGACCCATATGTTTATTGTTAGTATTGCTATTAGCACTAATTTCTGCATTAAATCTCCAATAATTAATGTTTCTATATCATTATATTTTATTTTTAATGATTAATAATATTTTATAGGATGAATTTTGTTGATTTAATTTTTATTTAAAATTTGAAATGTTTATAATTCTGTTTATTTTTATGCAAACCAAAGTCTCATACCAAGCCCAGCAAATGCTTCCCATTTTTGTTTTGGATTGCCACCACCAATACCCCAAATATTGATACCCGGTCCTGTTTTTAAGAATATGTCAAAAATTTTTTTGATAATTGGTAAATTTAGGGTGATCGATATTCTAATTCCTATGTTTGTCGAATTATACGTTTTGCGGGTATTTTGCCATTCAGGTATCCACCATAATCCATAAATTCCGATTCCTAGTGAAGCATCTATCGCGTTAGATTGTTCTGACGAATCTGATGAGAGTGCAGTGAACTCTAGGGAAGCAAATAATGTATTGAAATTGTTGAATAAATTTTTTAATCCGTTATAAATTCCAATTTCTATTGTGATGTTTTTACCTAAAACCAGTTGAAACGCGTTTGATAATGGACCTAGTATTCCAATTCCGAAATAACCTTTATTTGTGTGAGACTCTTTTGCTGAAACATTAAAGTAGTTTATTAGTAGTAAGATTAAGATTGTTTTTTTCATGTACTGATAAATCCTCTTATTTTTAAGTATATACCCGATTGTTTTCAAAGAGAAGTAGTATTATGAATTGTCATATTTAAAAATTTTGGTAGGTTGAATATTTATGCTTTGTGAGTGTTTTTTTAAATATTGTTATAGAGATCAATAATCTTCATAATTTCAGTTTAGTTTTAAGTTGTGCAATGAAATTTGTTGATGATGATTTTTAATATACATATTATTTGAATCGTTTATGACTTTGGGATAATAGCAGTTTTTTGGGAGTGGGGTCATTTGATGTTTTTAAGCATATGTTGAAATTTTATTTTGATATTTTTACTTAATTTGTCAAAGGAAATACTTAAGTACTTCTCTTGATGTGATAATCAGTTATTTTTATGCAAACCAAAGTCTCATACCAAGTCCGGCAAATATTTCCCATCTAAATCCAACTCCTCTACTCCAAATATTTAATCCAAGACCAGGTGCTACTTTTAAGAATATATCAAATTTTTTTCTGGCTATTGCAAGATTTATGATCAGTGGTAATCTTGTTCCTAAGCTCATTGGTCCACTATTTATTTTATTGTTGCTCCATCTTGATAACCATATTGTTCCATACCCGCCGCCTCCAACAGCAAAGTCTAGCATGTTGTCTGCTTCTTCAAGAGTATGTGTGTAAAAGATGTAGTCTATTGCAAGGAATAAAGTTTGCCAGTCCTTAAAAAAGTTGTTTGTTCCACTGTAGGAACCTAAGTCTATGTCAAAATTTCCAATATTGAATTCTAATGCAATTGGAAATGGCAGTAAAATTCCCATACCAAATTTGTTTCTTGCTTTTGATGTTGAATTTGCAAAAGCGGATATTGATACTAACATAAGCATTAAAGCAAGCATGCTCTTTTTTTTCATAAGTTTTTTTCCTTTATTATAAAATTTAATATAAATTTTAATTCTGGATTGATGTAATTCAATAAGTTTATAATAAAGAGAAAGTTTTTCTTATTATTTATTGTTTATCCAATTGTTGTCTATACTCAAGTCATCCTTTTATGGGATAATTGTTATTATTTGACTAATAAGAGTGAATTTTAGGTTTAGTAATTTATTACCATTGTGAAAGTTTGATTATGGTTTTGCTTAGATTGTTTCAAATGTTCTTTTGTGAGTATTGTTTATAGAAACCAAGTTATCAGGTATTATTATTTTTAGTAACTTACCAGTGATGAACATTTATATTTTTATTTATATTATGTATTATGTTTGAACATTGTTTTATATTTGTTTAGTATTGAAATTTTTGATTTATAATTGATACATGAGAATATATGAGATATGTGAATTTTGAATAAGACTTATGGAGTATTCTATTTGTATTATTAGTTATATTATTAAGAGGCATTTATGGAATTAGAAACCGATTTACAGGGTACATTAAATCAGTATCTTTTGTTTAGTTTAGATGAGCTTTATGCGATTGAAATTAAATATGTTGTTGAAGTCTTAGAGTATACTAAAATCTCAAAAATACCAAGAACTCCTGATTATATGGCAGGGATAATCAATAATAGAGGAAAAATAGTTCCAGTAATTGATATTAGAAAGCAATTTGGTATGCAGGATCGTAGAGTTAGTGATGATGGGCTTAAGAAAAAAGACGTTGATATTTCAAATATCATCATATTAAATTTGATATATGAAGGTGATGAATTGAATCTTGGAATTTTGGTAGATTATGTTAATGAGGTTCTTGAGCTAAGTTTATCTGATATTGATGAGGCTCCAAAGATTGGTACGAGATTTAATTCGAGGTTTATATCTGGAATTGGTAAGCGTAATAATAAATTTATTATTATTCTTGACGTAGAGAATCTGTTTGATATTAAAGAACTTGCCAGTTTTAAAAACACTACAATATATGATCCTGATTGTGATCAATAGGAGTTTACGTGTTATGATTTATAATCCAGAAGGAGAACTTGTAGTAAACAACATCTTTAAAGTTAAAGAAGATCTTTTAAATATTTTTAAAGAGATGAAAGAAAAAGAGACTCTGGTAATGAATCTTTCAAATGTAGAGAAAATAGATGTTACTTTTATACAAATTTTGTATGCTTCCAATAAATATGCTAAAGATAGAAACTTATTTATAAAGATAGAATATCCATCGGATGAGGTTTTAAGTTTATTGATATATGGTGGATTTTTAAATGATATTGAAGATATTGATCACTTAGATTTAGGCCTTAATTTAATTGAATTTTAGTTTTATGTATTTAAGGGCAATTTATGAATAGTAGTGATATGATAGATAAATTTAAAGATTCTTTTAAAGAGGAGTCTATAGAAAATATTTCAGATATTGAGCATGCACTTCTTAATATTGAGTTTGAATCAGGAAGAGAGGTTATCAATTCTATTTTTAGAAATTTTCATACAATTAAAGGTAGTGCAGGAATGTTTGGTTTTAATTTAACAGCTTCTCTTGTGCATGAAATAGAAACTGTTCTTGATCCTATGAAGGAAGGTTCTGATGGATTTAATCAGGATACTGTTGATGCTACTTTAATGGCAGTTGATTTTATTCGTGAACTAATTGAAGGAGATGAAGCTATTGATGAGAGTGCATATAAAAATCGTGAAAAAATTCTGATAGATACAATCAAAAAAGGATTTGGACTGGGTGTTTATGTCGGGTTAAATACTGATTCAGTTTTAAGTTCTACTGAGGAAGATCGGATAAGTTTATCTAATGATTTGGATTCACAAGGAGTTCTCTTGGATTCATCTTTGGAGCAAGGTAAATTTGAGGATGAAGCTTTAAATGTTGAGACTAAAATTTATAAAATTCTTTTCTCGCCTTCAAGGGGGATTTTATTTCATGGTCATAAACCTATCAATTTTTTAAAAAAATTATTAGATTTAGGAAATGGACAAGTTAGGGCTAGGGTGAAAAACATTCCTGACTTGGAATTAATGTCTCCTGATAATGTTTATGTTGAGTGGGAAGTCAAGCTAGAGACAGAAGAGAATAAAAGTTCTATAGAAGATATTTTTATATTTTTGGATGGACAGTCAAAATTTGTTGTTGAAGAAGTTGATTCATCTTATGATATATCTGAAGCCTTTGAGCTTGATTCCTTAGTAAATAATTTAGATAAAGGTGTTGATGAAGTCTGCTCTAAAGAAAAACAGAATTCATCAAAAACAGAAGAGATATGTAATAAAACGGCTCTTAAGGGTGGAGCTAGTTTTAATGATGATACTGCTAAGAATAAAGTAAACATTGCAAGTATTAAGGTTAATTCAAAAAAATTGGATCATTTGGTTAATCTTGTTGGTGAACTTGTTACGATTCAGTCTAAGCTTGCAAAAGAAGCTGAGAGTAGTAATAATAATATTTTAAATTCAATTTCAGCTGAATTTTCTTTGCTTATTAATGAGCTTAGAGATTATACTACAGGACTTAGAACAGTTCCTATTGAGATTTTATTTGTAAAATTTCAAAGAATAGTTAAAGATTTATCTGCTCAGCTTGGCAAATCAATTCGTTATCATGCACAAGGTGGTGATACTGTTCTTGATAAAAGTATTATTGAAAGATTAAATGAACCTTTAGTGCATTTAATAAGGAATGCAATTGATCATGGCATTGAACCGTCCGAAGAGAGAATAGAGGCAGGAAAGGATCCGCAAGGTGTCATTAAGCTTTCTGCGCATCAATCAGGTGATTCTGTGATTATTATTATTGAAGATGATGGTAGAGGACTTAATAAGCATAAAATAATTAAGAGAGCTATAGAGAGATATATAATATCGGAGACTGTTTCAAGAACTTTATCAGATGTGGATATTTATAATTTAATTTTTGAACCAGGATTTTCAACAGCTGATGTTGTGACAAATGTATCAGGGCGTGGTGTTGGAATGGATGTTGTTAAAAAACAGGTAGAGTCTCTTAGAGGAAATGTGATTCTTGAGAGTGAATTTGGTAAATATACTCGCATAAAGTTAATTTTTCCTTTGACTTTGGCAATTATTGAAGGGTGGCTTGTTAGAGTAAAAGATGAACATTTTATTGTGCCTCTCTCTAGTGTTGAGTCTTGTCTTGAAGCTGATAAATTAATTTCTAAGGTGTATGGGTTTGAAAGTAATAGTAATGTTATGAATTATAGAGGAAGCATGATTAGCTTTATACGTTTGCGAGAGTTTTTTGAAATATCTGATGAAAAGAGTGATAGTGAGCATGTTGTTGTTGTTAATACAAATAGTGGTAAAATAGGAATTGTTGTGGATGAGGTATTAGGACAATATCAGACCGTTATAAAAACTTTAGGTAAAATTTATTCTAAAGTAGAAGGGGTTTCTGGAGCTACAATACTTGGAGATGGTAGTCTAGCATTAGTAGTTGATATTGATACAATAACTAAGGTTATAAGGTAATATTCTTTAACATAATATATTTGGGCTTTTATAATGAAAATATTGATAATTGATATTCAAGGTCTGATAAGACAGGTTTTTGTTAGGACTTTTTCTAAGGATATGAATGTTGAAATATTAAATCCAGGTTCTAATTCTTTAAACCTTATTAATGTTTTTTTACAAAAATTCCCCGATTTAGTTATTGTTGATGAAAATGCTGCCAAGTCTCATTTTGGGAATGCGCTTAGTAATGTTCTTAATAATATTTCACTTCCTGTTATTTTTATAGCAGAAGATGAAGTTTATCCAAAATTTGGTTTTCTTGAATCTAAGAGAGATAAAATTAAACTAATAATAAATAAACTTAATTTTAAACTTACAGTTAATTTATTTAGAAGTGATTATTTGGATTTAATAAAATCTGAGATCAAGAAACTGGCTGGTAATAAATTTATTGCTTCTTTTGAGACTAAGAGAATAAAAGCCCCTGATTCTTTTGTTAAGTTTGAGAGTAAAAAATCTGAAGGCAGTATTTCTGGTATAACAAAAAGCTATAAGGTTGCCGATGTTATTAATGTTGCTCCTAAGAATGATCCAGATGTTATTCTGAAATATCAAGGTGTTATTAATAAAAATAAAACCGGAAAAGTTATTTTTGTTGGTTCTTCAACTGGTGGTACTGAGGCTTTAAGAGTATTTTTAAAGTTTTTTAAAAGAGACTCGCCCCCAATTGTTATTGTTCAGCATATGCCAGGGGGGTTTACAACATCTTTTGCAAAGAGTTTGAATAATGAGCTTGAAATTGATGTAAAAGAGGCTGAAGATGGAGATATTTTAAGGCCTGGTCTTGTAATAATTGCCAATGGTCATTATCATTTAATTGTGAAGTATGCTAATGGGAACTATTTTGTTAATTTGTTAGATGGTCCTTTAGTTAGTAGACATAAGCCTTCTGTTAATGTTTTGTTTCGTTCCGCTGCTATGTATGCAGGGGAAAATGCTATTGGAGTTATGCTTACGGGAATGGGAGATGATGGTGCTTGTTGTATGCTTGAGATGAAGAGAAGTGGCGCATATAACATTGCTCAAGATCAGGTAACGTCTGTGGTATTTGGAATGCCTATGGAGGCAATAAAAATAGGTGCTGTAGATAAGGTTCTTCCTTTAAATAAAATATCTGAATATATTTTAAGGAGATCTTAATGGAAGATGATGTTAAATTTCTGGATATTGATCCGCATATTAATAAATTATTTGTTGAACTTGAGGTTTTTGATAGTCATTCAAGGCAAGTTTATGCCAGTTTAAGTAAATCAATTCCTAAATTAATAGAAAAACTTTCTAAAGATATTAAAGATTTATCTTTTAATATTGGGTTTATTTCTAATCTTGATATTGATAATGATTATTCTTTGAATAACTTTATCTCTAAAGTAATAAGGGTATTGAATGATTTTGTATCTTATTTTAATTCTTCAACCGAATTGCTTGAAGTACAGTTTAGCGTTATAAGAGATAAGGTTAAAGATATAGAGATTCTTGAAGATGTAATTGAAAAGATGAAGAGAAGTTCTATTGATATGGAAATAATGTCGATTAATACATTGACTGTTGCTATGAGGGCTGGGAGAGCAGGAGGTGCTTTTTCTTATATTACAAATGAGATTAAGACTTTAACTCAATCTATGATTAAGCAAGCAGACCAGCTAACTAGTAGGGGTAGGGATATTAAAGTTGGACTTGATCGTGCTAAGGATCAGGTGCTTGAAAATAATACGGCTGAGAATAAAATTCTTGAGGAATTTAAAGATAATTTGATTAAAAATATAGATGAGTTTTCAGGGGGTATTGGCGAAGTTATTGCTTTTTATGATAATGTATTAAGTATACTTAGTGAGTTTAAATTTAAGTTTGTAAATGCTGTGTCTTATCTTCAGTTTCAAGATAGGCTTACTCAGTCTTTGTATCATCTAAATATTATGTATTCAAGCATTGATGTTTTTAAGTTTAGAGATATAAGTGAGGTTCAGAAGTTAAAAGTCTTATCTGTTTTTACAAATTCATCCAGAATGATAGTTGAAGATGTTATTGCTAAGTTGGATGAAAATTTGATGGCTTTTGAAGAATTTATTGACACATCGATTTCTTCTATGCAGGTCATTAATGATTTAAAGTCAGATAATTCTTCATATATTGATATTTCAAGATCAGTTGAATCTTTTTCCGTGATTTTATCGAATTTACTTAAAAGGATTGATGATGTTGAAAAAAATAATTCTAATTTTTTAAATCTTTATTATGAACAGATTAAGCTTGTTAAATCTTTGGAATTAATGTTTTCGAATATTTCAGCTATCTCTTCTAGGTTTCAAAATATTAATATAGCTTCCAAAATAGAGGTTGTAAAGAGAGTTGAACTTGATGATATGGAAGGTAATATTTCTGAAATGTCAAAAATTATTAGTGATATTGAGCTAAATATTACCAAAGGACGAGAGTTTTTGTCCCAAATAATATTTTTCTTTGAAAAAGTTGTGAAAGATTGTGATAATAGATTTTATCTTGAGAGAAATTATTTTAACAAATTTAAAAAGCTTTTTATGGAAATAAAGAATAATATTTTTGAGATAAAAAAGATTGCTCTTGATCAGGTATTATCCTATGAAATCTTTCCAGTTGATTTTTTAGAAATATTTGAAGAAGTAAAGTTAGGTATTCATAATATTAAGAATTTGAGAATGGATCTTTTAAATCTTGAAAGGACTTTAATGGAAATGGACAATGATATTAATAGTACTCTTGATTTAGAGTTATTGAAAAATGGTCTTAAGTGTGTTGAAATTGAAGATAAAGAATTTATTCGCAGAATTGCTAATAGGTTTACTTTGTTTGTTCATAAAAAATATTTATTGTCTCTTATCGAGGATGAAAAGGACGTTCATTCATTTGATGAGGGTAGTGTAATTTTATTCTAACTTTTGTATACTTTTTATGTGGTTTTAGGAGCGTTACATGCAAAAAAGGATTTTGGTTATAGATGACAATAGAGCTATTAGGCAAAGTGTTGCTTACATTTTAGAGCAGAATGGTTTTGGAGTTTCTGAGGCCCAGGATGGGTTAGAGGGTGTATCTAAGTTTAAGGAAGCCGTTGGACAGAGTGATAAAGATTTTGATCTAATTATTACGGATATCAATATGCCTAATTTGGATGGAATAGGGGTAATTAAACAGATAAGGGAGTTTGGAAGTTTTGTTCCAATACTTGTTTTAACTACTGAATCTGAGCAGTCAAAAGTTGATGAGGGGCGTAAAGCTGGTGCTACTGGTTGGCTTGTTAAACCTTTCAATCCCGACACTCTTATGCAGACAATATCAAAAATATTTTAACTTTTCTTTTTAAATTGTCTTGCAGTTGTACTAAAGGTTTAGTTTTATGGATATTAAGTTAGAAAAACAATTTTATTTTCATTTAGGAGAGTTGATAAAATTTAATAGTGTTAACGCTTTTGCTTTAAAAAATAAGCCTTTTGGGGAACAAATTGATTTATGTTTAGATAAAGTTTTGGAAATAGCTAAAGATATTGGTTTTAAAGTTTATAGGGATCGGGACGGGTATTATGGTTTTGCTGATATAGGGCAGGGTGATGAACTTATAGGTATTTTGGCCCACATTGATATTGTTGATGCTGGCAATGTGTCTAATTGGCATTCAAATCCTTTTAAACTTGATTTTAGAGATGGTAAAATATATGCTAGGGGTGTTCTAGATGATAAAGGGCCTTTGATGGCTGTTCTGTATGCTTTTAAATTATTACTCTTAGAGGGGATTTTTTTTAATAAAAGGTTTAGGGTAATTTTTGGAACAGATGAAGAGGTGGCATGGCGTTGTATTGAGCAATATAAAATTAAAGAAGAGATTCCTGATTTTGCTTTTACACCTGATGGTGATTTTCCTGTTGTTAATGCTGAGAAAGGGTTATTGCAATTCGATGTTATTAGTGATGAGAAATTTTTTATGGATTTTGAGATTGGAACTGGATATAATGTGATTCCTGATGAGTGTTCTTTTGAGCTTGGTGATTTTAATAAAGATGATTTTAGAATTTTACTTGACAGTTTTGGTGGTAAGATTAGATATAAATTTTTTGATAACAATGTTTTAATTCATGGCATTTCTGCTCATGCTTCATTACCCGATCTTGGTGTTAATGTTGCTCCTTATGCATTAAAGATTATTAAATCTTTAGGTGTAAAAGCCGATTTTGTTAATTTTTTTGAAGATAAGATCAGTTTTACTATTAATGGTGAGAAACTGTTTGGTAAAGTTTTAGAAGATTCTAAATCTGGACAACTTACTCTTTGCTTGACAAAGGTTAAATTGTCTAAAACATCTAATCAAATTTTATCTTTTGATATGAGATATCCTGTAAGTTATAGACGAGAAGAACTGGTGGATTTGATAAAAAGAACTTTAAATTTATATTCTTTAGATTATCATGAAGTTTCTTTTCTTGATCCTCTTTATGTTGATTCTGATTCAAAGTTTATTGAGTCTTTGATTGAAGTTTATAAAGCCTTTACAGGTGAGAGTAATGTTAGTCCTATTGCTATTGGCGGTGCAACTTATTCCAGAGCTTTAAAAAATTGCGTTGCTTTTGGTCCATTATTTAAAGGCTCAGATAATACAGCTCATAAAACCAATGAATATATTGATGAGAGTGAACTTATGAATCTTATTTTAATTTATAAGGATGCTATTAAGGGACTTAATACTTAAGATTTCATCTTTAAAAGATTTAGTATCAATAATTCCGATTCATTTTATTAGATTTATTAATATTATTTAGCAGCCGGGTGTCTATTTGTATTCTTTCTTTTGGTAAATATTATTTCTTATTTAAATAAATTAATACCGGTAGTCGGAGTCGAACCGACACAAGGTTACCCTCATCAGATTTTGAGTCTGACGCGTCTACCAATTCCGCCATACCGGCAATAGTTTTTATTTTACTACAATAGTTCCTAAAAAATCATCATTTTTATCAAAAACTTTCTTTAAGTTTTGAAGATCAGTTCCATTTAATATGTAAGCTTTGATACCAAGCTTTAGTGCTAGTTTTGTTGCTATTGGATCAAACGGTAAATTTGAACCAGGCTCCCAGTTTTTTCCAACAATATTTTGTAGTTCGTTCCAAGTAATATTGCTTAATCCTTTTGCATCATTAAATTTTTTTGGATCTTTATCGTAAATTTGATTTACATTGGTTAAATTAATTATTTCATCTGCTTTAAACTTTTCGGCAAACTTTACAGTAATATAATCTGTTGAAAATCCTGATTTCCATCCTGATGCAATTACTATTTGTCCTTTAAAATGAAAATCCTGAGTTGGATCGCTTATAATATTGTCAATGCAGAGTGGTTGCATTGCTTTGCTGATAAGTTTGGCATTTAGTTTGGTTGCCATTATTCCAATCTCATCAAGTTCATGGTTTTTAAACTTAGGATTAATTTGTTTATAAGCATCTTGATATTCTCTTGCCGTTTTGCCTCCGCCTGTAATTAAGATAATTTTTCTCCTATTATCTTCTTGTACCCATTTGAAAATAAGATTTTTAAGATTTTTAATATATTCTATGTTGATTTTGTCAGGATTAATTATTCCACCTCCAAGGCTAATTATTTTCAGCATTTAAACTCCTTATTATTTGAGTCGATTATCTTTTTATTTAATTTGTATTATATAGTATTTATATCTAATTTGTTGGAAAATATATTTAAAATCATGTAAGCTTATTAACTATACTATGCAATATTTCCTTATGTCTTATAATTAAGAATATTTAGTATATTTAGTTATTAATCCAGACTTTTTGTTAAGATTGGTATTTATTTGGAGGGTTTTATGTATAAGTACAAGGTCTCTGTGATTATTTGTTTTTTTAATTCTGATAGTACCCTTGAAGTTATGATAAAGAGTGCTCTTAATCAAACATTAAGAGATAAAGAAATTATACTTGTGAATGATGGTTCTTACGATAATAGCTTAAAGATAGCTCAAAAATATGCTGATCAGTATGATTGTGTGAAAATTATTAATCAAAAAAATCTAGGAATATCTTCCTCTAGGAATAATGGCCTTGCAAAGGCAGAAGGAGAATATATAATTTATTGGGATAGTGATGATTCTGTTGAGAATACTATGCTTGAAGTATTATATAATAGAGCAAAGGCCGATAATTCAGATGTTGTTTGTTCTCAATTTTACGTTTACTTTATTGCAAGAAATATTAAGAGAAGATCTGCACTTCCTTTTCCAAATTATCCAATAACTGGAGAAGAGGCTTTTAAAAATTTATTATTAACTGTTTTTGCTAGTTTTTGTAAGAAAAATTTTGTTGTGGGTACATTATGGGATAAACTGATTCGAAGAGATTTAATTGTAAAAAATGATATCATAGTAAATGATGTAATATTAGAAGATATAGTGTTCATGCTACATGTTTTTTTAAAGGCAGATAAAGTTTCTTTCGTAAATAATTATTTTTATACCAACTTTCAATGGATGAGAAGTGCCAGTTCATCAATTAATGTAATTAGTAAGGTTTCTTTATCCCTTAAGGTTGTGGAAAGTTTTTTCAAGGAAGAGGGACTTTTTGAGAAGTATTTTGAATATTATAAAAGATTTTATTTACAGCTTTATTATTATATTTCTTTTAAGCAGATTTATATTATAGGTTGGCACATTAAAGATCGACTTGTTTATAAGGCGCATAAATCAAAACTTATTTCTGTTCTTGATGAGGTTCAAAATTCTAAGGAGTTTCAAGTTTATTATGCAAGTCTTAAGGAGGCTAGGTTTAGTGAGATTCAAATTTTGCCAAAAATTATGTTGAAAGTTTGGTATCTTAGTTCGAGACTTTATGTTAATTTTTCTCTATTTATTTGTAAATATTTTTTGAAAAATTAGTGTTTTATTATTGTATTTATTATGGACTCTTTTTACAATTTAACTAAAGGAGAATTTTTATTGAAAATAAAATTTATAGATGTCTCATTTTCTTATCATAAGATCAAAGTTTATTCAGACTTGAATTTAGCTTTTTCAAAGCCACAAACTTACTTGATTCTTGGCAAGAACGGAATAGGAAAAACTACTTTACTTAAACTTGTTAGTGGGCTTTTAAATCCATTAAAGGGAGAAGTTTTATTTAATTCTTTAAAAGTTTTTCCAAGAAATCCTTTAAATTTAGCGAATTTGTTTTTTGTGCCTGAAGAATTTGATTTACCCAGTGTTTCTTTAAATGATTATTATAGATCTTTGTATAAGTTTTATCTAAATTTTAGTGAAAAAGATTTTAAAGAGTACTTGTTGAAATTTGAGATAGATATTAATCTAAAGTTTGGTTCTTCTTCTTATGGCCAAAGAAAAAAGAGTATTATTGCTTTTTCTTTGGCTACAAATGTTCCTATTTTGATATTTGATGAACCAACAAATGGTCTTGATATTGCTTCAAAGAATGTTTTTAGAGATATTATAAGTAATTTAAAAAACAAAATAGTTTTTATTACAGGGCATAATGTTAGAGATTTAGTAGATATTGTAGATCATTTAACTATTATTGGTAATAATAATATTCTTTTTTCGAATTCAGTTTCTTATATTAATAATAACTATAAAGTTAGGATTGTAGATAAATTAGAAGGGGAAGAGCTTTATTATGAAAAAGTAAAAGGTGGATTTAAGGCGCTTTATTTTGGGAGTGGTTTTTGCGATGATAATGTTGACCTTGAGTTTTTCTTTTTATATATCACTAGCAATAAATTAAAGGATTTAGCTAATGTTTAGTTTAAAGAGATTTTTTTTGTTATTTAATTTTGATTTTGTCTGTCATAAAAAATTATATTTGTATTTTGTTGTTTCAATTTTTTTAGTTTTTCCTTTAATTTATATTTTTTTAAAAATTAATGGATTTATCGATTTAATTAATTTTATGTTGATTAATGGTGAATCATTTTTTTTCGTTTTGGTTTTTGTTGTATGTATTGTGTCAATATACAATATGTTTGATCATTATAAGCCGATTCATGATTTGCTTAAAGATGTATTTTATTTATCTCTGCCTGTTTCTACTCTAGAGAGATATTTGTTTGTTTTGGTTAAATTTTTATTTATTTTACCTTTGTTTTTAATTATTTGTGGTTATACAAGTCTGACTTTAACTATGTTATTGGATAAGAATTTTTTTGTGGGAAATCAAACAAATTATCTTTCCTTATATTTTGTTTTTTCCTTTTTTAAAGAGACTTATGTTATTTATTTTGTCGGATTTTCTATATTTTTGTTATCTAGAATTATGTTTAAAAATTATCCTTTGTTTGGAGCTATTGTCATTGGAAGTTTGTCTTTCACATTATTGGTTGTCTTTTTTTATTTTGTTATATTTTTTGTTAATACCTATTTGTTTAAAGTTGGGAACGATTTTGGTGGTTGGGGTGAATATTATTTTATTAAATTTATTTGTATGCTTTTTGCAGGATTTATTTATTTTTGTGTATATTTCATTCTTAAAAATTTAGGAAACTTAAATACTAAAGTTAATTTGAGCATTTTATTGGGATTCATATCTTTTTTTGCAGCGTTGTTCTTTTTTTTGTTGGCATTTTTAACTATTTTTGTGTACGTATTTCGTTTTTAAAATTTAGTAGTTATTATTTATTTAAATTGAGTGAATGTTGATTTTCATAGCTACTATTTTTTTATTAAAATGATATTTTAAAAGTAATTTTTGTTTATACATAAATTGTATTATGTGGAAAATTTATTTTTGTAAGAATAAAGAGAATATTATTCTTAAATTTATAAATTTTTTTGTAATTATATATCAGCCTTACAATATTGTTGTGGTGTTAAAGATTTAGATTAAAATGATTTTTTATCATTGGTATTGGTAGTTTGAACTTATTTTTTTTGGAGGATTTTGATGATAGATAATTTAAAAATTTTGGTGGTAACAGGTGGTGTGATTTCTGGAATAGGTAAAGGAGTTACATCTGCAAGTATCGCACGGTTATTTAAGGATGATTTGAAGATAACACCAATTAAATGCGATGGTTATCTAAATACTGATCCTGGTACTATAAATCCTGTTGAGCATGGAGAGGTTTTTGTTCTTGATGATGGTGGAGAGGTTGACATGGATTTTGGTCATTATGAGAGATTTTTAAATCTGAATTCTAAGTCTAATTGGAATATTACTATGGGAAAAATATATAAGAATATTCTTGAAAATGAGAGGCATGGGAAATATTTAGGGAGAACTGTACAGCTTATTCCCCATGTTACAGATGAGATTAGGGAGACAATTTTTAAAATTGCCAAAGAAGAGAGCAGTGAACTTTTAGTAATTGAGATTGGTGGTACTGTAGGGGATATGGAAAATATTTTGTTTATTGAAACAATGAGACAGATAAGATATGAGATTGGGAGTGATAATATTGCTTTTGTACACTTAACTTATATTCCAAGTCCTGTTGGAATAAATGAGCAAAAATCTAAGCCTACTCAGCAAAGTGTAAAAACTTTAAATAAAGCTGGAATTTTTCCAGATTTAATTATAGCAAGAAGTTCTCAACTATTAACAAAACAGATGAGACAAAAAATAGCAATGTTTTGTAATGTTGATACTTCATCCATTATTGATAATACTGATGTTTCAACTATTTATGAAATACCCATATCTTTTTATAAACAGGGATTACACGAAATTTTGGGTTCAAAGTTAAAAATAAATGTTAAGCCCAAGGTGGATGGGCTTGAGCGATTAGTAGGGATAATAAAGAGGAATCTTGTCTCTCCTCAAAGGATTGTAAATATTGCTATTTGTGGTAAATATACTGAGCTTGGTGATTCTTATGCATCAATATTTGAGTCTTTAATCCATGTGTCTGCTAATTTAGATATTTTAGTTAAAACAACTGTAATTGATAGTACTAATTTTGATGAAGGGATGTTAAAGGGTATAGATGGTGTAGTAGTACCTGGTGGATTTGGAGGGAGAGGATATGCAGGTAAGATTCGTGCAATTAAATATGCTCGTGAGAATAATATTCCTTTTCTTGGTATTTGTCTTGGCATGCAACTTGCAGTAATTGAGTTTGCACGTAATGTTTGTGGAATATTTGATGCTGATACTGAAGAGATTTTGTCTGAAGATAATTCTATATGCAATTCTATAACCCCTGTTATTCACTTATTGCCTGAGCAAAAGGAACTTAAAGATAAGGGTGCTACAATGCGACTTGGAGGCTATCCTGTTTTATTAAAGAAAGATACACTTGTTTTTAAACTTTATGGAAGTGAGATGATCGTTGAAAGATTTAGGCATAGGTATGAAGTTAATAATGATTATCTTGATTCGTTTAATAATCATGGATTTATTGTGTCTGGATTTTCTGACGATTTTCGGATAGTGAAAATAATGGAAATACCAAAGAATAAGTTTTTTGTGGCTTGTCAATTTCATCCTGAGCTTATTACAAGACTGGAAAACCCGTCTAAGCTTTTTGTAGGTTTAGTAAAAGCATGTCTTTGATTTCAAGTCATTTTATTTTGATTGGATTATTTAATGTATTTCATATATTTAGTATAGTTGGTATGTGAATTCTTTTAAGATATTTTGTTAGGGGGATAAGATGAAGGAAAGTGATATTAAAAAGGCGATTTCGATGAAAAGGTTAGTTAAATATTTCTTTGATGAGCTTAAATATAGAATGAAAATACCTTGTCTTAGACCAAGTAATAGAAATATGAGTAAAAAGTATATACTTCTTAATCTTTTAAGAAAGATAGCTAATCTGCCATTTAATAAACAATATGAAATTGAAGAACAATTTCCCCTTGATATTTCAGGGAAAGGCATACTTACAGATGCAGTGCTTATTAAGAGATTAGATTATGAGAGGTGTGTTATTACTGGTATTATTGAGGCAAGAGCAGAGCATGTTGATCTTGAGTATGAACTTAAGCGGTTTGTGATTCGAAGTGGTAAGATTAATGTTATTTTTTGGCAACCCAAAAGAACTATTTTAAAGCAAGATGAAGACTTAATTATATTAGATGCAGATGATATTTTTAAACTTGATAATGATTTTTATTTGCCAGTGATTAAAGAGAAGTTGGAAAATTTTATTAATATTTTTATGAAATTTTTCTCTTATGAAGATGTTTTATTTGAGTATAGTAAATTACACGGTAGATATTCTTTAGTTAAAAGTAAGTAAAATTTGTTATTTTTTAATATATGCAATTTAATTTGAGATATGGAAAATCTAATTTAGATATATATTAAATTTAATTTTAAAAGTTCGTGTTAAAATATTTTTTGTAAGTGTTTCTTATTAATTTATTATCTTTTAAAAGATCATTAAATTAAGTTGTTTTTATGTTGTTAGAAAATTATTTTTTGTGGTAAAATCTTTTCATGTATAAATTTTCGTTTTTTGATAAGAAAAAATCTGATATATCTAATTCATTTAAGGACGAATCTTTTAAAAATATAGAAGATGATAATCAATCTTTAAATTTGTGTGAATATAAGGTGTCTGTTAAAGAGATGATACAAGGTTTTTATCATGCTAGGTCTTCTATTAGTAATGTATTAGTTCGTATTGAATTTTTATATAAAAACTTATTCTTTAACTTTGAGAATATTGATAAGCTCTTTGAGTCGTTTATTGAGAAGACAAATAATGCCCGTAGTCAAGTGAGTGTTATTTTTGAAGATATTGAGAAGAATAATGAAGAAAAATTGAAAAAGGTTAGTGCTGTTATTGTAGGTGTGCAAGGAAGTTTGGAGACTATCAATAGTTTTTTAGGTGCAACTAATATGATTTCTCTTAATGCTAAGCTTGAAGCAGCAAGAGCAA